>CAYZNN010000056.1:0-2321 GCA_964479665.1 uncultured Rikenellaceae bacterium | reverse complement strand
TGTTCTCATCAGGATGCTGCTTTACAAAATCTATAAAATTCATTTTCAATTAATTATGTACAAATATAATACTTTAGGAACGTTAGCGGATAATCATATTAAAAAATTCTTTTAATTCGTTTATATTTTTTTGATTGAAAATGACTATTCCAATTTATGTTAAAAAAATACACATTGTAAGAATGTGGTATTGAATAATACATTACCTTTGCATAGTTGTTCAACAAAAAACTTTCAAATCATGAAAAAATTATTTCTAGTTTCTTTTGCCGCTCTTGCACTAATGTTTGCTTCTTGCGGTACTGCTACCGAGAAAAAAGCCGAAGAGCCTGCGGCTGTTGAGGAAGTTGCTGCCGACACTGCTGCTGTTCAGCAAGACACTACCGTTGTTAACGAGTAATGTAGCGGTTCAAAAAAATTAAAGCCTGCTTCTTTCGAGGTAGGCTTTTTAATTTTCTTTAGGTAAGAGTTACTTTTTAATTATACCTATAGTGAGTTCATCCAACTGCAGCTGGCTAATTGACGATGGGGTATTTATCATCACATCGCGCCCCGAATTATTCTTGGGGAATGCAATATAATCGCGAATCGACTCAGAACCACCAAAAACAGCGCAAATCCTGTCGAAACCGAAGGCTATACCTCCATGGGGTGGGGCTCCATAACGAAATGCATTCAGCAAGAATCCGAACTGATGCTCAGCCTCTTCTTTTGTAAATCCTAATGCTCTAAACATCCTTTCCTGAAGGTTCCTATCGAAAATCCGAATTGAGCCGCCCCCTATTTCAACCCCATTTATAACCAAATCGTAAGCATTTGCCCTTATAGCAGCAGGGTCGGAATCGAAAAGATGAATATCTGAAAGAATAGGTGAGGTAAATGGATGGTGCATGGCAAAGAATCGCTGGGCCTCTTGGTCCCATTCGAGCAATGGGAAATCGACCACCCAAAGCGGTGCAAAGACGTTGGCGTCCCTAAGGCCTAATCTGTTTCCCATTTCAAGCCTTAGCTGGCCCAATGCTTCCTGGGTTTTCTTCTGTGGTCCGGCCATTACAAGAATCATGTCGCCCTGCTTTGCACCCATGTAGTTGGTCCAAGCCATTAGTTCTTCAGAATTATAGAACTTATCTACCGACGATTTAACGGTACCATCCGAGTCAAGTTTAACATAAACCAAACCCTTTCCTCCAATTTGGGGTCGCTGAACGAATTGAGTTAACTCATCGATTTGCTTACGAGAGTAATTAGCAGCCCCGGCCACACATATTCCACCAACGTACTCGGCATTATCGAAAACAGGAAAACCCTTACCCTTGGCTAGCGCATCGATCTGCCGAATTTCCATGCCAAAACGAATATCGGGCTTATCGGAACCATAAAGTGCAATGGCATCGGAATACGACATGCGAGGGAATGGTTTTGAAAATTCAATGCCCTTAATTGTTTTAAATAAATGCTGTGTAAGTCCTTCGAAGGTTAGTAAAACATCCTCGCGCTCAACAAACGACATTTCACAGTCGATTTGCGTAAATTCGGGCTGCCTGTCGGCACGTAGGTCCTCATCGCGGAAACATTTCACTATTTGGAAATAGCGATCCAGTCCCGCAACCATCAATAGCTGCTTAAAGGTTTGGGGCGACTGGGGAAGTGCATAGAATTCTCCTGGGTTCATGCGAGAGGGCACTACAAAATCGCGGGCTCCTTCGGGAGTCGATTTGATTAGGAAAGGGGTTTCGATCTCCAGAAAATCTTTAGAATCGAGATATTTTCGAACCTCCTGAGCCATTTTGTGGCGCAGGATGAGTGCGTTTTTCACGGGATTGCGCCTTATATCGATATACCGGTACTTCATGCGTATTTCATCTCCCCCATCGGTATCATCATCGATTGTAAAAGGTGGAATTTCCGAGGAATTAAGAATCGTTATTCGATCGATTGCTACTTCAATGTCTCCTGTAAGCATTTTTGAATTCTTGCTGGTCCTTTCAATAACCTTCCCTTCGCATTGCACAACAAATTCGCGACCAAGCGAATCGATTGTTCCTAGAATAGCCGAATCGGCTCTCTCGTCGGCTACCAGCTGGGTAATTCCCCAGCGGTCGCGAAGGTCGATAAAGGTCATACCGCCCAATTTACGAAACCGCTGAACCCAACCGCAAAGGGTTACATTCATGCTTACATGGGTAATCCTCAATTCCCCACAATTGTGCGATCTATACATACACTTTCTTTTTTGAGGTGCGAAGGTAAAAAGATTGAACTAGGTTAGCAAAAATATTGACAATTTAATGGGGAGAATCGTTTAAAAAGTTATTCCCCAG
>CAYZNN010000055.1:0-2380 GCA_964479665.1 uncultured Rikenellaceae bacterium | reverse complement strand
ATTTAACTCTTATGCCAAATTCAAGGAATATACCATTGGAGCACGGCTGCTACTACCACATATATAACCGCGGCATTAACGGCGCTCCATTATTCTATATTTCCGATAACTATGAGCATTTCCTTAGGCTTTACGGTAAGTACATTACGCCTATTGCCGATACCTTTGCGTGGTGTTTAATGGGAAACCATTTCCATTTACTGGTGCGGATAAAGGAGGAGAACGAAGTAAATATTAAAACGCTTCCCACCCCTGTCAGGGCTCAAAACCCCGACAGGGGTAATACGGTTCAATATCCTAGCAGGGGTAATTCATTAAAACCTCCACACCTCTATTTTTCTCATCTTTTTAATTCGTACACACAGGCAATTAACAAACAGCAGAAAAGAACGGGTACATTGTTTGAGCGACCTTACCATCGAATTAAAATTAACACCGAGAAATATTTCCAGAACCTTGTAATTTACATCCACCAGAATCCGGTTCACCATAGTTTTACCGACGATTTTAGGGATTATCCCTGGTCATCGTATGGCAGTATTATTTCCACCAAGCCAACAAAAGTTGATAGAGAAACTGTTCTGGAGTGGTTCGGTGGTAGTATTAATTTTGTTCATGTTCATCGTAAAATGGTTGACCCTGATACGGTTCAAGGAATTTAGTTTTACTAGCCCTGACAGGGTTTTAAACCCTGCCGGGGATTTTTAAATAAACGAAATATGATAAAACGAACCCTTTACTTCGGCAATCCCGCTTACCTAAAGGCGAAGGACGAGCAGTTGGTGGTTGACTATCCCGATGCTTCAAAGGAGAGTTCAACCATTCCCATTGAGGATATTGGTGTGGTTATTATCGATTCGCCTCAAATAACCATTACACATGTACTTTTAAATAAACTTTTATCCAATAATGCTGCTGTAATTACCTGTAACGATAAGCATATGCCTTCGGGAATGCTGCTACCGCTCGAAGGTAATACCCTGCAAAGCGAACGCTATAAAGCCCAAATTGAGGCGAGCGTTCCGCTTAAAAAGCAGCTTTGGCAGCAAACGGTTCAGGCAAAAATTAGCAATCAGTCGCAAGTATTAGCCACACAGGGGGTCGATATTGAACCTATGAACTATTGGTTGCGAAGCGTTCGAAGTGGCGACCCCGATAACCTTGAGGGTCGTGCAGCTGCATTTTATTGGAAAAACCTGTTTAGCGAGGTTACAAACGACGATTTTATTCGGGGACGCTTTGAAGACGAGCCCAACAATTTGCTAAACTATGGTTATGCTGTGCTTCGGGCAATTATTGCCCGAAGCCTTGTTGGCGCTGGATTGCTTCCCACGCTGGGAATTCACCACAGGAACAAGTACAATGCTTTTTGCCTGGCCGACGATATTATGGAACCATACCGACCATTTGTCGATAAATTGGTTATCGACATTTCGAAACGGTTCTACGATTTAAGCGAAATAACCCGCGAAATGAAAGCTCAACTATTAACCACTCCCGCTCTCGATGTAATTATCGACAGTAAAACTAGCCCGCTTATGCTTGCAGCGCAACGAACCGCTGCATCGCTCAACGATTGTTTCGAGGGCTCAACCCGAAAAATTCTTTACCCCCGTTTCAGTTAGCTTTTTGCAAGCCAGTACCGTATGGTTTTTTTGGCTCAATGTTTGAAAGGGAGAGAATGCCTTTCGTTCATACCCTTTTGCCTTTAATAAACGTAGCCAATTTTTTTGGGCAATGAGCACAACCAACCGATTAAACGAGTATAGAGTTATGTGGGTACTGGTATTTTTCGATCTTCCTACTGAAACCAAGAAGGATAAGAAGAACTACACGCTATTCCGCAAGGGTTTGGTTAAGGATGGATTCTCCATGTTTCAGTTTTCAATTTATACCCGTTGCTGTCCGAGCCGCGAGAATGCCGAGGTACATATTAAACGGGTAAGAAAGTTGCTGCCGCCCCATGGCTACGTGGGTATACTCTGCATTACCGATAAGCAGTTTGGAGCCATGGAGCTGTTCCATTCAACCAAACCAGTAACGGCCAACCCCGAACCCCAGCAGCTGCAGTTGTTTTAGGGTTAAAGCAAGTAGAAAACAAAAAAGCCATGCGAGTATTTCCGCATGGCTTTTTATTGGTCACTTTTTTTTAATCGAAAAATTGGTACAACCAGCTAAATTACAGTGCTTAATAACCACCTATGTTGTGACCAATAAATCAAAGATACAATCTGAAAGCAATTCACAACGAGATACCATTATCCAGTATCTCCCTTAAAGTTGTGACCAATAAATCAAAGATACAATCTGAAAGCAATTCACAACCTGCACAACATTCAATGTGCAGGTGGCAGAGTTGTGACCAATAAATCAAAGATAC
>CAYZNN010000054.1:0-2500 GCA_964479665.1 uncultured Rikenellaceae bacterium | reverse complement strand
CAAAGATAGAAATTCCAAAACCAATTCTCCAAACCTTTTGCAAACTTTTTTTGAAATAAAAATTAAAAAAAATTAAGTTACTGTTAATCAGTATCAATTTCGTTTATAAAGGTTGAGTTCCTCGGGTTATACAAAATTTCGAACCTGCCATATACCTTATATTTAGTATATGCATCAAAATAATATCTCGGTTAATTTAAAAAATTAAGACTATGAAGTATCTTCGCAAAAAAAACGACATGAGTTTTGGCACTAACCTGGTTATAATCCCCACCTACAACGAAAAAGATAATATTGAGCGAATGATTCACAAAGTTATGTCGCTCGAAAACAACTTTAACCTTTTAGTTATTGATGATGGCTCGCCCGATGGAACAGCCTCGATTGTAAAGAATCTGATAGACACCTACCCTGATAGGCTTTTTATACTTGAACGCAAAGGAAAACTTGGACTAGGGACTGCCTATATAGCAGGCTTTAAGTGGGCATTAGAGAGAAAGTACGATTTCATTTTCGAAATGGATGCCGATTTTTCGCACAACCCGTGCGACCTTAACGAACTTTATAGGGCTTGCCTCGATGGTGCCGATGTTGCAATTGGATCTCGTTACATTAGCGGAGTAAATGTGGTTAACTGGCCCATGGGGCGCGTACTCATGTCGTACTTTGCATCGGCCTATGTACGATTTATTACCCGCATGAAAATAATGGATACCACTGCTGGCTTTAAATGCTACAGGCGCATTGTACTAGAACGCATGGACCTCGATTCGATACGGATGAAAGGTTACGGCTTTCAGATTGAAATGAAGTTTACCGCATGGAAAATGGGCTTTAACATTAAGGAGGTTCCCATTGTTTTTACCGAACGTAGGGTTGGAACATCGAAAATGAGCGGAGGGATTTTTAACGAAGCGTTTTGGGGCGTAATTGGGCTTAAGTTTAAAAGTTTCTTTAAAAGCTACAAAAGACAGTTAGCATAATCTTTCAATAAAAACTCCTATGAGCAGCTTACTTATTGCCAACGCACAAATTGTAAACGAAGGAAGGCGCTTTGAAGGCAGCGTGCATGTTAAGAATGGCAAAATTGAAGATATTTGGGAAGTTTCTCATCCAACAAGCGCCCCAAAAACCGAAAGAATAATCGATGCTCGGGGGCTCCTGTTAATCCCGGGTGTTATTGACGATCATGTTCACTTTCGCGAACCAGGGCTGACGCACAAAGGGAATATTTACAGCGAAGCTAAAGCGGCAGTTGCTGGAGGTGTAACCTCCTACATGGAAATGCCCAACACCAACCCACAAACCACAACAATTGAAAAACTCGATAAAAAGTTTGAGGTTGCAGGCAGAACATCGCTTGCAAACTTCTCGTATTACCTTGGTGCGACCAACGACAATATTGAAGAAATTAGGAGAGTTGACCCCAAAAGAGTTTGCGGAGTAAAAGTTTTCATGGGTTCGTCAACGGGTAATATGCTTGTTGACAAAATTGAATCGCAGACCCAAATTTTTAGGCATTCGCCCGTTTTGGTTGCCACCCACTGCGAAGACGAAGCATCCATTCAATCCAATTTAAGCCATGCAAAACAAAAGTTCAACGAGAACATTCCATTCCACCTTCACCCAGTAATACGAAGTGAAGATGCATGCTACCTTAGCAGTTCATTTGCAGTTAAACTGGCAAAAGAAAATGGCACTCGACTGCATATTCTTCATATTTCAACTAAAAAGGAACTGGAACTACTCGACAATACCCTACCTCTGGAAAAGAAGAAAATAACTGGCGAAGTTTGCGTTCATCACCTTTGGTTCTCCGACAAGGACTACGAAAAGTTGGGCTGGCGAATAAAATGGAACCCTGCCATAAAAACCGAAAACGATAGGCTTGGCCTAGTTGCCGGACTTAAAAGCGGCAAACTCGACGTGGTTGCAACCGACCATGCGCCCCACACTATTGAGGAGAAAGGTAACCCCTACCTCAACTGCCCCTCGGGAGGGCCATTGGTTCAGCATTCGCTAATTGCCATGATTGAAATGGCCAAACGTGGAATTTTCCCCATAGAAATGGTGGTTGATAAGATGTGCCATGCCCCTGCCAAACTTTTTAGAATTGATAAGCGGGGTTTCATTCGAAAAGGATACCATGCCGATTTAGTGCTAGTTAATCCTAACTCGGCCTGGGTGGTAGAAAAAAACAACATTCATTACCACTGTGGCTGGTCGCCATTTGAGGGCGAAACGTTTACCAACTGTGTTACCTACACCATTGTAAATGGCAGGGTTGTTTATGAGAACGGAACGTTTAATGAGGCCGTAAAGGGGGTTTCTTTAGAATTCAATCCATCTGCATAATTCGGTATTGGAGTCAAATCATTTTTATATTTTTCAGGTATAAATAAATTTAGATTCAAGTAGTAAATGCAACTTTTAGACGAGAGAAGGCTAGTTTAAATTTTTTCAGCAGGAAGAGGGTTTCCCCCCTTCCCCTGAATGGAAT
>CAYZNN010000053.1:0-3491 GCA_964479665.1 uncultured Rikenellaceae bacterium | reverse complement strand
ACTTCCCGCAATCGTTTTCGTAATTATATTTGCGCCCGAATAAAATGTTCGAACAGTTATTCACAAATTAACCTATTTGTTTTACAAAAAATCTTATAAAATGAACAATTTGAATCTACATGCACTGGGAGTACAGGAAATAAACTCCCAAGAATCAAAAGTTGTAAATGGAGGAGACTTAGGAATTGGAGCACTTATCGCTATTGGTATTGCAATTGCTGCAGGAACTCAAATTTTTGGTGATTGGGATGACTTCAAAGCGGGATTGAGTGGCAAAAAACCGGTTCAATCCTAAAACCTTAAATTTAATTTTGAAAACCTTATGATTATGAACAAAGATAGTTTCGATTCAGTAATTCATTCATTGGAATGCATAGACAATTCCGAACTAATGCTTATAAGCGGTGGTAGTTTCGGCTTTGATGTTGGGGCTGTATTAGGGTGGCTAGTAAGATCACAGTCATTTGGGCCAGGAAATCCTGCTGGTGTTATATACGCAAACTGCATTTGGCACTACCAATACAGTAACTAGTTAATATTTGCCATTATAACATAAACGCTAGAGAAAAAATTGCATCCAGCGATTATAAAAAGTAGTAATTTTCAATCGACAAATAAATGAAAAAGAAAAATATGCTATTAGGAATTGGTTTTCGGAGTATTATTATATTGGCTCTGTCTTTTTTGGTGTTTTTATTCATTTTTAGGAATTGGGACTCATTAAAAGATTTCATAACTAATCTTTTAAAGTAAATTGGTATAGATATACAATTAATTCTCCTGTCCTTTTTTGTAATGAATATCACAATCTCCTTAATTGCTTATGCCCAATAAATGAACCATTTAATAAATCCTGATTCAATTAGTAATTTATCAATTTCATTAATTAGTCGGCACTCCCATAGGAGTAAAATCATTTATTTGGTTTTACTCCTATCATTAGTTTTTTTTGCTATTTCATTATTTTTTGTTTCGGTTGATATAAACATACAGTGTAGGGGCATAATAACCACTAGGGTAAAGCAGGGAGACGTAAAAAGCCCAATCTACGGAAAGTTGATTCATCTAAAACTATTAGAGAATGCCTATGTAAAAGCGAGCGATACGCTTGCCATTGTCGATACAATGGAGATACACCAAAGCATTGACATCATTAAAAACAGGCTTGAACTAGTGAACGATGAAATTAGCGACCTTGTCACCATAACGAAATCCTCAAGAAACAAAAGTTACAACTTTCCAAACCTAATAACGCTAAAGTACCAGCAGGAAACCCAGCGATTCATTGCCGACATAAAATACCAAAGGGCAGAAATTGATAATCTGAAAAAGGAATACGAAAGGCAAAAACAGCTGTATGATAACAAGGTTATACCCCAAACTGAGTACGAACAGTCCAAGTATCGGCTTGAAAACGCACAGCTTCGCCACAATCAGCTAGTCGAAATTCAGCTCGTAAACTGGCAAGATGCGCTAAAAACCAATATAAACCAGCAATTGTCTCTAAAGGAGAGCCTTAATAACCTTGAAAAGGAAAGGCTCAAGTGCTTCATAACCGCTCCGCTATCGGGCTATGTTCAGAATCTAGTTGCAATTCAGGTGGGTGCAGCAGTATTTCCCAATCAGGAGCTTTGCCGAATTTCGCCAAACGACGACCTTCTGGTGGAGATGTACATTTCCCCTACAGATATTGGTTATGTTTACGAAAAGCAGAAGGTAAAATACCGAATAGACTCATTCAACGCCAACCAATGGGGGATGCTTGATGGGTCAATACTTGAGATATCAAATGACATTTCGACAAGCGAGGGACAAGTGTACGGTTTTAAAGTACACGGAAATTTGAACGGACTCACCTTGCAATACGATGGGAAAACAGCTCAAGTACGAAAGGGTATGACGCTAACCGCAAACCTTATTCTTACCCAGCGTACAATAGCACAGCTACTTTTCGACGATATCTCGGATTGGCTTAACCCTAGCAGTATGAATAAAAACCAGAGCAAAAGATGAGAAATGGGGTAAAGGTTAAGCAGCGAGACATAATGGACTGCGGAGCTGCCTGCTTGGCTTCGGTTTCTGCATTTTATAACCTACATATACCTGTTGCAAAAATTCGACAGTATGCTAACACCGATAAAAGGGGCACAAACGTACTTGGATTAATAGAAGCAGCTGAACGGCTAAACTTTGTTGCAAAAGGAGTTAAAGGCGGTTTTGATTCGCTTTTAAAAATTCCAAAACCCGCCATTGCTCACCTAAAGCTTGCTAACGGGTTGCTTCACTACGTGGTGCTTTTACAGGCAAGCAATAAAGGCGTTAAGGTTATGGATCCCGCAACGGGGAAAATTGAAAAGCGAAGCAAGGACGATTTCCTCAAGGAGTGGTCAGGGATTTTGGTTATCCTTGTTCCCTCCGAGGGTTTTGAGGTTAAGAACGAAAAAATATCGAATGTTTCAAGGTTGTTTCGATTGCTTAAGCCCCATAGAGCTGTAATGCTCCAAGCCCTTTTTGGTGCCATATTCTTCTCAATTATTGGGCTATCTACTTCAATATATATACAAAAACTGACAGACTTTGTTTTTACAAACGGGAACAAGAATCTACTAAATGTAATGAGTTTAGGGATGATTGCCCTGCTAATTGTTCAGGTACTACTTGGTATATACCAAACGGTTTTTACCCTAAAAACAGGGCAGCTAATCGATGCACGGCTAATTCTTGGGTACTACAAACACCTTCTGAAGTTGCCTCAGCGGTTCTTCGATACGATGCAAACGGGCGAGATTATTTCGAGAATTAACGATGCGGTTAAAATTCGGACATTCATTAATAACACGCTTATTAATCTTATAGTTAACGTTCTAATAGTTTTTTTCTCGTTTGCGCTTATGTTTATTTACTCGTGGCAAATGGCACTTCTCGTTCTCATTATCATACCTTTTTATATTGCATTATATGTTGTAACAAACTTTCTTAACAGGAAAACGGAGCGCAGAATTATGGAACAAGCTGCCAGCTTGGAAAGCCAATTGGTGGAATCAATTAACACGGTTAGCACCATAAAACGATTTGGTATTGAGGATTACACTAATACCAAAACCGAGTTCCGTTTTGTTAATCTGCTAAACACAGGTTACAAGTCAGGTCTAAATAGTGTTTTTACTTCTTTTTCAACAACTTTCGTGTCGAGGCTGTTTACCATAATTGTGCTTTGGATTGGTTCGTACTTTGTTTTATCCAACGACCTTACTGTCGGTGAACTGCTCTCGTTTTACGCAATTCTTGGCTACTTTTCTGGTCCACTAAATAGCATTATTGGAGTAAACGTGTCGCTACAGCACGCATTTATTGCATCGGACAGGCTATTTGAGATTATGGATTTAGAGCAGGAAAAGGAGAACCGAATAGTTCTTTCAAAAGAAATGCTGGGTGATATAGTTTTTCAAAATGTTAGCTTTAGGTATGGTTCGCGTGTTGATGTATTTAAG
>CAYZNN010000052.1:0-3713 GCA_964479665.1 uncultured Rikenellaceae bacterium | reverse complement strand
GCTCCACCCCACAAAGAGGGGTTCAGAAAAAGTAAAGAACATTTGGGATTAAAAAAATGTGTGAATTTGAATCAGGATTAACAAGTAAAGAGTGTAAATTTTTTTAGGACGAGTCAAGGGGGAAGAGTTAATACATTTCGCCCAAACTGGGCTCTGCTCGCTTCTACCTCGGGAGTAGAGAGACCTCTCTTTGAAGTGAAATTGAAAGACATAAGGGAAATAGTGTACATTTGCAAGTTTAGCGCATAAACGGTTCGGTTGGTACAACCATACCAAAATTTATTTTAAGAATAACAAAGGAAAGAAGATGAAGTTCGAAAAATACAACTTAACACCTGCACTGAAGCAGAACATTGAAAGTATGGGCTTTAAGCGCCCTACCGACATACAGTTTAAAGCCATTACACCCATTCTTAATGGCGAAGATGTGTTGGCTATTGCCCAAACGGGTACTGGAAAAACAGCGGCTTTTGCAATACCCATCATTCACCTAATTCACGAAAGTAAAAAATTTAAGGAGCCCGAAGGAATCAGCTGCGTAGTAATGGTTCCCACCCATGAACTAGCCCTGCAAATTGCCGATGTGATGAAAAGTCTATCTGCAAAAACGAGTGTTAAAGTACTATGTGTAATAGGAGGTGCTGAACAAAAGGGACAAATTACCCAGATTGAAAAGGGTGTAGACATACTGGTGGCAACCCCCGGCCGTATGTTCGACCTAATGTGCAAAGGCAGCTTATTTGTAAACAAGTTGAAGGTACTTGTGCTCGATGAGGCCGATAGAATGCTGGAATTGGGTTTCCTTAAAGACATACAGGAAATGGTTCGGGCCATGCCCAAACGAAGGCAAACCCTGTTCTTTTCGGCCACAATAAACGAAAACCTGAAAACATTAGCATACTCGCTGGTTCGTTATCCGGTACGCATACACATGTCGGCTCACGACCCGGTTTCGAAAAACATTTCGCACTCGGTGGCTCACATTGCAATGGACGATAAGCGTTTCTTCCTCGAAAGGGTTGTTAATGAGAATCCGGAGAGCAAAATAATTGTATTTGTGCGCACCAAAATAAGGGCCGAAAGGGTAAGCAAGGCTCTTGAAAGGGTAGGTATTACCAGCCAAACCATTCATGGCGACAAGGTGCAGGAAGAGCGAGAGAACGTAATGGAAAACTTTAAATCGGGCAAAAACAGGGTGCTTATTGCAACCGATGTGAGTGCGCGAGGACTCGACATACCAAATGTTGATTATGTGGTAAACTACGACCTGCCCGATAAGGCCGAAAACTATGTTCACAGAGTTGGCCGTACCGGCCGGGGAACGAAGCGTGGAAATGCAGTCTCGTTTTGTAGCCCCGAGGAAAAACAGGTTCTGACCGAAATTGAGGATTACTTGGGCAAACCTATCAACGTGCTCGAAATCGACCAAAAGGAATATTCAAACACCATCGATTTTTCAATGGCCCCTGAAACTGACTGGAAAAGCCTGATGATAGAAGCCGAAACGTCGCAAAAGGAACGGGAAGAAAAGAAAAAGAAAAGGAAGAAACGCTAGAAGCATTAAAAAAGCGCTTATTTTTGGACAACCAAAAGGAATGTTTAATAATTTTGTGGCTCGTTAATTAAAAACAATAGAAATGGGAAGAGCATTCGAATATCGCAAAGCACGAAAATTTAAACGTTGGGGTAATATGGCACGGGTTTTCACCCGTTTGGGTCGCGAAATAACCATGGCTGCCAAAAACGGAGGCGGCGACCCTGACACAAATCCACGCTTAAGGTTACTAATTCAAAATGCTCGTTCCGAGAACATGCCTAAAGAGACTGTTGAAAGGGCAATAAAAAAGGCAACAGAAAAGGACCAGAAGGATTACAAGGAGCTGGTATACGAAGGGAAAGCACCCCATGGAATTGCTATTATAATTGAAACAGCTACCGACAATCCAACCCGCACCGTTGCCAACGTACGCAGCTATTTTACCAAGTACAACGGAACATTGGGAACTACCGGAATGCTCGACTACCTTTTCGAGCGCAAGTGCTCATTTCAGGTTGAAATGAAAGCAGGGATAAATGTTGAGGAATTGGAATTGGAACTGATTGACTATGGTGTTGAGGAAGTTTTTGCCGAAGACGATACCATTATGATTTTTGCAGAGTTCACCAATTTTGGGCCCATTCAAAAGTACCTCGAAGAGAATGGCTTCGCCATTAAGTCGTTCCGCTTCGAACGCATTCCCAACGAAACCAAAACCCTCTCAGCCGAAGAAGCTGCTGATGTGGATAAACTCATTGAAAAACTTGAGGACGACGACGATGTTACCAACGTTTTTCACAATATGATTCATGCAGAATAGTAAAAAGGGGCTTCGAAAAGCCCCTTTTTGTTGTAACTAGCCCGGAAATATTAGCAATGGCATATCAGCTTCGTTCAGCATTTTTCGGGTAAGCGAGGGGTTAATGAGCCGCTCCAAAAGGTTTCGTTTATGCATGGTTAACGACACCAGATTGATCTTGTGCTTATCAATATATTGCCGGAAAACATCCTTACCCTTCTGGGTTTCAATCATCTCAAACTTCACCTGCACCCTCTTACTTATATTATTAAAATAATTGCTCATATTCTTCATTAGCGCACCCACCACCACGTTTTCGATATCGGAAGTTAAGTGAATGCAATGCACGTTCACATTGAAAGGGCTAATAATAGTTAGCAATTTGCGGAGCGCCTGATAATCGGCATCGTCGAGAGTAGTAACATACAGAACGTTTTGTAACTGATCCAAGTCGGTAAGCTTGGCACGTTCGGGAATTACCAGAATGGGAATGCCCGTTTCGTCGGCTACTTCGGCAGCGGTAATTCCAACCAATTCGGAACTTCGGAAGCCATCGCGTTTGGTTCCCATAATTATTATGCCGGGACGATAGTTCATGCACATCTCAACAATGCCGTAGCTCACATAGTTCTCGCGAAGCGAATAACCCATTCGAACTTCGGACATACCATTATTCTTTGAATAATCCTTCAGTTCCGAGTAGAAGTTAATCAGTTTCTCTTTTGCATTCTTCTGAATGGTTTGAAAGCTTATGTCAACATCTATTTGAATGCTTGCAGCATCGGAAAAGGGAATCATATCAATAATGGGAGAGGTAAACAGGTGCAGCAGTTTTATTTCTGCACCATATTTATGTGCCAACTTAACGGCAAAAAAAGCAGCATTTTTGGAGGGTTCCGAAAAATCGATGGGGACAAGAATTTTTCTTGGTCCCAATTCCCCCTTCTGGGAGTAGTTAAAAAACGATAAAAGATTGAGGGCCTTTTCCACATCGGCTTCCCTTATCTGCACCTTAACCCCCTCCGATACTTGAGGCTGAACAAGGTTGACATTCTTTAGGAAGCACTCTATTCCATTCGACTCCAAAAAACTTTGGAGTATTAAAGCGCTGGAATAGTTGTCGGTTGCAATTACAATTAAATTGTCTTCCATAGCTCTTGGTCTTTTGGGGATGCTAGGTAAGTTACGGCTTATTATTTTACGAGTCAAGTAATTTATCCTTCAATAACAAAAAGTCAGATAATTTCTTGAATGAAAATGTAATTTATATTCCTAATTATCTGATACTAGCAATCAAAATTCGAAATCATTTGCAAAATTCAATTTAACCCAAATCCGTCATTAGAAAATTAACTTTATACTTCATAAGGAAGGGTT
>CAYZNN010000051.1:0-4038 GCA_964479665.1 uncultured Rikenellaceae bacterium | reverse complement strand
ATCAGAAATTACAGGTGTTTCCGAAGAACTTATTTACAAGTTGGCATGGAGCATTGCGCACGTTAAACCCATGACCTTACTACCCGGCTATGGCATGCAACGCTTCTCAAATGGAGGACAAACCGTTCGCTGCTTACTTGCGCTTTCGGTAATTACTGGAAATATTGGTAAGCCTGGGGCTTGTTGGCATTACGCCAATTTACAAAGCTACGTTTTCGACGACGTGCTGGAGCCTCTATGCTACTATCCACCAAAAGCTCCCGATGGCATTATTCGCCGTGCAATTCCCACGGCTAGGCTAGGAGAGGCAATGCTCGAAATGAGTAACCCAACTTTAAAAATGATGTGGGTGGAGCGCGGAAACCCAGTAGCTCAAAATCCCGATACTAACACTGTGCTAAAGGCCATTCGTAAGCTCGATTTCCGAGTAGTGGTCGACCAGTTTTTTTCCGATACGGCCCTTGAAGCCGATATTGTGCTGCCTGCCAAAAATATGTTCGAGCAGAGCGATATCATTGGTTCGTACTGGAATCCCTATGTTCAACTAAAGCAAAAGGTTGTTGAACCCGCTGGCGAAGTAATGCCCGAAAATGAAATATACTACCATTTGGCTCTAAAGCTTGGTATTAGCAAAGAAGAAGTTGAAAAACATCTTATTCCACCCGGCGATGAGCATGTTGAAAGTTTTCTGCACGATACGCTTTCCCGCTTTCCCGAACTTTCGTTGGAGAAACTGATGGAGGGGCCAATGCTTGCACCAAATCTTCAGGAAATTGCTTTTTTCGATATGATTTTCAGAACGCCAAGTGGAAAAATTGAGCTCTATTCGCAGCAAGCAACCGATTTGTGGGGTGCCAATCAGCTTCCTACCTACGAGCCTTTAGCTGAGGGTAGTAATACTAGTGATGATAAGTACCCCCTTTTTTTTATGTCGCCAAATACCAAGAACCGCATTCACTCGCAGTTTAATAACCTAAAGGTTATAAAAATGCTCAATCCCGAGCCCTTTGTCGAAATGAACCCTTTCGATGCCCAAAGGCGCAGAATTAAAGATGGATTAATGGTACGGGTTTTCAATGCACGGGGCGAAGTGAAGGTAAAGGTACAATTAACGTATGCCGTTCGTGTTGGTTGTGTTGTAATTCATAATGGATGGTGGGGAACAGACGGTTGTTATGTAAATGCCCTTTCGAAAGGTCGCGAAACCGATATGGGCCACGGCACTGCCTTTCACGATAATAGGGTGGAGGTGGAAAGGTATGTTTAATGTGTATCTTTCACCACATTAGACACACTAGAACACATTAGGTTTTATTAGTAGGTTTAAAAGCCTTATCGTGAAACCGATAACCAACAACCAACAACTGATAACCTGCAACTGATAACCGACAATCCCGGCCTTACTGCCTGCCCGACTAAAACGTTCAAGTGGGCGTTACGCAGGCAGGGACAACTGACAACCGACCCTTCGAGAGCCTCAGGGCAAGTTACCGACAACCGACAACCGACAATCTATTCCCCCCTCATTCTCTCCCTATATTGCCTTTCCGAGAAAGAAACAAATAGAATTAATGCTAGCACGCTAACCCCTGCACATACCAAAAACGCTCCGCTTAGTCCAATATAATCGGATAGGAATCCTGTGGTCATCATTCCTATTCCTATTCCTATTCCCAGATCGAAGCAGGTAAAAAGCGTGGAATTTGCTGCGCCACGGCGCTCGGGTTTAACCAGATTATTTACCATACTCTGAAAAACGGAAATAATAATTCCAAAACCAAAACCCATTAGAATTGCCGAAGCGTGGTATCCAACTGGATTGTGAACCAGAGCAAGTATTGGAAACGAAAGTATAAGTATTATAATCCCCAAAATCAACACTCGTCGTGGTCCTTGTTTATCGAACACCTTTCCACCAAAGAACCTCGAAATGCCTATTCCAGCTGCTATAAGAAAGAAAAAGGGACCGCTATTGCTAACTCCAACATCTTGTCCATAAAGGGCAATAAACGAAAGCACGCTGCCATACGAGAACATAACCAGAAGCATATTAAGCGAAATTGGAATGGCCGATTTTTCGACCAACCCCTTTAAATTAAGTTCTCGTTTTTGGCCAGTAATGCCGAAATGCGGAAATTTTACGAATTGAGTAAATGCAAATCCAACCAAACTGATTGCAATTGCAGAAATGAAAAGTGTTATAAACCTATCGGAGCCTGCAATAGTTATGGCAATTAATGGCCCAATGGCCATTGCAAGGGTCATCGATAGTCCAAAAACGCCAATGCCTTCGCCACGTCGGGCAGGCGGAATAATATCCACTGCAATGGTTGTGCTCGAAGTGGTTAATACGCCCCACGTTAATCCGTGAGCAAACCGTAAGGCAATCATTAACAGTATACTTGGTACAATTGGGTAGCCTATAAACAGCGATACAAAAAGCAAAAAAGCGGTAAGGTAAATACCCTTGCGTCCGTAATTATCAACAGCCCAGCCAGCGAAAGGACGTATAACTAGCGCAGCTATTGTGTAAAATGCCAGAACCAATCCAACCTCTCCCTTGGTTGCTCCAAATGCTGTTGTAAGGTACACAGGCAGAATGGGCAACATAAAGTAAAAAGCTATTGCCATAATAAGATTGGCAAAATAAAGAAGTATAAAATTTCGGCTATATAATACTTGTTTTTCCATTGAGCCAACAAACGTAATAAAATTGAAACAAAAACGCCAAAACAATTTATGCTTTGGCGCTAGTTGCTTAATTATATTTAGCAGTTATTGCTTCACTAGAACTTTCTTACCAACTATCAATCCTTTTTCTCTTAGGATAACCAAGTATATACCCGGCTTCATATTGCTGATATCGAAGCTTGCTTTGTCAATTCTTTTAGCAACCATAATCTGCCCTAAATTATTCATCACTATAACATCGAATATACCAGCATTGCCATTGAGTTCAATGTTAAAGTAGCCGCTTGTTGGGTTTGGGTAAATTGTGAATTGAATTAAATCATCGGTTCCAAAGCCTGTGCAACTGGTTGTTGTAAACTGCCATACTTCGGACCATTCGCTTTCGGCTTCGCTGTTTATTGCCTTTACTCGCCAGTAATAAGTTGTGTTGCAATCCAAACTTGTTACTTCAACAGTAGTTGAATGGGTAGTTGAATTGAATCCTAGGTTGGCAAATTCGTTTCCTTCGGAAATTTCAATGGTATAACTTGTTGCATTGCTCACTGCATTCCACGTAAAGGTTATTGATGAGTTAACGACATTGAGCAACTGATTGGAAGGCGATACCAATAATGGCACATCGAGTGGAACAATGGGGCAATCTTCGGTTGTGAATTGCCACATCTGCGACCAAGCACTTGTTACCTGCGAATTGTTTGCTCTAACCCTCCAGAAGTAAGTTGTTTCGCAGTTTAAGTTTCCAATTAATTGTGAACTGGCCGATGTGCTTCCATTGTAAATAAAGGTTCCGAATGTACTTTCGGTTGAAACCTGTAGGGTGTAGGTGTTTGCATTGGTTACCGTGTTCCATTGAAGCGTAACGCCTTCAACTGCAATACCTGAAGATTCATTTAAAGGTAGCGAAAGGGTAGGTGCATCGAGTGTTGGCTCAATGGCCGAGAACGACCAAACAGCCGACCAGGGCCCTTCGCTCGAACCATCGAAAGCACGAACTCGCCAATAATAGTTTAGGTTGTACTGCAATCCGCTTAAACCGTAGGTTGTATTGGCTGTGTTAAAAGTTGATGTAGCGGTTATAAATGTATTGTCGATTGAAACCTGAAGCGTATACCCATTGGCTCCAAAAACTGAGTTCCAAAGAAATGTTGCCGAATTGCCAGTTATTATTGCTTCGTTTTCAGGACTTGCAAGTGAAGGTTGAACAAGAACTGTTGCCTCTGTAGTAAAATTCCATATAGTCGACCACGGCGAGTAACCATTTGCGTTTTCGCCACGCACCCTCCAGTAGTAAACTGTTGAGGGTAGCAAATTGGTAATATTAGCAAATGTAAGTGAGGTGTTTCCAGT
>CAYZNN010000050.1:0-9464 GCA_964479665.1 uncultured Rikenellaceae bacterium | reverse complement strand
CACCCAATTATATGTTAAACCCATAAGTTGCATTTGCTACTTGAATTCACCATGTCGTAAACATTAATATTGTCTAACTATTTATATATAAACTTTTTAGCATTAATAATAATTGAAAGAAATAATGCGCCTAAGTATGTGTAAAGTGTTAGAGCTTCAGCAAACGAATCGCTCATGTCAATTCCAATTATTCTATTGAATAAGTAAGCTACGTAACTGTTAGTTTCGGGGTACTTACCCATTTTTCCAAGTACCATCCAGTGCCAGTCGGTAAGCGGACAGTAGCCCAAACCATAAAAAAGCCCGAGGAAAATCCACGAACCTCCCGTGAGTAAAAGGGTTACTAAATTATACCTGAGCCATGCTTTACGAATCCACCCAAAAAGGTTGAATACAATAAGCAACGTGTGAAATGCCACAAAAAACCAATCGAGCAGTAGGTAAAGCATAGCTCAGGAAGTAGTTTACTCGCTGGTCATAATGAAAAGTGGCAACATCTCGAAACTCTTATAAAAAGGTCTGAGCCTTTCTGTGTTGTAGTATCGCTGAACGTTTACCAGTTTTTTACTGCTGGTAACCACATCGATGGGCATATTGTCGTACCTGCCGTTTTTAAGCACAACTAATCGGCCATGAACACCCTTCAGAATTAAATCGAGCGCCAAGTTACCAAATGCCATAGGCACAATAGAGTCAATGGCGTCGGGTTCGCCGCCACGCACTAAGTATCCAAGTTTTTGATTTATAATATTTATAGTCTTCCCCTTGTTGTATTTTGGCGTAAATTCCTTAATTCTTTCGGAAACCAGCTCGCCAATTCCGCCCAGTTTCGCATGACCATAAGCATCGACTTCGGTTCCGGAGTATACCATTTTGTCCATACCCTCAAAGGTTGCCCCTTCGCTAACCATAACCGATGAGTAACGGCTTGGATGCCCATTTCGGTCCTCTACCAAAAGTTTGGTTAAAAGTTCAATATCGAACTTGTGTTCAGGAATTACGCAACGATTGGCCACTCCGGCCATTGTGGGTAGCATAGCGGTAAATCCGGCGTAACGGCCAAACACCTCCATAACCAGAATTCGTTCGTGCGAACCTGCCGATGTTCGAAGAATGTCGGTCATCGATATGGTTCGGGTTATGCATGTGCTAAATCCTATGCAATAATCGGTTCCGGGTACATCGTTATCCATGGTTTTGGGAATGGCAATAACCCTAACACCTTCTTTGTATAGTCGAACACCATAACTTAAAGTATCGTCGCCGCCAATAGGAATGAGATAATCGACTCCTAAAAAGTCGAGATTCTTAAGCACTTCGGGAGTAAGGTCGTTAATATCTTTAGTATACTTGTCTTTTAAATGGTTGGGCAAATCATCTAGCTTAACCTTTGAGGGGTTTGTTCGCGAAGTGTGAAGAAAGGTTCCGCCCGTTCGGAAAGCCCTGTTTACCCGTTCTTCGGTAAGCATTTCATAGCATTGCGAATTATCGGCTTTTTTATCGCGTATAATTTCAATCATTCCCTTCCAGCCTCTTCTAAGTCCTATTACCTCGTAACCCTCGCGAAGAGCGCGAATGGTAACCGCCCTAATTGCTGGATTTAAACCTGGAACATCGCCACCACCAGTTAAAATGGCAATTACACCTTTACTTTTCGTTGTTGCCATAATGCTTCTTTTTAATGGTTTGTAGTTATTAAGAATTGAGAATTCTCAATCTCACTTATCCTTGCAAATTACTTAAATATGAAAAATAATACAACTGTTTTGTCCCTCAACTCCAATAATTTTTTTATTTTTGTTGAGTAACGATAAACGAGAAATCATACTACTATATAGCATACCATTCAATGCAGCAATTAATAATTCGTTTGCTGCTGAAAGGTTTTTAAGTTAATTATAATCAATTCATTAACAAAAGCCTTCCAGCGCTGGGAGGTTTTTTTGTTTAAAAACTATGGAATTTATGCTTACTAACAATAACAACAATAATAATGCTCTACCAAATGGCGGATAGGATTACTATTGTTATATCGATACTAAACCCACCCGCCCCTCAAAGGCGGGTTTTTTATTAACCCTCAATTTAATAGAAAATGAAGACCATTACTAGTAACGAATGCATCGAAAGGCCCATTAAACAGGGAATTGAAACCGAATTGGCCATCGATTTTGTAAAAACCACCTTTGCCCAGCAGCTGTGCAAGGAACTGAACCTTTTTAGGGTTCAAGCGCCCATTGCTGTTGAAGAGAACACAGGAATGAACGACGACCTCAATGGCATTGAACGCGCCGTTTCGTTTCACATTGCCGACATGGGGAACTCGAGGGCTGTTGTGGTGCAGTCGCTTGCAAAGTGGAAAAGGGTTCGATTGGCTCAGTTGGGTATAGAAACGGGCAATGGAATACTAACCGACATGCGTGCAATTCGACCCGACGAAAAGTTATCGCCCCTTCACTCCATATTTGTCGACCAGTGGGACTGGGAAAAGGTTATTTCGGTTGGTCAACGTAATATTGCTACCCTAAATGAAACTGTAAACGCTATTTTCAGAGCCATTCGAAAAACTGAACACGATGTGTTTACAGCATACCCTCAAATTGAACCTTTTATGCCCGAAAACATTCACTTTATTCACTCCCAGGAGTTGCTTCAACTTTTCCCTAAACTATCTCCAAAGGAACGCGAAAACGAGATTGCAAAACGATACGGGGCTGTTTTTGTAATTGGTATTGGCGATACCCTTGCCGATGGCAAACCGCACGATGGCCGTGCTCCCGACTACGACGATTGGAGTTCGCAAAACGATTTGGGGCTCACAGGGCTAAACGGCGATATTATTGTATGGAACCCGATAAGCCAGTCGGCTCTCGAACTTTCGTCAATGGGCATAAGGGTCGATAAGTTGGCGCTAATAAGGCAACTCTCGATTGCTGGTTGCCCCGAAAGGGAAAAATTGCACTTCCATACCATGCTTTTGACTGACCAGTTACCCCAAACCATTGGCGGCGGCATTGGCCAGTCGCGCCTGTGCATGTTTTTACTTCGTAAAAAGCATATTGGCGAAGTACAGGTTGGCATTTGGTCTGCAAGCACTCGCTTGGCCTACAAGCACGAAGGCATTGAGATTATTTAAAATCAACTAATTAATCTACAACTCCATAAGTACAAAAAAAGCTGCCCCATCGAGCAGCTTTTTTACGTTAAAAATTGCAGTTGAAATTACTTGCCAAACTTAATGCTGGCCTGAGCAGCAGCAAGGCGTGCAATGGGCACCCTGTATGGCGAGCAGCTAACGTAGGTTAAGCCGGTTTTAAAGCAGAACTCAACCGAAGCAGGGTCGCCACCTTGCTCTCCGCAAATACCAACTTTCAGGTCGCTGCGAGTAGCGCGTCCGCGCTCAACTGAGTACTGAATGAGTTGTCCAACACCATTCTGATCGATGGTTTGGAAAGGATCGGCAGCCAGAATCTTTTTGTCGAGATAGTCGTGCATGAATCCTCCGGTATCGTCGCGGCTAAAGCCAAAGGTCATTTGGGTTAGGTCGTTGGTACCAAACGAGAAGAACTGAGCCGATTTAGCCATTTCGTTGCTAAGCAGGGCAGCACGAGGAATTTCGATCATAGTTCCGTATAGGTACTTCAACTCAGTCAAACCGAATTTTGCGCAAACCTCTGCATAAACTTTATCGACAACAACTTTAGTTTCGTCAAGTTCACGAACATCGCAGGTAACAGGAACCATAATTTCGGGCATTGGTTTTTTGCCTTCTTTTAAAAGTTCGGCTGTTGCTTCGAAAAGTGCGCGAACCTGCATTTCGGTAACCTCGGGGAAGGTAATACCCAAACGAACACCACGATGACCCATCATTGGGTTCGACTCGTGAAGCGCTTCGCCACGTTTTGCAACATCTTCGGGTTTAATACCTAATGCCTTAGCAAGTTCAGCTTGCTTTTCGGCGCTTTGAGGAACAAATTCGTGCAAAGGAGGATCGAGCAAACGAACGGTTACAGGTAGTCCATCCATAACCTCCATGGTGCTCTTGTAATCCCTCTTAACATATTGAGATAGCTCGTCGAGAGCATTGCGGCGCTCGGCTTCGTTGGCGCTAAGAATCATTTTGCGAAGCAAGAATAGAGGTTTGTCGGAACCCTCGCCGTAGAACATATGCTCGGTGCGGAAAAGTCCAATACCTTCGGCACCATAATCGCGTGCAACTTTCGAGTCGGCAGGGGTGTCGGCGTTGGTGCGTACACCCATTTTGCGGAACTTGTCGACAAGGGCCATAAACTCCCTAAACCTTGGGTTTTCGGTCGAGTCCATTAACTCAAGCGCACCCGAGTAAACGTGGCCTTTGGTTCCGTTAAGAGTTATTACATCACCCTCTTTTAAAACTATACCGTTTGCAGCAATTTTAGCTGTTTTGTTAGCGGCGTCAACATGAATTCCACCGGCTCCTACTATACAGCATTTACCCCATCCGCGGGCAACTAGGGCGGCGTGCGAGGTCATACCACCACGGGCAGTAAGAATACCTTCGGCAGCACGCATTCCTTCAACATCCTCGGGGTTGGTTTCTTCGCGAAGAAGGATAACCTTTTCGCCTTTACGATGCCAAGCAACAGCATCCTCGGCTGTGAATACAATTTTACCAACAGCAGCACCAGGACCAGCAGGAAGACCCTTTACAATAGGATCAACTTTCTTTTCTGCATTGGGATTTACAATGGGGTGAAGAAGTTCATCGAGCTGAACTGGGTCGACACGCATAACGGCCTTTTTCTCGTCGATTAATCCTTCGTGAAGCATATCCATTGCCATGTTTAAAGCGGCGGTTCCAGTACGCTTACCGGTGCGGCACTGTAGCATGTAAAGAATTCCCTCTTGAATGGTAAACTCAATGTCGAGCATATCAGTAAACGCTTTTTCGAGGCGTAAACGAATGTCGTCGAGCTCTTTATAGGTTGCTGGCATAAGCTCCTCCATACTAGCAAGGTGCTTGTTCTGCTCGTTTTTGGTGTCGTTATTCAGTGGGCTTGGGGTGCGGATACCAGCAACCACGTCTTCGCCTTGAGCATTGATAAGCCACTCGCCGTAGAAAATATTGTCGCCGGTTGCAGGGTTACGGGTAAATGCAACGCCGGTTGCCGAGCTATCGCCCATATTTCCGAATACCATTGCCTGAACGTTAACAGCGGTTCCCCAATCGTCGGGTATGCCCTCGATACGACGGTACGACACGGCTTTTTTGCCGTTCCAGCTCTTAAATACAGCCATAATACTACCTAAAAGCTGCGCTTTAGCATCGTCGGGGAACTCTTTACCAAGCGATTCTTTTACCCTTTTCTTAAACTCTTCGGCAAGAACTTTTAGGTCGTCGGCAGTAAGATCGGTGTCGGAGTGAACACCTTTTTTATGCTTAAACTCGTCGAGCATTTCGTCGAGCTGCTTACGAATACCTTTCCCACCAGCGGGCTCAAGGCCTTCGGCCTTTTCCATAACCACGTCGGCGTACATCATAATAAGCCTACGGTATGAGTCCCAAACAAAGCGTGGGTTATTGGTTTTTTTAATAATACCGGGGATAGTAGCCGAGCAAAGGCCAATGTTTAGCACGGTGTCCATCATACCGGGCATAGAGCTGCGAGCACCCGAACGACAACTCATAAGCAGAGGATTCTCAGAATCGCCGTACTTCATGCTCATGGCTTTTTCAACAAATTCCATTGCTTTCCAAATTTCGGGAAGCAATTCGGTGGGTAGCTGGTTGTTGTTCTTGTAGTACTCGTTGCAGGTATCGGTAGTGATGGTGAAGCCAGCGGGCACGGGAAGGCCAAGAAGGCACATCTCGGCAAGGTTGGCACCTTTACCGCCAAGCAGATTTTTCATGTCTGCTTTTCCTTCGGCAGTTTTGTTACCAAAGGTGTAAACACGTTTTACGTTCGACATTGTAGTGATGTTTTAGTTATTGAATTATAATGGTTTGCGTTTAATAATAGCGCAATTTTTTCTGAACCTACAAAATTATCAAAAAAAATGAAATGGCCATTTGCTTATAGTCACGCCAATAAAAAAAAATATGCAATCGATTAAAATGGGAAAAGGGAGTGGAGTATGGAATATGGAATGATAAATGTTGAATTTAAAACTCAAGCCGCCGAGCTGTGTTTCAAACGAACAGCCTAGGGCGAACGAGGATACGAACTAGTAATTCTGAATTTTACATTTATCTGTTTTACATTCTGGGGTTTTGTTAATGTAAAACTAAAAATGATAAATGTAAAATGTAAAACTCAAATGCGCTAACAACAGGCACCTGCCTGCCAAAGGCAGTCGCGATAGCGGGCGTGGCCAAAAATTGTTTATTTTAGTTTATTACTACTTAATATAGGATTGTATAGCAAATCGAGGGTTCCAGTAAAAGTAATCCTGCCCGTCCGAACATCTTCCTCGGTGTATTCCTCAACGTAGTTCCCCTTACTATCAATTGCATCGCCTTCAACAATACCGGTTGGGGTTATTCCAATTCCTTTTTTATTGTAGGGTCGGCTATAAATAACATGACCTGTGGGAATTATCTTACCATTTTCATCCTTAACTGTACCATCGGAGCGTAAGGTAAAGGGAATATTATCGGCAACACTCCCAAAAAGGTCCTTACCCAAATTGAAACTTTGATCGAGAACTATTTTTCTGTAGCCCTGTATGTTTGCCTTCATGGTTTCGAGAGTAGGGTAGAAGATATTTCCCTTTAAAAAGAATTCTCCATTCGAGTTGTTCTGCTGGAGGTAGGCTCGTTTTTTTGTGTAGTGTCTCATAATTTTTTGACGCTCCATTAGTCGTGGCTTTCTCTCTTCTTTCGAAAGATTCTTTAATATTTCATCGCTTAATATTTCATCAATTGGGTATTTAAGTTTAAGCATTTCAACTAGTTTGTGCTGCTTTGCAAAACTATGCAACTCGGTTCGAATTTCGTTAGGCATTAAACCGTACAAGTCGGCACCAACAACCGAATGAAAGAAGTACCCCAATTCGCCCTTGCCTGAGCCAACATTCAAATAATCGTTCAAATAGGTTTCGTTCGGCCGTTTCGAGTCGTAGCGCCCATAGTGCATATCGGCCCAACCCTCGAGGCCGGGAAGTTTGCGCTGAAACGACCAAACTGCATCGATAGTATTGCCTACTTTTGCATGGCAACCAATGCATTGGGCCAACTCCTCAGTGGTTTGGGGCCTCAGTTCACCATTGCGATTCTCAATGTATGCGGCAAGAATCCATCCTGCTCCATTATCCACCCATCCTTGGCCCTCTCGGCCCAAGTAGTTTTCGAACCCATTTGCAATACCATTCGGCGTATCATCTTCGTTTGGCAGAGCAATGTCGATTAATCTCACATCCTTCCATTTATACATGTAGCGGATCTCTTTAACCCTTTTTGAGCGGGTTCCGGGGAATTCGTACTGAATTTCCGAGTTACTTTCAGCTCCGTCAACTTTTGTTCCTACTTCACCATCGGCAAAAAGATCGACGTAATGCAACGGATGAGCAAATTCGGTTCCCACAGGGTAAAATCCTTTATTTATTATAAAAGCAGAGGCATCGCCCTTATAGTGAGTGTTGCCAAACGGTTCATTTTTAATGTTCATTTCGAGCAGCTGGAGGTTTTCCTTGTATACTTCTACAGAGAATTCTCCGTTGGAACTCATAAACTCCTTGGGAAGCCGGATGTAGATTCCGCTCACGCTGCCCGTTAAAGGGGTGAAAATGGCATAAGGAAAGAAGTTAATAGCCCGCCAGCCCGTATACTCGTTGGTTTCACTGCGAATAAACCCTTCGGGATCGATATAACCATGCTTGCCATTACTAGTTGGATTTGAAGGGCTGAAAGGAAACAAATGCATGGGGTTGAGTGCAGGGAAAAGGATAAAACTTTTGTGTCTCGCATTTGCATTTATCCACTGGGTATTGCCATTTGCACGGGCTTTCCTGAAGGTTAGTTGCCAATTGTCGGTTCGAACGTATTGTACATCGTTTGGGTTGGGTAAATTAATGCCCTCGGAATTTAGCCTCTCTTCAATTTTTTCAGGATAAATAATGTTTTGCCAAAGAATGCGATTCAAGTTGGCCGTTGGAAAACTGTAGGTTATTTGGTCTTCGCCAATAGGGTACGCATTTCCATGCTCAATGCTGGCAAGGTAGTCGGTATGGCAATATTTACAGGCATTCTGTGTTCCGTAACCTGTTTCAATCCAACA
The DNA here is from genome assembly GCA_964479665.1 of uncultured Rikenellaceae bacterium. GTDB lineage: Bacteria > Bacteroidota > Bacteroidia > Bacteroidales > Tenuifilaceae > UBA2287. Next base: position 1,209 of record CAYZNN010000050.1, on the reverse strand, counting down.
CTGTGCGGGTATGCCCGGATCCTCGTTGAACGAGGGTTTGTATTTAGCCCCTGAAAGCGCCCGAAAATTTTTGGGAGCAATACCCTTATAAAAATTTTCGGCAGAGATTTCCTCACCAACTAGCCCGATCCGTTTGAGTTCTATCAACGTTTCGTTACCAATTTGCCTGCATTGGTATAGTAAAAGAATTGAAAGGGACAGAATAACTATGGCAAGCAAAGATTTTAGGGTATTGGTTTTCATAGTAAATAAAGTTTTTTATTTCAATATCGTAAGATATAAAAAAACAGAAACAATCGCACAGGGGCATGTTCGAACGAATTATTCATTACTATTGCGTTGAAAATTCATTTCGTTCCCAATGTTTAAACTCATAACACAGTATTTGGTCTATGTAATTAAATCGAAGTCGGGTAGGGGTCATGGAATTCATTCCCCATTCGTATTCGATTTTACACAAAAGGTTCTTTTAAATAAATTGAATAAACCGGTGCTAAAATCAATTGATAAGTATATTGATAGCATTAAAGCATCCAATGTAATGCTGCCAAGCAGTCCCTTTGGCGCAGGTTCTGCAAACACTTCCTCTATTCAGTCGGTTCGAAGTGTTATTTCGCGCCAGGCAGTGCCCAAGAAATACGGGAAATTGCTTTTTAATTTGGCCCAGTGGGTTTCGGCTCGTAATATTCTAGAATTAGGAACTTCGTTGGGAGTTGGTACCATGTATTTAGCTTCGAGTGCACCTTTAGCAAGCGTTATAACCATTGAGGGCGATGAAACCCGTTGCCAGCTGGCAATTGATAATTTAATAAAATTGGGATTGTTTAATGTGAATGTTGTTCAGGGTAGTTTCGTCTCGGAACTGCCCAAGGTTTTAAGAGATTCAACCAGTTTGGATTTGGTTTTCTTCGATGGCGATCATACTTACCATGCAACCATGGCTAATTTTGAAATGTGCCTTGGTAAGGTACATGAGGGTAGTGTTTTTGTTTTCGACGATATACGTTGGAGCAACGATATGTTTAAGGCATGGCAACAAATTGTAAGCAACGAGAGTGTTACTATAAGTATCGACCTATTCCGAATGGGCATAGTTTTCTTTCGAAAGGGAATAATTAAGCAGCATTTTAATATTTTTTATTAGTTAGTAAACACTGTGCAATTATAAAAAGATGTACTTTCAACAAAATTTTTGCTATGAATAATAAC
>CAYZNN010000049.1:0-13275 GCA_964479665.1 uncultured Rikenellaceae bacterium | reverse complement strand
AAATGGGTTCTTGAACTTTTTACAAAAATTAAACCGCCTCGATTTCGTAAGTAAAAAATAAATTATATTTTTACTTTGTGCAACTAGGCAATGAACCCGTTAATTAATACGGCTATGATTCGTAATATACTTATTGTTTTCTCAAGCATTCTTGTCCTCAGCTCATGTAGCAGATGTGGGTCTGGAGGCAAAGATCCCGACTGGGCAAGCGCCTTCGACTCGCTTGAAACCGAAACCGTTCAGGTTAATGTCTCCTCAGACGTGATTAATGAAATGGTTAATGTTTCATCGCCCATTGAAACAGCTGCCCTTATTAAGAGCCTCAAAATTCCATTTAAAAAGGATTACTTAGCCAGCACAAAATACGCCGACAGCTACAGTACTAACTTTAAAAAAGCCTTGGGTCTTGGAATTTTTGGTGCCGACATGGGGTACCTGAACATGTACGAAAAACCCAGCATTGTTCTCGATTATTTGGCTACTGTAAACACGCTTGCCAATGGACTTCAGGTGGGCCAATTCTTCGATTTTAACACCCTAAAAAGAATTGCAACCAATAAAGAGAACCTCGACTCTTTAATGCTCATTTCGCAACAAAGTTTTAATAAAATTGATAATTACCTGAAACAAACCAATCGAGGAAGTTTGAGCGTTGTAATAATTGCTGGTGTATGGATTGAAGGCTTATACCTTTCTACCCGTGTGGCTCAAGACTCAAACCACCCGAGAATAAGAGAAACTGTAGGCGAACAAAAGGTTGTTATGGGTAGCTTGATGGCACTTTTAGAACTTTATAAGGCCGATGCCAATATTGCTAAAATGATTTCCGATTTTGAAGAAATACGTGCACTATACAAAGATGTTAAAATTACAATTGAATTGGGTGGAGATCCTATTCCCGTGGAAAAGAACGGGGTTATTACCTTTGTTCAAAACGATAAACAGATAGTTGAAATGTCAGACGAAACCCTTAAGGCAATTATTGCTAAAGTACAGGAAGTGCGCAATAGGATTGTTGAAGGTTAAATGTGAAACTTTATGGTTATGAAAAATATTGCTTTCCCCCTTTTTTTCATCTCTTTTTTAATGGGCGCGTCGTTTACTAGCAACGCCCAATCGGAAGATGAACTAGTTGAAATTTGCGGAATGGTGGCTGGAGAAGCTACTTTCCTGAAAGATTTTAAAATACGCCTCGACTCCGGCGATCCGCCTCCTGTTCAACGATTCTCTGTTATTCTGAAGAAAGGTATTAAGTACCGCTTCTCGGTATGTAATTCCAAGGACCAAGAGGGGAAGGTTGTACTTCAACTTTTAGACAATAATCGGTTACTTGCCACTACCCACGTTGTTGCCACTGGTAAAGATTACCCATCCATTGATTATGTATGCACTAAAACCGGTGCATACCATTTATTCTTTACATTTAAGGATGGCAAATCGGGGTTAGCAGTGGGTTTACTTTCTTTGGTTGAAGCCGAAGCGGGCAGTTAAAATAAAAAATATTTATACCTAAGGGTTCGAATTTCGAACCCTTTTTTTCTTCAATTCTCTAAGAAATGAATTAAAATTTAAGTTATTGATTCAATCCCATTTCAAACAAAGCCAAATAATATCGAGGGAATAAAGTGAATTGAATAATTTAATTCGTTTTCTACCTACTATACTTTCGGTCCTTAAAAGCAATTAGTAATAATTAGGGGTTTTTAACTTCCAATACTCTGTCGATACTTTCAATTTCTGCACTCGAAAAGTTTGCATCTCGAATCGATTGTAAAGTGTCGATTAGCTGCTCTGGGCAACTGGCACCAACTAATACTGAAGTTACCCGCTTGTCCTTTAGCAACCAAGCAATAGCCATTTGTGCAAGAGTTTGCCCCCTTTCAGAAGCAATTACATTCAACTCTTCAATTTTTTTGAGGGTATGGGGAGTAATTTGCTCCCTTTTAAGAAATCCGTTAGGTTTCGAAGCTCGAGAACCTTGAGGGATGCCTTGCAGGTAACGATTGGTTAGCAAGCCCTGAGCTAAAGGGGAATAGGCTATACAACCTATTCCTTCCTTTTCGAGCGTATCGAGCAGCTCCGTTTCAACCCAGCGATCGAGCATTGAGTAGCGAGGCTGATGAATAAGGCATGGAGTTCCAAGTTTTCGAAGTATTTCCGAAGCCTCTTTCGTTGCATTTGCGGGATAATTAGATATTCCAACATACAGGGCTTTACCCTGCTTCACCATAAAATCGAGCGCCCCCATGGTTTCATCGAGTGGAGTATTTGGGTCATAGCGGTGGCTGTAAAAAATATCGACATAGTCGATTCCCAGTCGCGTTAAACTCTGATTTAGGCTAGCAATGAGGTATTTTCGTGAACCCCATTCACCGTATGGTCCATCCCACATGTAATATCCCGCTTTTGTTGAGATTATTAATTCATCGCGATGATTAGAAAAATTTTTCTTAAAAATTTGACCAAAATTAATTTCGGCAGAACCTGGAGGTGGGCCATAATTATTGGCCAAATCGAAATGAGTTATCCCTGCATCAAAAGCGGTTCTAATTACACATTGTGCATTTTCAAAACTGTCGGATTTACCAAAGTTGTGCCAAAGACCCAAAGAAATTGAGGGAAGTTTTAATCCACTTGTGCCGCAATAATTGTATACCATGCTGGCATAACGATTTTTGGATGGAGAGTAGGTCATTTTCTTATATTAGTCCGATTACTAACAACAAAGATATTAAAACTTCATAGCCGCTTTGAACAAACAAGTAGTATAAGTATACAAATTAGTTTGTTATAAATGATACACCCAGAGCCGATAGACAAAAATGCAAATGCCAATTTAAAAGCATTCTTAGGCTATTGCGGACTATTAAAACGAAGTTGAGGGGGCGATATAAACTTCTCTGTTTATATCAAGTTAGCGTATTTTGAAAGAAACGTATAAAATAGATGCCATATAAAAGCAAAAAGCCACGAAATTTGTGGCTTTTTGCTCCTCTTCTAGGACTTGAACCTAGGACCCCATGATTAACAGTCATGTGCTCTAACCAACTGAGCTAAAGAGGAATTTTTTAATTGCGAGTGCAAATATACAGCATTTTTTTATGTTCCAAAAAAAATTATAATATTTTTGATTCCAAATTTTTATTGTTCGCTAAACGCTTCAGGACTTGTCTGCCCTGCCAACTCTGCCTATGCAGGCAGGCCTCAGTCTGGTGCAAGCAGGCTAAAGATCCTCAATTACTCTGCATAGTAACCCAAGCCTTGGCTGCTGAGCCTGTCGAAGTAAAGGCTGGGGTTACTAAATGCATTGTTATTACTGGGTTACCAGCCTGAACGTAGGGCAGGCAGTCCTGATGTTTATAGTTATATCGGACAATAATGATTCCCTAAAGATTTGAGTTCTACTTCCCGATAGATAAGTGGCTCTATAAAAACTGTTACCTTTGCACACAAACTCACCAACTATTTAAATTGAAAACTATGAAAGTAATAGGAATTGGGAATGCTTTAGTAGATCTTCTGACAGCAATAGAAAATGACCAAATACTTAATGACCTCAATTTGCCCAAAGGCAGCATGCAGCTGGTTGATGGTGGCAGAATGAATGAGTCGCTCGAAGCCACAAAGCACCTGAAAAGAACCCTCGCTTCAGGAGGAAGTGCTGCAAATACCATTCATGGTCTTTCAAGACTTGGAATTGAAACAGGGTTTATAGGAAAAATTGGACCCGATGAGCTGGGCAAGGCTTTCTCTGCCGATATGATTGATGCAGGTATTAAACCCATACTATATAGTAGCCAAAACGCTACTGGAACCGCATTGGCACTTATTTCAAAGGATTCTGAAAGAACATTTGCCGTTCACCTTGGCGCTGCTATTGAACTAGGAGCAAACGATATTTCGTTGGGTACTTATAATGGCTTTCAAATGTTACACATTGAAGGATACCTTGTTCAAAACCATTCGCTGATAGAAACTGCCGTTAAACTTGCCAAAGAGGCAGGCCTCACCATTTCGCTCGACCTTGCCAGCTATAATGTTGTTGAAAGCAATCGCGAGTTTTTGAAAAGAATAATTTCACATTATGTTGACATTGTTTTTGCCAACGAGGAGGAAGCAAAGGCTTTTACGGGTAAAAGCCCCGAAGAATCGGTATCAATTTTAGCAAGCATTACAAAAATAGCGGTAGTTAAGATTGGGTCGAAGGGTTCGTTAATACAATCGGGTAAAGATGTTTATAAAGTGGGAATAGTAAAATCAAAACCTATAGATACCACTGGGGCAGGAGATCTATATGCTTCAGGCTTCTTATACGGTTTATCGAACAAACTTCCACTTAATGTTTGCGGTGAAATTGGGGCCCTATTGGCAGGCAGGGTAATTGAGGTTATGGGGCCGAAACTTAATGAAAGTGCCTGGAAAGATATAAGGGCAATCATTGATAATGCATTGAAAAATAAAACGCCAATTACCAGTTCGATCTGTTAACTACTAAAAACCATTTGCAACAAAGCGCCAAGGCTTTTTTGCCCACTCTGGTCCTGCATAGCCAACACCTACCCTTTCAGTTTGAATGAAAGAAAAAGTACTTTTGCTTTCCTCAATCCAGATTCTGTTTGACTTTATTAAGTTTTCGCCATAAAACGATGCATCGATTGCAAGCAAGCGCCCCACCCTTCCAGGGCCACTACATCCTTCAACTCCCCTAATTAAAATTGCCTGTGGCAATTCGTTGGGGCCAGTTACAATGTTTAACATCCAATACATTCCGTATATCAGGTAAACATATACATGCCCCCCATTTGCAAACATAATTTCGGTTCGTTTGGTCCGTCCCTTACTGGCATGGCATGCCAGATCGTTTATCCCTCTGTAAGCCTCAACTTCAATTATTGGTTTGCGGATTATTGTTCCATCTTCGAAACGCCTGCAGAGATAATTACCCAATAGGGTGGGACAAATCTCCAAAACATCGTTGGAAAAATTAGTAATCCTATTGTTTTGTAATTTATTCATCAACAGGGTTAACTAACACCAGTAAACTATAAAAAAGGGCAGTAAATGATATTCCAATGTGGGTTAATAGGGTATCTTCATTAAGCATGGAAAGGGTAACTATAGAAAAGAAGCAGAATGCAAGAAAGTTACGATGTCCCTTCCTGTTAATAAAAGGGAAAAACCATGCGAAAATAAACACTATGCCACCCCATAAACCCAGCGTTACAAAGCGAGTTACAAACTGATTGTGCGATGGATACCAGAAACGCGACTCCAATTCCGGCTCATATTTCTGATAGTAACTGTAAAATTCATCTATAATATCGCCAGTTCCAACGCCAACCAGCGGGTTTTGGGCTATAATTCGAAATGCAGTTCGAAGGTAAACCAAGCGCTGAATAAAGGGACTACCGCTGATTCTACCAAAATTATTATACTGATCGATTTCCCAAAATAGCTGGTATAAACGAGGGTATATTCCCAATTTCTTCTCTTTAAAAACTGCGCTGGTTGCTCCCGCTTCAATTAATGAAATATCGACCCTGTCGAGTTTTCTTATTCCCACTGAATCCTTAGTATAACCCAACGAAGTAAGGTAACGCAAGGCAGTAAAATTAATGGGCTGACCCAGTTTATCCTTACTGTTAAATGGGATGGGGCTTCTTTTGTTCCATTCCCTCTCCATCTCGGGCCAACAAACATTAACCCAAATCAAGTTTCCATTTTCATACTCCCTAGCATTGGGGTCGTGATGGTAAGGATTGCCATTTAAGGTATAGGTTGGAAGGCTATTGAAATCGGTGTAGTTTCGTGTAAAATACCGATCGATTGAGTGAATAAAATAGAGTACAATAAAAAGCATGAAAACTCCTATAAAAACTAAAGTTCCAACGCGATATACTTCATTTTTAATTTTATATGCTGAAAATGTTAGAAAAATCAGGGCTGTAATAAAAACAGCAATTATACCTGTAAGAGACTGAAGGATGAATAAGAAAGCAACAAGCCAAAGTGCAGCTAGCCCAATAATAACCCTATAAAATATATCAAGCTTTATAATATTTTGAATAACCAACCAAAAACCAATAAAAGCGGCTAGTCCAACCATTAAGCTCAATCTTATGTGTGAAATAAATGGGGATATATCGCGGACATTGCTACTTCCGTAGTTGTAGTTATCAATATACAAGTAAGTAGAGTAAATAGAGGCCACAAAAACCGACAAGGCGAAAACTGTTAGAATAGAGATGTATTGTTTTTTACTTAGGGTATCAGAAGTGCCAATAATTAATGGAATTAAAAGTAATGGCAACTTTAACCTGAGGTCTTTAAGTGCATATTGGAAATTTGAAGTATAAAGCAATCCAACAAGCAGAGTGAGGTATATAAGAAGAAAAAACAAAAGGGCTTTGTTGCTTTTTAATCGCAAAAACTTAATATCCCACTCACCCTGCAAGAGCCAATTGGCAGCAAGAACAATGATTGAAACACTAAGAGAAAAATTTGAAAATGGCAAACTTGCAAATGCCAAAATAAGGGCAGAAAAATAGATTATACTATGCGTCTTTATTGTAAAAATTTGCATACCTCTTTTGCATATTATACTTTAACGATGATGTGGTGCAATCTATTGCAAAAACTGTGAAATTATATTCCAATGCGGATTAAAATAGCCATGGTACACCCATGGGAACCTACTTCGAATTTGATTTATTACATTTTCTACTCCTGAGCATTGAGCATCTGCATTAAATTTAACACGGTTAAAAAACCAGTCTGGATCGATATTAAAGTTTCGCCACTGAATCATTGATAATTTTGAACTGGAAATTAAATTAAACAAAGCATCCATTTCTTTAGGGGAGTCGGTGAGGCCGGGCATTACAAAGTAATTTATAGAAGCCCATCTGTTGAAGCGGCGAGCAATGCGCAGAGACTCTATTGCATTTAATTGGGTATAGTTTACCGGACGAAAATATAAATTGTACCAATCTTCTTGGGCTGAGTTCATGCTAACCCGAATACTATCGAGCCCTACTTTGAAAAGTTCTTCAACAGCAAAATTATTACTCCCATTAGTATTCAAATTTATTACCCCTTTGTTGGTACGCTTTCTGACTTCAATAATAACATCGCGAATTAACTCCCATTGCATTAATGGCTCGCCTTCGCATCCCTGTCCAAAACTTATAATTGCGTTTGGTGCCTGCTCGAGATGAGGCACTGTAAACTCAATTATTTCGCTAACCGAAGGAACAAATGTAAGGCGATGTTGGGTTGGGGGGATAGGCGACTCGCTCTCATCCTGCTTTGAAATACAGCCAATGCATCGCGCATTGCACGATGGCGAAATAGGAACCGGACACTCCCAGCGACTCATAACAAAATTTCGAGCTGCTGGACACAAGTAGGTGAATGCACAATTTTGAACAATATGGTCTACAAGGCGATTTTTCGGGTACTTCTTAAGAATTTCCTTCCCCTTTTTAATAATAATTTTCTGATTAAAATGCTGGCAATCCTGTCGAGCATCAGAATCGATACGAACTGCAGGAACATAAAATTTACCCTTATACCATCCTACAGCTGTATAGGCATACAATGGGAGAACTGGAGCACTAGGTTGGCTCTTCCATGCTGCAAGCGACAATTGCGTATGAGCGGGGGCAATAAATGCGGCAACCGCATTCCCCCCCTTTTTCGACACAATTTCACCTTTAGAATTGAATCCCAATGCCATACGACCAGGTAATTCGAAAAGGTCGCTGCCCTCGGGAAGTGGAATCATGTTCTCAAGCGAAAGGGGAAAGATACGGAAACCAGCACGCCCTGCTGCAGCAAATCGGTTATCTTCGAAAATATTTCCGCAGCCGTCGCTATATACCAAAAAAGGATATTCTCGTTTCATCGATTTGGTTTATGAAACGAACAAAAGTAAGAAAAAGCGAGAATAAAATAGAATGAAAGGATTCTATCGACCCATATTGCAACCACAACAACCCCCGTTCATCGAACAATTTGGGGCCTGTGGCGTTTCCTTCCCTTGTTTTGGCGGACTATACTCGTCGCAATCATCACCATTCTGAGGGCACTTGGCTATCAACTTGCTGCAAGGGCCATACGCAGGGTCAATCCATTCTACTTTTGTTCCTTCATCCTCAAACTTCAACCTACACGATTTACAATAAAATGTTGCCATAGAAATATGGTTTTCTGAATATTATAAGCAACACCCTCCACTACATGAGCATCCGCAGCCCCCGCCATGTTCATGCTTTTGCATAAGCACAGGCATTCCCTCGCGATACCACTGTGTTATGCCACCATCGAGGTTGTATGCATTGGTGTAACCCTGAACCATAAGAAGGTTTACAATTTTTACGCTTCGGGCCCCCGTTGAACAGGCAACAATTAGGGGTTTATCTTTTGGAAGCTGGCCGTATGAATTTATTATGCTCGACATGGGCATGTTTATTACTTGCTGAGTGTCGAAACGGACTAAATCAAGTTCATCACTCTCTCTAATATCGAGCATTAATGCATCCGACTGTTCAATGGCCAGCACCGCATTGGCCGGGGTAACATGTCGCACTTCGGGAAGTGTGAACACTTGACTTTCGGAATATAAACTATAGTTCATTCATCTATTTTTTTGGCAAAATTACAGTTTGTAGAAGAAAACGCAAACATTGGAGTAATGTTCAAATTATTTTCTCCTCTTTCCCCACGTTCGCAGCTGGCACATACAGCCGCCCGTTAGGGTTTCATCGTTATCAATCAGTAAAGGGAAACCATCGCGCTCCCATTCGCAAATGCCTCCAATTAAATTGGCTACTTGGGTAAAGCCTTTTTCTTGCAGGAAATTAGTAACCTCTTTGCTGTGGATACCAACGGCATCGGCAACAATTATGGGTTTGTCTGTTGGGAGATGATGGTAGTACTCTTCAATTTCATCGTAAACGCAGTGAAGGCCTTCGGGCACATCGAAGCGCTTATTATTGAAAAGCAAATCGAGCCTAAGGTCGAGAGGAACTGCACCGTTATTTAAAAACTCATTCGCCTCGCGGGGCGAAAGGTGCAGAACATTGTCGATTTTAAATCCAAAGCCAGAAAATACGTTTTCCATATCGTTTATTTTGAACCTGCCTTCTTTATCCAACCCTCAAGCGTCGATTTTGTGGGCATTTTACCTTGAACCTTAACTTCGCCATTAATAATTATACCAGGTGTAAGCCAAACGCCAAAATCGCTAAAGCGATTTACATTGGTAATCTTTTCAATATCTGCTTCAACGCCAAGTTCTGCAACTACTTCGCGGCAAAGTGCTTCTAACTTTATGCAGTTGGGGCATCCGGGGCCAAGTACTTTTATTTCTATCATTATTTTAATTTTAAAGCGCGCCGTAAATCATTCCGCTAAGGGTTGCCATAACAACAACCAGCAAAACGTAAACTAAAGTTTTTTGAGTTCCCATTACACCACGAATAACCAGCATATTTGGTAGCGAAAGCGAAGGCCCTGCTAAAAGTAGCGCCAAGGCTGGCCCTTTACCCATTCCCGACGACAGTAAGCCCTGCACAATTGGCACCTCGGTTAGGGTTGCAAAGTACATAAATGCACCAACTATTGATGCAAAAAAGTTTGAGAAGATAGAGTTTCCGCCCACAAGCGTCGAAATCCAGCTGCTTGGAATTACCCCAGGAATGCTGGTTGTATCGTGAGTTGAACCCAAAAGGAAACCAGCAACAATAACTCCCAATGCCAGCAATGGCATAATCTGCTTGGCAAAGTCCCAGCTGGCAAGTGTCCATTCGCGGTTCTCGTCATCCTTTTGAAGAGCGATAATGCTTAATCCGGTAATTGCAACAAGCATTGGAACAAGGGGTGCAAGCAATCCACCGATGTAAGTTGAAGCAAGAATTCCCGAAACGCCAGTAGCAACAGCTGCAGCAACTACCAACCACCATTTAATTTTTAGAATTTTGATTAACGAATAAACCAAACCCAGTCCAAAAATGCTGGTAATTATCCACTTGTTGCTCCATATAAAGTACCACAGTCCGCTTGTATCGTCGCTGGTGGGTTTGCCCCAGTTGGCAAACACAAGAATTAGTACAAGAATAAAGAAGTGAAAAGCGGTTTGCCACATAGGTCTAACCTCGGGAGGCAGCTGAATATTCATTTGCTCTTCTTTCTTGGCTTTCTCTTCCTTTTGGTAAATAATTGCCATAATGCTTCCAATTATTATGGCAAAACTAACGGCTCCAATTATCCGGGCAACACCCATCTCAAAACCTAGAATGCGAGCAGTGAGAATAATTGCCAAAATGTTAATGGCTGGGCCGGAGTATAGAAAAGCAACCGCCGGGCCTAAACCTGCACCACGCTTATGAATGCTCGAGAAAAGTGGAAGAATTGTGCAACTACACACCGCTAGAATCGTACCCGAAACAGCTGCTACCGTATAGGCAAGCCATTTTTTGGCGTTTGCGCCAAAGTACTTAAGCACAGCACCCTGACTAACAAAAACCGAAATTACTCCAGCAATAAAAAATGCAGGAAGCAGGCAAAGGACTACGTGTTCCTGTGCGTACCACTTGGCAAGGTCGAGCGTGGCATCAACCGCTGTGCGGAAAGTTGCGCTATCGACTGGCATAAAGAATGCCAGCGCAAAGAAGAAAATTATCCAGAATAGGATTTGAAGCTCTTTTTTAATTTCCATTTCAATGGGTTTAAAAGTAAATGACAGCTGAATAGTAAATGCCTATTACAATAAAAACAACGGCAACTACCCTTCGAAACCAGGTTTCGAAAGTTCTAATTCGATTGTATATTCCACCAATGCTCGAAACGCTGAAGGCTAATACCCAGGCAAACACTATAACTGGCAGCCCCGTTGCAATAGCAAAAGCAATTGGTAAAAAGTAGCCTCCGGTTGCCGAAACCGACAGAGGAATTAGACCGCCAAAGAACAGCACGCCGCTATACGGACAAAAGGCTAAAGCAAATACAACTCCCAAGAGTAAAGCGCCCCACGAGCTTCCTTTGCTGGCCTTTTCTTCGGCACGCATCGAGAGTTTTCCCGAAAAGGAGAACTTTATCTTTATAAAATCCAGCATAAAAAGTCCAATAACTATAAGTAGCGGATCAATGAACATTTCGCCATAAATACTAATGAACCGTTGAATTTTATAGATACTCGCCCCTTGCTTCAATATATATATAAGCACAACACCAAGGGCAGTGTAACTAATGGTGCGGCCAAGTGTATATAAAATTCCATTCTGAAAAATTTTGCGCTTATCGGTAATGTCCTTGCTAATAAATCCTATTGCCGAAATGTTGGTTGCCAGGGGGCAAGGACTAATGGCAGTCATTAATCCCAACAACAGCGCTGTAAGAATGGGGAACTGTGAGTTGTCGATAAGTTGCTGAAGAAACTCCATGCTAGTTCTTTAAAACTTCGTTAATTTTTGCAACCAGGTCGCGCTCTAATTTCTCTTTGTTCTGAGTACGGGAATAGTTGCGAACAACCTCCGAAATATCGGCAACTACCTCTTTCTTTCTCTTTTTGCCAACAATTACAAGAGTTTGCGATTTTGCGCTATGCTTTGCAACCAGTTCTTTGTTAGCCTCATCGGCAAGTTTAATCTCTTTAAAAGCAACCTTAACGGCAGCAAAGTTTTTCTCAACCAAGGCTTTTACCTTGGCCTCAACTGCATTACAAGCCTTTGCCTGGCAGCAGGCAAGGTTGGCCTTAAAGTAAAGCACCTCTACTTTTTGAGCCCGAAGGGCTGCTACTGAAAGCAGCACAAATGCTATTATGGTAAAGAGTCGTTTCATAATCTATTTTGTTAAAAGCGTGTTAACTTCGTCGACAAGGGCATTTTTTAAAACCTCGGGACTTCGTAAAGCATTTGCAAAAGCGAACTCGGTTAGGTTTATATGCTCCTTTTCCGAGGCAATTACTAAGCTGCTACCAGCAATTACGTACTTTTCGGCAATTGCTTCGTTTGCCTTTTCCGAAAAGTCGAGTTCAAGAAACTTCACATCCTTATTTTCCGAAAAATTTGCTGTTATTGTCTCAACTGCCAAATTTTGAATTGCCAAGCAGGTTTTGCAGCGCTGCTTGCTGTGGAAGTAGTACACCATAACCTTTGCGGTTCCAACTGGAGTAACCTCTACTGCATCGGCAGTCTTATTACTTGCGTTTTGTCCGCAGCTAAAAAGGCCGATTGCCAATGCGCTAATGGCCAGAAAAAAGTAATTCTTTTCATTTTTTTGATTTTAATGTTATAGTTGACTTTTCGAAATAATTTCTTTTAGCTCGCTTACGCTTGGCACTTTGCCCGAAAAAATAACCTTTTCGTCGATTACCAGTCCGGGAGTACGCATTACTCCATAGCCCATAATTGCTACAATATCCTCCTCTTTGGTAACATTGGCAGCAACACCAAGTTCTTCAACTGCTTTTCGTGTGGCTTGTTCGAGTGTTTTACACTTTAGGCAGCCCGGCCCGAGTACTTTAATTTTCATAGTTCTTTAATTTAGTTTAACCCCTTATGAATAATATCCAATGTAAAATAATGAATGTAAAATGTAAATTGGACTTAAGAAATGCTACTGTTACGCCGCACTTTTATATTTTACATTTAACATTTTACATTTTTAATTTCTTTTTTCTCTTCACCCTCTAAAAACGCTTTCATCAATTTCTTCGCTTCGTCCCACGCATCTCGTTTAATACAGTACTTAATTTTAGGAGGATTGTACTCGCCCTGTATAAGTCCAGCATCCTTAAGCTCGTTTAAGTGCTGCGAAAGCGTGCTGCGGGCAATGGGCAAGTCTTCGGCTATGTCGCCGCTGTAGCAGCACGAATGTTTCGAAAGAATTTCGAGAATTTGTATGCGAACCGGATGGCTCAGTGCCTTGGCGTAACGGGCAAGTTTAACTTGCCTTTCGGTGTACTTTGGTTTAATCATAGTATGCAATAAAACATTTCGTAAACATACGAAATGTTTTTATTTCGCAATAATACGAAATGAATATTTTTTCTCGTCACCTCGGATTTGGTCTCGACTAATTGTGTTCACCCTTAGGGATGAATTTTTGGTTAAATATTCTACCCCGCTGGGGTCGTGATGCTTGTTGGATATGTTTTGCAATAAACATAAAACCCCGCTGGGGTCAACAGGGGGCCTTTTAAAATTTACATTCTACATCAATACTGTCCTAAACGTTTATAATCGCTCAAAGAAAGAACGAAAACAACGGCCC
>CAYZNN010000048.1:0-13285 GCA_964479665.1 uncultured Rikenellaceae bacterium | reverse complement strand
AGTTGGACATTTATTATCTCATTTGGAGCATTTATTACTTTATGGATATCAATTAATGTATATTGGCTCGTTAATAAAGGATTTGACCCATATCCATTTATCCTGTTAAATTTAATTCTATCATGTCTGGCAGCATTACAAGCGCCCGTGATTATGATGAGTCAAAATCGACAAGAAGAAAAAGATAGACAACGGGCTAAAAAGGATTATATGATAAATCTCAAATCTGAATTAGAAATAAGGGCTTTACATGAAAAAATTGACCACTTTATAATGGACCAGCAACAAGAACTTTTGGAGTTACAAAAAACCCAAATAGAAATGATGAACGACATAATGAAGCAAATTGAATATAAAAACGGCAGCCAACAAGCGGTATAGCTAATTGCCAGTGTAGTGCGTATTCGAGCGGCACAGCTCTTATCAAAAGTAGTTGTAACTTTATACGAAAGTACATCGAAATCGGCAACTAACCATACTGCCAACCGTTAGGATTAATTAAAAAAACCCCAGATTCTTGGGGTTATAAAATTTTATTAATCGCCAAAACTTATTCCAACTCCCCGTGCAGTACGAACCAAATCGCAATTGGGTTCAACAAAATTGGGACGGTTAATGGCGTCGACTAACGGAACAGAAACAATATTTGGATGGCGATATGCCACCATTTGGCCAAATTTACCTTCGAGAACCAGTTCGAAAGCTTTTGCACCAAACTGGGTAGCCAGAACCCTGTCGTACGCAATGGGCACGCCACCACGCTGAAGGTGACCCAAAACCGTTTCGCGAATATCGGCTTCAAAACCAATGGTTTTAAGTTCGTGCGAGAGTTTTTGGGCAACCCCACCCAAACGAAGGTTTGCATAGCCAATCTCGTCACTCTGAACGGCGCTAATAGTACCATCCTTCGGCATTGCCCCTTCGGCAATAACAACAATAGCGTTTCCTTTACCTTTGTTATAACGCGATTTAAGACGATCCTTTACCTTATTTAAATAGTACGGAATTTCGGGAATTAAACAAACCTCGGCTCCACCAGCTATGGCTGCATGGAGAGCAATCCAACCAGCATTCCGTCCCATAACTTCGAGAATAAGAACTCGGTTATGACTAGCAGCTGTAGTTACAAGCTTATCAACTGCTTCGGTGGCAATTTGAACTGCGGTTTGAAAGCCGAAGGTAAAGTCGGTTGCCATCAGGTCGTTATCGATGGTTTTAGGAACTCCAATAATATTAAGCCCTTTCTCGTATAGTTGCTGCGAAATTTTTTGCGACCCATCGCCACCAATGCTAATAACAGCATCGATTCCGAGGTACTGAAGTTTACGAATCATCTCATCGGAACGATCGACTGAACCCCAAGTGCCATCGGCATTTTTTATGGGCCATGCAAAGGGGCCTCCCTTATTGGTTGTACCTATTATAGTACCACCCTGAACGTGAATACCTGCTACTGAGCGCTCGTCGAGAACACGAATTTCGGTTGGTTCGCGCAGAATCCCGTCGAACGATTGGTAACTACCAATAACTTCCCATTCGGGTTCCTGAGCAGCGCGCTTAACTACCGCTCGAATCACTGCATTTAATCCGGGGCAGTCGCCTCCCCCTGTTGCTACTAATACTCTTTTCATAAAATATTTTCGAAAAATTAATGTCTAATTCGATTTACATCGTTTGCTTAAATTTTAAGCCGATAGTAACCCTTACTTTTTGTTGAGCAGATAGATTGTTGTAATTTGCACAAGCAAAAATTTTGGCAAAGCAAATGTACAAAATAGAATTCCGTTTTTGTTAATTATTGTATAAGGAATTATTATTTCGCCTAAAAACGTTTGCGCTAACGAATGCACTTTATGTACCTCTAATAATTTCAAAGTTATGATTACATCGACAAAATTGAGCTTCCGCAACCTGCTGGCAGCCGTTTTAATTTCACTTTTTTTAAGTTTTGCTTCGTGCAAAACACAAACTGCAGTTAAAGTTGAACCCTTTCTTGTGCAGCATCCCGAGTGGGTTGCCAATGCAACCATTTACGAGGTTAATGTTAGGCAATTTACCCCCGAGGGAACTTTTGCCGCTTTTCAGGAGCATATTCCCCGATTAAAGGAATTGGGCATTGACATTCTATGGTTTATGCCAATTCATCCCATTGGTGAGGTTAACAGAAAAGGAACATTGGGTAGCTATTACTCCGTTAAGGATTATAAAGGAGTTAATCCCGAATTTGGAACTCTCGACGATTTTAAAGCCCTTGTAAACGAAGCCCATAAACACGGTATGAAGGTTATTATCGATTGGGTTGCTAACCATACCTCGCACGATAACCATTTGGTTACCGACTACCCCGAGTGGTATACCAAAGATTCGGTTGGCAACTTTGTTTCGCCCTTTGATTGGACCGATGTTCTCGACCTTGACTTTAGCAAACCTGAGCTACACAACTACCTGATTGGCGCTTTGAAGTACTGGGTTGAAGAGGCCAATATCGATGGTTTCCGTTGCGATGTGGCATTTATGGTTCCCACCGAATTTTGGAACCGTGCACGTAAAGAGCTGGATGCCATTAAACCCGTTTTCATGCTTGCCGAGGCCGAAGAACCTGTACTACAAGAATTTGCCTTCGATGCCGATTATGGCTGGGAATTCCACCATATTATGAACGAAATTGCCAGGGGCAAAAAAACCGTTCTCGACATTGACCATTACCTTTTAAAAGATATTGGAAGGTACCCCAAAAACACCATTCGCATGCATTTTACCAGCAACCACGACGAGAACAGCTGGAATGGAACCGAATTCGAGCGCATGGGGAAAGGGGTTAAAACTTTTGCCGCCTTAACCTTTGTTGTTCCCGGCATGCCCTTGCTTTATAATGGGCAAGAAGTGGCATTCAATCGTCGATTAGAGTTCTTCGAAAAGGATTTAATTGACTGGAAACCCAACGCCGAATTTACCGACTTTTATAAAGTGCTTACCCAGCTTAAAAAACGCAACACAACCCTACTGGCTGGCCTTAAAGGAGCCGATGTTTTTAGAGTAAAAACCAGCAACGATGTGAACATTTTTGCATTAACCCGCGAAAACGAAAACGACAAAATTTTTGCGGTATTTAACCTATCGCCCCTTGTTCAAAGTATCGAGTTAACTGGCGAATCTTACGAAGGTGAGTACACCAATATTTTTACGGGTCAAAAGGTTACCTTCGAAAGCGGTGCAAAAATGGAACTTAAACCATGGGAATTTTTCATATTCGAAAAGTAGCAAGTACTTTAAAACTAATTTTAAAGGCGCATCGGTATGCGCCTTTTTCAATATATATCACTATAAAACCTCACCAACCTTTTTGCTATATTTGCGTTGTTAAATAAAATAATAAACCATAAATATTTACCCAAATGCTTTACGAAGTACCCGTAAAAGGAAAAGTTTACTGGATTGGCGTTAACGATCGCCGCAAAAGGCTATTCGAAAATATGTGGCCTTTGGATAAAGGAGTTTCATACAACTCCTACCTAATAGTCGATGAGAAAACGGCCCTTATCGACACCATTGAGGATAGGGCCTCAGGAAATTACATAGAACGCATTGAGAAATTGCTCAACGGGCGTAAGCTCGATTACCTTATTATAAATCATATGGAACCCGACCACTCGGGCGAAATAAAGGCTATTTACGACCACTTTAAGGGCGTTACCATTGTTGGCAATGGCAAAACCTTTAAAATGGTTGAAGCATACTGGGGAATTACCGAAAACCTTCGTCAGGTTGAAGATGGTGACGCCCTTTGCTTAGGCTATCATAACTTAAGTTTCTTAATGACCCCTTGGGTACACTGGCCCGAAACCATGATGACCTACGATGTAACCGAAAAAATTCTATTCTCCGGCGATGCTTTTGGAACTTTCGGATCGCTCGATGGCGGGATATTCGATGATGAAATTAACTTCGATTTTTACGAAGAGGAAATGCGTCGTTACTACTCCAATATTGTTGGACTATACAGCAATATGGTTCAAAAAGCTTTTGCCAAGCTTGCGGGAGTTGATGTAAAGGTAATTGCCCCTACCCATGGGCCCGTTTGGCGCTCGAATCCATCGAAAGTTTTAGGGCTGTACGATAAATGGAGCAAGCACGAAGCTGAGGAGGGCGTTGTAATTGTATTTGCTTCGATGTACGGAAATACCGAGCAAATGGCCGACTACATTGCCCGTAAACTTTCCGAATATGGTGTTAACAACATAATAATTCACGACGTTTCGCGTACTCATATAAGCTACCTCATTAACGATGTTTGGAAGTACAAAGGGCTAATTTTGGGTTCGTGTGCATACACCTCGCGAGCATTTCCGTTAATGGAGCAGTTTGCCAGAGAGCTAGTTCATATTAAAGTTAAAAAGCGCTTTGTGGGAATATTTGGCAGTTACAGCTGGAATGGTGGTGGCGTTAAGAGTTTGAAAGAGTTTGTTGACGAAAGCGAAATGGAGCTTGTGTCGGAACCCGTTGACCTTTATGGCAAGCCCAACCCCGAAAAGTTGGCAAAATGCGACGAATTGGCAAAGAATATGGCTTTAATTATTAAGGAGTAATTCTTTTACAATGGAGCAACAGTTTTAAATACACATTAATAGATTAAACTATGAATATGACTCGATTTCTAATTGTTGCTCTCTTGTTCAATATAGCGGCGACAAACTTATACCCTCAGAACGACACCATTCCGAAACCCAACCAAAAAATAGTTGAGTACGTAAATAGCGTTATGGGAACTCAGGTCGACCGGGGCGAATGCTGGGATTTGGCTTACCAAGCGCTAACGCTTGTAAAAGCAAAATGGAATGGTGAGTACGTATACGGCAAACCTGTAAATTACAAAACGGAAGCGGTTTTTCCGGGCGATATCGTTCATTTTAAAGGAGTTGTAGTGAAACAAACCAAGGGCTTAACCACTATTACCGAAACTATGGAGCAGCATACGGCCATAATTTTAAAGGTTTACGCAAAGGGCGTTTATGAGTTGGCGCATCAGAACACATCTTTTTCGGGTCGAAAAGTAGGCACCAGCCCAATCGACCTGAATGGCGTTGTAAAAGGGAAGGTAACTATATACAGACCAGTTCGATAGAAACTTTAATATTAGCAGCAATGAAAAAGTTTATCCTTTTACTCATTATATCACCCCTATTCGCATTTTCGCAGAACGTTCAACTCAAGGTTAAAGTTCAGCAAAGCCTTTCGGCTCAAGCCAAACTATACAGGTATCAGGGAAATCAAACTGTTTTGGTTGACTCATCGTGGCAGGTGGAGCCAGGGCTTTACATCTTCAATTTGAAATCTGAGCATGAGCAAGGCTTGTACAAGGTATCAGTAGGTAAGAACATAACTTTTAACATAATTATTTCAGTTAACGAACCTAATGTTGAAGTAAATACAGTTGTATACGCCCCTGAAGATAGTTTAAAGTTCATTCATTCCTTAGAAAATGATATATATTGGAAATACCAAAACCAGAAACGAAAAACCAATCAGCATGCTTGGCTTCTTCGATCACTAGTCGACATTTATCCAGACAGTTCATCATTTCGACAGAAATTACTCGGTGAACTTTATCGGATTGAAATAGAACTGTACGCACTGGCACAGAAACTAATTAAAGAGAATCCAACTCTTTTAGCAACGAAACTTATTGCAATAGAACAAAGGCCTGTAACCCCCCCATTTATTGATAATGAGCTCACAACCGAGTACTTAAGAAAAACTTGGTGGGCCCAAAGCGATTTAACAGATGACAGGTTACTCACTTCGCCCGAACTTGTTAAGCACCTGTGGGGGTATATTGAAATTTTATACAACGATGGAATTGATAAGGAGACCCAGGATGACTACTTTATTTCTGGAATTAGCCATTTAATGGCATTACCCATGTCGAAAAATATAAAATCGTACTTTCGTCTGCAATTAATCGATGGGTTTTCCGACTCTGACTACTATTCAGTAATTGAATTTCTTCAAACACGAGCTTTTGGTGAACTACCTGCCCTTATTAGCCCCAAAGACTTTTGGAATCAAAGTGGCGAGGGTCCATCGCTAAAAATTGGAGAAAAAGCATTCGACTTTTCTATTAATAATAGAAATGGTAAACTCCAAAAACTTTCGAAAATAAAAGCCAAATACAAACTAATTGTGTTTTGGTCGACATGGTGCCCCCATTGTCTCGAAACGCTCCCGCGCTTAGTAGATGTGTATAGCAAATACAATAATAGCGATTTTGAAGTAATTGCCATTAATGTTGATGAAGATGAGAAGTATTTCACTTCATCCATATCGAAAATGAATTTGAATTGGTTAAACCATCACGAACCCAATAATGGAAAAAGCAAAATACTCTACATGTACCAGGTGAACGAAACTCCCAAAATGTTTCTGCTTACCGAAGACTTGAAAATTGTATCGAGACCATCGACCAAGCGACAACTCGAAAGCAAATTAAAGCAATTACTGAAATAGTATCTATTTTTTGCAATGCTTAAAAAATAGTTCCTGGGAAGGAAAATACCCCCTATTAATGGCCTCCTTTAGTTCAATGCAAGCTTGCCTTTGCATTCCCTGTTTAATAAGAACCTCTGCACGGTAATGCATGGTTTGTGCTCTATTGGGCTCCAACTCTAGTGCCTTTGTAAAATCTGTCAAAGCTAACTCCCAACTGCTCGACTTAACATAAATTAAGCCACGTAATTCGTAGCATTCAGCATTGGCATTTCCGCTTCGAATAACTTTCCCAAGCGCAAAAAGCGCTTCGAGGTAATTATTGCTTTCGAATAAAATAGTTCCGAATAAGAATTGATTTTCGAAATCGGCAGGATAATAATTGAAATAAATCTTTAACGATTCTATAGCGCTTTCGTAGTAACCAAGCGCAGCATATACTCGGGCTCTTTCGGGTAGAAATTTGGGATTATCGCCCGATAGTTCCATGGCCATATCCAAATCTTTAGATGCTGCCTTGTGCTGCTTAAGGGCCAATCGACACTTTGCACGCCAAAAGTAATAATTGGGGTTTCGCTTTGAGCGACGAATAGATTCTGAAAAATCGGCCTCAGCCGATTTGTAACTACTTAAATTGTAAAAGGCATGTCCTCTCAATGCAAATAATCGATGGTTTCCTTTACTTTTGCCTAGCCTGTTACTTAGCAATTCAACTGCTTGGTCCCATTTTTTTCGGGAAAATAGGTATTCAACATCTGTCACGAAACGTTCTCCGGCATTGTACCATTCGGTTTTCCAAAGGTCAGTCCATTCTTGCATTTTTGAAAGTTCTACAAACGAAGGATCTAGTTTTACTTGACTTTCAGAAATTTTATCGGATCCCGATAGATACTTTTTCAATTCAGCGATTGCTGCATCGAAGTTTTGCTGGGAAGCATATACCTTTGCAAGTCCCAAACTCGAAGCATCACCTTTTAGAGCATTACAAGAATTGAATGCTGCAATAGCAGTCTCCAAATTTCCCGATTGGAAAAGGATTTCTGCCCTTTTAATGCAGTATTCAACATTCTTAGGGTTTTGTTGTATAGCAGAGTCGATATATAAAAGTGCCATTTCAATATTATCATTCTCAATAAGAGCAATTGTTTTATACCAGTAGTACTGATTATTTTGAGAAAAAGCGGGTGTTAGTACGAAAAATAAAAGAAATTGTGGAAGCCACTTCAACAATTGCATAAACAATTTTGTTGGATATTTATTCAAACTATTGAATGAAATATATTTCAATAATGCCTGTGTAACAGATTTTTAACTTCGCTTATTTCCATAAACGATGCACCATTAGATGGGCCAAAGCTCCCACCAATAACCATAACCATATCGTCTGCTTTCACTCTGCCCTTTTTCTCTATTACTGATATCGATTCGCTAAGAAAGCTGTCGCGGGTATTTAGTTGCTCCATGTAATCGGCATTTATTCCATACGAAAGAGCCAATTGGCGCATTACAGTTGGGTTATAGCACATTGAATAGATAGGTGTTGTACCACGAAAAGCAGACAGATACCTAGCAGTTCTACCTGATAATGTATCGGTAATAATTGCTTTAACTGGAAGGGAACAACAATTACGCACTGCGCTTTGCGAGAGGGCTGCAGTAATTTCATTTCTATCTACCTGCAATTTTAGGTCGATATCGGGCTGAAGGTTAGGTTCAATGCTTTGGGCTATACGGGTCATGGTTCTAACAGCCTCAAGAGGATACTTTCCGTAAGCCGTTTCGCCGCTAAGCATGATTGCATCGGTACGTTGGTATATAGCATTTGCAACATCGCTTACTTCTGCCCTTGTGGGACGTGGATGTTCTATCATGCTATGCAGCATTTGAGTTGCAATAATTACAGGTTTAGCCCTTTCAATACATTTACGAATAATCATTCGTTGGATTACAGGAATTCGTTCAGCAGGAATTTCAATTCCCAAATCGCCTCGGGCAACCATTATTCCGTAGGTATGGTCGAGAATCTCATCAATATTATCGACCCCCTGCTGATTCTCAATTTTCGCAATTATACGAATGGCACTCTTTTTTGCATTCAGAATTTCTTTTAACGCTATAACATCTTCCTTAGTGCGTACAAATGAATGGGCAATGAAATCGAGGTTATTTTCGATGGCAAAATCGATGAATAGTCTATCCTTTTCGGAAATAGATGGTAAATTGATTGAAACATTGGGAATGTTAACGCTTTTACGCTTCTTAATAATGCCCCTATTGGTTGCTTTGCAAACCAAACAATTCGCTTCTTTGCCAATAACTTCCATTTCAATTTCCCCATCGTCAATGAGGATATGGCTTTCAACAGGTATATCGCGAACTATATATTCGTAAGAAACACATAGTATATCGCCACCTGAAGCGCCACAAGGGTCGCCATGTACATGAATTATTGTTCCGTAATCAACCTCCACATCATCGCCTACGCCCGAAGTTCGAATTTCGGGACCCTTTGTATCGATAAGAATTCCAATTCTTTCCGATACTACCCTTACGTTTTCAATTACCTTTTTAGCATCGTCGAGCGATTGGTGTGCAGTGTTCAGCCTTACCACATTCATGCCTGCTTGAAAGAGATCGCGAATAAACTCAATGTCGCACATTTTGTCGGAAATAGTTGCAACAATCTTGGTTCGTTTGAGCATAGAGGGGTTCTTTTATTTATGCAAAGATAGCTAGTAAACCTATCGGCTGTTTTTATATGTAGCAAGAATGCAAATTTTACAAAGCAAACGTTGCAAATACTATATTTGTATTAAAAACAATTCAATGGGATGGCTGCATACAATTGAGGATTACTCAAGGTTTTTACGACTCGAGAAGTCGCTGTCGGGCAACTCAATTAGTGCATACCTTAACGACCTAAGAGAACTTGCACGTTTTGCCAACGAGAATCTGGGTAAATTGCCCGAAGAATTGGATGGTAGCGATATTAGCCTTTTTCTTGAGCACATTCGAAAAGCAGGCTTAAATGAGCGTTCGCAAGCCAGGCGCCTGTCGGGCGTTAAAGGTTTTTACAAATACCTGCTAATTGAAGAGGTAATTGAAAAAGACCCTACAGAGCTAATTGAAGGGCCAAAGTTAACCCGTAAACTCCCCGATGTGCTTTCGATAAATGAAATAGATGCCATTGTTAATTCATTCGACCTTAGCAAGCCGGAGGGCCATAGAAATAGAGCAATAGCTGAAACCCTTTACAGCTGCGGCTTAAGAGTTTCAGAATTGGTTTCCCTAAGAATAACGGATTTAGCATTCGATCTGGGTTTTATTCGTGTTATTGGCAAGGGCGACAAGGAAAGGATTGTGCCCATTGGCCGTAAGGCCATTACAGATATTGAAAACTATTTTCCAAGTCGCAATAACCTACCAAAAATTGATAAAAGTTCAGAAAACATACTTTTTTTAAATAGACGAGGTAAAAAGTTAACCCGCGAAATGGTATTCACAATCATAAAGAAAGCAGCCAGAAATGCCGGAATAAAGAAAAATATTAGTCCTCACTCCTTTCGTCACTCATTTGCTACGCATTTGGTAGAGGGTGGAGCCGACTTAAGGGTTGTTCAGGAGATGCTCGGCCACGAATCGATAACTACCACTGAAATATATACGCATCTCGATAGCGCTTACCTTAAAGACACTATTTTTCGATTCCACCCCCGTAGTAACAAATAAAATTGTTATCTCACACTTAGTTTACAACCAACTGTATTTTAGATATATAAAAAAATACGCCATTATGGCATATCAAAAAATGAAAACAAGCCATTATGGCGTATATTTTTCAATGGTATCTTTTTTGAAAAGTTACCTCTGCAATTATAAATGTAATGTTTAACTAAATATGGAGGATAAAAATATGATACCAATGCTTCGTTCTAAAACAACTGGTTTACCCAGTGTGGTCGATGCCTTTTTTGGCGATGATTTCATTTCGAATTTTTTCGAAAATAGAAATCAGGGAACCATTCCAGCAGTAAATATCATCGAAAATAAGGATGAATTTGCAATTGAGGTAGCTGCTCCTGGTTTGGAAAAGAAGGATTTTGCTATTGATTTAAACAATAACCTGCTTACTATTTCAAGCCAAAAGGAATGGAAAAACGAGGAGAACACCGACAAGTTCATGCGTCGGGAATTCAGCTATACTTCGTTTAAACGCGGCTTTTCATTACCAGAAACAGCCGATAGCAATAAAATTAAGGCTACTTACAAAGAGGGTATTTTAACCATTATTATTCCGAAAAAGGAAGAAGCCAAAGAAAAGCCTGCAAGGCAAATTTCGATTTCGTAACAAATGTAATTATTGCAAACTGCAAGGGAGGCTAGCGCCTCCCTTAGTTACTTTAAGTAAATAGTGTAACTATTTATATTTGTGCGATATATTATTTAAAATATGATCGAGGCCATTTACCTTTATTTCGTATAGGGTTGAAAGTATTACACCTTATCGTCCTGGCGGAAATCCTTTACGGTGAAACCATTCGAGATAAAATACGGGAATATTCTTTAGCAATGTTCCTTTAAATTTGCCAAAGGGCATTTTATGGGAAACGAAATCGGTTAGTACCTGTCGGTTCTCCTTATCAAGATTAATATCTTCCATGTAATTCCATACTATAGCGGTTTTCTGCGCTGCTGTTTCTTTTCTGAGTTCACTTTTTTTTCATCTAGCCGCTTGCGTTTCGAAGCTGCGGTTGGTTTGGTTGCTCTTCGAGGCTTTGAAAGAGTAAGTGCCTTTTCTACAAGTTTGTAAAACTTCTCGACACAAAGTTCTTTGTTTTCTAATTGCGAGCGCGAAGCCTGAGAGGTTATAATCAGAATTCCGTCGTCGGTTAGCTTTGTGGCTAATTTACTTAGTAGAATGGTTTTCTCTTCGTCGCTCAGAATTTCTGAATCGGTTACGCTAAATCGAAGTTCAATTCGACTATTTACCTTATTAACATTTTGCCCACCAGCTCCGCTACTTCGAGAAGCTTTGAGTTGCAATTCAGAGGTTAAATCCTTTTCAAAAACCATAAAGCACAATTACGGATTATTTGCTAAAACCACCCTAAAACCAATATAACTACGGGAATTAGCTGGATCATCGAATCCACGAAAAGTAATTCTACAGGCTCCAATATAACCAAACCAGCTGCCACCACGCACAACTCTTCCATCGCCAATTTCGGGGCCTTTTGGGTTTATTTCAGGCGTGCTGCTGTAGGATGCAAACCAATCGTTGCACCATTCCCAAACATTACCGCTCATGTCGTAAATACCCAATTCATTGGGCTTCAGTTTGCCAACCAGATTGGTTTTGTTACCGCTATTTCCCGAATACCAAGCCACATCGTTAATATTGTATGCTCCAGCATATCTGTGGTTTTGAGTTTTCTCTCCACCTCTTGCTGCATATTCCCATTCGGCTTCTGTAGGGAGCCTGTATTGCTTTCCGGTTAAATTATTCAACCGGCCTAAAAATTCCTGAACCTGGCCCCAGGTAACTCTCTCCACAGGGCAGTTATTGCAATTATTAAAATGGCTTGGGTTTGAGCCCATCAATTGCACCCATATTTCCTGTGTAATTTCGAATTTACTAATGTAAAAATCGCTGATAGTTACCTCGCGGACGGGCTTTTCGAATTTTTTCCCATCGCCAAAAGTATCGCCCATTCGAAAAGTTCCACCCTTTATAAAAACCATCTGATTTTCGAGGGGGTCGTTGGTTTCCTTAAGTTTGAATGCGTGAGTGTTCCCTCCAACCTGAGTTACAAGAACTTTATCGACTAGCACCAGAGTACCCTTAGTTAATTTAATGTTATATTCACCGTATTCGAGAAATATTGACCGTGGCGTTAAACCATACAACGAATCGTTTATAAAAATATTAGCGCCAGAAGGTTCGCTGGTAATTCCAATTTGCTTTCCAGAAAGTAATTTTCCTAGTATTTTGGTTGTTAATCCTGACTTTACCTCGGCAGGCGCAATAAGTGTTGTAAATCCAGCCTTTGTTAAAGTTACACTATAATTACCAACTGATAAATCTCTGATTGTAAATGGTGTTAATCCGTAAATTGTGCCGTTAATTGTAATAATTGCCCCACTCGGTTCGCTGCTAATCTCAAGGTTTCCAGTGAACGTATCAAGTTTAACATCAACTTTTTCATTTTTTCCGGCTACAATAGAGAGCTGAAACTCTTTGGTTTTAAAACCTTGCTTTTCGACACGAACCCTACAAATACCCTCAGCAACTCGCCCTGTCCAACCTGAAGTACCAACCAACTGATTGTTTACAAATATTTTTGCATCGAATGGGGTATTCAGTGTGAGTTCAGCAAAAATTGGTAGCAAGGTAAAGGCAATTAGCTGAGTTCGTTCATTGGTAATTACAACTTTTCTGGTCTGGCTTTGGTACCATTGGTTTACAAGTTTAACCTGATATTCACCAGCCGATAGCCCTTCAAATGTATAGGGAGTTACCTTACCGGTGTTTCGATCGTTAATGAATATAGCCATTCCACTTTCAGGCTTTGAGGTAACCTGAATGCTTCCAAATTTTGGATTCTGATTTGTACCCTCTCCCAGGAACGCACTACTGGCAAGGGGTATTAACAGAAAAATTAAAAATAATCTTATCAATATTATAAACTCTTAAACAATTTACTTTCCGATGCAAAATATATCTTCAATTGATTATCAATGCTTTATTTTTTTTAAGGTACAAATAAGGTACATTACTACATTAAAAAGCCCCTTTTGGGGC
>CAYZNN010000047.1:11291-14020 GCA_964479665.1 uncultured Rikenellaceae bacterium | reverse complement strand
TTTTTTAACCAACTGTGCTAAAATTTGCCATAGTCCAATTTTTAGTGCTATACTGTCGGAGTATTTCAGCACAAACACCTCCTCAGTGGTTCGAAACCCAGTGGGACGATGCTCTGGTGAAGTGCATTTCCAGCAGGCAAACAATATTGACCGGCCTTCGGCATCCCTTTATATCTCCAGCCGAAGCCATGTCTGTAGTTTTTCCAGAAATGCTGCGTTACAGTATGTGGCGCAACTTGCTCGAAACTTAAGCACTTGAAATTCTTTACGTACAGGCGGGAAGCAAGGCAGCCGATTTCTCTATTGGGTGGTTTCAAATGAAACCCTCCTTTGCCGAACTGGTGGAGCGGGAAGTAAGTTGTAGCAAGGAATTGTTTAATAACCATAATTCATTGTTAAAGTTTAACGCACTACCCAACGATACGGTTTCAATTCGCCGGCAGAGAATTCAACGATTAAAACAGATGAAATGGCAGCTGCAATACCTTAATGCATTTTTTGCAATTACAAGTATTCGTTACCCATTGCAAACCTTGTCGTCAGTTGAGCGGGTTAAACTAATGGCTGCCGCTTACAACCGGGGAATAAATGTGCCTTTGAATGAACTGATTGCATTCAATAAAACAAAAACTTTTCCGTAACGCCCTCGGAGTCAAAACCCTTTTGGCTATGCTCAGGTTGCCGAATATTTTTACGTTAATAATGCACAGAAGATTTTTACTAACCCCAAAAGGTAAATCATGAAAAAGAGAATTGCATCGGGTTTATGGATGGTTTTAATAACCATTCTCGCATTAGTGTCGTGTAAAAACGAACCCACAATCGATTTTAGGCTCGAGCCCCCTTTGGCCTGCTTAAATCCGGCATTCACTACCATTGCTGTAAATGCCAGTGTCGATAGTGCCTATGTGCTCGAGAATGGAACCACTATCCGAATTGCTGCAGGAATCTTGCTCGACAGTTTAGGAAACCCCCTAAGTGGAAATACAAAAATTCGTTACCGCCAGTTCGACAACGCCATTTCGATTTTTTTGGTGGGATTGCCAATGGACTATTCCTACGTGTCGCCCAATATGGCGCTGCAAACAGCGGGCATGTTCGAAATTCGTGGCGAAAATCAAACCCTTCTTATAAACCCCGAGAAACCCATTTCCATTACGGTGGGCAGCAACTTTACCGACCCCAGGCAGGGTTTCTTTAAGTTGAACGAAAACAACGGGCAATGGGGACTTATTGAGATTCCCGAGGTTAAAACCTATAGCGATGTTGAAACGCTCAGAAAACGAATTGCTCAGCTTAAACCCGAATGGACCATACCCCTTGGCCCTAACTTCTATTTTTCGATTATACCCGTATGGTCGATATTTTTATTTTCGACGATGATTGGGGTAAAATTCGAAAAGCGAACCTGAAAGCCATGTCGCAAAAAATGAAGGGCTACGGCGCAAACGAACTGGGATTCTCGTTTTATAGAACCAATGTGAACTACAGAGGAAACATTTACGACCATTCGGAACTGCTTTACAAAGCCAACAAACCCATAAACCCACAAGCATGGGTTATAAAGGTAGATACTTACTACTACTCACAAAAGGAAAAGAAAAGTTACCAAAACGTTGAAATTGTAAAACTGAGCGAAAACCGTTTCGAATTCAGATTTAATAACAAACCACTGGGAACCGATACCTGGAGCATGTCCCTCGAAGCGGTGAGCCATCTACGCCATTTGGTAAAGTACTCACCCGAGCAGCTTATTGCTAAGCAAACCGAAATAGAAAAAGAAATTGAGGAAACCGAAAGGAAAATTCGGATGTTGCGAATGCTTGAGTATACAGTCGATTTGTATTCTATGGGAATTTTCAATTTCGACAGTCCCGTACACTACAGTTCGTATTGCCCTCATTTGGTTTTACAACTTAACGGGAACATTATAAAGTCCGATGAAATAAAGAAATTGGCTGTGTTTAATTCCGATCTCTCCAGCGTTTCGTATGCACAAAGTATGAGCCCACTGGTTTGCCCATTCTTTAAGGGAACCAACAGAATGCTTCTGGTTACTAACGAGGCCGAATTGGGCTGCTTACTGCCAATAAGTTCGACAAGCTGATTGCCGCCAACGAGAACTCCGGTAAACCCCTGGTGGTTATGCTAAAGCAAATCGAAATTGAATCGGAAGCGCAGCTAATGGAAAGGTTGCGGGAATAATTATCCTAAGCCTATTAACTTATAGTTTGGTTTCGCTTAATCTCTTGCGCGGATTAGGCGAAATTTCTAGTTTTGATTTAATCGGGACCTATCACGAAAATTTCCTCGTCGGGTTTTTTCATGAGGTACTGCTCGCGGGCAAACTTCTCAAGGTTTTCGTTATTGGTTCTCAATTCCTTAAGGCGATTGCGGTCGTGCTCAATTTTTTCGAGGTAGTAAATGCGCTCCTTCTCTAATTTGCGAATTTTACGCAGTTCACCCAGCATGTCAATCCAGTTGCTACGGTCGAATATTAAAATCCACATAAAAAAAATAGCAAGGGTAAGAATAAATTTATTACCCAACTTACTGTACACTTTTTTTAAAATGGTTTTTTTATCCATGTTTTTTTAATGCAACTTTACTCAAAACCAAATACCCCAATATTACAATGAGCTGCGATGACCTGAGTTTATCGAAGGGTCGATGTGAAGCCAATAACCCCTGCCTAGCCCTGACTGCCGGCAGGCAGGCGGCAGGCAGGC
>CAYZNN010000047.1:0-11191 GCA_964479665.1 uncultured Rikenellaceae bacterium | reverse complement strand
CGGCAGGCAGGCGGCAGGCAGGCAATAACCCAATAACCTTAATCCAACTCATCCCCCGCTAATAAGATGTATGACCTCTACATTGTCACCATTACTTATAATCGCAGTATTGTACTCATCTTTTCGTACATTACTCCCATTTACTCTAACCATCAGCATTTTGTACGAGAAATTCTTAATAACAAGCAATTCCGCAATAGAAATGTGCTCTTTGGATGTACTAATCGTTTCTTGCCTGTTGTTAAGGGTTAGGTCCATGCTTTCCAATTCTTAATGGGTGCTACAAAAATAGTGAAAAAAGAACCAATTTAGAAATGCTTCAAATTTTGAACCAATTATTGTACTATACTTTCTGAGTATGGTTTTTCAATAGATTGCAAATTTATTTTTATGTTTGTTGAAGAAATTAACCCCAAATAAATACGATGTATGAGAAAACATATTGTAGCCATTCTACTAGTTGCCAGTTCTTTAATATCGTTTAGCCAAGTGTTCAATACAGGACAAACCCTAAAAAAAGGAAACTTTTCAGCAGGGTTTGAACCAGTGGTTATTATGAATGGAGGAACCGACTTTATTCTGTTTGTGCATGGTGGCTATGGGCTTACCAAGGGAGTCGACTTTGGGGTTAGCGTAGGTGTTTTGGGCCCCGATAATTATATTGGCGCCGATGTTGAGTTTGCTCTTGCACGTTGGACTTCTGTTGCAGTTGGTGCCCACCATTTCGGGTCGTTTGGCCTCGATGGAACCCTTAACTTTACTTTCCCCATTCGCAAGGATGTTAGAGTCTTTACTGGAGCCGATTTGGATGTTAATTTCAATACAGATAAAACTCGCTTTCTGCTTTGGCTTCCGGTTGGGGTCGAGGTTGGTTTGCGCAAGAATATGAGTTTCATTTTCGAAGCTTCTATTGGCCTTACCGATCCCGCTTATCACCTTATTGGGGGAGGATTGAATTTTTACTTCTAATTAATTAACGCGTAAATATCCAATGAACATAAATTCATTGGCATTTTTTATCTTTAATAAAAAAACTGAATATGGGAGCATTTCATGCCTACGACATTAGGGGTGTTTACAACCGCGATTTTAATAAGGACGATGCCTATAAAATTGGCTACCATTTGGTGGGATTACTTAAAACAAAAAAAGTGCTGGTTGGTCGCGATGTTCGGGTTTCGTCGCCCGAAATTTTCGAATACCTATGCAATGGCATTACCGATGCCGGTGCCGATGTTTATAATGTGGGGTTAGCTACTACTCCAATGGTGTACTTTGCAACTGCTCACCATGGCTTTAATGCATCGGTGCAAATTACCGCTTCGCACAACTCGAAAGAGTACAATGGCATGAAAGTTTCTCGCGAAAATGCACTTCCGGTTGGTTACGACAATGGACTTAAGGATATTGAAGAGAAAATTAAAGCTGGTGCACCCATGCCCCACGCAGAGGAAAAGGGGAAAGTGATTGAATACCCGGTTAGGGTTGAGTATGTTTCCTTCTTAAAAAAGTATTTGGGGAACTACTCCAATTTGAAAATTGGAATCGATTGCTCCAATGGTATGGCGGCCCTGCTTATTAAAGATTTGCTTGGAAATGCTCCACTCTATATTTTCGACGAACCCGATGGTACTTTTCCAAATCACGAAGCCAATCCGTTAGTTCCCGAAAATGTAGTCGATTTGCAGAAACTAGTTAAAGAGCACCAGTGCGATGTCGGAGTTATTTTCGATGGCGATGCCGACCGCGTTATGTTTGTCGATGAAAATTCCCGTTTCATTTCGCCCGATTTAATGATTGCCGTTTTAGGCCACTTCTTTCTTGAAGAGAAAGGGCAAAAGGGATTGGTTTTGCAAGATATTAGAACATCGAAAGCTGTTGGTGAATACCTTAATAAATTAGGTGGCGAAATGCGTACATGGCGAGTTGGTCGTGCGTTTGCTGCACCCAAGTTGCGAGAAATAAATGGAATTTATGGCGGCGAGTTGGCTGGGCATTACTACTTCAGCGATTTTTACTATTCCGATTCGGGTTTGCTGGCTTGCCTCATTATTCTTAATGTAATAAGCAGGTTTAAAAAGGAAGGGGTTACGCTTTCGCAGCTTATTGCTCGGATTGAAACCTATGCAAACTCGGGCGAAATTAATTTCCGCATTGAGAATAAAAAGGGAGCGATGGATGCTGTACGAAACCATTTTACAACTCATGAAACACCTACTGCTTCCTACGATTTCGACGGATATCGGGTGGAGTTTCCCGATTGGTGGTTCAACATTCGCCCATCCAATACAGAACCCTATCTGCGTTTCATTGCCGAGGCCAAAAACCGCGAGTTACTCAACGAAAAGGTGAATACTGTTAAACAGATCATTTCGTCAATGTCTTAGTTACGCTTGGCTTGCCGATAAAAGTATTCGGCACGCTCCTTATTGTCGAAACGAGAATAAATGTTCCCTAAGTACGTAGCGTACTTTGGGTTTTTTTCAATTTCCCAAAGGCGTAGGAAGTAGTCGCGCGAAATTTTAAAGTTTTCATTTATCGATTCCAATGCCTTTAGCAGTTGGCTGTACTGCTTGTTGGTTCTATTCTTTTCGTATGCCTTCATTTCGGCCTGATACCTATTTTCAGCCAGCCAAAAGTACTTGTTGGCAAGTACTTCAAGGGCATCCACATTTTTCTTGTCAGATTGAAGAATGGATGCGGCTACCTTTTCCTGTTCATCGCTTAGGTTAAGGTTTTTGCAAACCTTTAGGTACTGTATCTGAAAAGTAATCTGCTTTCTTTCAGTTTCGGGAAGTTTTATCCACAATGAATTGGCCTGCTCCCAGTTGGCACTTTTTACATATGCAGTAAATAATTGCAGGTGTACATTTTCAATTTCGGCTCCATTCGGAAACTTTTCTAGGAACTCTTCTAAATTGCTAATTTCTCTCGAAAGGTTGTCGATTTGTAGGTAGGCCTGGGCCAAAACAACGTACCCTTTCGAACTCATGTTGGGAGTTTGTTTTGCCTTTTCGAGAAAAGAAATTGCATTATTGGTTTGTTTCAATTCCCATGAAGAGAGACCTGCGTTTAATTGGAGCTTCCCATCGGGGCTTTTACCTTTTGCCTCCTGCTGTTCAATGGTTGCTTGGCTCAGTTGCAACGATTTTTCGTAATTACCGCTTTGATATGCGTACGTAACCTCGTCGATGGTTTTCGAAATATTTTTTGTTCCTGTACATGAAACGAAAATGATAAAACTACATATACTAATGCGTAAAATGTTCATAATAAATAATATAAATAAAAACTGATAAAGTTAAAACAGGAAAGGCGATTCGAAATGAACCGCCTTTCAAAGTAACAAGAAAAATTTTAACCCTCAATCTGTTTTATTGTATAATCTAGTGCACTTTGCATCATTTCTACAGGAGGCGACGAAATAAAACCATTTTCGCATAGCGAATTGGTGAGCGAACGCGAATGCTCAATGTCTTTTTTAGCCGCTTTATAAGCTTCATCCCAAGTCATTTGAATTCGTGCTACACCATCTTTTATAGCCTGCATGGCTACATCGGCTGCTTCAATTGGAAACACATCGGCCTCGTCCATGGTAGGAACAATTTTTTCGGGATGAATCCCGTTCCTTTCTGCATAGTTTGCAAGCGAATGAGCGGCTGCAATGGCCATGTTGTCGGTAATTTTTCGGGCTCGAACCAGAAGGGCACCTTTTAAAATACCCGGGAATCCCAGTGAATTGTTGATTTGGTTTGGGAAGTCGCCTCTGCCAGTTGCCACAATGTATGCACCTGCTTCCTTAGCCCGGTAGGGATAAATTTCGGGAACCGGATTGGCGCAAGGGAAAACAATGGGTTTTGAGGCCATTCCTTCAATCCATTCGGGCTTAACGGTGTCGGGTCCTGGTGTGGATAGGGCAATCAGTACATCGGAACCTTTGCAGGCGTCGGCCATGGTTTCTATGCGGTTGGGGTTTGTAGTTTGGCAAAGTTCCCATTTGCGATAGAAGCGCTTGTCGGCTTCAATGTCTTTGCGACCAGGGTGAAGCGAACTTTGCGAGTCGAAAATAATCATGTTTTTAGGATCGGCTCCATCGGTAATGAGAAGACGGGCTATGGTAGTGTTGGAGGCCCCTGCGCCAAAAAGAACAATTTTAGCGTCCTGAATTTTTTTGTTCACAAGTTTGAGAGCATTTATAAGACCCGCAAGGGTTACGCAGGCCGTTCCCTGTGCATCATCGTGCCAAACAGGGATGTCGCACTCTTCGCGAAGTACATCGAGAACTTTGAAACAATTGGGTTGCGAAATGTCTTCGAGGTTAACTGCCCCAAAGCTATGTTGGCACATTTTAACAAACTCAATAATTTTATCGGGGTCGTTTTTCCCGTTCTTATCTTTGCTATCCACACAAAGTGCAACAGCATCAATACCTCCAAGGTATTTCATTAAAAATGCTTTACCTTCCATAACACCAAGACCGCCAGGAGGGGTGCAATCGCCATCGCCCAAAACGCGGGTTGAGTCGCTTACAACGGCTACTAGGTTGCCCCTGTTGCTAAGTTCAAAAGAGGCATCGTTGTTGTCGCGAATGTTGGTCGATACCTTCGATACGCCTGGCGTATACCAAACATTGAACCAGTTAAAACCAGGAACGGGCACTTTAGGAACAACCTGTATTTTACCCATGTAGTGCTTGTGTGCCAGTTCCGAAAGCCGTTTCAGAAATAGAGTTTTCCCCTTGGCCCTCTGTTCTTCGGTCCATCCATCGGGAAAAATTTTTCCTAAGTTTTCGAGTTTAATGCCAATCTTTTCCATAACAAATTAGTTGTGTTTGGGTTAGGTTAGTTAGGGTTTGCTTTTTATGAAATTCAAGTTACGAAAAATAAGTTACCATTGCTTTTTTTTTGCTAGTTTTGAAAATGTTTTAAAACAATTAATTGAGTTAACCTATTTTTTAAGTGAATATAAATTATTTCAAATGAGCGTATTGGTTAATAAACACTCAATGGTTTTAGTGCAGGGTTTTACTGGCAGCGAGGGAACCTTTCATGCAACCCAAATGATTGAGTATGGAACTAAAGTGGTAGGTGGTGTAACTCCCGGTAAGGGGGGGCAAACTCACTTGGGGCTACCTGTTTTCAACACGGTTTCCGAAGGTGTTGCAGCAACTGGTGCAAACGTATCTGTAATATTTGTACCACCCTCATTTGCTGCCGATGCAATTATGGAGGCGGCCAACGCACAAATTGAAGTTATAGTATGTATTTCAGAGGGCATTCCCGTTGCCGATATGGTTAGGGTTAAGCTTTATCTCGAAGGGTTTGAAAAGGTTCGTTTAATTGGGCCCAATTGTCCGGGGGTTATAACCCCTGGCGAAGCCAAAATTGGTATAATGCCAGGCTTTATTCACAAGAAAGGCACCATAGGTATTGTTTCACGTTCGGGCACTTTAACCTATGAGGCTGTTGATCAAATTACAAAAATAGGGTTGGGTCAGTCGACCTGTATCGGAATTGGTGGCGATCCTATTGTGGGCACTACTACCCTCGATGCCATTAAACTTTTTGCCAACGATCCGGAAACGGAAGGGATTGTAATGATTGGCGAAATTGGAGGAACCATGGAGGCCGAAGCAGCATATTGGATAAAAAAGAACTGCAAAAAGCCGGTGGTTGGTTTTATTGCTGGCCAAACTGCTCCAAAGGGGCGCAGGATGGGTCATGCTGGTGCTATTATAGGTGGCTCCGACGATACTGCTGCCGCCAAAATGCGCATTATGGCAGAGTGCGGTATTCACGTGGTCGAATCGCCTGCTCACATTGGAGCAACCATGGCAAAGGCTCTGAAGCGGTAACGCATAAAAAAAATAAAACTTAAAGGGGCATCCTAAAAAAAGCCCCTTTAAGTTTTATTTTTTCAATTCAAATCCGATTGGTACAATATAAAGCGGATGCTCATTGTCGGGGCATCCTAAAACACCAGCAACTTGTTCATCGTAAAAAGCACCAACCGGAACAGAGGACAAGCCTAATGCTACAGCCTGAAGGTGCAGATTCTGGGCGGCATGTCCTGCTTCCATGCAAATGTAACGGAATGCCCTTTCTCCATAACGCTTTTCGGTTCGCTCCTGAACCATAGTAAACAGTATTACTACTGGTGCACTGCTTACAGCAGTTTGGCCTAACGATGCTTCGGACAGTTGACTTCTTTTATCCTCTTCAAATATCCTGCTGAGCGAGTGCTCAAGTGGGTTGTATTTGTATACTCCGCTTGGTGTGAAGAGATAAGTTTCTAATGGGTAAGTAGCCCCAGCTGAAGGGGCCGTTCGAAACTGACGCTCTCCGTAGTTGTGCGATACTCCCTGGGCGGAGTAAAGCAATTGCGAGATGTTTGCTATGGTAACCGGGTGCTCTTGGAAAAGCCTAACCGATGCTCGTTTGTGTATAGCTTCTTCGGTACTCATTTTACCCTTCAATGAGGGCTGAGGCAGCTTTCCCTCTAAATTCGAACTGGAGTTCAGATTGCCACCAGCATCTGGTTTGCAGCCAATAAAAATGGCAATTAGAATGAGATTGAGAAATACCATTCTTTTCATAGGTTAATGGTTTTGAATGCAATATGCAAAAAAAAGTCCGCATATCGGGCTTTTGTATTAGTTTGATAACTTTTACTTGTACTCTTTTGGCAATACATCGCCACGAAGTGCCATAAGAGCATTCATTGCTAATGCCTGCATCTCATCTTCACCGGGGTAAACAGCAACAGGTGCGATAAAACCAACCATATCCTTAACATATTCAACTAAATAAGGATTGTTGGCAATGCCACCGGTAAGAATTATTCCATCTACTTTGCCTTTAAGTACTGTGGCCATTTGGCCAATCCATTTGCCTACATTGTAAGCCATAGCATCTTGAAGCAGAATGGCTTTCTTGTCGCCCGCTTTGGCTTTCATTTCAATTTCGTAGGCATCGTTGGTATTGGCATGAGCCACCAACCCACCTTCGCCGGTAAGCATTTTTTTTACCTGTTCATAGGTGAATTCTCCGCTAAAGCATAGTTTGGCAAGTTGTCCGGCTGGAACAGTTCCAGCTCTTTCTGGCGAGAAGGGTCCTTCACCATCGAGAGCATTATTTACATCGATAACTTTGCCATTGCAATGTGCACCTACTGAAATGCCGCCCCCTAAGTGAGCAACAATCATATTCAGTTCTTCATATTTTTTATCGAGGGTTTTTGCATACTGGCGTGCAATGGCTTTTTGATTCAATGCATGAAAAATGGAAACCCTTTCGAACTTGGGGTGGCCAGAAATGCGGGCAACATCCTGCAGTTCATCAACTACTACGGGGTCGGCAATGAATGCTTTGGCATTGGGAATGCTTTGAGCAATATTGTCGGCGATTAGAGCACCTAAGTTGCTGGCATGTTCTCCCCTTATGCTCGCTTTTAAATCCTCTTTCATCCGTTCGTTTACACCGTATACACCTGATTCGATGGGTTTAATTAAACCTCCACGACCCACTACCGCCGAAAGTTTATTAATATCAATATCAACCGCTTCCAGTTCTTCAAGAATTATTCTTTTGCGAAATTCAAACTGATCGGTAATTCGTTTGAATGGTTTAAGCTCGTCTGTTTGGTGACGAAGAGTGCGAAGAAATATTGACTTGCTATTCTGGTAAACAGCAATTTTGGTCGATGTAGACCCAGGGTTAATAGCCAAAATTAGATATTCATCCATGGTCATTTATGTTTTTAAGTTATTTACTTAGCAGCATTGGCTGCAAGGGCAATGGAGTACATTTTTGATTGAACGCTGTCGCCGCGCGATGTAAGCACGCAGGGAACCTTTGCGCCCATAACCATAGCACCTAGTTCACCTTTTGCCAATTTGGTACATGCTTTAAAGAACACGTTGCCGCTTTCAATGTTGGGGAAAAGAATACAGTCGGCATCGCCAGCAACTCCTCCAGAAACCTTTTTAATTTCGGCCGATTCCTTATCGATGGCTACGTCGAGCGCTAGTGGTCCATCAATAAATGCCCCTTTGATTTGACCCCTGTCGGCCATTTTCGAAATAATTGCAGCATCGATGCAGGCTTGCATTCCTGCCGACATTTGCTCTGTTGCAGCATTGAGGGCCACCTTTGGTTTTTCAATTCCAAGGGAGTGGGCTGTATGTATAAGGAAATTGGTTATGGCTATTTTTTGTGCAAGGTCGGGGGCAGGAATAATTGCCACATCTCCAACCACTAATAATTTGTGGTATGTTGGAACCTGAACTACGGTAACGTGCGTTAGAACTCCCTTTGGTGGCACTAAGCCTGTTTCCTTGTTCAGAATGGCACGCATGTACTTATCGGTGCTAACAAGCCCTTTCATAAGTACATCGCCTTCGCCTTTATTTATAAGTTCTACTGCCTTGTTGGCTGCTTTCATTTCATCGTTTTCCTGAACAATGCGAAATTTAGCAGGATCAATATTGTGCGAAGCGCATACTTTTTTAATGGTTGCTTCGTCGCCTACAAGGGTTGCATTTACAATGCCCATGTCAACAGCCATACTAACGGCTTCAATGGTATGGTCGTCGTTAGCGTATGCCGCAACGAGGCGTTTTTTGGGTTTGCTCTTCACTACTTCGAAGAGTTGGTCGAGTTTTGTGATAGACATAGTTTTCTATTTTAAGTTGTTTTCAATTAACAAAGGCCTTCCTTCTTGGCATGGGCTACAATTTCAGCGGTATCGGAAGCAATAACCAGTTCCTCGTTGGTAGTAATTACCATTACTTTAACCCTCGATTCGGGTTTGGTGAGCAGTTTGTCCTTGCCTCTCACACCCTTATTTCCTTCCGCATCGAAATCAACACCCATGAAATGAAGCGAAGTTCCAACGTTTTCACGAAGAATGCTATCATTTTCACCAATACCCCCAGTGAAGATAATAAGGTCGACTCCGTCCATGGCTGCAGCATAGGAACCAATGTACTTTTTAACACGGTAGTAGTACATGTCGAGTGCCAATTGGGCGCGCTCATTGCCTTTTTCTGCGGCCAATTCTAAATCGCGCATATCCGACGAAAGCCCCGAAATGCCCATTACACCACTCTTCTTGTTAATTAGGTCGTTAACGCCCTTGAGGTTCAAATTTTCCCTGTCGGCTATATACAGCAATATGCCCGGATCAATATCGCCGCAACGGGTTCCCATAATCAAACCCTCTACAGGGGTGAACCCCATCGATGTGTCAACCGACTTGCCATTTTTAATGGCAGCAATAGAGGCACCATTGCCCAAATGGCAAGAAATTATTTTTTGGGCATTGAAATCAACTCCAAGAATTTTGCAGGCTTTTTTGGCAACAAACTTATGGCTTGTTCCATGGAAACCGTAACGACGAATCTTAAAGTTTTCGTAATACTCGTATGGTAGGGCATATAGGTACGAGTAATTTGGCATGGTTTGGTGAAACGATGTATCGAAAACGGCAACCTGAGGAACGGCAGGAAGCAGCTGCTCCATGGAGAGGATACCCTTCAGATTGGCAGGGTTATGAAGCGGTGCCAGTTCAATGCACTTCTCAATTTCATACTTTACCTTATCGGTTATCAGTGTGCTTTCAGTAAAGAATTCGCCTCCGTGTGCTACCCTATGTCCTACAGCCTTAATCTCGCTTAGGCTCGAAATTACTCCGTGGATAGGGCTAACCAATGCCTCTAAAATTAGGTTTATACCAACAGTATGGTCGGGTATGTCGCGAACCATTTCGTATTTATCCTTACCTTCAGGCTTAAGGGTAAGAATACCGTCGGTTAAACCCACGCGCTCAACAATTCCTTTGGCTAAAAGTTTTTCTTTTTCGCACATGTCAATTACTTGGAACTTAATTGACGAACTGCCGCAGTTCAGAACAAGTACAATCATTTTAATTTGATGTTATTTGATTATCAGTTAGTTGTATTTTGAAAAGGGAACATACAAAAGTAATGATATATAGCGAGATGCGATAGGTAAAAAGTCATATTTAAAACATATTTTTAAACATATCGCTTACAATTAGTCAGCAATTAAGCAAGAAAAGTTGAATTATGTAAGGAAATTCTGCCCATTTGGCAATGATTTAAAACACCTTTCGATGAACCAATACCCTAAACTGCTGTTTTAATATAAAAAATAACCCATGGTTAACCTAATTGCAACCCTATGCATTTGAACGACATTCTGAATCGTTTATGGAACGATTATTCATCCCAAAATCCTTCGGTACAGTCAATCCATTCGCTGTTCCAATCGAAAGGCGAAAGCATTGTAAACGATCACATTGCTTTTCGAACATTCAATCGACCCGGGCTGCGTGTCAACGATCTTGCCAAACCTTTTTTGGCAGTAGGATATGTTGAGAAGGGGCAGTATCACTTTGAAGAAAAAAAACTTTTTGCCAAACATTTTGAGTTGCCCGGAAATTATTTGGCCCCACGTATCTTTATTAGCGAGTTGTTGGTCGACCAATTTAGCCCATTCCTAATTTCGGCAGTGGACGAAATAGTTGCGAAAATTCCTAAATCAATGCTTGGAAGTAATGACCTTATTTTTTCTGGAACCCTTTGGGGCAAGCCCAATTGGGAAACATACCTGAGGTTACGCGACGAATCGGAATATGCTGCTTGGCTGTACGTATATGGATACAGAGCCAACCATTTTACCGTTAGCGTAAACTATTTAAAAAATTATGGAACCATGGAATTAACCAATGCATTTCTGAAAGAGAGTGGCTTTAAATTGAATTCCTCTGGAGGCGAAATAAAGGGGACGCCAGAGGAACACCTACAGCAGTCGAGCACCCTGGCCGATATAGTTTCTGTTGAGTTTGACGATAGAGTTGAGCAAATACCCGCTTGCTACTACGAATTTGCCCTTCGTTTCCCCGATTCCGATGGAAAAATATATAATGGTTTTATTGCCAAGAGTGCCAATAAGATTTTTGAAAGCACAAATTTTTATAGGAAGTAACTGGTTTGATTAAAAAAAGAGCTGGGTTGGTGTTGCCGACCCAGCTTTTTTTCATTTCTGATAAAGAAATAAGAGTATTTTTTTCTATTGGCGAAATTTTTTATACCATCGAAATGAATATTTTTTTATATGAGTATCCTTATTCATAACTAAACTTACCATAAGAAGTATTATCAACCGAA
>CAYZNN010000046.1:5181-14116 GCA_964479665.1 uncultured Rikenellaceae bacterium | reverse complement strand
ATTATAATATATTTGTTTTAAAATGCGCTGCTATGAAACTTGGATTAATGACCAAGAATGAGTGTATAGACTTTTTCGAGTTTAACATTACTGGTGATAACGATAACTTTAACAAATGCGATCCCGAATCGTTATATATAAATGGCAGTGTTTTCAATATTTTTGCTTCCTGTTTTGAGCAAAGCAATTACTTGTTCGAGTTTGTTGGTCAAACTAAATACAACAGCCGTAAGCTAGTTCCGCTACGAAACGAACTAACAGAAAACCTGCTATTACTCCAATCCATTGAAAATAGAGAAGACTTTAAAAAGTATGTTACCAATATTTTTCTCGGTCGCGATTTACTTAAGGACCTAGCTAAGGCCGACCCAAACTGGGAACTATGCTGGAAATACTACCTACGGAGGCTTATAGTAATTAATAGAAACTTAATTGATTTAGTAGACAAGTGTATTAACGAGGAAAGAGTTCTCTGGGTAATTGGTTATTAGTAGCTAAACTTTAAACCCAAGGTTATTTAAAACATTAATCAGATCTGATCTGCAACCAGATATAAAATACCCGCTATTCTCTCTTCTATAAGCGTAGCTGTTCCTTATTTTTTCGAAATTGTGAGGTTCATTCT
The DNA here is from genome assembly GCA_964479665.1 of uncultured Rikenellaceae bacterium. Taxonomy (GTDB): domain Bacteria; phylum Bacteroidota; class Bacteroidia; order Bacteroidales; family Tenuifilaceae; genus UBA2287. Next base: position 13,491 of record CAYZNN010000046.1, on the reverse strand, counting down.
TTAAGCATTGCGTTTCCGATTCGATATTATATACACTTTTCATTAGAGAATGTAAGTTCAAATTAGAATCATCTGTAAAAAACTGGGAACAAATTAATTCAATTGATTCATCAATCGGATTTTTGCTTGGTATGAAACTGTTTAATTTAAAGTTAAAATGGTTTGCTATTGCCATTACAGCCATACGAGTTGCATTAACCTTACCTTCAATGCTATAACCCGCCACATGTGGGGTTGCTATTAGACATTCGTTCAGTAATATATCCAGAATAATGGGTTCACCTAACCAAACATCGATGGCCATACCACGAATTCTTTTCGTTTGGTACGATTGTACCATTAAATACTCGTTCACAACCCCGCCCCTTGAGCTATTCAGTATAAATGAATTGTTCTTAATTCTTGAAAAGAAATCAGTGTCGGCCATGTTAAATGTTGGGTAATTACCCAAATAAGTCAGCGGAACATGAAACGAAATAAAGTCGGCATTCTCGGCTACTTTATCAAGGCTGGTGTAAGAACAGTTACCCTCAATTTCGGCTAAAACCGGATCGCAAACAAGCGTATCCATTCCGATAGCTTTAGTTGCCCTAGTTACCAAAGAACCAATATTACCATTCCCAACAATCCCCATTATTTTACCTTGCAATGGCTCCTGAAAGTAATTTGCAGCGCTACTCAACGCTGCCAAAACCCATTGTAAAACGGCACCCTTATTACAACCCTGTGCTGAAAGCACTTTTATTCCTCTTTTTTGGCAAAAATTCAGGTCTATATGATCGGTACCAACAGTTGCGGTTGCAATAACTTCAACCTTGGTTCCCTGTAGCAAATCTTCGTTGCAAAGTGTTCTGGTTCGAATAACAAGGGCACTGGCATTAAACAATAATTGGTTACTAATTTCTAATGCAGAGGAGTATACAACCTCGTTAAAATACTCTTCGAAAATGCCATGTATGAATGGTATATCCTTATCAATAACAATTTTCATACTTAAAATCAATTCACTATTTCTATTTATAATCCTCGAAAAAGTATAGAGTTTCAACTGCAAACTCAGCAATTGTACTCTCGTGAGTACCTTCGGGAATTGCTACAAGTTCAACATTGCTTGCTCCATTCAATAGCATAGAATTGTATGCGGTTTGTGAATTAAAAAATGGAACTAACTCATCGGATGTGCCATGAATTAACTTCAATGGTGAAATTGGTCTCCAATTGTAGCAATCGTTATCAGCTAGTGCTGATAAAAAGTTTGCATCGGTTCCGTTTGTAATTCCCTCAATAAAGTTGGACTTGAATAGAATTGAAGGGTTGCTTTCGACGTTAGTTAATGGGCCATATATGGCGATTGCCTCAGCCCAAGGAGCGTTAAAATAAGTGGTTAATGGCCTATTTAAAGTTGGATAAATTTTATTGTATGTATTTAGTACCCACAAGATATAGTTTATGTAAGGTAATGATGCGTTCTGTTGCAGAATCCAATTGGCAAATTCGGTTTTATTGTAAGCCCCTGCACCTGCGCTAACAGCCGTAACAGGCAATTCATGGGGTAATTCGTCTTGTAAATGCTTAAATAATGCCATGGTTGCGTACCCCCCTTCGGAGTAACCAGCCAAAAAAAGTTGGTTTGAGAGTTTAGTTTTTCCAATAATTTCAATGCATTCCTTCGAGGCCCTAATCATATCTCTGCAACTTGTTGCCAATGAATTCCGATGTTCGTATGGGTGAGGTATGTTTTTAGAGGCCCCATAGCCAATAAAGTCGGGAACTGCAATTACGTATCCAATAGAAGCGAATACGGTGAGCATGTTGGTAAGTTCTGAATTGTTGTAAGAGGGAGCCTGACTTTCGTTAAAAATTGTGCCATGCTGAAATGAAAGTAATGGAACTTCAACTTGGGTTTGAGGTATTAATAGTAACCCCGATGCTAATATTGTATTTCCAGACAAATCATTGGTTTTATATTCAATACGATAGGCCTTAATTCCATAACGTACCAACAAAACGCTCGCCGAGGGGAGAATTGAGGATTGGGAGGCAAGTTCAATTACTTGGTATCCTGAAAGATTGGCTATTTCGCTATGGTTCTTAAGATATATGGGGTTGTATGAATTGTCCTCTTCGCATGAAACAAAAAAAAATATTACCAGGATAATAAGCAGAATGTGCTTAAAAACCTTGATGTGAGTTGTCGATTTCATATACATACATTTTATTGAACACTCCAATCGATTGGCGTTAAACCTCGCGAAATAAGAAAATGGTTGGCTTGCGAAAAATGCTTGCAGCCCCAAAAGCCCCTGTGAGCTGAAAGTGGCGAAGGGTGCGGTGCTGTTAAAACGCAATGTTTTCTTTGGTCAACCATCGAAGTTTTAGCTTGTGCGTAAGCACCCCACAAAAGAAAAACAACATCTTTTCTCAAATCCGATACTCTTTGAATTACATAATCAGTAAATACTTCCCAACCCTTTTTCTGATGCGATCCGGCTATATTTGCTCGAACTGTTAATGTGGCATTTAAAAGGAGTACTCCTTGCTTTGCCCAGTTCAACAAATTACCATGGTTAGGTGCCGGAATACCGATATCGCTTTGCACTTCCTTAAAGATATTCACCAAGGAAGGTGGTAGTGTAATGCCTTTAGGCACAGAGAAGCAAAGGCCGTGAGCCTGACCGGGGCCATGATACGGGTCTTGTCCCAGAATAACAACCTTAACATTTTCGAAAGGCGTTGAATTGAATGCATTAAATATTTCGGCACCCTTTGGATAAACAGTATACATCCTTTTTTCCTCTATTAAAAAATTCTTGAGATCTAAAAAGTATTGCTTTTGGAACTCATCCAGAAGAACCTCTCGCCAAGAGGAATCAATTCTTGGGTTAATAACCTGCGACATAACAACAATTGGTTTTACTGAACCAAAAATACGCTTTTTTTCCCCTTAAAAGGCACGTTAATTGCGTCTAACTTGACCTCTCTATAAAAAATTAATATATTGCATTGTAAAATTCACAGAACTGTGCAAATTAAAACATTTCTTACCTTTTTGTTATTGCTATTCGTCCTTCATTGTCACGGGCAATTGGATTCTCTAGGCAGGTTCGGACGAATTGAAGCCCTGTTCCATGGTGCCAATCAAATTGTTTCCCCAAAGGATAGTAGTGAGCTTCGAGTAATAACTGCAAGTAGAAGCGAGAAGTATGTTTCAGATCTTCCACTGTCTATCTATATAATTACTCACGAAGAGATTATAAATAATGGATATATTACCTTGACCGATGCCATTAAAAGTTTACCTGGCATTCGCGTTTCGCAACCTGGCACTGGGGAATTAGGAGAAGGTTTTCAACTGCGAGGGCTTTCAGGGAATCTTTACACAAAAATTCTAATCAATAACCTTCCAATAAAGCCCTCTGTTGCAGCAGGGCTCCCCATTGGCTCTCAACTACCCATTAGGCAGGCTGAACGCATTGAGGTAATCTATGGGCCAGCAGCTGCCATTTACGGTGCCGATGCAGTTACTGGCGTAATTAACATTGTTCTAAAAGAAGCCGTTCAGGGAACATTCGCCCGGGGCGATATTTTAATTGGAAGTGGTAACTATGCATATACCAACTTCACAATTGGTGGAAAAACCGGAAAAAATAGAGATATTCTGCAATATTCATTTTATGGCAGTAAGTCTGAATTTCCGAAACTGAATATAATAAATGGACACGAGAAAACTTTTAATACATTAGCCTTACTCCAGCAAAATATAAGCACTGTAAATATTAATGGAAATTTATATGCTCCTTTAGAAATTAATGAAACCCTTCTGAACATTAACGGAATGACAACCGAACAATTCACCAATTCCTTTTATGGTCCCAATTACAAGGGCACCCTAACAACCCCTAATTTTGAAAAACTTTCCGCATCGAGCTATAATATGGGGCTAAATTTGAAATACAGAGGTGTTGGTATTATGTATAGCAATATGTATAGGCAAAGTCACAGTTCTTTGGGGTTAAGCCCCCTACTATTTCGGTACGATAATCCTCAGAACTACTGGGCTGAAAAAATTCAGCAAATCAATATGGCCTATTCTCACGAATTCTCAAAATTTTCGACAACCACCAATTTAATGTTTCTTTCGTACGAAATGGATAATACATCGAGCATGGGGCTTACGCGCTACAATTCAGAAAGAGCCTACCTCTACTCCACTTCGCTCGATATTCTTGCTGAACAACTTGTAAATTTTTATCCAACTAAAGCCACAGAAATTGTGTTGGGTACTAGTTATCAAATTTCGAGCAGCCTTCCATTAACATCATTCCTTGATAAGCCATTTCCAACTGGCTCCTACTCCTTCTTTTCGAATAAAGTTAACGAGGCTCATCCTTTAATGGGCAAATTCGGATACAATCCAACCAATTTTCATAATGGTGCCATTTTTGGACAAATGTATTTTACCTTACATAAGTTTCGTTTTCTTGGCGGAATACGATACGACGCTAATTCGATGTATAGCAATAGTTTTAGCCCGCGCATTGCCATATTATATAAATTAAACCAAAATATTTCTGCTAATATTGCTGCAGGAACTGCATTTAAAACCCCACCAGCTTCTATCTCGTATCGTTCATTATCGTATGTCCCGGTTAGTGAGCCCAATAGGGTTAAATATTTGGTAATTCCCAGTGAAAAAATTAATCCCGAGCAGTATCGATCAATAGAAGCAGGCACTCAAATAAGCCTCAGGAATGGAAATATAATTATTTCATTATCTACTTTTTATAACGAAATAAGCAACCCAATTATTAGCACTTCAATTCCAGTAGACACCGAAAAGTACCCATTGGCAACCGAAGCTGGAGATAGTTTATGGGCATTTACTTACATGAACTCTCACGATGCCAAATCTAGATTATGGGGGGGACAGGCAACCTTTAAACTTTTGAATATTAGCAAGGCCTACAAATTAAATGCTGAGTTAAATCTTAGTATAGCACAACAAACCGAAAAGGCCCCTGAACTTGAAACCCTACTTGCCAATTTTCAGCTTATGCCAAAGCACATGGGTCAGTTCAAAGTTTCGCTACAACCATTAAACTTCCTAAAACTTAATGCAGAAATGGTGTGGATGACTAAATGGTTGCGAGTTATCATTCCATTCGAAGAAATTTACTCCAAACTATTCTCCAATGTCGATGGGTTTTACACTATCGATCTTTCTGCTCAGTTAAAGTTGGGACAAAGCTTAAATCTTTCATTAAAAGCAACCAACCTATTAAACGAAAAATATGGGGGAATTGGGGTAACAGGTTTTGGCTACAGCCTTCCGTATAACCCACAGTTTGGCAGAAATTTTCAAATTGGATTAACATATACCCTCAACTAATCTGATGTTTTACACATTTAACAGCATATTTTGAGATTACAGATTCGCATATTGCTTTTTATTTCTGCATTGGTTATGGCGATGCAAGTGGCCCTGTCGCAATCGAAAGATCCATGCGACAGCATTCATTTACTACACTCAAAAACCGACAAATATATTGAGCAGAAACTGTTTGATTTAGCACTGAAATCGGCTCAAAGAGCAATGATATTAAACAATAAATCGAACTGCCATAATTTATTGGCTGAATCGAACTTGCGAATTGCTCGAGCTCAAATAGGTAATGGCGATCTTGAAAATGGAATACGTAGCTACCTAAATGCTATTTCCTGGGCCGAACGGCACCAGCAAAATAAACTTCCATTGGTTTTTATTGAAGTTGGGAATGTTTATGCAAATATTTCGGCTTATGAGAAAGCACAGGAGTATTATAAAAATGCCCTAAATTCAATTGATCTGGAACCACTCAGCAACATGCAGATTTTTGCCATGGAGGGATTGGCCTATTCGCAATACCAGATGGGAGAACTAGATAAAGCTATTGTAAGTTACAGCCAACTCGATACATTATCAGTTTTTGTAAACCAAATACAAACCAGGATCAGAGCACTTCATTATCTTTCGGTAATATATAACATGAAGAATGATTTCGAACATGTAAATAGAACTTACATTAAATTATATGAATTAAGCGAAAGCAAGGCAGATACACTTGGGATGATTCTGGCATTAAACAATATGGCTTTTGCGCAAATAAGAAACAGAAAAAATAACGATGCAACTCAATCACTAGAAAAGGCATTGGAGCTCGCGACTGGTTTCGAAATATCGAACCATTTGCTTGCAGGTCTTTATTTAAACTTAGGAGTAAATTACCAAAACCTACAAAACATACCCAAAGCCATTCAATATCTAAACACATCGCTCGATATACACATAGGGAGTAAAGACGATTTGAATTGTGGCAAAGCATGCAACATTCTGGCAAACATATTTTTAGTTAAAGGCGACCATCACAATGCCAGTCAGCACGCTTTAAAAGCAATTGATTATGCCAAATCATCCGGAAACATGCAATTGTTAAGCACCTGTTACGAAACCTACAGTAAAATTTTAAAGCAAGGCAACGATCATACAAACGCACTATCGTACTATGAAAAATACTTGGCACTAAGAGATTCTCTATTGCTAATAGAACGTTTAGAAACCCAGAAGCAAGGTGATGTACTGAATAAACTTGTAAAAGCAGAAAAGGAGCAGCAACTTTTCATTGCAAATGAGGAGGTGAAAGATTTAATGCTGAAGCAGCTTCGGCTTGAAATGGAAACTAAACAACAAGAGGTTGAACTTTTTAAGCAGCAAAGCGAACTTGAAAGTCTTGAGAAGGAAAAACAATATCAGAACCTACTTATTTCAAAAAAAGAAAACGAAACCCGACTCCAAAAAGCACTTATACAAAACCTTGAGCAGGAAAACTCATTAAATGCGCTGAAAATCATCCAAAAAGAAGCCGAAGAAAAAGAAAGGCTCCGTGAAATTGAATTACTTCAGAGCGAGGCTAAAAGAAAAGAGCTGGAGCTGGAAAGAGAAACTGAAAAACGAAAACGTATTATTTGGATGCTTGTTCTAAGTTTTTTGGCTTTATTGACCATGATTTTTGGAATGATTGCCATTTTTAAAAGGAACAGAATGTTGGCTGAGCAGAAAAAAGTTATCGAAAGCAAGAACCAAAGCCTTGAAAAGGCCAATATTGAGATTACCGATAAAAATGTGCAGTTAAGCGAAATGGCCGAAGAGGTTCGGGCACAGAATGATGAAATAACATTTCAAAAGGAGCTAATTGAAGATAAAAATAAAAGCATTACCGATAGCATTCAATATGCTAGCATAATTCAAAATGCAGTAATTTCCGATGAGAAAGTACTCTCTTCTCTATTTAAGGACCATTTTGTGCTTTTAAAGCCCCGCGATATTGTAAGTGGCGATTTTTGGTGGTGTACTCAGAAAAAACACCGCATCATCCTTGCAGTTGCCGACTGCACAGGCCATGGTGTTCCTGGTGCTATTCTAAGTATATTAGGCATTAGTCTATTAAACGAAATTGTAACCCACAACCCATTAATAAAAGCGAATAATCTGCTTCAAAATTTAAGAAAAATGGTTGTTGACTCCCTCTCTAACACGGCAGGTAATGATACTCCTCGCGATGGTATGGATATATCGGTTTGTATATTCGACACCGAAAAGCAGGTTGTTGAAATAGCTTTGGCTAACCATAAAATATGTATCATTCAAAACGAACAATTTGAAGTTGTAAAGGGAGACAATGCACCTATTGGGGCTGGAGTTGGCTTCAACAAACCATTTACTATTCAAGTAAAACCCCTTGTTGCAGGAACAAAGTATTACCTTTTCTCCGATGGCTTTGCCGACCAGTTTGGGGGAGTAACGGGAAAGAAAATGAACCATAAAATGTTTAGGGAGATATTGTATTCCTCGAGTAAAAATAGTATGCAACAACAGCAACAAATTCTCGAGCAGGAATTTACGAATTGGAAAGGTAATTACGAACAAATAGACGATGTAACCGTTGTGGGAGTTAAGATATAGGTGAGAATAGATTTTGGGGCGAATGGGATAATAAGTTATTGAGTTATTTCGGTATTAGGTTATTAGGTTATTAAGTTATTGAAGTTTGAAGTCGGGAGTCCGAACAGAACAAACTGAACAATTGAGCAACAGAACAATTGAACAATAGAGCTGATAACTGGCAACTGATAGCCGACCCTTCGGGAGCCTCAGGGTATCGCAACTCAGTGTAAAGTTGAGTTAATGAGTTATTAGGCTATTAGGTTATTGATGTTTGAAGTCGGAAGAAATGTGCATTCAACAATCAACTACCAACAATCAACTACCAACAA
>CAYZNN010000046.1:0-5081 GCA_964479665.1 uncultured Rikenellaceae bacterium | reverse complement strand
AAGTCGGAAGAAATGTGCATTCAACAATCAACTACCAACAATCAACTACCAACAAACAACGAACAACAAACAACGAACAAGTGAGCAATTTAACCTAAAACAAGCCTATACTTTCAAGCCCAATATTGTAATATCATCGAGTTGGTCGTTACCATCGATCCAACGGAAAAATGCATCTTCTATAAAACTTTTCTGAGCATCCATTGGCATAGCCGACACTTGAATTAGAAGATCCTTAAACCTTTCTCTACCATACTTTATATTGAAATTTTCTCCTCAGAGCTGATCGCGAAATCCATCGCTAAACAGGTAGATCTGATCACCCGGTTCAACTTCAATTCGTTGGGTTTTGAAGGGTTCCATCCGAGGAAAATATGAAATAGGCAAACCATCAGCCTTGTGAACCCATATATGCTTGTCCTCTGTTCCATTCTTTTTAATTATCCATAAAGGATGGTTCGCTCCATCATACTCCACGTATCCACTTCCCTTTTTGTATCGAATTAGTGCAATGTCCATTCCATCGCGTTGTTCCCCCATTTTTCCGGTTTGTTTAAACGAATCGATTACAAACAATCTCAGATTGTTTAGCGTTTCTGAAGGTTCGGTAATTTTCCTACCCATAAGTTCAGTAAGGGCTGAAATTCCCATCATGCTCATAAAACCACCCAGAACTCCATGTCCTGTGCAATCGAGCAGCGCCATCAGAATAGTATCATCGTCGAACGGATAAGCCCAATAGGAGTCTCCACTTACCACATTCTTAGGGAAAAAAACTATAAAGTGGTCGGAAAAATACTTTTGAAATACATCGGTAGAAGGTAGTAATGCACTTTGAATACTCGATGCATAATCGATACTATCGGTTAGCAACCAATTGAATCGGTACAACTGTTCGCTTTTTTCTTTTAATAATTGCTTCTGAGATTCCAATTCGTTCCGTTGATTCTCAATCTCCTCCTTTTGTGTTAATATTTCTTCGTTTTTATTCTGAACCTCAACTATTTTTTGCGAAAGTTGGTCCACCATTTCACGTTTAATGCGGAACTGCTTGTAAAGGATGAAAAGAAAAATAAGTAGAATTCCTAAAATTGCAAGTGAAAGTATAGAATGAAATCGTTGGTAATTAATAAGTTCATGTGCTTTCGATAATTCTACTTCTTTAAGCGATTTTTCTTTTTGGAGGGCCAATATTGTACTTTGCTTTTGAGATAAATTGAATAATGCCTCTAACTGGGCAATTTTGTGAACTCGTTCAATTGAAAAAAGGCTATCGGTTGCTTCGGAATATTGCTTATGGTACCTCAATGCCAAATCGGATAATCCTTCAAGTTCGTAAATTTCGCTAAGCACTTTACTAGCGTTGCGCTTGGTCTTTAAATATCCCAGTTTATCAGCTTCGTAAAGAACTTGCTTTGCATTAAACTTGACCTTATCTAATTGCTTATTATCAAGGCAGATTCTTGAAAGGATTAGTTTAATTGATAAGGAATTACTCTTGCGGCCCATCTCGTTATTCAAAGCAAGCGATTCATTTAACAATTTCTGGCCTCATCGGTTTTTCCAATAGAATAATAGGTTTCACCCAGGTTTTCGAAAACATTTGCCAAACCAATTTTCAAACCTTGCGAAGTGTATATTTGTTGGGTTTTTCTTAAAAAGAATTGAGCCGAATCGACTCCGTTTTGCTTACTGTAGGTTATGCCCAGATTTGTATAACTATCGGCAATCCCCTTATTATCATTAATATCTTTAAAAAGTATGTATGCCTTTTTAAAATGAATCATAGCATTATTAAAAACCGACAAAGCTAGATACACTTCTCCAATATTGAGCTCTGTAGCAGTTAACGAGGAATAATTATTTTTCTCTGAGAATATTGCTCGCGCTTCAAAGTAGTTTCTTAATGCAATATCGTATGCACCCAAATCTTTACTAACATTGCCCATATTAACTCTCACATTGGCTGAATAAATGCTATTTTTCTGTTCCTCAAAATACGATAGTGAACTCTGGTAATACTTAATTGCCTGACTATAATTAGCTTGTTGAGCATGAAGTAATCCCAAATTATTTTGGAGCATTGCAACCCCATGCCCTCTATTAAGCTGAATTTGCACTTCGAGCGATTTTGTATAATGGTAAATTGCCAACTGAATTTCACCCTGCATGTAGCTTAATCGTCCAGGAAGCCCGTACGATACCGAAAGGCCATGTAAGGCCTTAGACCTAATCCAACGGTTTTTATTTCTTATAACTTGGCTAAATACTTCAATGCTAGTATCGGCATGTGCTTTTGCTCTAACCAAATCGATACTCGTGTGCGATAGCGTCATACCTAGTGAAGCATGAGCAACACCTTTATAATAGAACAGTGTAGAATCGGAACCGATTTTAGAATTTGCTTTATTGGCAAAAAACAGCCCTTTTTTTATCCATGCAATACTAGAATCGGGGCTACTTGAAGTAGGGTTCTGAGCTATTTGAAGCGCAATTTTAACTCTAAGCGTATCGGCTTTTGAAATATTAAAAACTTGAATTAGAGAATCCAACCCCCTTGAGTTGCTATAACCCTCTACTTAAAAAACAAGTAGAACAATAACTTTTACTATTCGCCTAAATAGCATCGTATACTTTTAAAATCGTAAATAAAATTACGATAAAATTCTATTCAAACAAATGTTAAAAATCGCTAAAATTCCGATTTGAAATGAAATTGAATATCGGGGAACTTTTCGATAGCCATTTGCAGAGCATAGGGCGAATCGGCTAAAAACACATCGCGGCCATGCTTATCGAATGCAAGGTTGTTATACTTCCGTTTCTTAAAATCGTCGAGTTGCTCTTTACTGCTGCTTTCGAACCAACAAGCTTTGTGGAGGGTAATGGGTTCGTACCGACAAATAGCACCGTACTCATGCTCAAGGCGATACTGAATAACGTCGAACTGCAAGGCACCCACAGTGCCAATAATTTTTCGACCATTCGACTTTTGAGTGAATAGCTGAGCAACACCCTCGTCCATAAGCTGATCAATTCCTTTAGCCAGCTGCTTGTACTTTTGCGGGTCGCCATTCTCAATATAACGGAAAAGTTCGGGCGAAAAACTGGGGATCCCTCTAAAGCGCAACTCCTCCCCTTCGGTAATAGTATCGCCAATGCGAAAGTTACCGGTGTCGTGTAAACCAATAATATCGCCAGGGAAAGCAAAGTCGATAATCGACTTTTTGTCGGCCATAAAGGCCGTAGGACTCGAAAACTTTAACCTTTTACCGCTACGAACATGAAAAAACGGCTTATTTCGTTCGAAAACACCCGAACTAATTTTTAAGAAGGCTATTCGGTCGCGATGATTTGGATCCATGTTAGCATGGATTTTAAAAATAAATCCCGACAGGTTCTCTTCGAGGGGCTGTACTTCGCGCGTTTCGGTTATGGTTGGCCGTGGGGTTGGTGCAATGGCAATAAAGCAGTCGAGTAGTTCACGTACACCAAAGTTGTTGAGCGCGCTTCCAAAGAAAACGGGTGCCACCTCACCTTTTAAATATGTATTTATATCGAAATTGGGGTAAACACCATTAACAAGTTCCAAATCCTCTCGCAGCTGATTGGCCGATTGGTCGCCAATATTCTGATCGAGAACCTCGGAGTTTAAATCGGTAATTTCAATTACATCGTCGGCTACGCGCTGCTTATCGTCGGCAAAAAACAGGTTGAGCTTACTCTCGTACATATTGTAAACCCCCTGGAACTTGGGGCCCATTCCAATGGGCCAGCTGAGAGGGCGAACCTTTATGTTTAGTTCCTTCTCAATTTCATCGAGTAGTTCGAAGGCATCCTTTCCGGTACGATCCATTTTATTTACAAAAACAATAACCGGAGTATTTCGCATACGGCAAACGCTCATCAGCTTGCGGGTTTGCGTTTCGACCCCTTTTGCACAGTCGATAACAATAATAACGCTGTCGACAGCGGTAAGCGTACGGTATGTATCTTCCGCAAAATCTTCGTGACCGGGCGTATCGAGAATATTCACCTTAATACCTTTATAATCGAACCCCATTACCGATGTGGCAACCGAAATACCTCGCTGGCGTTCTATTTCCATAAAGTCCGAAGTGGCCGTCTTTTTAATCTTGTTGCTCTTTACGGCCCCTGCAACGTGAATGGCCCCGCCAAATAGAAGTAACTTTTCGGTGAGTGTAGTTTTTCCAGCATCGGGATGACTAATAATGGCAAACGTTCGCCTACGGTGAACTTCGGTACTTAATAACGACATTTCTTAATAAATTTAGGCGACAAAGGTAATTATTTGGAAGTAGAACTTACTATTGCTTTACAGCAGTTAATTATGTATTATATATTTGGTCTAAAATTTGACATGCAATTTGCCTCAAAAAATCGCTATATGATGAAAAGAATCTACCTGGTTTCTCTATTTATTTTTGCTACCATTCAATCCTTTTCAATTGGAATACCATCTTTAAATTCGCCTTCGAATGGGGCAATTAACCTGAACCCAAATATATCGCTGAGTATTAATTCTGTTACGAGTGCAACAAACTACGATTTTGAAATTGATGTAAACAGCGACTTTGCATCAGCAATTTTGATAAACAGAACTACCACAACGTGTCCGACCAGCGAACTTCAGTTTGGTCAAACATACTACTGGCGGGCAAGGGCAAAGAATTCAACCGAAACATCGGATTGGTCGACTCATCGAACTTTTACTGTTATTAATACGGTTTATTTGAGTTCGCCCAGCAACGGGGCAACCGACCGCCATCCCAACGTGGCCCTGTCGTGGAACACCGTGTCGGGGCTTACCCACTACGACTACCAGTACGACACCTCGCCCACATTCGACAGCGAGGACCTGCTTTCGGCATCGGTAGCTTCAAACTACACTTCGGTTTCCACTGCCAACCTGAAATTTGGAACCACCTACTACTGGAGAGTAAGGGCCCGACACAGCACCCACGAGTCGGGCTGGTCAGAGGTACGTAACTTTACTACCATAAACACGGTTTATTTGAGTTCGCCCAGCAATAATAGTACAAACAGAGCCGTAAATCAGG
>CAYZNN010000045.1:0-14877 GCA_964479665.1 uncultured Rikenellaceae bacterium | reverse complement strand
CCGCCACCCTTCAGGGCCCCCGATCATGCATCGGGGGCCTTTTTTTATTATATTTGCCTATTAATTTCAAAATAAATGAGGCTTCTTTCACTTATTCTAATCTTTTTGGGTTCAATTTTCTGTAATGTTAATTTACTTGCTAACAGAAATTTTGTTTTTTGTTATCAACCTGACGATACTACGAAAATTGCTGTTGTAGGACCCTATACATTATCAGATTCAATTACTAACACCCATTTAATTAAAAGTAAGGTTGTTGAAAGAAATGCAATCGATTTTTTTCAATTAAAGTCGAATGATCGCTTCCTTATTTGGAGTTACAATAAGGATTTGAGTAGGTATAACGAATTGTTTTTAGATACCAATCTTACTTCAATACAATTGAATTATCCACAAAACAGAAAACTTGAAACCTTTACATATCTCGGTAATATTGGTTCTCCAACCATATACGATCATTATTTTTCACGCTCAAGTAATTACGATTTTTTATTTAGCAGACATTATAATGACTACATGTTGCATGCAAGCAATTATCCTAATTATAAATTAATAGGACCACTTACTACAGTCCAATTTTCTAATGCAGGAAATAGAAGAGAAGCAGAAGAGATTTTAAGGGCCTTTCATTCTCAAAACGCCAACAGCAATTTAAATTTTGGCATGGAATATAAATTCATTGGAACCAAGGGTGTGTATCAGAACCAGAAAACAAGAAATACATCATTCGCTTTTTTTTCAAACTATTGTAAGGGAAATTTTTTTGTACGAGCAGCTTTCACCTATAACGCATTTAAACATAACGAGAATGGAGGAATTATAAATTCTGTTGCCTTAAAAGATACTATTCCGAGCCTTGTGGCAGTCTATCTAAAGGAGTCAACAAAATCGTATAGCGATACAAGAATGTATAGTTTTTCTACTTCAACAGCATATTCAATTTATAATCGGAGTGAATTAACCCTTGATTCTCAAGGTAAAGAGATTGTTAAAATCATACCTTTAGTGTCGGCACATGTTCATTATAACTATAAATTTAATTCAAGAGTATACTTAAATAATCAACCACTCAATTCGTATTTTGAAAACACGTTTATAAGTCCAATGAAAACAAGGGACTCAGTTAGTTTGATATCCAATGAAATTATGGCTGAACTTGATGTCTCTCAATTTCGAAACATTACAGGAATTCCAGGCATCAAATTTCAAACAGGGATTGAATTTGTAAACTATTATTTTTTTAAACCCAACTCCTTTATACATAATGTTTCTAGTGATAATTATAATACATACTTTATTGCAGCCAATGTATACAGTTCAAGTTCTTATTTAAAATACTTTGGTAGAGCACATTATCATTTTTTCGGAAACAGAGCAAACGATAAAGAGCTTTTTGGAGAGGTTACTGTCTCCCCATGGGCAAATGAATCGATGCCTAAAGTGTCTGGTTATGTTAGGATTGCTGATAAAGAGCCTGATGTTTTTTTAAAAAATTATTTTTCTAATCATTTCTATTGGGAAAATAGTTTTGAGAAAGAAAGACGCTTTTTGTTAGGAAGTAAAATACAGATTGACAAAATTGGCTTGGAGGGAGGCTATAATATTGAATATATAAATAATTATTTGTTTTTTAATACCAACTCTGCCCCACAGCAAGATAATGTTTTGGCAATTACATCGTTGTGGGCTCAGAGTGCTCTTAGTTACTCAAAGTTTAATATTTTAAGTCGATTTGTATGGCAACTTTCTTCAAAGCCCACTGTGGTTAGTTTGCCAGCGTTTATTGCTTTTTCTAGCTTTTTTTATAAAACCAATTTGGTTGAAAATGCCCTCGATGCCCAGTTTGGAATAAGTGTTTTTTATCGATCAAGTTTTTATGCATACGCATACAACCCTGCCACTGGGCAATTTTATAATCAGCAAAATAATTTAATAGGAAATTATCCTTATGTAGATTTATTCATTAATTTAAAATGGAAGAGAGCACTTATTTTTATAAAATATGAACATATAAATCAGGGAGTGCCTGATTATGAACACTATGTAGCGTTTAAATACCCCTTTAACCCTCGGATTATAAAATATGGTATTTCGTGGAGTTTTTATGATTAATTATCAAAAAAGGTAAAATAAAAAAACAAATTATAATTACTTTTGTTCCCTACTTTTTAACTAAATAGTTATCGATGAGAATTTTTATACTATCTTTTTTTATATTTCTTTTTTCGAGTTGTTCCCTTTTTGTCAATGATAAAAGTTCATTTAATAATAGCGACTTATCATTCATTAAACAAAGAGGGAAATTGGTTGCACTAACAGAAGTTAATTCAATTAATTATTTTATTTACAAAGGGGAGCCAATGGGTTTCCAGTTTGATCTTCTTCAAGCATACGCTAACCACCTAGGAGTTACATTAGAATTATTAACCGAAGCTGACATTGAGACCTCTCTCGAAATGTTAGAGAAAGGAGAGGTTGACCTTCTGGCGAATAATTTAACCATTACAACCGATCGACTAGATAAGGTTTCATTTTCTTTACCAATAAGCCAAACTCGGCAGGTTCTCGTTCAGCGAAAGTTCGAGTCTTCAGCACAAAATCAACCGGTCAGAAGACTTACTGACTTAGGTAAGAAAATAATTTATGTACAGAAGGGTACAGCAGCTTCAAAACGATTGAAAAATCTTTCAGATGAAATTGGTGCCGAGATTGTGGTTGTGGAGCTGAAGAATTATGATGTTGATCAATTAATCGAACTAGTTGCAAACGGTGAAATAGATTACACAGTTTGCGATGAAGATGTTGCGAGGGTAAATGCTTTCTATTTTAGCAATGTAGATGTAGAAACCCCAGTTAGTTTTGAGCAAAATATTGCGTGGGCTGTTAATAAGAAATCTTCTGAACTTCTTGTTAATCTGAATGAATGGCTCGATAGTTTTTCAAAATCTGCTGAATATAGAATAATACGTAGTAAGTATTTCGATAACCCTTTTTGGGCCAAACGCATTGTAGGAGAACTTACTCATTTACGGGACGGCAGAATATCAAGATTCGATGAAGGCTTTAAAGGAGCAAGCCATAAAATTGATTGGGATTGGAGACTTTTTGCAGCTTTAGTTTATAATGAGAGTAAGTTTAAGCACGATGCAGAATCGCATAGAGGTGCAAAGGGATTGATGCAATTTATGCCAACTACCGCTCAGTATTTTGGTATCGATCATTCTACCGATCCGCATACTCAAATATATGCCGGAGCTCGGTATTTAAATTGGCTCGAAAAACGTTTTGAAGATAGCACCATCACTCCAGACCAACGGTTAAAATTTGTTTTGGCTTCGTACAATGCAGGCATAGGTCATGTTATCGATGCGCGCAATTTGGCACGCAAATACGGTAAAAATCCCGATGTTTGGGACGATAACGTTGATTACTTCATTCTAAATAAAACCAAGTACTATCAGGACTCCATTGTTCGCCACGGGCGTTTAAAAGGCGTTGAAACATTCCGTTACGTAAATAAGGTGTTTGATACTTACAACCATTATCGTAATATTATTCCGGAGTAGTTTAGTATAATTCGGTTAGTTCCGAAATAATCATTGCTGTTGCTCCCCACACGATTTCGTTTTGAATATCGTAGTAGGGAGCGATAATTTTTGTATTGTTAATGGTAAGCGTTTTTTCTTTAACTGTTTCCGCCTTTTTTAAGTCGAGAAGCGGAACCTTAATAGTGTAATCGACTTCGCGATTATTTAACGTAAGCGGTGGAAGTTCTTTTAGTAATCCGATGTAAGGGACCACCTTGGTGTTGCTTACAGGAATAAATAAGGGAGAAATTGGTCCCAGCAATTCAATGCTGCTAGGATTTACTCCAACCTCTTCGAACGTTTCGCGAAGAGCAGTATTTTCGAGTGTAATGTCGGATTGGTCAAACTTTCCCCCTGGGAAACTTATTTGTCCACTATGAACGCCATTGTAAACGGGACGCTTAATAAGCAATGTGCAAATTTTATCGTTAAAAGGGAACAGCGAAATTAGAACGGCGCTATCGCGAATTTGGTTGTGATTTTTAAAGTTGCCTACTAATTCACCTCTAAACGATGGCATCATTTTCAGCTGAGCCAATTCGCCCGGAAGTTTTGTAGTTAACCCTTGTTTTATGCGTTCAATTATGTTGTTGCCAAATTCCATTATAAAATCGAATAGTTCAAAAGTACTAATTATACCGCATTAAAATAATTGCTTTGTTGTAATGCCGTAAGTTTGTATGTTTGTGTAAAATTCACTCGAGATGAAGAAAATGATTGCCCCATCGCTTCTGTCGGCCGATTTTAATCATTTGGGACGCGATATAGAAATGATAAACAACAGTGAAGCCGATTGGTTTCACCTCGATATTATGGATGGGGTTTTTGTCCCCAACATGTCGTTTGGATTTCCAGTGGTGGAACACATTGCCAAAATGGCTAAAAAGCCATTGGACGTTCACCTTATGATTGTTGATCCCGACCGTTACCTGGAGCGTTTTCGCAATGCTGGTGCCAATGTTTTAACAGTTCACTGGGAGGCCTGTAGCCATCTTCATAGAACTCTAACGCAAATAAAGGAACTGGGCATGAAGGCCGGCGTTTCAATAAATCCGCATACTCCGATTGAACTTCTTGAAGACATTTTATTTGAAACAGACTTAGTGCTAATAATGAGCGTTAACCCTGGCTTTGGTGGCCAAAAGTTTATTGAGAATAGTTTGGCGCGCATTTCACGTTTGCGTAAAATGATAGACCAAAAAGGAGTTTCGACTCTAATTGAAGTTGATGGTGGAGTTGAAGCTGCCAACGCAGCAAGTATTTATAGCGCAGGAGCTAACGTTTTAGTAGCTGGAAATGCAGTGTTTAACGCTAACGATCCAATGGCAGCCATTAGAGCCATTAAAGGCTACTAGCATATTAATTGTAATGAATAATAGGGCACGAATGAGGATGGTCTCTATTGCCCTTATTGCATTTTCCACATCTATTTTCACTGCTCCTGATCAAGCGCAGGACGAGACATTTTTAACTATTGGCAATCATTCTCGCTCCTTTTATGAACTAAAAAAGGTTTGGAATCCAGAGAGGTTTCAAGGAAGCAGAAAACATAAAAACTACTTCGAGGGATGGTACTTTAAAATGATATCGGCCGATGGTAAACATCGCTATGCTTTCATTCCATGCATCTCTTTGGGAGAGGATTCACACGCTTTCGTTCAGGTTATCGATGGGCAAACAGGAAATACTCAATACCATAGATATAGTATTGACGATTTTTACTACTCAAGCAGCCGCTTTGCGGTTTGGGTAGGTCCCAATTTTTTTTTCGCCGATTGTTTCTTTGTTGAACTAGGCAAGGGAAATGACCTAATTCTGGGCAAAAGTATTATTGAAAAAAGAGTTGAGTATCCAGTAAAACCAATCTCTCCGGGTATAATGGGTTGGTATCGATTTGTTCCTTTTATGGAATGCTTTCATGGTGTTGTTAGCATAGACCATGCTCTCTCTGGAAATTTTCTAATAAATAACAGGATTGTGTCATTCAATAATGGGAAAGGATACATAGAAAAGGACTGGGGAAAAAGTATGCCTTCATCCTGGCTTTGGACTCAAAGCAATACCTTTGATGATAATTCTGGCGCCTCATTCATGCTGTCTATTGCTAATATTCCATGGGTAGGCCGATCATTTACTGGAATTCTGGGTTTTTTATGGGTTGATAGTAAACTCTATCGATTTGCCACTTACACCGGTGCAAAAATTACTGAACTTAAACGTGACGACGATAGAATTTTAGTTGTAATTAAGGATGATAATTTTACCATTGAGCATGTTGGTTGAAAAGGCAAACGAGGTGAATTGTTTGCTCCCGTTGCAGGCGATATGTCTAGAGCCATTCACGAGAGCATTGATGCTGAAATTCAAACTCCCCTAAAGGATAAAGGTGGTAAGGTACTTTACCAAGGAAGCGCTCGAAATGCTGGGTTGGAGCTGGTTGGAGATATTTCGGGGTTGAAAGCAAAAAAATAATCATTCATTGATAGTTGTATTAAAAAAGTTTTTAATATTGCATTTTCCAATTATTACAATGAAGCACATCAACTCATACTACTATTATTACTTCCTTAGCAAAAAGGGGCTAGTAATGGTATGTACTAAAATGAGAATAAAACCATCAAATACAAAGAAGCCCTGCAGTAGCGGGGCTTCTTTATTATCAGCTAACAAATGAACGAAATGCACAATAATAGCAACATATATTTAGGCTTCTATTACTACTATAAATCAAAATGGGAGCCTGTGCTGTATTGATAAAAAGTGCTATAAAAGTATAAATGCAACAGCAATGGCTCCCAAACGGGGAGCCATTTTTAATTTCAATAATTATTAAAATGAAAACAATCACAATTGTAGGAACAGGATTAATTGGAACCGCCTTTGGACATGGACTCCGTGAGCAGGGCTTCTTTGTTGTTGGTTACGACGTTTGCCAGACAAACCTAAATAGATCACTTAGCCTTGGGGCATTGGATGCAACAAGCCGGTCGATTGAGCAAGTTGTTGAGCAATCGGCTTATGTAATTCTCGCAACCCCTGTATTACATATTCATGAAAGTATTACGCAAATTCTCAGTTCCTTACCAAGAAATGCAGTTCTTTTTGATACAGGCTCAGCAAAGGGCTTGATTTGCCAAAAAGTGAGCAATCATCCCCGGCGTTCTAGTTTTGTTGCCGCACACCCTATGGCTGGAAGCCAACACTCTGGGCCACAGGCTGCTCATCCGAACTTGTTTTATAAGAAGAAAGTGGCCGTTTGCGAGCCGGAACTATCGAGCCCCGATTCAATTTCGAGGGTGCTTCAAATATTCAATTCTCTGGGACTTGAGCCAGTTTTTATGTCGACCAAACAGCACGATGAAATAGTTGCTCTCGTTTCGCACTTGCCTCAACTCATAAGTTATCTATTTGCATCGTTGCCCTCTTTTTTCAACGAAAAAAAATCGCTTTGGCCTCGGTTAGCTTCATCGGGCTTTGATTCTATTTCACGACTCGCTGCAAGCGATGCTTCCATTTGGTTGCCTATTTTAATGCAGAATAAAGAGAATGTAGTTGATGAATTACGAATGCTGAATCGAATGATCGATTTTTTAACCGATAGTATTTGTTGCAACGACGCCGAATCGGTTGAAAAAATGGTACAGCGTGCCAATAGTGTTCGACATGAATTCGATAAAAGGCACTCCAACGACCAAACAAAAACTGGGTTAAAACAATTAAAATAATTTGTATCATGAAGCCCGAACAGAATTTTACCGAAAAGCCAGGATTGAAAAGTAAATCGATTAAGAATTCAGGAAGCCTAATTATAGCAGGACCATGCGCTGCGGAGTCGCAGGAGCAGGTACTTCGAACAGCAAAAGCATTGGCGGCAAGGGGCCATGTTAATTATTTTAGAGCGGGTATTTGGAAGCCCAGAACCTCTCCCGGCATGTTCGAAGGGGTTGGTGCTAAGGGTCTTATATGGTTGGCTGAAGTAAAAATGGCAACGGGTCTTCCTATTGCCACCGAAGTTGGCACAGAGAGACATGTTTATGAGGCGCTTAAACATGGTATTGATATGGTTTGGATTGGAGCCCGAACGGTTAGCAACCCATTTTCAATTCAGGAAATTGCCGAAGCATTGCGTGGAGTTGATATTCCTATTTTTGTTAAAAATCCGCTTTGTCCCGATTTAACTTTGTGGGAGGGTGCCATTAATCGGTTCGTAAAGGTGGGATTGTCATCGGTTGGGGCAATACATAGGGGATTTTATAATAGCGAAAAGGTGGCGTTTCGAAATGTTCCCAATTGGAGTATTTGCGATGAGCTTCGCAACAGAATGCCTCAAATTCCTTTATTGTGCGACCCCAGTCACATTTCGGGGAAAAGCGACATAGTGCCTTTGGTGGCCCATAGGGCTATGAACCTTGGATTCAATGGGCTAATGGTTGAAGTACATGTTAACCCCAATGATGCGCTTAGCGATGCTGCGCAGCAACTGACACCGAATCAATTTGGACAAATGATGGATTCTCTAACTTTAGCCGAAGTGAGCGCCAACCAGCTTCTTACTGAACTGCGTAATGAGATTGATGTATTCGATAACCATTTGGTCAGCATATTAGCCTATAGAATGAAGGCAGCAAGGCAGGTGGCAAAGTTGAAAAGCGAGCATTTAATCGATGTGTTTCAGGAGGATAGATGGCTACAAATTCTCGCAGAGGCACTCCAGCAGGCTCAAATAAAAGGGATTGATACGGAATTGATTAAGCAAATCTTTACAAGTATTCATAAATCGTCATGCCAGTTACAATTGGATCATATGGATAAATGCATGGTTAAATGAAAAAAACGGTATACCTTTAAGAATCAAAATTAGAGGATATGGAGTTTGTTAAAATATCTGTAGAAGAGGGAGAATCGGAAATTATTATTGGTAATAAATTCTTGGCAGTTAAAACCTTAATTCCCGAAAGCAACGTTTTTATTATTACTGACTCCAATGTTGCACTTCATTATCTGGTCGATTTTCCGAAATACCCTACTTATATAATCGAGCCCGGCGAGGGCTCCAAAAGCCTTGATGCAGTGTCGAAAATTAGCCGATGGCTTTTGGAAGAGGGTGCCGATAGAGGTTCATTTCTGCTGGGAATTGGAGGAGGCGTAGTTTGCGATTTGGCTGGTTTTGTTGCTTCAACTTACATGCGAGGAATCGATTTTGCTTTTGTGGCCACAACCCTTATGGCTCAGGTGGATGCGAGCGTGGGAGGGAAGAATGGGGTAAATCTCGATGGGTACAAAAATATTGTGGGAACATTCAATCAGCCCAAATTTGTGCTCTGCCCCGATGAGATGCTTCGAACCCTTCCACGCGAAGAGTACACCAACGGCTTTGCCGAAATAGTTAAACATGCGCTGCTTGCCGACAAGGACATGTTTGAGTACCTGGAGCAGAATGCCGATGGGCTAAAGGCATACTATCCTTCAGTTATTAATCACTTGGTGAAACGATCTGTTGAAATTAAGGCAAGCATTGTGCAAGCCGACGAGCACGAAAGGGGCGAGCGAAAAAAGTTGAATTTAGGTCATACCTGGGGACATGCTGTAGAAAAAGTAACCGGCCTTTCGCACGGGAAGAGCGTTAGCCTAGGACTCGAATTTGCAGCAAGGCTATCGGTTGCCAGGGGCTTGCTCCACAATAGAGATTATATGCGTATAATGAATCTTTTGCGCGATTTAAATCTTCCCATTTGCATTAAGGAGAATCCGATGCGCATTTACGAGGCGCTAACAAAGGACAAGAAAAAAACCATGAACCACATCGATTTCATTCTGTTAAAAGGCATAGGGAAGGTTTCCATTGAGCGCTTGCCTTTCGATGAAATTCGAAGTTTTACAGAAACCAAATAAGATGGATATTAAGTCGAAGATTTGTTTAAGCATTGGGAGTATTGAATTCGAGGAAGTGCTTCAGCAGCTTCGAATTGTTGAACTTGCCGAAATTCGAATGGATTTGCTCAATTTTTCCGATGAACAGTTCGGGGCCATTTTTCAGAAACACAAAAATTTAATTGCCACGTACCGTTCGCCCGAAGGCGATTTTTTAACTGCAGCTACCATGCTTGCCAAGGCCATTCAATTTGGATCTGCTTACATTGATATTGACATAGCAACCCCCGATTCGTTCCGAAGCGCTCTTAAAAACGCTGCGCAAAGTAAAGGGGTAAAAGTTATACTGTCGTACCATAACTATATCCAAACACCAACCAGCGAAGAACTTTTCAATATCGCTTCTGAACTGTTTATTGAAGGTGCCGATATTGCCAAAATTGCCTGTATGGCAAATTTGCCCGACGATTGCGACAGGGTGTTAAGTTTATACGATGCTCACAAAAACCTTGTGGCTTTTTGCATGGGCCCCATTGGAACAAAAACACGCTTGGCTGCTCTGCAATTAGATGCGCCATTTACCTATGCTTCGTTAAAAGGGAGCGAAACGGCACCCGGGCAAATTGAATACGAAGAAATGAAACAGTTTTTAAAAGACTATATTTAGTATTAATCATTGCAAATCTATTAATCCGCGTCATCTGCGTTCCAAAGTATGAAAATATTCGCCGTTTTGGGCAATCCAATACTCCACAGCAGGAGCCCGCAACTGTTTAATGCGGTATTGGGCAACGAAACCTACTATACCCGAATTCGACCCCAGTCGGTGGACGATATCGTTGATATTATTAAGCACCTTCCGTTGGCGGGAGCCAATATTACTGCGCCTTATAAAGAGAATATTTTAACCTTTCTCGACGAAATATCGGTTGATGCGAAAGCAATAGGAGCAGTAAATACAATTGTGAATTGCAGTGGACGATTAGTTGGCCATAACACCGACCATGTTGGTGTAACCGAATCGCTAAGAAATGCAGGAGTTAATCTTACTTATAGCAAATGCTTAGTTTTAGGAGGCGGAGGTGCTGCCCGCGCTGCTGTTTACGGGTTATTGAAGAACCATGCCGATGTGTTCGTTTGCAACCGAACCCTTTCGAAGGCAGAAACCATCGCTTCCGATTTCAGTTGCAAGGTTTTATATTGGAACGATTTCGACAATTCGTTACATTTCGACGTTGTTGTTTCAACCCTACTTCCGGAAGCGATTCCTACTTTTTTAAAATCGCTTAAATTTCACTTTATGCTCGATGCTTCCTATAAATCATCAGCTGTTTCGAGAGTTGCGAGCGATATGAACGTTGAAATTATTGAGGGAAAATGGTGGCTTATTCATCAGGCAATTGCAGCATACGATCTATTTATAGGGACAAAACCTAAGTTCGATGCATTTGCCAGGGCGTTCGACCAAAGTTTAAATAAGGAAAGTTTGCAGATAGCATGCTTAAATTTGAATGAGAAAAATGTAGACCTGAGCCGAAGGTTCGACCTGTTGATTTCTGCTCAGAATATGAACGAACATGATTTGAAAATAGTTGTTGATGATGAGATTCGTAACGCCTTCGGCAGTTAGCGGAACGCTGCCTGCACCCGCATCGAAAAGTATTGCCCAGCGCGCCATTGCCATTGCCTCGTTGGCCAATGGCACATCGGAACTATTTGGCTGTGGCCATTCCAACGATGTTAAGGCGGCCATTCGCGTTTGTCGTCAGCTAGGTGCAGAGATTATTGAATCACCCGATAGGTTAGTAGTAAAAGGCGGAATTCGATTACCCAGCAATCCCTTAATGTGTGGTGAGTCAGGATTGGGAATTCGAATGTTTTCGTGCATTGCGTCAATACTTAACGAAACAGTAGATTTAACCGGCGAGGGCTCGCTGCTTAAACGCCCTATGGGCGTTGTTGAGCAATCCATTCGGGCTATGGGGGCCAAATGTTCAACCCAAAGCGGATTTCTTCCCATAAAGGTAAAGGGACCCATAAATGCAACGTATGCTAAGGTAGACGGATCGTTAAGTTCGCAAGTACTAACGGGAATGCTTATTGCAGCTCCCTATGCTGTAAACGAGCTGACAATTGAAGTTGAAAATTTGCAAAGTAGGCCTTACATCGACCTTACCATTGATACCATGAAGGCCTTCGGGGTTGAAGTACAAAACGAGGATTTCAAAGTGTTTAAATTAAAAAACGCTTCAAAGTATAAACCAGCAAATATTAGTGTTGAGGGCGATTGGAGCGCTGCTGCTTTTTTGCTTGTTGCAGGTGCCATTGCTGGTAATGTTCGTGTTGAAAATGTTTTTCCCATGTCGAAACAGGCCGACAGGGCTATAATTGAAGCCCTTTTCTATGTGGGCACCAAAGTTTCAATTTTCGAAAACGCTATTGAGGTGTGTAAGCATAAATTGAATGCTTTTCACTTCGATGCCACCCATTGCCCCGACCTATTTCCTCCGCTGCTTGCGCTTGCAGCGCATTGCAATGGCGAAAGCCGAATTTTAGGGGCCAGCAGGCTTCGTGCTAAGGAGAGCGACAGGGCCGAAACCCTTCGTCGGGAATTTGCAAAACTTGGCATTAAAATCCTTGTGGAAGGCGAATTGATGCGAATCTTTGGCGGACAGGTAAGTGGAGGTTCGGTTCAATCGCACGGCGATCATCGTATTGCCATGGCATGTGCCGTTGCAGCATTGGCTGGTAATGGCAAGGTAGAAATTGAAGGAGCGGATGCCGTGGCAAAGTCGTATCCCAAATTTTTTGAGGATATTAACTCCGTTTGCATTCGATAATAGCGTTTATTGTAACTCATTATCAACCAAAAGTTATGGCAAATATGAAGCGCAATAATGATCAGAAATCGAGCAAAATGGCTTTGGGCACATCAGTCGGAATTGCCTTCGGCGGAGGAGTAGGAATAATTCTAGGTATTGTTTTTGGCCAAACCTCGCTTTGGCTAGCACTGGGAATTGGAATAGGAATGGTAGTTGGGGTTGGAGTAGGGTTTGCCATGGATCAAAAGAATAAGGATTTGAAATAGTTAAAGGTTAATTCCATAGCCTACGGTTTAAACCGTGGGCTATGGAATCCAGAACCGTTTTAACGGTTTGAAAAATTTAATTCAATTAAAGTTCAAATGCCCCATTCGTTCAACAAAATTTGGATTCACACCATTGGGTCAACAAAAAATAGGATTCCGCTAATTAATTCAAGTGTAGAGAAAAGAATTCACCATTTTATTTCGGAGCAATTGCGAGAACATGGTTGGCCTGTCAGAGTTATCAATGGCATGCCAGAGCATATTCATTGTTTGTTTCTTTTGAATCCTCAGAAATCAATTGCTGAGATAATAAAGCAAATTAAAGGCAGCAGTTCTCATTTCATAAATCAGAACAATTTGATTAAAGAGAAATTTGCATGGCAAACCGGATATGCTGCCTATTCTGTATCGGAATCGGTGGTCGATAAGGTTTTTGAGTATATTAAAAGTCAGAAGCAGCACCACCGTAAGAAGTCAACCCAGCAAGAGTATGAAGAGTTTTTGAAATTGTATGGGTTTGAAAGTAAGTAATATATGTTAGTTTTGGAGTAAAATATCAATACTATGAATTCATTCGGTCGTATTTTTCGTATTTCCATTTTTGGCGAATCGCATGGCGCAGCCATTGGGGTGTCCATCGATGGGGTTCCCGCGGGTATCCCCCTTGCAATTTCCGACTTTACTAGAGACATCCGCTGCCGTAGCGCTGGTGCCAAAGGCACAACCCCTCGCGTTGAGGACGATATTCCCGAAATTGTTTCGGGGTGGTTCAATGGTTTTACAACGGGTTCGCCGTTAACCATCATTTTTCGGAATTCCAATACCAAATCGACCGATTACGAAAATATTTTCAAAATTCCTCGTCCCGGACATGCCGATTTTGTCGCCTACAAGCGTTTTGGAGGTTTTAACGACCATAGGGGTGGTGGCCATTTCTCGGGGCGCCTTACCCTTGCCCTTGTGGCAGCGGGAGTGGTTGCCAAAAAGGTTGTTTCTCCCATCGATATAAATGCAACCCTACTGTCGGTTGGCGGGAGTACCGATATAGAAAAAACCATTGCTGCTGCAATAGATCAGGGCAACTCGGTGGGTGGTTTGGTGGAGTGCCGGGCAATAGGAATTCCCATTGGTTGGGGCGCACCCTTTTTCGATTCGGTTGAGTCGGTTATTGCTCACTTAGCCTTTGCCGTTCCTGCCATTAAAGGCATTGAGTTCGGTTCGGGCTTTGCTGCGGCTGCCATGCTTGGTTCGCAGCATAACGACCCAATTCTCGACGATACGGGAAAAACAGCTACTAATAATTCGGGTGGAATTACAGGTGGTTTAACAAATGGTAACGAGTTAGTATTTAGGGTAGCCGTAAAGCCCACCTCGAGCATTAGCATAAAGCAGCAAACCTTCAGCATCGAATCGGGTAGGGTTGAGGTGCTCGAAGTTAAGGGTCGCCACGACGTATGCATAGCCCTTCGCATTCCTGTAGTTATCCAAGCCATTACGGCTATAGCTTTGGCCGATTTTAAGATGGTGTTTAAGTGAGGGGGTGAAGAAATATTAAATTTGGATTGTAAAAGTGAACTATGAATTCTGAAAAGGAAATTATTATTAAAGATCTAAAAGGACGATTGTCAAATCATCTTAATGATAACTTGGTTGAAGTTATATTGTTTGGGTCTCAGCTAGCTGGAAAGGGAACTGCCAACTCTGATTACGACATTCTAATTATAATAAAGAAAAAAAACGATTGGAAACTGGAAAGAAAAATTTCGGATATTTGTTACGAGATTGAATTAAAGTATGGAATTATAACAGATTCACATGTTTTAACAGAAAATGAACTCAATTTCCTCCGAGGGAAACAGCCAATATTTTACAATGCGATTAGTTCAGGTTATCACGCATGATAAACGAAGATGACAGAAAAATACTGATCGATTATAGGCTTGAGCAAGCGAAGAAAACCATTGCTGTTTCAAAAGTTCTTAATTGATTCTAACGAGTTAACTGTCGCAGTAAATCGAATTTATTACGGTATGTACTATGCTGTTACAGCGTTGGCTATAAAATTTCAATTTGAAACATCAAAACATTTTCAATTAGTAGGGTGGTTCAACAGGGAGTTTATCTCTACTGGGGTTTTAAATGCAAACTATGGAAAAATATTGCGAAATGCCTTTCGGAATAGAACAAAAGGTGATTATGATGCAATTATTACCTTTGAAAAGTAAGAGGTTTTGGAAATGCATAAAGGGATGATAGCCTTTATAAAGGCCATGAAGAGGGAGTGTAATTTAAACTCTGTCTGGTAATTTTCTTTCATTCAAATTTAGTTCA
>CAYZNN010000044.1:0-15538 GCA_964479665.1 uncultured Rikenellaceae bacterium | reverse complement strand
GTAACTTTTTCTATTGACAGCCATTAGAAAATATTGCTATCGACGGATTTGGGTTTAAACTCAAGAAAAAATTTAAAACTGACTTTTTAAGGGACGACTAATTAGCATTGAACTTCCGAACGAAAGAATTGTAAAGAAGTTTATTAAGGAATATAGGGAGTAAACTTAAAGAAAAAGGAGCAAAAAATTGCTCCTTTTTCTTTTACAAAGTCACATGAGTATTTTTATCTACTAACTTAAACTTTGCTTTATGAAATTTACGCTTCCCCTTACCTGAAAAACCATAACGCTCTGTTGGTATACCCAAAAAATTGGTGTCGAGCTTATCGTTGCTATTCGCATCATGAAAATAGCCAGCAGCATATTCCCTATTTAAGGGAACATTATACGCAACAACCCTTACCTTTTCGTCGGATACCCGAATCCTGCCTCCATTTATGGGTTTCTGCCTAATAAAAGCGTCTTCACTATCGAAAATACCTATGCTAACCGAACCCAAACTGCCTTTCAGCCCTGAAACCTCAACTACTATGTTCGCAACGCTCGAGTAGAAGGTACTCATAGCCTCAGCCATTTCATTAACCCTATTTGGGTGGGTTGCCATCAATTCAACGAGGTTTCCTGGGAGATCAATTCCAGTAAGCTTAGCGCTATTGCTAATTAGTTCGAAATTTATTGCCTCATTGAATACAACAAAATGGGACGCTACATTACCATTGAAAAAGTTATTTATGTCGATAAACTGTAGTGATGCGCCTTCATTTAGGTCGAAGTCGGTAATCGAAAACTCTTTTTTCGATTGGGCTTGGCTGCTTTTGAACCAAACCTTCGAATTAGTTAGGTCGTAAACAATGTTCCACTTTGTCCAACCCCTTACCCAAACCCCATCGAGCAGCGAAAATGCTTTGCTAACCAAAGTAGAATCAGTAAAACTTGGGGTGCCAGAAATCTCCCTATAAAGGTGAGTGAACCTGTTTACCGACGACATGGGCGCTTTGCTTTTTCCTTTTTCAGATATGTTCTGGTAATTAACCGAGTTTGCATAAGTGTCGTTGGTAATTGCTTTGCAATTTAAGTTTGCTCCATAATGTACCACACGTTGACCATTAATAAACTCAACAACAGCTGAATTTCCCGTTTTGTCTGCCACGTAATAATGCAACTTAGCAAAAGTGGGAACAATGGTAATTATTTGGTTCGACTCCACCACTTCATCAACAGTGGCAAAACAATCGAGATGGTACTGCACCCATTGAAGTTCGTTAACAACCGCATTGTTTGTAGGTAACGGATACTGCGTTTCATCGAGCCAAAGTACTTCAATGGCCAAACCCGCCTCGTTTAATCCGCCATTAGGCATAAGCCTTCCGTACTGATTAAAGGTAATGCTTCCATACTTAGCAATCCATTCCATGGGAGCAGAATATCCCGTTGGAATTCCAATCCTTTGGCCTTTTGGGTTGGTAAGCACAACTCCGTTGCCTACATTCCAATCGTAGCTCTTGGCCATTAAAACTCGATTTTTGCTACTTATAGTGAAAGCACTACACCCCCAGGAAGAATTAAAATAAAGCACGAGCAGAAAACCTGCCAGCAGCTGAACCCAAATTTTCATTCTAGTAGATAATTTTTTAATGTAACCTTACGCCAATAAGGTGCATAAACTCCTCACGCGTCTTTATTTCAGAAAGGAATATCCCTGTGAATGCCGAGGTTGTGGTAACCGAATTTTGTTTTTGAACTCCTCGCATTTGCATGCACATGTGACTAGCCTCAATAACCACAGCAACACCCATTGGGTTAAGGTTCTCCTGAATACAATCTCTTACTTGAACCGTAAGTCGCTCCTGAACCTGAAGCCTGCGAGCATAGGCTTCAACTACGCGAGCAATTTTACTTAACCCAGTAATATAGCCATTGGGTATATAGCCAACATGGGCCTTCCCATAGAATGGAATCATATGGTGTTCGCACATTGAGTAAATTTCAATGTCTTTTACAATCACCATCTGCTTATAGTCCTCCCGAAACTTTGCCGATTGAATTATTCGTGACGGATCAATATTATAGCCATGCGTTAAGAATTGAATGGCTTTAGCAACCCTATAGGGTGTTTTAAGCAATCCCTCTCGGAGCGTATCTTCACCCAAAAGTTCTAATATTGCTTTATAATGCTGGGCCAGCTTTTCAGTGGTTTCTATATTCCAACTCTCTATTTTCGAGTACCCTTCACCGTTGTAGTAATCGTTACTATCGTTGCTATTGTTCATGAAATTTCAATTTATTTATATCAAAACTTATTCTCCAAAATATTCAACAAAGTTATTTTCAGTCTCCTGAATTTTAATTTTGTACAAAGTTGCTCCCATTTCTTTTATAGGATTGAACAGAACCTGCCATATTGCAATAGAAAGATTTTCAGTTGAAGTGAGTTTACCCTGCATAAAATCAACATCAATATTTAAATTTCTATGATCGAGTTTGCTAACCACTAATTTCTGAACTACTTGCCCAAGGGCTTTAAGGTTAATAACATAGCCAGTATGCTCGCTAACCTCTCCCTTAACCGTCACATACAATTCGTAATTATGCCCATGCCAATTGGGATGGCTGCACTGACCGTACAATTCGTAATTCAGATCATCGCTAAGCTCACTTTGAAAAAGACGATGAGCCGATGAAAAACGCTCCCTTCGGGTTAAAAAAGCAGTTGGCATGTAAATTGGGTTTTGTCCACTTTCAAAAGTAAACATTTTTTAAAATTACTGGCCCGATATTGAAAATTTTGAATCGAATAACAAACAAATTAAACCATGAAGTTGCTTGTTTCCCCAGGCCTACTGATTATTGCTTGCTGCACAAATGATAGAAACAACGGTTCTATATACGAAAACAATTCCCTTTTAAATGAAAAGTACATTTCTGGAGCAGAAACTGTAACCGATTCTACTGGCAACTTCGCGCATAACCGATTTCGAACTCCCAGCGGGTTTATAAGAACCAATGCCGACTCCAATTCCTTTGCACACTATCTTAGGCTACTACTCCTTAAACCACACGGAACAACCGTGCGGCTTTTCAATGGAGCTGAAAAACCAAACCGTGAAATTTATGTTGAGGTGGTGGACCTTCCAATTGGGAGAAAAAATTCCGCACCAGTGTGCCGATGCTATAATTAGACTTAGGGCAGAATGGCTATTTAAAAAGGGCGATTTCAATAATATTGCCTTCAATTTTACAAACGTGTTTAGGACCGAATACGCAAAATGGAGAGAGGGAAACTGAATTGTTGTTTCAGGAAATAAAGTGCAGTGGGCTAATGGCACTCAAAGGGCGACAAGTTATATTGATTTTTAAAGTTTTCTTGAAATGGTTTTTGCTTATGCCGGAACGCAGTCGTTAAATGCCGAGCTTAAATCCATTTCGGTTGAAGAAATGCGTATAGGCGACATTTTCATTCAGGGTGGGTCGCCGGGGCATGCTGTAATTATTGTAGACATGGCCCAAAACCCTCAAACGGGGGAGAAAATTTTCTTGCTTGCGCAAAGCTATATGCCAACTCAAAAAATTCATATACTAACAAACCCAAATAAACCTAACCTTACGCCTTGGTACAATGTAAAGGGAAATATTAATCTGGTAACCCCAGAGCGGACATTCAACATAAAAGATCTAAAACGTTACCCTTAAATGAATCGAAGCAATTGTAGTCCTTTGCAATTAAAAAGTTAACTTTACACAAAAATTCAAACCCATGAAAACCTTCATTGCTGCAATGCTTGTACTAATGGTTTACAGTTCAAACGGTCAGGAATTAAATAAAATTATTTTCGATGAAAGGGCTAATCAGGAGATTCTTTATGGTTACTGTACTCCCGATGCATTTAAGAGCTCCGTTTTCGAAGGTTGGTTCAATTACGAATTCGATGGGTACGCCCCAAATGTTGAAATTCTAAAGAATCTAAACCCTTTGATTGATGGAGTCAAGATTCGAATCGTTCTGGGCACATGGTGTGGCGATAGCCAAAGAGAATTTCCCCGCTTTATGAAAATTCTATTGCAACTCGATTCCATTGATGGGCTAACTCTCGAAATAATTTGTGTAAATCGGTCCAAAACAGCCGAGGAAATTGGAATACAGGCAGGTTATGTCGATTCTGTTCCAACCTTCATAGTGTTTGTCAACGGTATTGAAAAAGGGCGAATTATTGAAACTCCAAAAATTACACTCGAGGAGGATCTGTTAAACCTTTTGCGTTGATTTTAAGCAGCAATTAACGTCGGTTTTTCGTCAGTACTTTATAAAATTACTAAATCATGGACTATCCAAGAACATCAACCGAAGGCCAAGTAATGGGGATTATTGGCATCGTACTGGGAATCATCTCTCTAATTGTAGCATTTATTCCTTGCGTTGGCATAGTTGCCATTTTTCCGGGGATTCTTGCTATTATTTTTAGCGCAATTTCCATTTCGCAGGCCTCAAAGGGAAATGGGAAAAAAGCCATTGGCATTGCTGCGCTTATCGTTTCTATTGCCTCTGTAATTATAGCTGTACTTTGGGTTGTTATTATAAGCGGCACAGCCCTTGTTGCCGATCAAGTTTTTAATAAATCTGAGAAGTTTCAGGTATTTGGCAAGGAATTTAAAGATGCATTCGAAAAAGAGATGGGCGACGACATCGATCGCAAAACCCTTTCCGATAGCCTTGTTAAAGCCCTAAAAGAGCTTGAAATGGAGATGGAGAAATTGGATAGTTCCAACTCAACCGACAAGGAAACTGCTCGCAAGGCGGGGGAAGCAGCAGCAAAAGCACTCAAAAAGGCTGCCGAAGGTTTAAAGGAAGCAAAGGCAAAATCCGACTCCATTAAGTTGCCCAAATAATGAACTTCGATTTCTCTGTGGAATCAAGGCCCTTAATAACCCTATGGAGGCCGTGGTTGCTTATCACCTTGCTTTCATTGGTGTTTTTTATGCTAATGGCTTTAATTACTTTCTTTATCATGGGGTACCCCATGAACTCATTATTCCATTTCCTTTTTGTTCGCTGGGTTTTTATATGGATTTATACTCCTTTTTTCGCTTTGGCCATTGCGTTCCAATCTCAGCAAAAAATAATTAGGGTAACACACCAAGAAAGTTTGAACACGGACGAAGTAATTTCAATGCTAAATAAACTGAATTGGGTTGTTTGCAGCAAAACACCCGAGAGAGTAGTTTTTACTTGCAGTAACCGTTTTGAAAGATTATTTCATGCAGGACAGCAAGTAACTTTAATGGAATTTGACGAGGGAAAAACAATATTTACTGTACCCTCACGTCTGGTATACCACATTCACCATGGATTTAAATTCGGCAATTTTTTAATAGAAACGAATTGATTGGATTCAGTAACCACATATTTAAACCCTACATTGCTGTAAACATAACCTTCGGCCTTGTTGTACTTTCAGTACTTTTTTACTCTCTAATCTTCAGGAGCGACCACCATCCCATTCCGGCATTACTAACCGAGAAAACAGGAATTATACCCCCAAGTAAGGGGCTTTCGGGCGCTTTTTCTGAAATAATTCGGGGAAATTTTAACGATGCCCTGGCAATAAACCAGCACTCCATCAGAATTTTTTCTTTTTTTGTGTTGCAACTTTTTGCCCGACTATTTTTTATCGTGGCTGCTCTGAGTATCCCTAGTTACTCGAAAAGCCTTGTTTATATCGATGCAATTTTTTCTATTTCGCTTTTCGGCTACTGCTTCTTCCCTCTCATACTATACACCCTGCAACTATTTGGTACATTATTCTAGTTGAAATATTGGGTTTGTAACAATTAAATGCTTATTGCTTCAGCCATTGTAATCCTTTCATTGGCACGAATGCCCTTAGGTGTCCTGTATAGAGTACTGCACTCTACATGGAAATCGTGCTGATAGAACAGAATATAGTTTTTATCAAGGGCCTCTTCCAAAAAGGTTTCCTTTTCGTTCATGGTAATAAGGGGTTCAACGTCGTAACTCATATTCCAGGCCAAATGGAGGTGGGCAGTAGTTGGAAAGAGATCGGCAGCAAAAACAATGGTTTTCCCATTGGGTAAATGTACAATAGGAACCAATTGGCCACGGGTGTGTCCATTAAAAACTCTGAGTTCGAGTCCTGTTGCTATAGAACCTCCCCCTTCTATCAAATTTAAAGCACCCAAATCGCGCATAGGAATAAGGTTCTCTGGCAAAAACGAATCGGCTTCTCGAACATTCGGATTCATTGCCGATTCCCACTGGGCTTTGCCCACATGGCAGGTTGCATTGGGGAAAACCAAACCATATTCACCCGCTTCGTTTCGGGCAATTCCTCCGCCACAATGGTCGTAATGAAGATGTGTGTGAATTATGTCCGTAAAATCTTCTGGTTTAAAACCCAATTTTGCAATTCCTTCGAGCAATCCTTCACCTCCAAATATTCCAAAATGACTAAAAAATTTCGCATCCTGCTTATTGCCAAAACCAGTATCAATCAGAAACACTCTATTGTCAGTTTCTATTACCATTGATCGCAAGGCAAGCGGAATCATGTTTTTCTCGTTGGCAGGGTAAACTCGCTCCCATAGCACCTTGGGTACAACCCCAAACATGGCACCCCCGTCGATAAGGAAGTTGCAAATGTTAAACTGGTAAACTTTCATCACTTATTTTTTTCAAAGGTAACAACAAATTGCTCTTTGCTGTGGTTCAATAAAGCACACATTTAATCAAAAATGCTTAAAAGCATTGTAACTCTATTGCCACGTATTGCATAATGAATTAACTTGTGGGTTTAAAGCAAAGAAATGAGACTAAAAATTTTTCATAATCCAAAGTGCAAGCAAAGTCGCTTGGGCCTCGAAAAACTTAAAACCATTACTGATAATTTTGAAATTCGCGATTATTTAAAAACCCCAATAACCCCAAACGAATTGAACGAAATTGTAATGAAATTGAACCTGCCAATTGGCTCTTTGGTTCGCACAAACGACGAATACTACAAAACATTCCTGAAGGGAAAAAACTTCCACCACAACGAATGGATAAAAATAATATGTGAGAATCCTAAACTGCTCAAGCGCCCCATTATTGTTGGGCACTACAAGGCTATTGTTGGACATTTACCCGAAGAAATTGAGAAAATTAAATAACCCTTAAACATATAAACCATGCCAACCCATCCATTCAAGCACTACGAACCTTTTCCCATTGGAGAAGACCAAACGGATTACTACCAATTAACCAGCGATTATGTATCGGTAGGGAATTTTGAAGGCACAGAGATTCTTAAGGTAGACCCAAAGGGTATTGAAGAGCTAACCCGCAGGGCATTACACGATTGTTCCTTTATGCTCCGAACCGCCCATTTGAAGCAGCTGGGCGACATTCTGAAAGATAGCGTTGCAAGCGACAACGACAAATTTGTTGCTCTAACGCTGCTTCAAAATGCCGAGGTGTCGGCCAAAGGGATGCTTCCGTATTGCCAGGATACGGGTACGGCAACCGTTTTTGCCAAAAAGGGGCATAGGGTGTGGACCCTAGGGAACGATGATGAAGCAATATCGAAAGGGGTATACAGAGTATATACCGAAGATTATTTGCGCTACTCGCAAACCATCCCGTTCGATATGTATACCGAAAAAAATTCGGGTACAAACCTTCCTGCACAAATCGATATATACGCATCTAAGGGCATGGAATACAATTTTCTTTTTGTTGCTAAAGGGGGAGGCTCCGCAAACAAGACCATGCTCTTCCAAGAAACGAAAGCGCTGCTAAACCCCTTAAGCCTAGAACGTTTCTTGGTAGAAAAGATGCGCTCTTTGGGTACCGCAGCTTGCCCACCCTATCATATTGTATTTGTTATTGGTGGAACATCGGCCGAGGCTTGCTTGAAAACTGTTAAACTTGCTTCAACAAAATATCTCGATAGCCTTCCAACCGAAGGAAATGAAGGAGGACAAGCATTCCGCGACGTGGCTCTTGAACAGCGCATTCTCGATGCTTCCTACAAAATTGGTATTGGAGCCCAATTTGGGGGCAAACATTTTGCACTCGATGTTCGTATCATAAGGCTTCCCCGCCATGGGGCCTCATGCCCAGTTGGAATGGGGGTTTCATGTGCTGCCGACAGGAACATTCTTGCAAAAATTAATAAAAATGGGATTTGGATCGAAAAACTAGAGGCCAACCCCGGCCAGTTCATTCCTAACGAGTACCGCAAAACCAACGATGAGGACTCAATTAAAATTAATCTAAACCAGCCAATGAAAGAGATTCTTGCACTGCTCACTAAGCATTCGGTTGGTACTCGCCTCTCCCTCACGGGAACTATAATTGTTGGCCGCGATATTGCCCATGCAAAACTGAAGGAAAGGCTAGATAAGGGCGAGGGACTCCCAGAATACCTAAAGAACCATCCTATTTACTATGCGGGTCCTGCAAAAACGCCGGAGGGTATGCCATCCGGGTCGTTTGGGCCCACAACAGCTGGTCGAATGGATTCGTACGTCGACCTCTTCCAGTCGCACGGAGCCAGCCTTATTATGATTGCCAAAGGCAATAGGAGTTCAACCGTTTCCGAAGCCTGCAAAAAGCATGGTGGCTTCTACCTAGGTAGCATTGGTGGGCCAGCAGCTATTCTGGCTCAGGACAATATTAAAAAAGTTGAACTCATTGAATATCCCGAGCTGGGCATGGAGGCTATTTATCGCATCGAGGTTGAAAACTTCCCAGCATTCATTCTGATTGACGACAAAGGAAACGATTTTTATAGAATATAATCATTTAAAAATTATTAGCGGCGAACCCAGGAACAAAAGTAGTTCTTGGGTTTTTGCGTTTAACATATTATTTGGCCTCAACAATTCTTATTAACTATTTCGGTTAGACTTTCAACTTTCCTAAAAAAATAATACTTCATATTGTAAATTAAAGAAATAGCTGTATTTTTGCAACCCGCTTATTATACCCGTTTGGATCACGGAAAAAGAAAAGGTATTAACTAAAAATTAAGGAGTTAAAACGTGGACACACTAAGTTACAAAACGGTATCAGCCAATCAAGCCACTGTGCAAAAAGAGTGGGTTGTGGTTGATGCTACCAATGAGGTGTTGGGCCGCTTGGCTAGCAGGGTTGCTAATATTCTGCGTGGCAAGTACAAAACCAACTTCACCCCTCATGCCGATTGTGGCGATAATGTAATCATTATCAATGCCGAAAAAGTACGCCTCACAGGTCGTAAACTAACCGAGAAAGAGTACTACTGGTACACTGGCTACCCCGGAGGAAAGCGCAATGCTACCCCCGAGGACATGCTAAGGCGCAAACCCATTTGGGTTATTGAGCATGCCGTAAAGGGAATGCTCCCCAAAAATCGCCTTGCCTCAAAAATTTATGGCAACCTGCACGTGTACGCTGGGCCTAACCACCCGCACGAAGCGCAAAAGCCCAAAGAAATTAACATTAAAACCATTAAATAAAGGCTATGAAGGCACTAAATGCAACTGGTAGAAGAAAAAGCGCTATCGCTCGTGTTTACCTAAACGAAGGCAAAGGCAACATAACCATAAACGGAAGAGACCTTAAAGACTACTTCCCTTCAGAAATCCTTCAGTATGTAGTAAAGCAACCCCTCGATGTTCTTAACCTTGTTGGCAGTTACGATGTTAAAGCCAACCTCGACGGGGGTGGAGAAAAAGGACAAGCCGAAGCTCTTCGCTTAGGTATTGCTCGCGCCCTTGTTGAAGTGAACCCCGAGTACAAAACAACTCTTAGAGCAAGTGGATTTATGACTCGCGATCCTCGTGAAGTGGAGCGTAAAAAGCCTGGCCAACCCAAGGCAAGAAAGAGATTCCAATTCAGCAAACGTTAATTCATTTTTTCTGGCAAGCAGTTTAACTGTTAAATTGCTCAGACTCTCAAACATGAGACTACTTAGCAATTGCCAATAATTACTAAACCAATAATTTTTTTATAAAATGCCAAGAACTGATTTCAAAGAACTGCTTGACGCTGGGGTACATTTCGGTCACCTAAAGCGCAAATGGAACCCCAAAATGGCTCCCTATATTTTCATGGAGCGCAACGGGATTCACATCATCGACCTGCAGAAAACTGCCGTTAAAATTGACGAAGCTGCTGCAGTGGTTAAGCAAATTGCCAAATCGGGCAGGAAAATTCTTTTTGTAGCCACTAAAAAGCAAGCAAAAGACATTGTTGCCGATCGCGTGAAACAAATAAACATGCCATACGTAACCGAGCGCTGGCCCGGTGGTATGCTTACCAACTTCCCAACTATTCGTAAGGCCGTTAAAAAAATGTCGAATATCGACAAAATGCTTACCGATGGAACCTTTAATAACCTTTCGAAGCGTGAAAGGCTTCAAATTACCCGCCAAAGAGCCAAACTCGAAAAAAACCTAGGTTCTATTGCCGACCTTAATCGGCTTCCAGCAGCTCTATTTGTTGTAGACGTTCAGAAAGAATACATCGCAGTTAACGAAGCTCGCAAACTCAACATTCCTGTTATAGCAATGGTTGATACCTGCTGTGATCCAACACCAATTGACTTCGTTATTCCAGCAAACGATGATGCTGCAAAATCAATATCACTTATTATTGACCTAATGGCGAAAGCCATACATGAGGGCATGGAAGAGCGCAAGGCAGAAAAAGAGAAGGAGCCCGAAGTAAAAGAGAAAAAGGAAGATCAACCATTGCGCACCCGTGCTCGTAAAGGCGGTAAGCCAGTAAAAGCAAAGGTTGCATCTGAGGATGACCTCGACGAGGCTGAAGATAAGGTGGAAGATAACGAGTAATTCACATTCAATAAACTTAAAAACATGTCTGAAGTAAAAACTGCCGATATAGCCAAACTCCGTAAACTTACCGGAGCAGGCATGATGGACTGCAAAAAGGCCCTTGAAGAATCGAATGGCGACATTGAGAAAGCCATTGAACTAATCCGCGAACGCGGAAAAGCCATTGCAAACAAACGTGCCGATCGCGAAGCTGGCGAGGGTGCTGCATTAGCAGCTACCAATGCAAATGCCACCATAGGAGCCATGGTAGTGCTTAATTGCGAAACCGACTTTGTAGCGAAAAACCAAGATTTTATTGGGCTAACAAACAAAATCCTAAAGGCTGCTATCGATAACCAACCCGCCGACCTCGAAGCTCTAAAAAACTTTCCTTTAGAAGGCCGAAAAGTAATCGATTGGGTAACCGACCAGTCGGGCGTTACGGGTGAAAAATTCGAACTTTCTTACTACGAAATGATTAAAGCCGAAAAGGTTGTTTGCTACATTCACCCTGGCAATAAGATTGCCACAATGGCTGGTTTTAACAAACAGAATGTGAGCGACCAAATGGGTAAGGATGTTGCTATGCAAATTGCTGCTATGAACCCCGTTTCAATTGATACTGACGATGTTCCCGAAAAGGTTCGCAAGCAGGAGTTCGAAATTGGTCGTGAACAGGCTCGTCTCGAAGGGAAACCCGAGAATATGCTCGATAAAATTGCAGAAGGCAAATTGCAGAAGTTCTTTAAAGAATCGACATTGATGAATCAGGAATTCATTAAAGATAGCAAAATGACCGTTAAACAGTACCTTCAGCAGGCCGACAAGGAACTGAAGGTGATTGCATTCAAACGCGTGTCGTTGACATTGTAATTTTTATTTTCATTACACTTAAACGGGCCGATCTATCCGACCGGCCCGTTTAATTTTCAAAAAATTCTTTATTTGATTGAAGTTTTTATACAAAACTGGCATGTATGCTGACAAATGAATGGGTTAAAAACCACAGAGTCCTTTGGTGAAATTTCTTCATTATCAGCAGCTATGAATTCAATTGTTGCTCTTTGTGCGTTTACTGCCCTAGATCTTCCTTGGGAAAGCCACTGCGAAACCAATCCGAGCAATACGGTAAGCGAGATTGCAACAGCAAAAACAAACGAAACTAGCCTTTTATCGAAATGTTGTTTTTGTATCTCCAATAATTACAACTTGTTGATCTAAATCATTAATTCCAAAACCTATAATTTTTATTTCTCCTTTATCATTTAGAAATTTTGGTTTAGAAATATTAAAACCCTGGAAATTTGTAGGTATAATAAAATCCCCCTCTATCTTCATGCTCTTCAAATTATGCTTTGCCATGAAAAAGCCATCTTTGTTTGAAACGATAACATAAAGAAAATTCTCAACAATTAAAAAATCCTCTATTCTGTTTGTAAGATATTTTTCCTTGTCTTTTATAAATTGCAATGGCATTGAACCGAGATTCAAATTTGTATCCGTATTATTCAACTCGAGGTTAAATATGTCTATCAGCAACTTGGTCTCATTTTTTTTCAAATCAATCGAAAAGATTTGTCCAATCAAAGCATCACAAAAAAAGGCTTGCTCAGGTTTAGAATGTTTTACAATTGGAGTAAAATAGAAATATCCAGTTAAATTTTGTTGATACCACAATGGCAATTGACCTATTGATGAATGAAATTCACCGGTTTTTTTAAATACAGCCAAGGCAGGAACCTCATTATAAAAAGATTGTTTAAATGGATTCTCGATTTCTGTCGAAGGGCTTGCATCTGTTCCAATTACTGGCCATCCTTTAATTATTGGAAAAAGATAAAAACCCGAAGAATTGCTAGTAAAAATCTTAGTATGAGTAAATTGTGTTTGATTTTCACCTAATTTTATTTCAACAATTTTCACATCCTGCAAGTTTTTGCTTAGGCTACCTGAAATTACAACCGCTGTGTTTTTGTATCCTATTTTTTCAGTGGCTTTGTCTTCCCAAAAAAGATTTGGTAGTGAAGCAGAAATATTTAAAATATCATCGCTTAACGAACAGTCAAGATACATGGTATGTAACATATTAATCTTTTCCATGTATTTGACCACTTCTTGTGGTATATCATTAGAAATGAAACAATGTTCAATATTCTTATCTAATTGAATAACTTTTTGAAAAATGAATAAACTGTCATTTTTTGAATACCAAAGAATTTTACCAGATAAATGATCGCTAATAATCAGATTTTTACCATCATCAGATGAAACAAAGTTTTTAATCTCAGAGATTTTTTGTTCCGACTCGTCAATGAAAAAAACATTAAAATTATTCAAGATATTTGACTGTGTGACTTTTAAAACGCCACTGTCACTGGCAGCAACATTGAGCTTTATGAAAGAAAATGATTCACTTTTTACCGGTGTATCATTTTTCAATGTCTCATTTTTTTTGATTTTGTATGCATCGTTGGTTATATCAGTGAAATTTTTAAAAAAAGTTTCACTATAATCCAAACCTAGCGTAGAGACAGATTTTATCAAGCTTCCATTTAAATTATCTAAAATAAAGAAAAATGGAACTTGTGCTTCTTTAGAGGAAAAATGAAAGATTTGCGATAAAGCATTAGGCTTTAAATAAATCATTTTCTCAAAGCCATAATCAACCTTTTTAATGAAATCTAAAGCGACTTGTTCTTTGGGATAGACAAAAAACAACACCTTATCCTCGTTGGGAAAACTTTGTTTTAATTGGTTATAAAATAACTTTATTGCACCTTCACATCTGGGGCAAGAACCAATTGGAAGCCAAACTCCAAAAGTGTAGTTGTTATCTAATTGGTATTCAGTTGCTAGTACTCTTAAAACGCTATCAGTGCCTTCATACTGATTCATTTGGTGAAGAGTTTCGGTTTGTGAACTAACCACTAAATAGGATAGGGTTAGAATAATAATGCAAATTATTTTTGTCTTGTTCATAGTTTTTATTTTAACACATTACCTTTACTTGTTTCAAATAAAAAAGATGGACAATTTTGGCTTGTCCATCTTTTATTTATTAATTAGTTTATTCAAATTCGATAGATTCTCCTTTGATTTCTGAAGGTAAATTATCTAAAAGAGAGGGTTCTATATTACGAATTTTTAAAAACGTCTCTTTAGTTATCTCTCCATTCTCATTAAATATAATTACTTGACAAATAGGCATTTTTGAAGCATCTTTACTGAAAATGTAGTCCACCAGCTCAGAAAGGGTGAATTCAATTGATGCGCATTTGTTAAAAGCCCAACCCGGACAGACCTTCACTGATCCATTACTAATCTCCATTCCTGATTTACCATAAATATTAATCTGAATGGCTTTTGCTTCATCAATAGTAAATATCGAAATCGTAAAAACGAGAAGAAACAATTTGGTTCCCACACTTATTGCTTTCATAAACTTATGGTTTAAGTACAAGTTTTGTCACAATTACATTCCCATTTAAATCTTTGCTTGTCTCCATTATCAAAACCTCGCTAAAGTTAGTGACTAAACCATTTTTAGTCAAATCTTTTACCTCAAGTGTTGATAAATTCACTTCGGCACATTTAGAAGTCGCTTGATTAGGACACACATTTACAGTTCCATTGCTGTAAGAAACACCCCCTGATCCGTAAACTGTTTAGGTTGCGGAGTTTCCAAAGAAAGGCAATGCGAACATTGCCATTGAAATAAAATACTTTTTCATCTGTTAAATTGTTTAGAGTTAGTAAAAATGTTTAATTAATTCAACGCAAAAATATATTAGTTGTCAAGTTTCATAAGGTTGTTGGTTGGTTCATTCTCTCTTATGTAAAGTTGGTAATTAACCTGTTCCCCGGCGGATTGTTCCGGGATGTCTTCGTTGTTTTCTTCAATTGCAATAGATGGATCGGCTAGTTTGTTCCCCGATTCTGCCTTATATTGCAAATCCTCAATCTCTTTACTTAATTCAGCACATACCCTCAAGGCATCGTCGGCCGTTTCGAACACCCCCGAGTCCCAGTAAAATGCAATTTGCATTAGGGTGCACTGAATGGTTGAGCTGGTCCAAATTTCTACAAAAGGCATTCTTAAATAGGTATCGTAAATCTGCTTACCAATTTCGCATATTTCAGAAAAATTGGAATCGGTATCGAGCTTTAGCTTATTTAATTGGGTAAATTCATAATGATTCTCATCCAATAAAAGGTTTTGAAATTGGCAAGAACCGGGTAATTGAAATGATAAAATAAGGGTATTTCATGGCAAGCGTAGGGGGCCTTTGCCCCACCCATTGCCTTAATTGCTTTTAAATCGCGAAGCGCGTTGGAAAGATAGGCAACGTAATTCTCTGCGCTTGGCTCAATGGGGGTATAATTGAAAGTTACCAAGCCCCGCTTAACCTTGCTGAAAGCATCGAACGATATTTAATAGTGGTCGCAAAGCCGAATAATTTCATCGATTGTGAGTAAAGTATCGCCTCGCATCCTCTGGTAGGCACTATCGGTCCTTATTTAAAGAACTTCGGAAAGTTCGTTAACCAACGAATTTGTTGAAGGTATAACGTCCTCTATCCCTCTAAGAAATTGAGTTTGCAGGGTTATTGCTTCAGGTTTGCTCATCAAAAACTTTTTTTTGCGAAATTCGATAATCTACAATCAATAGCGTCCTAAACGTTTAAAAAGGGAGGGAAGTCGTTTTGTATCCCAAATTATCTTT
>CAYZNN010000043.1:0-15971 GCA_964479665.1 uncultured Rikenellaceae bacterium | reverse complement strand
CAACCGTTGGCATTCAGCGGATAAAACGTGGCTACAAATTAACAGGCAAATAAAAATGAATATTCACAAATAAAAAAGGAGGACAAAAATGCGGCACAAGCGATTAAAATTTAGTGCCGCACTCCTGTTAGGACTTGGACTAACAGGACTACAGGCACGAACCAGCGTTAACGCAACGGGCAGCAATGCTTCGGAGAGCGGAGGCTCGGCGAGCTATTCCGTTGGACGGGTTGTTTACACAACCCGCTCTGAAACAAGCGGTTCGGTAGCACAGGGCGTACAACAGCCGTATGAAATCTCGGTGGTACCCGCGATTGAAGAAGCCAAAGATTATAATTAGCCGAATAACAAGCCGACATTGCCATTAAGCAGCCCCTCCTTAATTTTATCCCAAATTTTTTGCAAAGATTCTGGTCAACTTTACATTATTACTCAGCATTTAACTTGCCAAACCGGGGTAATTAGTTAACTTTAGTTTTCATTGTTAAATCATAATACGTATGGTTATGTGCACCCTACGAACAGCCCTCCTGCTTGCATTCCTTTTCAGTTTTGCATGTAAAACCCATAAAAAACCTGAAACAAATTCTAATGCAGCTGAACTTTACCACAGCAATGAATTTGTTCCCGTTTGGGCAAAAACTGTAGTTTGGTATCAAATATTTCCCGACCGATTTCGGGACGGTGACTCCTCGAACAACCCAACAGCTAACGATATTGTTGGAGCCGACCCGCAAGAACTGCCCACGCAGTGGCAAATTCACCCATGGGGCAACGATTGGTATAAACTGCAACCCTACGAGGTTGCAAACGGTGAACCCGAAATGTGGAAACACCTGCTGCGGCGCAGGTATGGCGGCGACCTTCAAGGGGTAATTGATAAGCTCGACTATTTAGTAGAACTCGGTATAACCGGAATCTATTTTAACCCGCTTTTTACCGCTCCTTCGCTTCACAAATACGACGGTGCCACGTACCATCATATCGACCCAAATTTTGGCCCCGACCCTGAGGGCGATCGTAAACTTATTGAGCAAGAA
The DNA here is from genome assembly GCA_964479665.1 of uncultured Rikenellaceae bacterium. GTDB lineage: Bacteria > Bacteroidota > Bacteroidia > Bacteroidales > Tenuifilaceae > UBA2287. The sequence continues at coordinate 14,931 of CAYZNN010000043.1, read as the reverse complement.
GACCCCTTAGATGCTTCCACTTGGGTATAGACATCGGCCGATGAGCTTGCACTTGAACTTATTAAAAAGGCTCGTGCCAAAGGCATAAGGGTAATTTTCGACGGAGTTTTTAATCATATGGGAATTAACAACTTCGCATTTCAAGATGTACTTAAAAGGCAACAAAATTCGCCCTACAAGGATTGGTTTGTAATTAAATCGTGGGACAATCCCAAAACCGGCGAAAAGTTTGAGTACGATGGCTGGTTTGGCGTTCCTTCGCTACCAGAATTTCGCGAAGATGAAAACGGAATTGTTGAAGGTCCCAAAAAATACATTCTTGCTGCAACCGAGCGCTGGATGAATCCGAAAGGGATGGGAACTGAATATGGTATTGACGGTTGGCGGCTCGATGTAGCTTCTTGTGTTCATCACAACTTTTGGAAAGATTGGCGAAAATTTGTTCGCAATATGAACCCCGAGGCCTATCTAACTGCCGAAATTGTAGACGTTCCCCAGAAAGTTGCTCCCTACATGCAGGGTGACGAATTTGACGGCGAAATGAACTATAACTTTGCGTTTACCTGCGTAGAATTCTTTGTAAATTCCGAAACTATTAGTATTAATGCCACCGAATTTGATAAAAAACTCAAGGAACTACGCAACTTGTACCCACAGGGCGTTGCCTATGCATCCATGAGTTTGTTTGGTAGCCACGATGTTAATCGTATTGGTTCATACATTGTGAACAGGGGCATTGGATTATTCAGAGACTGGGGGCATTACTTCGGCCTTTCGAAAGCAATTGATAATGCCAGCTACAATGTTCGCAAACCCAACGAGCAGGAGATTCATATGCAGAAGCGGCTTGCAATTATGCAAATGACCTATGTTGGGGCCCCTCTTATTTACTACGGCGATAAAATTGGAATGTGGGGAGCAAACGACCCATGCTGCAGAAAACCTATGATTTGGAACAACATTAAATATGAAAACGAGGAATTTTTACCAAACCAAACAAAGCGAATACCCGACAAGGTAGAACCGAACATGGAACTATTTGCTCATTATAAAAAACTGATTGGAATTAGAAACAAGCACAAATCGCTTCAAATCGGAACTTATAAAACATTGATTGCAAACAACGAAAAGAATATTTTTGTTTCTGAAAGGGAGTACAACGACGAAAGTATTATTGTGGCTCTCAATAACTCTGCAAGCAAACAAACTATTGCGATTGAATCCAGCCACAATGAATTTGAAGACCTACTGAACGATGGCTCTTATAAGGTTTACAACAATCGTATTGAAATTGAAATTGGCGGAAAATGGGGTGCCGTTCTATTAAGAAAGAAATGAAACTGTTTGCTTTTTTGTTGCTAGGCTTGTTTTAACCAGAATTTTACCGTTAAAACCTATGAATTGGATTATTCTTACTGTTGCAGGCTTATTCGAAGTGGCTTTTGCTTTTTGCCTGGGGAAAGCAAAAGCCACCCAAGGTTTTGAAATGTACCTTTGGTACGCTGGCTTTGTTATGGCGTTGGTTATAAGTATGGGTTTGCTAGTAAAGGCTACTCAAACATTACCCATTGGAACTGCATACGCAGTACGGACTGGCATAGGGGCTGTTGGAACAGCTTTAGTTGGTATTTTTGTGTTTAAGGAACCCACAACCCTATTACGGCTGTTTTTTCTATTTACCCTAATTGCCTCAATTGTTGGGCTAAAAGCAGTAACCCAATAAATGGCAAATAGCAGATATAAAAATTGAAACAATTGCCCACCCAGTATGTTTTACTTGTAAAGTGAGAAGAATATCAATAATAATTTCATACTATTTCCTTTTGTTACTAATTAGCTTTCACTTTCCCATGCCAACCAGCAAGCAAAATAAGGAATTAACCCCGGAAATGTTCAACCACATAATGGTTACTTTAAAAACTCGCTTCGAAAAGAACATGAACCGGCACCCTGAACTTGATTGGGTTAATGTTAAGGATAAAATTGAAGGAAATCCGATCAAACTCTGGTCGCTCTGCGAAATGGAACGAACGGGTGGAGAACCCGAATTTGTTTGGCTTGACAAGCATACGGGTGAGTATGTTTTTATCGATTGCTCTGCCGAAAGCCCCAATGGCCGTAGAAGCCTTTGCTACGACCGCCAGGCAATGGACTCGAGAAAGGGGCATGCTCCCCAAGGCAATGCCATTGACCTGGCTCAGGCTTTAAGAATTGAACTTTTAACCGAAGAGGAGTACCGCGCATTGCAAAAGTTCGGAAATTTCGATACCAAAACATCGAGCTGGATTAAAACCCCCAACCCCATTCGCCTGCTGGGTGGCGCTCTGTTCTGCGACCGAAGGTACGGGCAAGTTTTTACTTACCATAATGGAGCACAATCGTACTACGCGTCAAGGGGCTTCAGGGGCTTGCTTCGGGTTTGAAAAATTTCATATATTGACCCAATTATTTAACGAAAAAACCAGAATCATGAAACTTTTGTTGTTAGTCGTAACACTTCATGTTTCCATTATTGTAAGCGGATTAAATGGATGGCAATCGGTTTTTAATAATTCCAAAATTAAACAGTTTGAAAGTTCCATTTTACAGGACACAACCAATTTAAACCCAAATTACGACCCGAAGCTAGCCCAAAAACTGGGTGCCGATAACTATGGTTTGAAAGGTTACTACTTGGTAATTCTTAAAACTGGGTCGAACACTACCACCGATAAGGCTTTTATTAGCAGCTGCTTCAGGGGGCACCTTGAGAATATAAACAGATTGGTAGAAGAGAAAAAACTTATTGTAGCAGGGCCGCTAGGAAAAAACGAGTACAATTACAGGGGAATTTTTATTCTTCAAAATATCGATTCGATTGAGAAAGCAGCTGAAATACTAATGACAGACCCAGCGATTCAGAATGGACTACTGGACTATGATATTTTTAACTGGTACGGTTCTGCTGCGCTACCGGAATATTTACCGGCATCGGATAAAATTTGGAAATCGAAACCCTAATTTTAACAAACAACAACAATGGATAATTCTAAAGTTTTCAGAATGCCCTTTGCCAGCGTTTACCCATTCTACATCCAAAAAGCCGAGAAGAAGGGTCGCACCAAGGCCGAAGTTGACGAAATAATATTTTGGCTTACAGGGTACAACAAAGAATCGCTGCAGCAGCTCCTCGACAATATGACCGATTTTGAAAATTTCTTCTCCAATGCCCCTCTCATTAATCAGAATGTTTCGAAAATTACGGGTGTTGTGTGTGGCATAAGGGTTGAGAATATTGAGGATAAGCTGATGCAGCAAATTCGGTATTTAGACAAGCTGGTGGACGAATTGGCTAAAGGCAAGGCTATGGATAAAATTTTAAGGAAATAGATTGGATGAACTTTCGGGCAAATAAATTAATCATTCACCATTTAACACTTAACATTCCCAAATGGCCGAACTAAAAACAAAACGAACCAAACACGATGTTACTGAGTTTATAAACTCATTTGCCGATACTGAGCAAAAACGTCTGGACAGCTTCGAATTACTCAAGTTGATGCAGGAATTTACTGGCTATGAGCCTAAAATGTGGGGTGCTTCAATCATTGGGTTCGGAAGTTACCACTACAAATCGGAGCGAAGTAAGCAGGAAGGCGACTGGCCCCTTGTTGGTTTCTCGCCCCGAAAAGCAGCCATTTCGCTTTACGTATTTACAGGCCTTCCAGAGCACGAGTATTTGCTAAAAGATTTAGGCAAATTTAAAATGGGTAAAGCCTGCATTTATGTTAAGAAACTATCGGATATTAATATTGATACCCTAAAAAAAATAACGGGCGAGACCATGAACTTTTTGCAAAATAAGTATGGAAAATAAACATTCATAATTGCTATGACCGCAATTAACCCCACCTCGAAACGATGCGAAGCGGTTCGGACGACGAGCTGTTTGAAATAATTATGAACCAAGAGAGGGAAGAAAGTCCCTTACTTTTCGACGCTGCAGTAATTACCGCGCATAGCCGCGAACTGCTTACCGTTTTCAAACGCAGGAAATAATGGCTGGCAACAAGCAGGTGCTCGAATACAACCCGAATGTTATTGAAGAAATTCCGCAAAACCTCAAACCATATAAGCAAAAAACCAGCAATCCGTATAATTTCATGGGCTCCAAAATACTATACGGATTGGGCTCCGTGGCATTTGGTGCTTTAATAATTTACCTAGCCTACATCGAATTTTTTATACCAATAGCACCAAATATTTTGGTGGCGGCTTGCTGGTAATACTGGGGCTTGTACTTGTTATTATTGGGTTTATGGAGAATAGTAGCAAGCGGTGAGCTATCAATTTGTTGCATGTAAAGCAAAGAACTGAATAAAACGACCGAAAGAATCCTAAATTAGTTTGACTTCCTTGCGTATTCTGGGCTTTTTTTTGAATTTTATTTATTTGGATAGCTTTCCGTTTTTAAAAACTCAATTTGTTTTCCAAACTTAAAAACCCTATGGGTAAAGGTTTTCCTAATGGTTTCGGGGAGTAAGGGGAATTGTATATACTCTCCTTTTTGCCATAAATCAATTTGGTCGTTGTTATGTGGGCTCGAGGTCCACCCGTCCTGCCCACCTAGCAATACAAAATAATTGGCATCCTTATCGCCCAGGTCGCTTATATGGCGCGAATTGCTGCCATACCCAATACGGTGGGGCTGGGCACTAAATTCGTGAGCCGACTTGTTTAGGGTGTGACTGGTTCCGTCGAGCGGCAGCTCGTTCAGAACGAAGCGTTTGCCAACCCATGGTATAGCCGCTTGAAAAGGGCCAAACCGAATGCGATGCATTTCGCTCCATACAGGAGTCTTTTTGAAGTTGCGCGAAGCCTTAGCGTATGCCTCTCGGGCATACTTGGCCAATTGGTCGTTTGGCAGAGTATCAATTGCGCTGCGAAGGTTCCATGCCCAAAATTCGCCATCGAAATACCGCTTCCGCAACTTTTTATCGGGGATAAGGTCGTTATACAGCTGCTCGGCCAAACGAAACGAGAACGTTTCGAATGCTGCCGCTCCCGAACTGCTTGCATTATAATGGCCATCCCAACCCACCAGGGCTTGCCATAACGCATTGTTGTTGCTATTGAAATTTAACCCAATTGCCAAAAACTTTTCAACTAAATAATCGCGAAGTTCGGTGTTTTGCACCGAAAACGCATCGAGCTGCAAGCTAACCATATCGGTAACAGCAACCCTTGGCTTTTCGAAATACCATGCCATGCGTTGCATTCGGCTATGCCCAGTGTACTGGTATGCAATGGGAATGTCGGTTTCGTGAGGCAGGTTGTTGGCCGAAGCCATGTAACCTTGCCCAGGATTAAGCAGGTAGGGTTGCTCACTAGATTTTGTAACAGAAACTATTGGGTTGGATGCAGACTTTACAATATCGAGGGTTTTGTGCGGATTATTAAGAACAGGTTGCCCGTAAGCCAGAATCTGACCAATATTTCCCTGCTCATCGGCATAAAGCATGTTCTGTCCCGATACTTTATAGTTGGCAAAAGCCTCTCGAAACTCATCGAAATTGGTGGCCATATTGCTCTGCAAAAAGGCAGAAACCTCGAATGTGGGTTCGTGCCCAACCCAGCTCAGGGCAAGGTTTTTCCCCACTTTGCTCAGCAAGGGAGCATCGCTTATAATGGTTCCATAGTCCGAATCGCCCAGTTTAATGGCTCTATCGGGCCACCAGCGAATATTAATGGTATCGGTGCGCCATGCAATTTTTTGAGTGTCGTTATCCGATAATTCAAAAACGTGCGAACTAATGGCCCTCATATTAGTACCTCCCCATGCATAATGCTGATTACGACCCAAAAGCATTACTGGAATTCCCGGAATTTGCATTCCCACCGTATGAAATGATGGGCTTTTATAGCCCACTAGCAGCCACATGTTGGGTGCAAATATGCCCAAATGCGGATCGCTTACCATGAGTGCACCTCCACTTTCCGTTCGCTGGGGCGAAACGGCAACTGAATTGCTACCCGACTTTGAAAAGGCATTGATAATGAAATTGAGCGCCGCCATCTCATCGTTGGGAAACGAGGGGATGGAACGCTGTCCGTTACTCAGAAAATTTTCCCATGTTTTGCTCCAATCGGGGCGGTTCATTAGCGACAGAGCCTGAAAGTACATCCCCCAGGTTAAATCGGCCGATAGCAAACGGGAAACAGCGTACACATCGGTAACCTCCCAGCGGCGGGGAGCTATGTTGAAGAGTTTGTATTCTATGGGTTTCTCCTCTGTATGGTCGATGTACCAATTAATGCCGTCAACGTAGCTGGCAATCCAATTGCGAGTAAAGGGACTGTCGTTGGCAGCAATATAGGGTGTCGATTTTTGAAGCTGAATGGTTCGCAACGAATGGTCGATATCGGCCACCAGCGGGCCTGCCATTTCGGCTAAACGGCCCCAGGCTATCATGCGGAAAAGTTCCATTTGCGCCAGTCGCAGGTGCGCATGCGTAAGCCCCAAAACGAAAGCGGCATCGGCATCGGTTTTTGCATCGATAAAGGGAACCATGTAGCCATTCCAATATACCGTAACGCTATCGCGTAAGGGTAGGTTTGCTGTGGGAAACGAATCAAAGCGTTCCTGCGAAGTTCTCTTAATTGGTTGATTGTTAATTATACTGCAAGCTGAAAGGGAAACAATGGAGATGAGAATTGATATTAATCGAACCATATGAAGCATGAATTTTGTTCAACTTTACTAATCATATATGTAAACACAAGTGTAATATTTTTGTTTAATTCCGATTTATTGCAGCTTGTTTGCTGTGTAGCAACTATTATTCAAAAAATATCATGGTAGCTATAACACGCATAACCATTTACCGCTACTTTTGCCCTATGTTTCTCTATATAGAAATAGAAGAATTCCTGACTTCCGGACTACCTGTAATCGACGTGCGTTCACCTGCCGAGTTCGAAAAGGGACATATTCCGGATGCCTTTAATATTCCTCTCTTTTCGAACGAAGAGCGGGCCCGGATTGGTACTGTTTACGTTCAGCAATCGCAGCAAGAAGCAATTGACTTGGGATATAAATTGGTTAAGCCCAAGCTTGAACATATCATTTCCCAATCAAAGAAAATTGCACCCAACGGCCAGGTGGCCGTTCACTGCTGGCGCGGTGGCATGCGTAGCCATGCTTTTGCCCAACACCTTAGCAACAATGGTTTCGAAAGAGTGCTTGTGCTTAGTGGTGGATACAAAACGTACCGGAACCATGTGCTCTCCTTTTTCAATACACCTTTCAACCTAAAAATTGTGGGAGGGTTCACTGGGTCGGGAAAAACGCATATTCTGGAGGAGCTCCAGCGCAACGGCCATCAGGTAGTCGACCTCGAATTTTTAGCAAAACATAAAGGTTCGGCATTTGGCTTGTACGAAAACGAAACTCAACCATCGGTTGAGCAGTTTGAAAACAACTTGCATGAGCAATTCCGTAAACTCAACATCGGTAAAACCATTTGGCTCGAAGACGAAAGTCATTCCATTGGAAGCGTTTACATTCCGCTGAACCTATATTCTCAAATGAAAAGCAGTACCGTTTTTTTTATCGATGTTCCCATTGAGGAGCGCGCAAAACTGCTGGTTAATGAGTATGCTATGAGAAGTCCCGATTTCCTATCCCATGCCATTAGTAAAATATCTAAACGGCTAGGAGGACAAAATGCTACCCTAGCATTGCAAAGGCTTAGTGAAGGGAATTACTACGAGGTAGCTCTAATTACTCTTAAATACTACGATAAGGCATACTTAAACTCACTAGAGAAGAATCACACCCAATATGTAATTACCATCAGCGCAAACAGCACTAATGCCGTTGAAAACTACAAACTAATAGTCGAAAATATATATTCACATGAGCAACATTAAACTTACCCAATATAGCCATGGCGCTGGCTGTGGCTGCAAAATATCGCCAAAGGTTTTAACCAGTATTCTGCATGGGAATATTCCCTCAATTCCCCACCCCAACCTACTGGTTGGAAACGAAAGCCGCGACGATGCAGCCGTTTACGATTTGGGTAATGGAACAGCCATTGTAAGCACTACCGACTTTTTCATGCCCATAGTTGACGACCCCTTTACATTCGGGAAAATTGCAGCAACCAACGCCATTAGCGATATTTATGCAATGGGCGGAACGCCGCTTCTGGCCATTGCAATTCTGGGCTGGCCCATAAGCAAAATTGACCCCGTAGTAGCATCGGTGGTTCTCGATGGAGCCCGCCAAACCTGTACAGAGGCTGGTATTCCTCTGGCGGGCGGACACAGCATCGACAGCGAGGAACCCATTTTCGGGCTCGCCGTAACAGGGCAGGTAGAGGTGAGCAAACTGAAGCGCAACGATACGGCTACCGAAGGTTGCCACCTGTACTTAACTAAACCGTTAGGGGTAGGTATTCTTTCAACTGCCCAAAAGCAAGGAAAACTGAAAGCTGAACACGAGCAAATTGCACCCCGAATTATGATGCAGCTCAACTCTGTGGGAAAGGTTTTGGGTCGCTTTCCGGGTGTAGCCGCCATGACCGACGTAACGGGCTTTGGCCTTTTGGGCCATTTGGCCGAAATGTGCGAAGGTAGTGGCCTATCGGCCATAATTGATTTTAGCAGTGTGCCCTTTATACCCGAATCGATTGAATACATAGCACAGAAATGTATTCCGGGGGGCACCTATCGCAACTGGGATAGCTACGGTTGCCAAATAGAATTAACCAACCCTGCACAAAAAATGCTTCTTTGCGATCCGCAAACCAGCGGAGGCCTTCTAATTGCAGTTGAACCAGGCGCCATAGAGGAGGTGGAAGCACTTCTACGAGCCGAAGGCCTTCATTTTAGGCCCATTGGAAGGTTAGTGGCTAAAAACGAGGGGCTCGTTAGGGTTGAGTAGGAAGAGGCTGTTCAAAATGTTATTATTAATTCTCTGTGGTTCTTTGTTTCACCCTCGTGAACCCCGGTGTAACCCGATTTATTATAATTACACGAGTAACTTTTTTGAACAGCCTCTTAAAATATAACGCACGCCTGGTTTTTTACTACAATTCAGAATTTTTTGGTTCAATGCCGGGTTTTACTTTATCTTTCTCCTTGTCCTTCCCCTTGGCTTTCTCCTTACTTTTGTCCTTCTTCTTAATTTTACGATCCAATTTTACCCGCTTTTTGCGCCTTCTGAAAATTACAATCCCCCCCCAAACAGCAGCCCCCAGCAACCATAAAGGCCATAAACCTATCACTATTAAAATTATGGCAACAATTCCGCGCCAACCCATGGTTAGGGCCTTTTTAAGTTGTTCGCTAAAGGGTTTGGTTTTTTCGGGCTCGTACTTAAAATCGATTTTTTGGTAAAGGGTTAGATGAATGGTGCTATACTCCGACTGGTTCTTGAGGTACTTCATGCGTCCCATGAGCGACTCAATTTGACCCCGAACCTCACCTAGTTTCGATTCAATTTTCAGGATCTCTTCAACCGAATCGGTTTTTTTAAGCAGCTTCACAAAGGTTTCCTCAACCCTTCTCTGATTGTTGAGACGAGCCTCCACATCGATGTTCTCTTCGGTTACGTCGGTCGATTCTACCCTTTGAAAATCGATTCGTTTGGCTATTGCACCTAGCGCAGCTTGCAATTTATCGAGATTGGCGGCAGGTACCCGAATGCTAAAATCGTTGGATTTGCGGTAATCGTAATTCTGCATGTTCTCGTTTACAATGCGAGCATTGTAAATTTTCACTAAAGAGTCGACCTTAGAGCGACCAGCATCGTAGTTATCGACCTCAACCGACATGTAGGCTGTTTTAATTACCATTGGGCTATTGGTTTCCCTTTGTTCGGCATAGGATTCCTCCATTTTATAACCGCGCGCACTAATTGAAGGGTTGAAATCGAGGGCTGTTTCTTCGACCTCTGCATTCGAAAATTTTTGGTCTGAATTCTTACAGCCCAAAAGGGTTAGGGTAATTAGTAGGACTAATGCTATGCTCTTCATGGCTATTCTTTTTGTATTTAAGTGCAATTTAGCATATAAAACCCAACTGGGAATTAGTTGGGTTTTCTTTTTTTATATATCGTGACAAATAAAATAATTGCCAAAGGCTCAATTAATCTTAAATATTCTTTTTGCAATACACTTCTATGAAAAAAGTATTCAAATGAAAACTTTGAAATATAAATACACGTCTTAATCAGAACAAGAAAAAACGGTTTACTTTTCGAGAAATCGGATATAAAAAAATAGCTACTGCTACTAGACAGTTGGCAATTTTACAATCACTGTTGTTCCTCGACCCAACTCCGATTCAAACTCAAGAGTTCCTTTGTGCTCTTTTATTATATTTTGGGTTATTGCTAAGCCTAAGCCGGTTCCTTTATCGGGATCCTTGGTGGTAAAAAAGGGATCTGTAATTTTAGTAATAATCTCATTCGCTATTCCACATCCCGTATCGGTTATTACAATTTGGAATATTCCTTCTTTTATGGCTGTGGTTATACTTATTGACCCTTCGCCTTCGATGGCATCAATAGCATTTGACAATATATTAATAATTGCCTGATTCATTTTCCCTTCATTGCATGCATGGGAAAAATATTTTGATGTATAGTTCTTAATTACCTTTATCTTATGGCCAATCCTAATATTAAGCATGTGCAAGCAATTATCAATTACTCTGTGCATATCACAGCTCTCGCTTATAATATTATCCTTACGGCTGTATTGGTTTAAACTCGAAACAATTCGCGATGCACGGATGACTCCTGCATTTAAAATTTCAATTAGGGGTTTAATTTCACTCTTATGCTCAGGAATGTGTTCCTGAACGTAACTTTCAATTGCACCTACACCTCCCTGAATATAATTTAAGGGGTTGTTAATTTCATGAGCAACGCCAGCGGCCAGAACACCGAGCGAAGCCATTTTTTCTGCTTGTATTAATTGAATCTGGGCCTTATTCAAATTATTTAGCGCCTCCTCAAGATTATCGCGCTGAGCCTGTAGCTCCTCATTGGTAGATTTTAACTCCTCGTTAAACGTTTCAATCTCGAGGGTATGTTCAACTAGCGAGCGGTTTAACCTTTTCGTATTCCTATAGCTCCGAACGAAGAATAATAAAAATGTAAGAATAATTAGGATTACAAAACCTGCAAGTAGTTGAAAGGCTCTAGCATTCCGAATCTTTTCATTTTGAATTTCTGCAATTTCTTTTAAAAGTTCGTATTCCCGAAGAGCCTTCTCGGTATTTGCAATAACTTTCAGCTGGTCGAATTGCATTGCGCGGTTCACTTGAGTAAGGCTATCCTTGAGTCGTATGGTAGCTTGAAGGGCTTTTATGGAAGCAGGATACTGTTTCTTCCTGGCAAATATATCGGACTGAATTGTTAGGTTGGTGATTAGTAAATATTTATAGCCTGTAGAACTAATTATTTTATATGCTGCCTGAATACAGCCTTCCGATTCATTTATTTTATTTACATCGAGATAATTTAAGGCCATGTTATTGAGCACATTAGCCTGTTCGTAACGATTTCCAAGTTTTTTATTAATCTCAAATGATTTAATGTGATAATCTAACGATTCTGGGCTTTTTCCCATTTCTCTATAAACATTCCCTAGGTTATTTAAACTATGGGCCATTACCTGTAAATCGCCCCTATCGGTTGCTAAGGATAGCGCTTTTTTATAGGCTATTATGGCTGCATCGAATTGCTTTAGCCCCCTATGGCTAATTCCAATGTTATTCCAAATTGTAGCATCAAAGTTTTTATTATTCGATTTTTCGATTCCTTGCTGAGCTAACTTAAAATGCTGAAGAGCCTCTCTGTTCTGTTCAAGGTTTCTTAATACAAGTCCAATGTTATTATATTCTCGCCAAAGCAAATCAACGCTTCCAATCTCCTCCTTAATAGCAACGGCTTTAAAGTAATTCTCGAGAGCTCCGTTGTAATCACCAAGGTAAAAATGGGAAATACCCTTTCTGCTTATGGAATGGGCTAGCCTAACTCTATCACTATTTTTTTCAGAAAGTTTTATAACGCTATCGGCGTATTGCATTGCAATACCGGGATTAACAGACGCAAATTGAGTTATTAATCGATTTAACTTATCAATTTTTAGAGTATCGTGGCTTACAGAACCTAAAGCATTCTTAAGTGAATCTTCTGCAACTGTTTGAGAACTAATTTGAAAAACTAGTAGCAAAAAAAGGAAAGTTAGGAGGTATTTATGCATACTATTCTTTTATAGGCGAATATAGTTATAAACAGCTGATTCTCATATTTGTTTGTAATGAAAAAACAACCCGACGGCTATTAATAGTTATTGAGAAGGGTACATAGATTGAGTATTTTCTTGGTACAAAAACCAATTTCCTGTGAATCTTTACTTGTTATTCAACTTACATCTTTTTTATGAGCATAGTTTTGCAACGGTTAAGGAACGATCTTCAAAACTTTTCCAGCGAAGAAACAAGGCAATCGAGCTTGCATTTTTTTAAAGAAACTATAGTTACCTACGGCGTTAAAATGCCTATGGTAGATAAAATTGCCAAGGATTTTTTTAAAGAAATAAGCGATAAGACCATAGATGAAGTGTTTGATTTGTGCGACGAACTTTGGAAATCGGGTTACCTCGAGGAATCGTTTGTGGCCTGTAACTGGTCGTACTCGGTACGTAATAACTATAACCCCGAACACTTTGGCCGTATGGAGCACTGGGTTAAAAACTATGTTACCAACTGGGCTTCGTGCGATACCCTTTGCAACCATACGGTTGGCGATTTTGTGGTAATGTACCCCGAGTATATAGCGAAGCTAAAGGAATGGGCTAAATCCGAAAACCGCTGGGTTCGCCGTGCGGCTGCTGTTTCGCTAATAGTATCTGCCCGCAAGGGCAAATTCCTTTCGGATATTTTTGAGATAGCAGATATTCTGCTTATAGACAAAGACGACCTCGTTCAAAAGGGTTACGTCTGGATGCTGAAGGCAACAAGCCAGGCATACCAAACAGAAGTTTTCAATTACGTTATGTCGAAAAAGGCCTTAATGCCACGCACGGCATTGCGTTTTGCCATTGAAAAGATGCCTAAGGAACTAAAAGAAGAGGCAATGAAAAGGGCATTAACCCAATAGATAAAATTTCCCTACTACTCCCCTAGCCCTTCATTCCCCAGGTCGAGCACAAACTTCCACTTTCCGTTAGGTTGGCGTTGCCAAACGGTGGCGTAAGTTCCCTTCTCAACGCTACCGGGTTGCGATTTTAAATAGAACTGCCAGTAACCATAGGTATAACCCAACTCTCCCGATTTGGCCACACGGGCAAACTGCGGTTCCCAGGTAAGCACAAAGGCAGAATCGGCTCTGCCTGCGTAATGCTGTTGCAACCTTTCGTGGCCTACTATGGGGTACATGTTAGGTTTAATAAGCACAACATCGGGGGCAGCATATTCTAAAAAAGCAGCAATCTGACCATTTCGAATTGAGAAGTTGGAAAACTCCCGGTCGGCTTCCATAATTTCATTTTCATATTGCCGTGTATTTTCAGCGTTATTACAGGCAAAGAGGGTCAGTACGATACCCAGAATTAATAGCATAGCATTTTTCATGGGAAACTAATTATCATGTGTTTGTAAGTATGATACCTAGCAATGAACTTACCCTACGAATTGTTCTTATTCTTGTTCAGCAGGCACCTTAACTTCAGCAGTTTTCGATTCGTTGGGCAGTTTAATACGACTCAGAATGAAGGCCAAAATTAACCCGCTAACCATTTGCCAAATGCCCCACCATGCAGCCATAAAGGCCATGCCTCCGTTTCCTCCAAAAAGTTTAGGATTAAAAATCAGAATGAGTGCAAGGCCCGAATTCTGAATACCCGTTTCGATGCTTATTGTACGTCTGTCGGCACGAGGCACGCGGCCAATGGTTCCAACCAAATAACCCGAAAAAAGGGTTTGGGCATTCAGTAGAAAAACCAAAATGCCAATGGGAAGAATTGAACTACCAAAATGCTCTAAATTAGCATAGAGGGCTCCAAAAATGAATATTAAGTAAAGTATTACCGACGATATTTTTATTGGCTTTAAATATTTAGCCGTAAAGTTAGGAAAGCGACTGCCTACCCACATCCCCAAAATAAGCGGTACCCCCAACAGTATGAATACGGTTTGGGCCATTTGCCAAAAATCAATTTCGATGGGGATATTTAAATGTAGCGCCCTCTCAGAGAATTCAACGAACAGATTGCCATAAATGGCAAAATTTAAGGGGGTTAATAGCGATGCCGAAAGGGTTGCAGCAGCGGTTAAACTTACCGAGAGCGCTACGTTCGCTTTGGAAAGCGATGATATAAAGTTCGAAATATTTCCACCGGGGCATGCTGCAATTAGAATCATACCCATGGCAACAGATGCAGGCGGACGCAACAGAATAACCAGCAAAAAGGTTAGTGCAGGCAGAATAACGAACTGCGCGCCAAATCCTAAAATGAACGATTTTGGGAACGAGAGAATATTTTTAAAGTGCTGCACCTTAATCTCTAATGCCACACCAAACATGATGGCCGCAAGGGTTATATTCATAAACAGCAATCCACCCTAGCTAAAGTTTAACCTAACCGAATCGATACCTTTCAGCAGTTCGTACATGGTAATCGTTTTTTTGATTTGGGTAAATGTATGAAAAAAGAATAAATGAATGAATAATTACTAAAAATGCAAAAAACAGAAATGAAATACACTTACTACCTGAAAACAACCTCCCCTCGAATTGAGGTTTTCCTCAATCGTTTCTGAAAAAAACCTTGCCAAAAGGGTTGCCTTGTCGCTTTACCTTTGTACTAATAAAAATAGCTCTATTCTAAATATTAATTGATTTAGTAATTTTTATTATTTTTGTCAGAAAAA
>CAYZNN010000042.1:0-17557 GCA_964479665.1 uncultured Rikenellaceae bacterium | reverse complement strand
ACAGCTAATATAGCCAATGGGGTGAAAACAAAAAAGGCTTACCTTTAAGGGTAAGCCTAAAAGCTATTATAAAAATTTATTTACGATAGTTTGTTCACATGAATGGCTAATGAGCTCTTTAGGTTGGCCGCTTTATTCTTGTGAATAATATTTTTCTTGGCCAACTTATCAAGCATAGCACTTACTTTAGGCAGCATGCTGGTTGCTTCTTCTTTGTTTGTAGAAGACCTCAGAGCCTTAATAGCGTTCCGAGCTGTGCGAGCAAAATAACGGTTGTGAAGCCTACGGACTTCGGTTTGCCTAATTCTTTTAATCGATGACTTGTGATTTGCCATGACGTTTATACTGTAAAGTTGATATTAAGTAGTAGCCCGTAGGGGAATCGAACCCCTGTTACCAGGATGAAAACCTGGCGTCCTAACCCCTAGACGAACGGGCCATTATTTCAAAGAGTTGCTTTCAGATTATCCATTAAAGCGGGTGCAAAGGTAAATGAAAAAATTTACCTTCCAAAAAAAATTTAATCTTTTTATAAAATTGAGCTACTTAAAAGTGTATCGAACAGAAATTCCGGCATTGAACCAAAGGTAGGTATCCTCTACTAAATTTAGTATGGGAAGCACGTCGAGGCTAATAGAAAAAGGGTAGTCTGCAAAAACATATTCGGCCCCAACAATTCCATCGACACCTATATACATTTTGCCACCAGGATCGGACGACCAAGGGTTCCGCTTTTCGGCATTTGCAGTTGCCAAGTGGCCCCCCAGGCCATAGTACCACTTAACGCCCTCAATGTCGGGGAAAGGATTGTGTATTTTATACAATCCTGTAACCCCAAAACCTCCCCACCCAAATGACATTATACCCTCAATTGCCGAACTCTTGGTTATAAAATGATTAACTGAAATACCTGATGGGTAACCACCGCGTAACCCTACGCCAGTTTTGTAAGAATACTGTGCCCCAGCACAAAAAATCCCTAAAAAAACAATGGCAACTAATAAAACTACTTTTCTCATCATTACTGTTTTTTTTAAATTATTACACTTCAAAATCGCTTACATTTTCTGTTGCTTGGTTGTACACAACGCAATAGTACTTCGAAAAGGATGGCGGTTCACCTTTAGAATCCAATTCATCAATCATCATGGGGGTTTCCGATTCATTATCAATCTTTTTAAACCCAAGCCTACCTAACGAAGCCAAGGCTGCTTTATTGTGATCGGAAACCTCCACCGATAGAACCCGAAAGGGTTTATGCTCTTTTGCCCATTCAATAAGTTTGGAAACCGATTCGGTGGAATACCCTTGTTTCCGATAGGCTTTTTCAATAGAAAAAAACATTTCGACTTCTCCATTTGTATTTGGTTTACCATTGAACCAAAACTGACCAATAATTGATTTCGACTCCCGATTGATAAGCAGCCAAAGGGTATACAAAAGAAAATCATCAGATTTGGCCCAAACGTTTGGGTTAGACGATATAATTTCACGAAGTTCCTCGCAGCAGTCTTCATTGAGAATAACTCCAGACACTTTTAGGTTCTTTTCTCTCTCGAACCCTTCCCTTGAGCCAATATACAATTCAAGCTCCTCTTTGTTTAAAGGTTTAAGCAATAACCTTTGGCTAATAATTTCCATGTGTTACGATTTAATGACCATTAACAATTTGGTTTGCTAGCGTGTTCATGTTAACTCCCGAAAAATTACCTGAAGTCATAAGCAGTAAATTGCAGTTTTCCCATTTTTGAGACTTTAAATACTTCAGTATTTCGGTGGAGAGATTAAATACTTTTGGTGCTGGAGTACCAAATGCCTCGGTAACAAATTGGGTGCTAAGGTTCGGTAACTTTTTATGCAATAAAGTATGGGGGTCGAAAAAAACAATGGGTACATCGGCACCTAGCATTGCCCCGTTATAATGCGACAGGAAATCTTTATTCAAACTGCTAAAGGTATGCAGTTCGAGGCAGGCAATTAACTTGCGATTGGGAAAGGCTTGCTTTACTGCCGCCACGCTTGCCTTTACCTTGGATGGGGAGTGGGCAAAATCGAGAAATACTCGAGTTCTATCGTTTTGAGCAAGCACCTGTAGCCGCTTTGCTGCACCTGCAAAAGAGGCAATGGCTTGGTAAAATTGGCTGTCGGACACTCCAAGTTGATTGCAAACCCCTTTTGCGCCTGCAATGTTCTGCATATTATGGTTGCCAATTACCTTAATGGGCACTTCGGTGTTGTAATATAGAAGGGAGTAACCCTCACCAATCTGTTTATGCGGGTGGGCTGAGTAAGGTATTCGGATAACATCGGGGCGAGCAGTTCTCGATACATTTCTCGCTTCATTGTCGGCCTCGCAGAATACCAACGAGCCATTAGGTTCAATGCTGTTGATATAAATTTCGAATTGCTTTCGGTAAACATCGTATGTAGGGAATGCATTTATATGATCCCATGCAATGCCCGACAGTAGTGCAATGTGGGGTTTGTAAAGGTGAAACTTGGGGCGCAAGTCGATGGGGGATGTGAGGTACTCATCGCCCTCGAATACGGCAATTTTGGCCTTCTCGGAAAGCGAAACCATGTTTTCGAACCCTTCGAGTTGGGCACCAACCATATAGTCGAAGTCGATGCCAGTAAATTGTAAAACATGCATTACCATGGAAGTTATAGTGGTCTTGCCGTGGCTTCCACCGATAACCACCCTTGTTTTGTTTTTGGTTTGCTCGTATAGGTACTCGGGGTACGAGTACATTTTTAGCCCCAGCTCCTTGGCTTTTGCCAACTCAGGGTTGTCGGCACGGGCATGCATGCCTAAAACAACCGCATCCAGGTTGCTTGTTATTAACTCGGGTTGCCAGCCAATGGTTTTGGGCAATATGCCGTGATTTCGAAGGCGACTCAACGATGGTTCGTAAATTTCATCGTCGGAGCCCGATATTTCGTAACCCTTTAACTTAAGGGCTATTGCCAAGTTGTGCATAGCACTGCCACCAATGGCTATAAAGTGAATGCGCATAATTCGAATTTACTTATGGCAAAATTAGCAAAAATACTAAGCGGAAACTTGCAGTTGAGCCTTTAAATAGCCAACCAATCCTTCGGCCTGATTTTCGCAACTGTAATGATTGCGAACACGCGTTGGGTCGATATTCCTTGTTTTTAATTCGGCAATACAGTTTTGAATGCTGTTGTTAAAATCCTCAAGGAACACAATACCATCGTAAAATTTTGACAACTCAACATACGAAGGAACTTTGCTGGCAATTATAGGTATACCAAGTGCAGCAAACACCAGCGCCTTAAAGCTACTGTGGCTGTCGTTATAGGGGTCGTTATAGTCGCGAGGAAGAAGGGCAATATCGCACCTGAGCAATTCGCTGGGAAATGAATGGTAGTTCCAGCGCACGTATTCGAACCTAAAGTTAAGGGGTACCTTTTCAATCTGGGGTTCGGAAATTACGATTATTCGCCCCGAAATGTCGTTGGCATACTTGTTAAGAAAAACCGACTTTGCCCCAACGCCCGACCAGCCGTATACTGGATTATCGAAATTTACTCCAACCTTTAGATCAGAAAAATGTTTCAGATTAATTGGGTCTTCCATTACGTAAACGCTATTAGCGTATGGCTTTGCATGCTCCGCAATGCGATGCGATGCGCAAATTAGCCCATTTGTAGCTTTTGCAATTTTATGGGCATACTTTAGTCGTTTGTCGCTAATTTCCTCGTGAGTGCTGAAAATGTTAATACATGTGTCGAAGTAAACACTTTTACTCCAAAACTTAAGGTATCGAATTATGCGGTAGTACTTTGGCTTCGATTTTCGAAAAACAATGGCGGCATCGTAGCGTTTAAAGTAGCTATTAAGATGTACTTCAACCCCTTGCTGCCGATAGTACTCAATCATTTGGAGTATCCGAATCCAGTACGAAGCAGCAGTATTGTTATAATCTTTATTTAATGAAGTAACAAAAAGGCCAAGTTTAAATTTTGAATGCTTTCCGCTGCTATTCGTTTCCATATGAACTAGTTACAATTTTCCTGAATTCTGAAGGTTTTCAATAATTCGTACTGCAAGTAGCGACCAGTCGAGTTTTTCAACATTTTCACGGGCATTTTGCGTAAGTTCGAGGCAAAAATTGGGATTGGCTATTAATTCTATTATTGCATCGCGAATCCGATACGAGTTGCGGGTAACAAGCAAACCTGTTTGGTTATGAAAAAGTAAGTCTTTTGTGCCCGACGAGGTTGCAATAACCGGAATGCCACTAGCCATAGCCTCAACAACAGTGTTTGCGTATCCCGTTTTCTTTTCAGGAGCAACAAAAAAATCGGCCCGGTGGTACATTTGAACGTTCTGCTCCACTGGGTGGTTTAGGACAAATTCATAGGGAACCGTAGTTTTAAACTCATCGATAGCCTTTTGAATTTTCTCGGTTACAGGTGTATCGAATAGAAGCAACTTAACTTTATACCCTTTTTTTTGTAGCCTTTCGCATGCTCGAACAGCATACATTGTACCTTTACGTCCCTCGGCAATACGGCCATATGCCATTACTGTGAATGGTTCGCCGGGGGCAATTGGCCTAATTGGCTTAACCGAAAAGTTTATAAGATTTATCCCCCCGAGAGCAGGAAATGCATCGATTCCAAATTTCTTTTTAGCTCTTTGTAGAAGGTTTGATGAGTTGGCAAAAAACTCAATTTCCTTATACTTTTTTATCTTATTTAGGTTAACCGATGGATTAACTATGTAGTAAATTTTGCGTTTAGCATTCGACTTTACAATCTCGTCGAGCAGCGAAAGTTCGGTAAAGAAAACCGCATCGAGTTGCAAGGAATTTAGTTCCGAAGTTGGTTTAAATTCGCCCTTAAAGTTGAACCAAGCTGGTCTTTCGCCCTCTGCTGTAAATGCCGTAAAATCATGACCTAAGTCGACAAACTGATTGCCCAGTTCGAAGAACCTTTTAATTCCTCCATACAGCTTAACATGTGGTAACAGGGCCCCTATTCTTAATTTTTTAAACTCGTCCATTTTTATTTTATTTTGAATTTGGCCCTAATGTGCGCCCATTTCCACCAAGCGACCACCAAATACGTTTAAGAATACTTTTTGATACTGCCTTTTTAAGCCCTGGACTCGAGTAATCTACATTAATTTCACCCTGATAAGCCTGCCCTCTTTTTAAGTAGTACTTTGAAAAAGACGCAGAAGTAATTCCCCATTTATTTAAAAACTGCTTGCTGCCGTTGTTCATTTTAATCCGTTTGGTTGACTTAGACCCAAAATGATATACTCTACTCTTATCGACACCCTTAAAAAATCTCACACCTGCTTCGAATAGTTTCATGGAGAAATCGGGGTCGGAATAGAGACCAGGGAAGTATTCTATGCTATATCCACCTATCAAATCCCAAATATCACGGTGAACAATGTTAGGCGGCCAAGTTGCTCCGCTCCAGTCGTTTCCGTTAATGCTTGCGAATTCTTTTAATAAATCGCTTTCGCGAAAGTTTTCGGGTGAAGTACCGTAATCGAATGGGGCCAGAATACCTGGGTGTGGCGACTTGCGTGGTTCAATGGTGGTTGACGACAGAAAAAAGTATTTATGTCCAATGGCCTCAATCTCCTTCCATAGTTCAAGGTCCCAATTGGGTAGCAAATACATATCGTCGTTTAGGTATACAATGTACTCGGTTTTTACAAGAGATCGGCAGGCATTAACCGCCCAACAAACACCAACATTAACCAAGCTATGGGTATGGTCGATCTTGCTGTTCTTTACCCATTCGAGGGTGCCATCAGCGCCTTCATTTACATGAATAATTATTTGATGTTCGAAATGCGAGTTTTTATTAATACTATCAATGCATAACTTAAGCATTTCGAGATTGTTCCATGTAGGAATAATAATCGAAAATTTACTATTATTTCTGACGCTTGAAGGGTACCAACTAATCATAGTCATATGTAAAATGGTTAATGCAAATCTATTCGATTATACGCTTATCGTTGAACAATCTGATTATGTAATATTTATAAATTTTCTGAGCAATCCATTTGATTCTTCTTTTCAACGATTTGGGTTTGGTTGAGATTGTTCCATACAGTAAGCCATTATGTGAGCCCTGCTCAACTAATGGCGGTTGTGCCCAATACATTTTAATAAGGCCTTTATTAACCAGTATATTGTGCCACCAATCGAGTGCTGTGTCGCATTTCAAATTTTTTAAATCATTAAGCATTATTTCTGCTGCCTTGTAATCAACAATATATGCGGCAGCCATTCTCCCACGCGATGCCCTGTACAAGTATTTATCACGCTTTGCTTGCCAAAATGAAGGAGAAGTGAGTGGTGTGTTTTCTAGCGATATAATAAAACCCTTTTGGAGGGCTACTATTTCGGGCCACATTTTATGAATATTGGCTTTGAAATCTCCTAAGAAAAAAACATCATCTTCGAAAATAATGGCGTAGTCATTTTCATTCTTAATTACCTTCTCGTAGGTTAGAATATGATTTAAAGCACATGAAACAACACCTCTTGAAAGCTGATTGAACATATGTGGCGAAAGATATTTTTGAAGAAGCTGGTCAGTAAAACAACTGGGGTCTCCATCCGAAACAAACTCAAATTCTAAGGAGTGCTTAGCAAATAGATTTCGAATATGCTTTTCGTGATGATCGTAGTTTTTAAGGGCATGAATCACATATACCCCACAATTACTTGCGCCTATTTTTAACATATTCTGAAAATGTTAAGTACTAAATTCTAGTATAGTTTTTATACTCAAAAAGTCGGTAACCAAAAACCCTCTCAAAAGCATACAGAACCCTATCTTTGAGTTTCATTTTAATCCTCTTTTCGTCTATTGTCACATTCCACGAAATTGCATCAATTAATGCATCCATGCACATAGGGTGCGACCCCCAAAAACGTTTCACTGCATCTACCTCATTGTATGAGAAGTCACCAATTCGCTCCATCTCCTTTTCAAGTGCTTCCTCATTTAGATAAAGTGAAGCGAATCCCCTAATTTTTTCGAGCATAACTGCTGGTGGCCTAACCCAACCGTAGTGGTAAATATGTGCGTCGATTTGTTTTACTTTAAGCTTTTTATCGTCCTTACGAAATCCTTGCGCATCGCGGAACGAACGAATACGCTTATCGTTTCGGATAATTCTTATTTCGTGGCGGTACCACTGACGATTAACCCCAATGTAGTTGTAGGTTCCCCAGAAATGGTAGTACTTAAACAGAAGGCCTTCCACTTCGTGGTTGCCTTTCCACTCTGCCATTGCATTGAGAATGGCGGGGTAATCGTTTTCGTGAATCACCTCGTCGGCCTGTATGTAAAAGCACCAGTCGTACTCGGGGCCAATGGCATCGAAGGCTTTGTTGGTTTCAACGGCTAAAACCCTGCCGCCCTGACGGAGCGACTGATCCCAAACCGTTTCGAATACCGATATTTTTTGAGGATCGATTGACTTAATAAGGCTCAATGTTTCGTCTTCGGAATCGCCAACGGCTGCAACAAAGTGATCGCAAAGCGGAAGCACCGATTTAATGGACTCAACAACTGGGTAACCGTACTTTATGCCATTTCGAACAATTGTGAACCCGCAAACCCTCATTTCGCTGGTTCTTTAGTGAGTTTGAGATACAATTCCATATGCTTTTGGGCAATAATTTCGTCGCTAAACTGCTGAGCATACTCTTTTCCTGAGGCTATCATTTTGTTTCGCAAGTCGGGATTACCGGTCAACTTAATGATGGCCTTAGCTAATTCCTCGTGATTCTCAGGGTCGATATATAAACTATTGGGGCCAGCAGCTTCGGAGAAGCAACCTCCAGTGCTGGTTATAACAGGAACCCCCGAAACCAGGGCCTCGAGTAGTGGAATTCCAAATCCCTCGAATAGGGATGGATATATGAAACATTCGGCATTTTGGTATACAATGGGTAGCTGCTCGTTTGTTACTCCCGCGAGAAAAAATACATTTTTCACTTTGTTTGCCTGTAAATAGGGTTCTACCACTTTATGGTAGTAATCAGCTTTGCGTCCAACTACAAGTAAAGGTAACTCGATATTGAATTCGTGTTTTGCTTTTATTATGGCCATTAGGTTTTTGCGTTGCTCAATGGTTCCAACATAAAGTAGGTAACGAGGGGGCAACCCATGTATTTGTTTAACTTCCTCGTGAAATGAAATTGGGTATTCTTTCCAAAACTGCGCTCCACAGCCTTGATGTATCACCTCAATTTTACTAGAATCGATGCCCAGCAAATCGACTAAATCGTTTTTTGTTTGATGGCTAATGGCCACAATTTTATGCGCTACGCGACATGCATGAACTATTTTCTTTCGGTAAATGTATGCATCGATAGGGTTAAAGAAATGAGGGAAGCGAACGAAAATAAGATCATGTACGGTTACAACCGTTTTAACTGAAGTTTTTTCAATTCCAAAGGGTAACTCGTGACTCAAGCCATGATACACCTCAACTTTTTCGCGAGCTATATCGTTAACCATGTACTTGGAACGCCATAACGACCTGAAATATTTAAAAATAAACCCGGAAGGTCCAACTACACGAAAATCCACCGTTGAGGTTAGTGAAATTTTAGTTCGAAGTTTTGGTGTAAACAGAATGTAGCTGCTCTTGGGATATAGATTGGCAAGGGCATTAATAAGATTGCGGCTGTAATTACCCAAACCGCTGTAATTGGAAAAGGCCCTTTTGGCATCGAACCCAAGGGCGATAGGTTTATGACCATTGTTGCTCCCCATATTTTTCGACTGGCAAACGTTGGGGTGCTTACCCTTTTCAATATTAGCTGCTTTTCGATAGATTCTTCGAAGTTTATAGTATTTCAAAAAGCAATGAACCGATAATAGAACGCTAACTGCCAATCCATCGAAGCCCTCAAGAAAACCCGTTTTAATAAAATAGGAATGAAAAAAACGCCATGTAGGATGAAGAATAAGTTTTCTATAGCTTGGCTTTATACCCAGTTTGAAATAGTCGTTTGCTGAAATAGTGCTGAAATGATTGATTTTTTGCAGATGCTCCTCATAGCTTTCGTAAAGCCAGTGAAGCAAGTTCCCCTTAAGCTTGCCAATTTTTGAGTTGGGCTGCAATACTACGCGGTCGTGAGGGTTTATGCCCCCCCAACTAGCTTTGCGCCTATCAAAAAGTCTCAATTTACGCTCAGGGTATAGGCTAGTGTTATACATCCAGCGGCCACAGTAGTTGTTGAGCCGTTTTATAACATACCCGTCGTACTGCCAATCGGATTTCACACGGAGTATTTCGTCTTTCAATTCAATCGAAAGAGCTTCATCGGCATCGAGTGAAAGGACATGATTATAAGCTACCTGCGCAAGAGCAAAATTCTTTTGCTCCTTATAACCTAAAAAAGATTGTTGAATAAATCGGACTCCGTAACGCAAGCAAATTTCTTGCGTACCATCGGTCGAGTAGGAATCGACAACCACAATTTCATCAGCCACATCGAGCAATGATCGGATACACTGTTCAATATACTTTTCCTCGTTATAAGTAATAATTACTGCCGATAGCCTTACCATGTATATTTAGAATTATAACAAATTTAATCTTTTCTATACCGCTACATTAAATTCTCTAAGTGCATCGTTAAGCGATGTTTTTAGGTCGGTCGATGGTTTTCTTTCTCCAATAATTAATGCACACGGCACCTGATAATCGCCTGCTGCAAACCGTTTGGTGTAGGAGCCCGGGATTACCACTTTGCGAGGAGGAACATACCCACTGTACTCAACTGCCTTAGGGCCTGTTACATCGATTACCTTGGTTGATTGGGTAATAACAACATTTGCCCCTAACACTGCCTCTTTTCCAACTCTTGCCCCTTCAACCACTATACATCGTGAACCTATAAAACAGCCATCCTCAATAATTACGGGCGAAGCCTGTACCGGCTCAAGAACGCCTCCAATTCCAACTCCTCCTGATAGGTGTACGTTTTTCCCAATTTGCGCGCACGAACCAACAGTTGCCCATGTGTCGACCATTGTTCCCGAATCGACATACGCTCCAATGTTTACATACGAAGGCATGAGTATGCTTCCCTTCGCCAGGTATGAACCATAGCGAGCTATAGCATGGGGAACCACTCTAACACCCTTCTGCTCGAAACCTTTTTTTAGGGGAATTTTATCGTGAAATTCGAAAGGACCAACCTCAATGGTTTGCATTTTTCTTATTGGGAAGTAAAGGATAACTGCTTTTTTAACCCATTCATTAACTCTCCACCCATCCTCTATCGGTTCGGCCACTCTTAACTCTCCTTTGTCGAGCAAATCTATTACATTTTCTATGGCTACATGCATTTCGGCCGACAAGAAACCGCCTCGGTTTTCCCAGGCTGTTTCTACAATTCGCATTAAATCGCTCATCCTATTTCAATTAAGAACAAACCCCAAAAGTAACGGTTTTTCTCAATAGTACGAACCCCAACCATTTTAAACTTAAAACCTATTTTTCCGTCAAAAGCCTTACAGTTAAACTTATTACAACGCCAAACAGTTTGCAATGAAAAGGCCAAAAGCGATAATAATTTTTTTTCTATTCCTTTTCTACTCACCTATCCATGGTCAGGAAGCCACAAGGTACATGGAACCACCCAAGGAGATACTTGAAATAGTGAATGCACCGGCAACCCCGCGCCTTTCGTTAAGCCCAACACGCAGCCATGCTATTTTTGCTTACCCTCAGGAAATGCCTGACATTTCTGAACTTGCACAGGAAGAACTACGTCTTGCAGGGTTAAGAATAAATCCGAATAATTACGGATCGAGCCGTGTTAACTTTATCGAGCGAATTACTATACGCAAAATAAGCAACGAAGGAGAATACCCAATAACTGGATTGCCCGCAGACGGAAGAATTGCTAGCTTTCAGTGGTCGCCCAACGGAACAAGCATAGCTTTAACCATATACAGAGCATCAACAATAGAGCTTTGGGTAGTCGACGCTAACTCGGGAAAGGCTACTCAGTGGGCAACGAACCTTCTCGGCGCTCTCGTTTCGAATAGTTTTGTTTGGTTACCCAACAGCAGCGGTGTACTTTTTGCCTCGAGGGTACTCTACCGCGAGCCTTTTGTGGACCAACAAAAAGTACCTACAGGACCATCGATACAAGTGAGCCAAGGGAAAGCCTCTAAAGTGCGAACATTTCAGGATCTTTTACAGAACAAGGCCGATGAGGAAAAGTTTGAACACTATGCTTACTGTCAAATTATGCTGGCCAACGGAGAGCAGCATCCTAAACCTATCGGCAACCCCGATTTGATAACCGATTTCACGGTTTCGCCCAACGGCGAATACATACTGGTTGAACAGCTAATGCGCCCCTTCTCATATATTGTGCCTTACAATCGCTTTCCAAAATCTGTTCAAATATGGACAATAAATGGAAATCTTTTCAAGCAACTAGCCGAAACACCATTAGCTGAAGATATCCCTCAGGGCTTCAGTGCGGTTCAAAAGGGTCCACGTAATTTCTCGTGGCGAGCCGATGCCCCTGCTTCAATTTACTGGGTTGAAGCCCAGGATGATGGCGACCCAAAGAGGAGGGTGGAGGTAAGAGATATTGTGTACACTCTCGAAGCACCATTTAAGTCGAAAGCCCAACCATTAATTTCAATGAAATTAAGATTTGCAGGCATTCAATGGGGCTGGGAAACAGTAGCCATAGCATATGAACGGTGGTGGGACACCCGCAGGGTAATTGCAAGTATCTTCAACCCTTCAATCCCAAATCAACCTATGCAAACAGTTTGGGACCGCTCGTGGCAAGATGCCTATGGGGACCCCGGAAGCCCAATTCTTGAAGCAAACCTTAACGGCTTTTTAGTGCTCAGATCCGATAAAACCAAACGAAAATTGTACCTCACAGGACAAGGAGCATCGCCAAAAGGGAACATGCCATTTATTGACGAAATGGATCTGGCAACTTTCAAAACCAAAAGGCTGTGGCAGTGCCAGGCTCCTTTCTACGAACAATTTATTGCTTTTTTAAATAAGGAACCTAACCAGTTTCTAACCATTCGGGAATCGGTTACCGAGCAACCCAATTACCAAATTCGCAATATAAAAAGAAATTGCATTAAGCAGTTTACTAACTTTACACACCGCTACCCCCAACTGGCCAATGTTAACAAGGAACTTGTTCGTTATAAAAGAGCCGATGGTGTTGAACTTACCGGTAATCTATACCTCCCCTCGGAGTACGTAAAGGGTTCAAAGCAACTACCTGTGCTCATGTGGGCATACCCACAGGAATACGTCGACCCCAATTTGGCCGCACAGGTGAAAGAATCGCCATACCGCTTCATCCGACCGGGCAAAACCTCGCCCATACTTTGGGTAGCTCGTGGCTATGCAGTGTTCGACAATCCGGGTATGCCAATAATTGGAAAAGATTCGCTACTTCCAAACGATTCATTTATTGAACAGTTGGTTTCTAATGCAAAAGCTGCGATTGATGCCTTAACAAGTATGGGTATAGCCGACCCGAAGAGAATTGCCATTGGCGGACACTCTTATGGTGCATTCATGGCAGCCAATCTGCTTGCCCATAGCGATTTTTTTGCAACTGCAATTGCCCGGAGCGGAGCATACAACAGAACCCTAACCCCTTTTGGCTTTCAGGGTGAAGAACGGAATTTATGGGAAGCCCCAGAAGTGTATTTGAAAATGTCGCCATTTATGTATGCCAATAAAATAAATGAACCAATTCTATTAATTCATGGCGAGTCGGACAGTAACAGCGGAACCTTTCCTATGCAAAGCGAACGCTTTTTTTCTGCACTTAAAGGTTTTGGTGCCAACGCTAGATTGGTAGTACTCCCCCACGAAAGCCACGGATATAGAGCGAAGCAATCAATTCTCCATACGCTATGGGAAATGGACACATGGCTTGAAAAGCATATTAAAGAAAAATAAGTAGTTACTATTCCAAACATAAAGGCAGGGCATGAATCCTGCCTTTTTTATTGTACCCCTTTTTTATTTAAAGCATTATGCTCCATAACAGTCTAAAATCGATGCAAACAATAAAACTTTCAATGGTATTAGTTTGTAACTTTGCGCTCCGATTATTTTAAAAACCAATCACGTTATGGCAGACAAAACCACGAATAGCAAACTGTTTACTGAATTTCCGCCCATTACAACAAAGGAGTGGGAAGAGGTAATACTACAAGACCTTAAGGGGGCCGACTACGATAAAAAGTTGGTTTGGAAAACCCTTGAGGGATTCGGTGTTCGACCCTACTACCGAGCAGAAGATTTGGAAGGAATTGGATTTATTAACGCCACACCTGGAAAGTTTCCTTTCGTTCGGGGCAATGAAAAGGAGGGTAATAATTGGCTTATTCGCCAGGACTTCGACGCAAGCGATTCTGCAGCAGCGAACCAATCAGCTTTAAAAGCTTTAGCACAAGGTGTTGATTCGATAGGATTTGAAACCTGCAAAAACTGCGAACCAAGCGTTGATGGGTTAGAAACACTTTTAACAGGATTTGACTTCAGCAAAACCGAGGTGAATTTCGTTTCGGGCTGCGGGTCGAGAAAAATTCTTCCTGTTTTGGTAGAATACCTCAACAAAAGCAATCAAAAATCAGAAAAGGCCAATGGCTCATTCAATTATAGCCCATTAAACAACCTAGTTTTAAATGGCCAGTTCAGTATTGATGAAGAGACTGCTCACCAGAGAGTTTTTGAGCATTTTAATAATGGCCAAAAGTTGCCTCGTTTCAAACTATTTGAAATTGGCGGATGCATTTTTCACAACTCAGGTGCATCGGCTACACAAGAATTGGCATTTTCACTAGCAATGGGCGTTGAGTATTTGCAGTGGCTTTCCGACAAAGGAATTTCTATTGATGAGAGCGCCCAACGTTTACGTTTCACATTTGGCATTGGACCAAATTACTTTATGGAGATTGCAAAATTCAGAGCAGCAAGGTTACTATGGGCAAAACTGGTTGAGGCATACAAACCATCCGACCTGAAGTCAGCACAAATAAGCATTCACGCCGTTTCCGGAATGTTTAATTTAACCATTTACGACCCCTACGTGAATATGCTCCGCACTTCTACTGAAGCCATGTCGGCGGCTCTAGGGGGCGTTCATAGTATAACCGTTCTACCCTTCGATGCACCGTATCAGAAACCTACGGTATTTTCAGAAAGAATCGCTCGCAATCAGCAGCTGCTACTCAAAGAAGAGGCATACCTATCGAAGGTTGTTGACCCGTCGGCGGGTAGCTACTACATTGAAATGCTAACCGCATCCATTGCAGAGCATGCCTGGAACCTTTTCCTGAAAGTTGATGAAATGGGTGGTTTTGTGTCTGCCTTCAGCAAAGGTTTTATTCAGAACGAAATAAAAAATGTTGCTCAAAAAAAATTAGCAAATATTTCATCGCGACGTGAAACGGTTCTCGGAACCAATCAGTACCCCAATTTTGGCGAGGTGGCTAACACAAGCATCATTCGAGATGAACATGTGAAATTTCCAGCAAACTCCCAAGGTGCGCTTGCCGAACCCTTGGTGCCATTCCGGGCTGCCCAGCAAATTGAAGAACTCCGATACAGAACCGATGCCAGCGGGAAGCGCCCAAAGGTTTTCATGCTCACCATTGGCGGGCTTGCCTTCAGAAGGGCCAGGGCCCAATTCAGCTGCAACTTTTTTGCCTGTGCCGGGTTTGAAGTAATTGATAACATTGGATTTAAATCGGTGGATGAAGGAGTTAGGGCTGCACTTGAAGCAAAGGCTGATATGGTTGTCATCTGCTCATCGGACGACGAGTATTCCGCATACGCCCCAGAAGCTTTTGGCAAAATTGGCAATAGTGCTTTATTTGTTGTTGCCGGAGAACCTGCATGCAAACCTGAACTCGAAGCGAAAGGAATTAAAAACTACATAAGCGTAAAATCGAATCTGCTCGAAACGCTTAAGCAATACCAACAGATGCTTAACATTGGTTAGTTTTTAGCCAACACATCCGGTAAAGTTTTAATATTAAACCCATTCAGCATGAAACCAGATTTTTCAAAAATAAAAATTAACCAGAAGTTCGAGGGTGACGCTCGTACCGAACCTGGGCAACCCTTCATAACCCCCGAGCAAATTCCTGTTAAGCCCGTTTACAGCGCATCTGATTTGGAGAATATGGAGCACCTGAACTATGCAGCAGGAATTCCACCTTTCCTTCGGGGGCCATACAGCACCATGTATGTAATGAAGCCCTGGACTGTTCGGCAGTATGCAGGATTTTCAACTGCTCACGAGTCGAATGCTTTCTATCGTCGCAATTTGGCTGCTGGCCAAATGGGCCTCTCGGTTGCCTTCGACCTTGCAACGCATCGGGGCTACGATTCGGATCATGATCGCGTTGTGGGCGATGTAGGTAAAGCAGGTGTTGCCATCGATTCGGTAGAAGATATGAAAATTCTTTTCGATGGCATTCCGCTCAATAAAATGTCGGTTTCAATGACCATGAACGGAGCCGTTTTGCCCGTTTTGTCCTTTTACATTGTTGCTGCGCTCGAGCAGGGCGCAACTCTCGACCAACTCAGCGGCACCATACAGAATGACATTTTGAAAGAATTCATGGTGCGAAACACCTACATATACCCTCCAGAATTCTCGATGAAAATTATTGCCGATATATTTGAATATACGGCTAAGAATATGCCCAAATTCAACAGCATTTCCATTTCGGGATATCATATGCAAGAGGCGGGTGCCACAGCCGACATTGAGTTGGCATATACGCTAGCCGATGGCCTCGAATACCTGCGTACAGGTGTAAATTCGGGCCTCGATATTGATGCATTTGCCCCCCGCCTTTCTTTTTTCTGGGCCATTGGCATGAATCACTTCATGGAAATTGCCAAAATGAGAGCCGCGCGCTTGCTTTGGGCAAAAATTGTGAAACAATTCAACCCCAAGAACCCAAAATCGTTAGCACTTCGTACCCACAGCCAAACATCGGGATGGAGCTTAACAGAACAGGACCCATTTAACAACGTGGGACGCACCTGCATTGAGGCTCTGGCTGCGGCGTTGGGACATACACAAAGCCTTCATACTAACGCACTCGACGAAGCCATTGCTTTGCCAACCGACTTTTCGGCAAGAATTGCTCGAAATACCCAAATATATTTACAAGAAGAAACCAATATTTGCAAAGCAGTTGACCCCTGGGCTGGTTCGTACTATGTTGAAAAACTAACCCACGAAATTGCTCATAAGGCCTGGACACTAATTCAAGAAGTTGAGGAACTTGGCGGCATGGCCAAGGCAATAGAGACAGGTATTCCTAAAATGCGTATTGAAGAAGCTGCCGCAAGAAAGCAGGCACGCATAGATAGCGGAAAAGATATAATTGTTGGCCTCAACAAATACCGCTTAGAAAAGGAGGATCCTATTGAAATACTGGATGTTGACAACACTGCCGTTCGCGAATCGCAAATTGCAAGACTTAAGCAATTGCGTTCTAATCGCAACGAGGCCGAAGTGCAGGCTGCACTCAAAGCCATAACACAGTGCGTAGAATCTGGAAAAGGCAACCTTTTAGAACTTTCTATTGATGCTGCCAAAAAACGTGCAACCCTTGGCGAAATCAGTTTTGCCTGCGAAAAGGTTGTTGGCAGATACAAAGCAGTAATACGATCCATTTCAGGTGTTTATTCTTCAGAATCCATGAGCGACAGTACATTTAAAGAGGCCCGCGAGTTATGCGAAAAGTTTGCCAAACTCGAGGGACGTCAGCCACGAATTATGATTGCCAAAATGGGGCAAGACGGTCACGACCGCGGAGCCAAAGTAGTTGCAACCGGCTACGCCGATATTGGTTTCGATGTTGATATTGGGCCGCTATTTCAAACCCCAGCAGAGGCAGCAAAGCAAGCCGTAGAAAACGATGTTCATATTCTAGGAGTATCAAGCCTTGCTGCAGGCCACAAAACTTTAGTGCCCCAGGTAATGGAGGAACTCAAAAAATTGGGCCGCGACGACATTATGGTTATTTGCGGCGGAGTAATTCCCGCACAGGACTATCAGTTCCTTTACGACAATGGCGTTGCAGCCATTTTTGGTCCTGGAACCCCTGTTTCCCTAGCAGGCAAACAGATACTCGAATTGCTATTAGGCAAGGAGTAGTTTTATAGTTTTCTTATATCCAAAAGGAGTATGGAGAAATTCCATACTCCTTTTTTTGTGTTATCTATTAAACATTTCGTCAAAAAAAGGTGCTTATTCTCAATATTATAATAAATTCGTTAATCCCCTATGTACTAACCTTTAGAGACCATATTTACCAAGAACCAAATGTACACTCACGATCCCCATGTTGATGCAAAAATCAACAATCGTCGAGAAGTAGTTTTTATAGGTTCCTAACTTGTCCCCATTGAAATTAGTGCGGTTGTAAACACCTCATTATCAGTTTTAATATTTGAAAAAGCGCTAGATTTACCGCACTAAGGTTAAATTTA
>CAYZNN010000041.1:0-19176 GCA_964479665.1 uncultured Rikenellaceae bacterium | reverse complement strand
GATAATGAAGGGTTTGTCTCAAAAGTTAAAAAACAACAACTCTCTTTCTCTGAGCATCTCTGTTATTCACCAGTGAGCCTCTGTGTAGCAATGCATTAAAAATTACACGGAGTTCCACAGAGATATTCACAGAGAAACGCCGAGGAATTTAGATAAATCCACCTTTTATTTTAAACATCAATTTTTGCATATTTGGCATGCTTCTCAATAAATTCACGTCGGGGAGGTACTTCGTCGCCCATAAGCATTGAGAATATTCGATCGGCCTCAGCCGCACTTTCAATTGTAACCTGACGTAGCGTTCGAGTTTCGGGATTCATAGTGGTGCTCCACAGTTGTTCAGCATTCATTTCGCCCAAACCTTTGTATCGTTGAACATGAACCGAAGTATCGCGACCCTTTCCAAGCTCTTCAACTGCTTTTTGACGTTGCTCTTCGTTCCAACAGTAAACCTCATCCTTGCTCTTTTTAACCAGATAGAGGGGAGGGGTAGCAATATATAGGTGTCCTCGATTAATTAGGTCGTTCATGTAGCGGAAAAAGAATGTCATGATTAGGGTCGCAATATGGCTACCGTCAATATCGGCATCGGTCATTATTATAACTTTGTGATACCTGAGTCCTTCGAGATTAATTGCTTTACTATCTTCCTCGGTGCCAATGGTTACTCCAAGTGCAGTAAAAATATTTTTTATCTCCTCATTCTCGAAGATTTTATGCTGAAGCGCTTTTTCTACATTCAGAATTTTTCCCCTTAGGGGTAAGATGGCCTGAAAACGACGATCGCGTCCTTGCTTGGCTGTTCCACCTGCCGAGTCGCCCTCAACAAGGTATAACTCAGACTGAACTGGGTCCTTATCGGAGCAGTCGGACAGTTTACCGGGAAGACCTGAGCCCGAAAGCACGTTCTTGCGTTGAACCAATTCGCGTGCTTTTCTTGCAGCATGACGAGCAGTTGCTGCAAGAATGACCTTTTGCACTATAGTTCTTGCATCTTTAGGGTTTTCTTCCAAATAGTTGGCAAGGGCATCGCTAACAGCCTGATCAACTGCAAGGCTAACCTCTGGGTTTCCTAATTTAGTTTTGGTCTGTCCTTCGAATTGGGGTTCAGCAACTTTTACAGAAATGATGGCGGTGAGGCCTTCCCTGAAATCGTCGCCACTAATATCGAACTTTAGCTTGGAAAGCATACCCGAATCTTCGGCATACTTTTTTAATGTACGTGTAAGCGCCCTTCGGAAGCCTGTTAAATGGGTGCCACCCTCAATTGTATTAATGTTGTTAACGTATGAGTGTACATTTTCAGAGAAGGATGTGTTGTATTGCATAGCCACATCTACGGGTATCTCGTTTTTGTCCGTTTCAATGTAAATAGTTTTTTCTATTAACGACTCACGATTCACATCGAGGAAGCGAACGAATTCTGAAAGGCCATTTTCTGAATAAAACGACTCTTGCCTGTATTTTGGCCCATTACCATTCTCTTCAAAGTCGCGCTTGTCGATAATGTTAAGTTTAATACCCTTATTAAGGAAAGAAAGTTCGCGAAGCCGAGAAGCAAGTATTTCGAAGTTATAATCGGTGGTTTGGGTGAAGATGGTATCGTCGGGTGTAAAAGTGACGCTGGTGCCGGTTCGATTGGTTTCGCCAATGACTTTCACTTCGAATTGGGGTACTCCCTTGCAGTATTCTTGTTGGTATATTTTGCCATCGCGATAAACATCAACCACTAGTTTTTTTGAGAGAGCATTTACGCACGAAACTCCAACACCATGTAAGCCTCCTGAAACCTTGTATGTTCCTTTGTCGAACTTTCCTCCTGCATGCAAAACGGTCATTACCACTTCAAGCGCCGAGCGCTTTTCCTTCTCGTGGAAGTCAACAGGTATTCCGCGGCCATCGTCAACAACAGTTATTGAGCCACCGGGGTTTATTGTTACATCGATTGTAGTACAGTAGCCTGCAAGTGCTTCGTCGATAGAATTGTCAACTACTTCATAAACCAAATGGTGAAGCCCTTTAGAGCCTGTATCGCCAATGTACATGGCGGGTCGCATACGAACTGCTTCTAACCCTTCGAGTACTTGAATACTTTCGGCTGAATACTGATTGCTTGCCGTTGATTTTGTTCCTTCCAACTTCTCGTTCTCCAAATTGCTCATTATGTTTTTCTGTTAATTGTTGATAATCAAGTAAATGATGCATTAATGCGAATAGCCATCAAAGTTACTCAATAAATATTGAGTAGCCTAGCAAAAATCGAAAAATATTTGAATTAATTTCAAATATATGTATCTGTATATCAATGATATATAGATTAAAGGGGTATCTGCTAATGAGCTGTAAATTAGGGGGTTTCGACTGATAAATTTTGATCCTCTGTAAAGCCCATATTTACAGGGAAAAAATTTTGTAAGAGTTACCGACTCTAGAAGGCGAAATTGAAGCCCAACTTCATGTTAAACCTTTGGGTTGGGTAAAGGTACCAATACTGATGGCGCTTAGCCAGAATATTATTAATGTCGAGGAATGCACCAATCTTTCGGTTGTACCTATATTCTATGCCCAAATTTATGTCGGTAATTCCATTCAGAGTAATAACCTTATTGTTCAACCCCTTGGCAAATCGTTCGCCTTCGAGGTAAGTGTTTGCCTTAAGTACAATTTTGTTTTTAATGTTGTAACCAGCTCCAATTTGACCAATAAAACCAGGCAAATGCCAAGCTTTCTGAATATTGCTCAGATCGTAAAGGTTGTATTCTGCCTTTAAGTAAACTAAAATGCTATTTGTGGGTGCAAGGGTTAGTTCGCCAAAGAAACGTTTGCGTTGAATATTATCGTAAACCACATCGAATTGGCCAAGGAGAAAACTGTTAGTTGCATCGGGAATGTTTACGAAAAAGTACATGCTGTCAGTAATTGAAAAGGATGCCCCAAGGTTATATGCCGCTTTTGAACTTAAATTTCCCTTTACGCCACCACTAATCACCAGATTATGGCTGGTATTCCAAATATCAATTCCTTTCCGCACCCAAGGGTTCTCAGCCATTACCGAAACATAATCGTTCTCTTTTAGATACCCACTAAATTCGAAGTACGGAATAAGGTAGTTCGAAACAATGTTATACGATGCAGAGGCAATAGGGTAGAGGTGCCCTTTTGTTTCGCTGGCATTTGCATCGATTACAATGTTAACACCTGCCTTAACCCTCCACTGTTTGTCGAATGCACCCACCCATGGAGCAAATCGGAATATAGTATTGTTGGCTGAATCGAGACTTTCATTTCGCATGTGATGAACCAGTTCAATGGTGCCCCCAACGATTTCTTTTTTGAAATACTTATTCAGGTCGGCCTTTAGATTAAAACTGTTTTGAACATTTCCATGCATATCAGTAAAGTTTCTAAACCCGCTGCTTGCTCGGTAGTTTATATGTGCAGAATCGCTATATGTTGAGTAGTAGGAAATGCCCATATCGAAACGTTGCTGCTTCTGCTTATCAACAGTAGGGATTGGAATTGCAAGGTTTGCAAGAGAAGTATCGTGAGCAAAGAACCGGTAGGAATTCAGATCGAACCCTGCGTTGGCTGCAAGCACCGAGTTGCTAAAAATGTATTTGCCAAAGGCGCTGAATTGTGTTTTACTAAAGGGGGCATCAACTACTTCCTTATTGGCGAGACTTAAACTACCAAACGATGAGTGGTGCTTTAGCCATGCACCGTACGAAAAGTTTTTTGAGCGCTCGTTGGCATAATACAGTTCGGCAAGTGGAGAAGAGTAGTTTCCAAATCCAAATTTCACAAATCCGTTATAAACAGGTAAGAGCGGTTCCGAAACCATTTTGGCAGCGGGGATTGGGCTTACAGGGAATTCGGTGGTTACCGGACGGAGCGCCAGTGTGTATGTAAATTTTGGATCGACTTTTATGGTATCTTCAATACGGGGCATGAGGTTTATTTTAAACGCATCGGATATGGATGGTTCGTAGGGTCTAACTACCTGAACCTCTTTCGATAGTTTATCGTCCTGAGCAAATGCGGTATAGGGAAAAAAACAGAATTTAACTGCCGCAATTAGTATTGTGATTTTTATTTTAAGTTTCATTTCTTTTTCCGTTAATGTGAGGCTACCAAAAATTAGAAAGTATAATTTATCTTAATGGTATCGCGCATGGGCGTTTGCTTACCCTTTTCAACTTTAACCAGTTCGGCCATTTTGGCTATGGCTTCATCAATTATACCATCGTTGGCATTGGCATAGCCATCAATTACACTCTGAAGTGTAGCTTTAGCTTGGAAAAAGTCGTTCTTCCCAGCGTAAATATCGCCCAATAGAATGAAACTTTTTGCAAGCCAGTATTGGTGCGGCGTATTGGTTTCGGCAAATTTGAAAACTTCGGCTTCTGCCTTATTCAGTTCGCCCCGTTGATAAAGAATTTTTATCATTTCGTATTTAGATTCGGAACCCTCGGCAGTTTTTACACGTTGGGAAACCCTTGCAAATTCATCGAAAGCATCGTTGGTTCGACTCAATGCAAGCAGTGCTTTGGCCCTTTTAAAGCGAGCTTCCATTTCAGTTTCCTGAGGTAGTTTGTCGGTAATGAGCAACTTGGCTGCTGCTTCAATAACTTCCTGATGCCTGTTGAGGTTGAACGCTGAGCGCAGTTTGCCAATTCGGGCATCGAGCAGGTTGATTTTGGCATCGGCCATACCCTCGAGCATGTCGAAAGTTTCGTAGGCTTCGGCAAACCTTTGTTGGCGCGTATAAATTTGCGATGCGGTTAGAATTGCCTGAACTGTAAATTGATTTTTGGGTTGCTGAATGATTTGTGTTAACAATTCGAGCGATTTTTCGAGATTACCACTCCTGAAGAAGCAATCGCCTAGATAGTAATAGGCATGTAGTACAAAATTCCCTTTGGGAAAATCGGATAGGTATTGGTCTAGGCTCTGAATAGCCCTCTGGCAATCGCCCGAAAGGTAAAGCCTTTCCGACGAAATGAAGGAGATAGAGTCTCTTTCTGCCACTGACACATTACCTAAACTTCCCAGGCGGGAGGTGTACTCGAAAAAGGCATTTACATTACCTAAATCAACATATATGTTACGCAGTCCAAGAAGAGCATTTTTTGCCTCAGGGGTGTTGGGGTAACCCTCCACAACCCTTTGGTAAAATTGCATGGCACCCTGGTTATCGTTCTGATTATATGCTGCCAATCCCAGCTGAACGAGGGCTTTTACATAGTAACTACTTCCGGGAAAGTCCCTCTCTATACGGCTGTACGAAGCAATGGCATCGTTGGTTTGGCCAAGGGCCATGTAGGTTTCGGCCAGTTCAAAAAGAGCATCGTCAACATAGCTCGATTGTGGAAATTGGTTGGTAAGAAGAATGAGGGTTTCAATTTTCTTTTGGGGTCGCTCCACTAGGCCAAATGTAAAGCCTCGCTGGAAGAGCGCATAGTCTGCATCGATGGTATTGGTTAGGTATGCTTTCTCGTACCAATCGAGCGATGGCCAATATTTGCGTTGAATAAAGTACGAATCGCCAATGCGATTATGTGCATCACCTAGGTACAGCGAAGGATTGTTGGAATTATTACTAACATATTTTCGGAACCAAACAATGGCATTGTCGTAATCTTTCAATTTAAAGTAAGTATAACCAAGATTATAGTGGGCCATTTGAAATTCGGCAAGGCTAAAGGCTCCCGGCGAAAGCACAAAGCGGTTATAATCGTCGAGGGCTTTTTCGAAATTTTCAAGTCTGTAGTGGCTTTCTCCACGCCAGTATAGTCCCAGTGCGTAAAGTGTTCTGTTAAATTCAGGATAATTGAGAGAAAGTGTAAACTTTTCAATGGCCTCGGCGTAACTGAGGTTCTGAAAGAGTTCGATTCCTCTAAAGAATGCAACGCGTTGGTAAGCCTGACGAATGGACGCATCGCGGTTTTTAATTTTATCGAGCGAAACGAGGGCTGCCTGATAATTTTTTGTATTCATGTAGGCCAATACAAGGTAATTGTAGGCCTCGTCGATTCGGGGGCTACTTGGAAAAAGTGCAATATACTCGTTGAATGCTGCAATGGCCTCGTTGAAGGGATTGTAAAGCAATTCGTAAGTTATTTTTGCAAAGTTAAAAAGGGCATCCTCCTTTATTGTCATATCGAAGGTCGATTTCGAGGCCATGGAAAAGGCCTGACGGGCCTTGTTTTTTTCGTTCAATTTAATGTAACAATCGGCCAAATGGTAGTATGCATTCTGCGAAATCTCGTCATCTTCGGTGGGAACTCTCTCGAGATACTTTACAGCATCGGTAATTTTTTCGTTTCTGTAAAAAACGAAACCAACCAGATAGTTATCCTCTCGAGTGAGTGTTGGTGCCGATTCAACAAACTTTTCGATGAACGGAACCGCTTTGTCGAACTGGCGCATTCTGTAGTACGACTCTCCTATGATTCGGGCAATTTCAGGGGCTCTTTTTGGCGATGCCGTTTCGAGTACGGGAGGGGCGTATTCAACAACCCTGCTATACTCTTTCTGTAGGAAAAGAATTTGTGAAATGTAGTAAGGAACCAGTGGTGCAAAGGTTTCGTCGTCCTTCAATTTTTCGAAACCTTTAAGTGCTGTTGCATAACTTTTTTCGGAGTAGGCTATATGCGAATAATAATAGGTACCTGGTGCTGCATATCGGTTGTACGTATCTTTTACCTCAAAAAAGCAGCGTTTGGCATTCTCATTATCATCGGTGGAAAAGTAGCTATATCCAAGTTTAAAGAGTAGCTCATCCTTTTTTTCCTGCCCCAAAGAATTCCTGTTTGCCTGGTTAAACCAGTAAATTGCGTCCTTATACTTTTTTTCGCGGTAGCGAAGCTTTCCTAAATCGAAGTAGGCATCGTTAACCTTTTGGTTATCGGGATAATTATTTATGAATGAACGCATGAGGTGTTCCGCATCGTTGTTGAAAAGCTCTACTGCGCAAAGTGCTTTGTAGTATTCTGCCTCACCTTTCAATTGAATTTGAGTAAGGTCGAAACTGTTAGCAGCCAGCTCGAAATGCTGCTGAGCAGCAACAAAATTAGCCTTTTCGAAAAGTTCAATGCCCCTAAGTAGGTACTTATGGGAACTGGTGTAAATTGGAGTTTGCTGGGCTGTTGCGTATTGCGTTATAAGAATTGCAACACAGATTGAATACAGCTTGAAGTGCCTTTTTAGCATATGTGTATGCGTATTAATAATCGAGCAAATTTAAGAAATAACGAGGGTTTTGCAATCTGAGAGGTTTGCATATTATTAACAATAAACTGTTAATATGAACTTTTTAGTGTGAGTTTGTGCGAAAGTTTTTCAAACTCGGGTATCCACATGCTTATAGTAAACCCTACCCGCATTGAAATGGTTTCGGAAGTTATTGATTGTAGTAGGTTTAAGTTAAATACAACTTCTGCT
This sequence comes from uncultured Rikenellaceae bacterium, assembly GCA_964479665.1. Taxonomy (GTDB): domain Bacteria; phylum Bacteroidota; class Bacteroidia; order Bacteroidales; family Tenuifilaceae; genus UBA2287. The sequence continues at coordinate 11,733 of CAYZNN010000041.1, read as the reverse complement.
AAAATATGCAAGCGAATCTGCAGAATTGAAAGCTATTAACTACATTTACAGTGTAAAAATCTTTTTAAATCAATCGATGATTAGGGCTAAACACTCAAAGTTTTTTGTATTTTTCTTTAATTGGTACATTTCACGAATTATTCATTCGCATTTTCGTAGGGTAGTGATAGTTGGTCAAATTAAACCTGAGAAACGTCCAATTCTTTTAGTTCCTAACCATTTCAGCTGGTGGGATGGGTTCATTGCTTGGCATTTGAATGAAACTCATTTTAAGCGTAAGTACCATGTAATGATGCTGGAGGAACAGCTCGAGATGCATGGGTACTTTACTAAAATTGGTGCATTTTCAGTTCGGCTAGGTAGTAGGAGCGTGATAGAGAGTTTAAACTATTGCAAAAGCATAATGACCGATGGCCAGAATCTTCTCGTTTTTTTCCCTCAAGGAGAATTGGCCAGCCAACATGAGCACAATTTGGTGTTTAAATCGGGAATAGAAAGGATTATACAATCAAGCAACGATACATGTGTAATTCTGGTTGTTGCATTAATCGACTACTTTGGCTACAAAAAACCAACATTGGTAATTTATCAGAAGGAGTACTTGGGTATAGCCTCCCTCCGCAAAATGCAGAACACATATAATGACTTTATGCAGGAGTGCACTTCGAAGCAAAATAATCATTTTTCCAAATGACATTATTTTTTTACATATCGCTCGTATTGCTGCTGGTAGCTGTAGTACGTTTTTTGGTTGTACTTTTCAATTTTTTAACCCAACCCTTTTTAACTAATCGAAGTCCATCGGGTGCTCCATTGGTTTCGGTACTTATTCCCGCACGTAACGAAGAGGAAAATATTGCTAGCCTACTCAACGACCTTATACGGCAGCAATACGCACATATTGAGGTTATTGTATATAACGACTGTTCAACCGATGGAACAGAAGCAGCTGTTAAAGCCCAGATAAAGTCCGATGAACGTATTCGAATTATAAATGGAAACGATTTGCCCGATGGATGGCTTGGGAAAAATCATGCGTGTTACCAATTGGCAACGCAAGCTAAAGGCGATTACCTTTTATTCCTCGACGCCGATGTTTCTGTGGCTCCTCAATTTGTAGGAAATGCAGTTGCCCAATTGCAGCGAAAGCGTTTGGTGCTATTAAGTATGTTCCCCCGGCAAGTTACCAAAACCTGGGGTGAATTGTTGGTTGTACCCAATATGAATTGGATTCTTCTAAGTTTACTTCCTTTGCGTTTGGTTCAATGGAGCAGAAAGCGTTCTTTGGCAGCAGCAAATGGACAAATGATGCTTTTCGATGCCCAGCACTACCATGCTCATCAGTGGCATTACCAATTTCGCCATTCGGCGGTTGAGGATATAACCATAAGTCGTGCAATAAAACGTAAGCGTTTACGAATGGCCATCCTATTGGGATCCGACGATATTAGTTGCCGAATGTACCATGATTTTTCTGATGCTTTAAATGGTTTTTCGAAGAATGTATGCGCTTTCTTTGGAGGTAGTATTTACGTTACCCTTGCTTTTGCAGCAATTGGCACCATTGCCCCTTTCCTTATTCTTTTCTCCCTCCCTTTTCCTCTGAGTTTTGCTTTTTTCTTTTCCATGCTTTTTGCACGCATGATGGTTTCGGATCTGTCGGGCCAATCGGTTTTTAAAAATGTTATGCTGTGGCCCGTTCAGCACGTTGTTTTCTTATTTATGGTTTACATGTCCATTCGGTTTTATAGGGGAAAGAATATTGTTTGGAAGGGGAGAAGAATTTAATAGTTTGATAATTAAAAAAACTATAAACGAAAAGGGAGCCATTCAAAGCACCCTTTTTGCAATTAATCAGTTGATATGGCCTATTCGCCCATTTTTCGGGGTGTCGATTTTTTTACAGGGGCGGCACTTTTAGTTACTTTAGTTGCTTGAACCTTTTTAGTGTCGGTTGCCTTTTTTGTGGATGAAGTTTTTGCAGTAGGTGTTTTTTTAGCCTTTGGCTTAGGAGTTTCTGTGGCCTCGGCCTTGTCTGTCGTTGTTTCAGGTTCTTCAATCTTTTCTTCAACGGGCTCCGAAAAATCCATAAGATTTAAAGCCTGCAGCTGATTATACCATGAAAAAACTTTTTTGATATCGGAAACATAAACGCGTTCCGCATCGAAATTGGGTAGAACCTTTTGAAAATGGGCTTTCAACTCTTCGTTGCTCGACTTTGGTGAAATGGAAGGCATTGAACTTTCGAGCTGCTTGATGGCATCAAGTACTTCGCGAAGGGGTTTTTCGCCATCGTTAGTGAAAATAGCAATGTCGGAAAGTGCGCTAGCTTTGGCTGTAGTAGGAACATGTGTACGCTTACCATCGGTTAACGATTCAACAATAATTCCGTTGCGCCCTTGCGAAATGAATTTGAATAGGCCTGAATGGCCTGAAATGGACATGATGTCTTTTAATGACATAGTGAACTTGTTTGGTTGTATTGAACAACAAAAGTATTAAAAAACCCTTGAATAGTAAAAGCAATTGGGTCCGATTATTTTTTGCATTAATCAATTATTTACAGTCTCTGCACTCATCCAAATTTTTGTTGTATACTGCCATGGCTCTGTTACTCATACCCATATTTGAAAAACCGCCATCGTTGTATAAGTTTTGCATGGTTACTTTTCGGGTTAAATCGCTGAAAAGAGTGATGCAATAGTTGGCGCACTCTTCGGCATCGGCATTGCCAAGTGGCGACATCCGGTCGGTAAAGTCCATAAGGGCATCGAACCCCATTACACCGCTACCGGCAGTTGTTGGTGTTGGCGATTGCGATATGGTGTTAATTCGCACCCTGCGCTCGCGGCCATATATATATCCGAAACTGCGTGCAATGGATTCTAGCAGAGCTTTGGCATCGGCCATATCGTTGTATCCGTAAAGAGTACGTTGAGCAGCGATGTACGAAAGGGCTACAATGGAGCCCCAGGGCTTAATAGCATCGTATTTCCAGGCTACCTGAAGTATTTTATGGAATGAAATGGCAGAGATATCGAGGGTTTTTTGAAAAAAATCGTAATTCAAATCGTCGTAGGTAATTCCCTTTCGCACATTGGGCGACATACCAATGGAATGAAGTATGAAATCGAATTTGCCTCCAAAATGCTCCATGCTCTGCGTAATAAGATTTTCCAGATCCTTTACGTTGGTGGCATCGGCCGGTATTAGTTTGGCATTGGTTGCTGCTGCCAGCTCATCGATATTACCCAAGCGCATAGCCACGGGTGTGTTGGTTAGTACCAACAGAGCACCCTCTTGGTGAGCCCTTTCGGCCACCTGCCATGCAATGGAACTTTCATTTAGGGCACCAAAAATTAACCCCTTCTTTCCTTTTAGTAAATTGAATGCCATACAATCAGATTTTAAGGTTGTTCTAAACTACATTTCAAACCATATAAAACATACGGATGCTCAAATTGTTCGGATATACTAAGTTTTGCCCGATTTTTGGTTGCTAAGCAAGTGTTTTGCATTTTCTAGTGCGGCCTCCGATAGTGATTCGCCGCTTAGCATTTTAGCTATTTCAATAACTCTTTCTTGGGGAGAAAGAAGTTTTATTAATGTTTTTGATTGACTACTATTGCTATCCTTGTATACCAAATAGTGGTGATTCCCTTTGCTAGCAATTTGGGGAAGGTGTGTGATATTTACAACCTGCATATGATTACCCATATGGTTTATAATGTTTCCCATTTTGTCAGCAACTTCGCCCGATACGCCAGTGTCAATCTCATCGAATATTATGGTGGGAAGCCCTCTGTTTGAAAGCATAAGCGACTTTATACTGAGCATAAGTCGCGAAATTTCACCTCCCGACGCAACTTTCGAAAGTTCCTGCAAAGCAATTTGTTTGTTAGCGCTGAAGAGGAATGTAATACTATCGATTCCCGTAGGCTGGTATTGCTCGAGGGGTCTATATTCAATTTCGAAGCGGGCATGGGGAATTCCCAGCTGCTTAAGCAATAGTTCAATATTTGATTGGAACTTGGGAAAACCATTCCGGCGGGCAGTTGAAAGTTGCTTTGCTGTTTTGCCCAACTCTCCTTCTGTTTCATCCAGCTCCTTCCTTTTAGCTTCAATTTGTAGGTCGTAATTTACAATGGCGTTGAGTTTGTTATTCAGCTCATCCCTAACGGTTAATAAATCGTCGGCTGATGCAACCCTATGCTTCTGTTGCAGAGTAAAAAACAGGTCAAGCCTGCTGTTTACAGCAGATAACTGTTCGGGATCCATTGCAATTCGGTCGTTTAAAACTCCAATGTCGTGGGCAATATCGCGAAGTTCTGTTCGGCACGATTCGAGCCTTTCGGCTAATGCATTAACATTCGAAGAAAATTTAGATACTTTTTGTAGCCCACTGTAGCAGGTTTTAAGCATGGAATTGACCGATTGCTCGCTACCATCGAGCGTATCGAGGGAGAATAGGAGTTGGTTCTTGATCTCCTCTGCATTAGATAGTTCTTGCTGAAGCAATTCAAGTTCCTGATGTTCTCCTGGTTTTATATTTGCATCGTTGAGTTGCTGCAATTGAAAACGAATGTAATCGAGTTCAGTGCTTGCCCTATTTGCATTTTGTTCAAGTTCGCTTAGTTCGCCTTTTAGTTTTTTATAATAGGCAAATAATTTATGGTACTCCATAACCAGCAGTTCGGATTGAGTAAACGAATCGATAGCTCCGATTTGAAATGAACTGCTTGAAAGTAAAAGATTTTGGTGTTGCGAATGGATGTCAATTAGTCTGTCGCCCAACTCTTTGAGTAAGTTAAGGTTAACAGGAATTTCGTTAATAAACGCTCTCGATTTGCCCGCTTCGTTAATTTGCCTTCGAACAATGGTACTGGTGTGGAAGTCTAAATCGTTCAATTCGAAAAATTCTTCCAATTTGTACCCAGAAACCTCGAAAAGCCCTTCAACCACACAGTTTTTAGTTTTATCTTTTAATGACGAAGCATCGGCCCGTTGGCCTAAAATAAGAGAAAGGGCTCCTAAGAGGATCGATTTACCGGCACCCGTTTCTCCTGTAATGGTATTCAATCCAGAATTGAACTCAATGCGGAGTTCATCGATAAGCGCGTAGTTTTGTATGTAGAGGTTCCGAAGCATGGCCAATTCGAAATTTCCTAACGTCGGGGTGGGGTTGTGGTGCCACCCTGGCCGGGATTGGTTGTGAGCAGCCTATTGTACTTTGCTGCATTGGAATTGTCCACTTCTACTAAAATATTAACCACTCGTGTTTTTTCTGCAGGGAACGATTCGGTAAATAGGCTGACCAGCTCCTCATTTTTCGCATCGAAAAAAACTTGAATGAGGTATAGGTAGGGGTCGGGCTTTTCGCGGTATACTTTCTGGAGATTAACTATTGCTTCAGCAATTTCGGCGCGACCTTCCATCAGTTTGTCGCTCATGCGGTCGAGACCTAACCTATGGTACCGGTAGTACACCTCGCGAACAGGGCGATACTTGTCGTTCAGTAAGTTTTCAACAAGCCAGTAACGATTTTTGCGGTTCCCTTCGTATGCTTTCCAACCCCGTTCAACGGCATTCTGGGCATTATTAACAATGCGCTCAGCTTTTTGGAAATATTCGGTTCCCCCCAAATACGAGAATGAATCGTAGTCGAAACCAAGAATTATGTATATGTAGTAAGCTAGGGTGGAGGTAAGGTTGCTATCGAATTGATTTTCAGAAAATTCGAGTTTATCAAACTCAAGATATCGGAAATGCAAGTTATTGTCGACAATATTTAGCATGGCCGTTGAGTACGAAGTACCAAAAACGGGTCGGCGCGATTGGATTTGCAGAACTCCCTTATACTCATCGGAGCCTATTTGCTCATTTAGGGTGAGCATGATTGTACATTCAATGCGCTCATCCTGACCGTAAACGTGATTAGTCCACGATGTGTTGTTAACAAATTCGTAAAGAGCAGTTTGCAAGGTTTGAAACATATTTCTATTTGTTCCTGAAATGCGCTGCGAGTTTATTTGAACATTGCATCTGAGTTCCTGCTGAAAACTCATTAGAGGAGAAACCATAAAAAGTACAAGTAGCAAATTCCTCAGAATAATCATATTTTCAGAGTTTTAAGTATAAAACAACTAGCAACCCATAACGGAACATAGCTCATTTATAATATCGGTAGCTACCTCACGCTTGCTTTTAAGTTGGAAATCCTTCTGTAGTCCATTTGCATGAAGGATTGTAATTTTATTGGTATCGGTTTCGAAACCTGCTCCACTTTGGTTAAGCGAATTGAGTACAATGAAATTGAGCCCTTTCGATTGTAATTTCTTTTGGGCATTTTCCATTTCGTTTTGGGTTTCGAGGGCAAACCCCACTAAAAATTGCGAAGGCTTTTTGAATTCGCTAAGCCTTTTTACTACGTCTTGCGTGGCCACAAGTTCAATATTAAGAGTTTCAGTTACTCGCTTTATTTTGTCGTGGCTTCTGTGTTTGGGAGTATAATCAGCTACAGCTGCAGCCATTATTGCACCATCGCACTTTTCGAAAAGATTTTCGCAGGCAGATGCCATTTCTGCAGCGGTGTTAACTTTAATTATTTGAATACTACGATGGTTGGGTAACTCGTGGGTAGGACCGGTAACGAACTGAACTTGAGCACCTCTTTGAGCTAGCTCGAGAGCAATGCTTTTTCCCATTTTCCCAGATGATCGATTTCCAATGAAACGAACCGGATCGATCGGTTCGAAGGTTGGTCCGGAAGTAACCAGGATGGTTTTCCCTTTGAGTTGGTTGGTTTTACTGAAAAAGTCGAGTAAGAATGCAACAATTTGTTCGGGTTCTTCCATCCGTCCCTTGCCCGAAAGGCCACTGGCTAACTCACCTACTGCAGGCTCAACAACAATATTGCCGTTGCGCTGCAAGGTAGTTAAATTTTGCTGGGTGGTTGGATGCTGAAACATATCGAGATCCATAGCTGGTGCAACCACAACCGGGCAACGCGCTGATAAGTAGGTAGTAAGCAGTAAGTTGTCGGCAACTCCATGGGCCATTTTGGCAATGGTGTTAGCCGATGCAGGTGCAATTAGGTACAAATTGGCCCAAAGACCAAGATCAACATGACTGTTCCAATCGCCGTTTTCGGGGTTGAAAAAATCGACAAGAATGGGGTTTTTTGTAAGCGTAGCCATGGTTAAGGGGGTAATAAACTCTTTGGCAAGTGGCGTCATAACAACCTTTACATTTGCGCCCTCCTTTACAAGCAAACGCGCCAGAACAGCAGCCTTGTAGGCAGCAATGCTCCCTGTTATGCCAAGAATTATGTTTTTTCCCTTAAGCATGCCTAGTTGCTTGCTTTATCGGCTTTTTCCCCTTTTCTGAAATACAATTTGTTATCGAGGTACTCTTGAGTTGCAATCAGAACAGGTTTTGGTAAGCGCTCGTAGTACTTACTAATCTCAATTTGCTCACGATTTTCGAAAACCTCTTCGAGGTTATCGGTATAGTAGGCAAACTCTTCCAATTTCTTGTTCAATTCAATTTTAATGTCGTGCGAAATTTTATTGGCACGCTTGCCAATAATACGAACAGTTTCGTAAACATTTTCGGTTTCACGATCGAGTTGATTTAGGTCGCGAGTAATGGTACTTGTTGGTGCTGCGATTTTTTTAACGTCCATAACTATATTATTATTTACTGGTTTCCAATTACTTTTAAGGAAAAGGCATATATGCGTTCGGCCTCCCTAAGGTACTTTGTGTTGGGGAATTCGCCAATAAGAGTAAAGTACTCATCAATTGTACTTTGAAAGCGTTCCCTTCGTTTGCTGGGTACGCTGTTATCGGCAAGCAAATACGAAGCATGTAAAAGCATATAGAGTTGCTCTTCACGGAACTTGCTGCTTGGGTATTCGTTTAAACTATTCCGAAGCGATACTATGGCGGCTTTATAATCGCCAATGTTATAGTAAAGCTTTGAGCTTAGGTACGATTTCTCTATCAATTTCTCCCTAAGTTCATTCACCAATTTTTCAACTTCCTGCTTCCTGTTTGTGCGGGGGTATTTTGCAGCAAATTCTGAGAAGGCTGTAAGAGCCGAATTGGTTGTTTCCTGGTCGAGTAATGGGCGAGGCGACGATTTATAAAAACAGTAGGCGTACATAAACTCCGAGTCTTCAGTAAAAACGCTCCGTGGATAATTGCGCCTGAAATTATTAAAGTAGTGTCCTGCTAAAAGATAATCGCCCTGATGATAGTATCCCATAGCCATGAAATACTCTATTGAGTCGGCACGTTGAGTTCCCTTGTATATTCCAACTAATTGTTCAAAAAGTATGGTTGATCGGTAGAAATCCTTTTTTGCGTAATACTCATTCGCTTTTTTGTATTTCAAATTGTAGTCGCTACTTTTCAGTATTTTATCATATTTACTACAGGCAGTAAGAAGTGCGATTATAACCAGAGAAAGGATAAGAGCTCGTTTTAGCATGGCATATATAAAAAGTGGTTTATTAATAAACAAAGTTTGTAAACTAATATTTTGTTGTTCAATTCAAGAGAGCAAAATTAGCTATTTTTTTAACCTTACCACCTTTTTTATTACCAGTAATTTTGAAATTTGGTTAAAACTTCTTCTTACAAACTTAACATACATATAATTAATGCTTTAAATTGTGTGTTTGCAGTTATTAAACTTTTCTATGTTGTTAAATAAACTAATTTGAGCAAGTATATTCTAATGGTTTTTGCTCTTCATTTTCGATGTATTGTTAATTAAATTTGTAGGTTTTACCCAATAAACGGAATTTCCATGGATATTTTTGAAAAACTAAGAAAAAATATGGGGCCAATTGGTCAGTACCACAAGGAGGGTCATGGATATTTCGCCTTTCCAAAGCTGGAGGGAGAAATACATCCGCGTATGATGTTCCGTGGTAAAGAGGTGCTAACCTGGAGTTTGAATAACTACCTTGGGTTAGCCAACCACCCCGAGGTTCGAAGGGCCGATGCAGAAGCTGCTGCTCAGTACGGAATGGCTTACCCCATGGGTGCCCGTATGATGAGCGGGCATACCCGTAAACACGAAGAGCTGGAGGAAAAACTTGCAGCGTTTGTTGGTAAACCCGCAGCCTACCTTCTAAACTATGGTTACCAGGGAATGGTATCCATTATCGATGCCATTCTTTCGCGAAACGATGTGGTTGTTTACGACTCGGAGTCGCATGCGTGCATAATAGATGGGTTGAGGCTTTTTCCGGGTAAACGATTCGTTTTTGCACATAACGACATGGAGAGCCTTAGAAAGCAACTTGGGCATGCAACCAGATTGGCCGAAAAAAAAGGTGGTGGAATTCTTGTAATTACCGAAGGGGTTTTCGGAATGGCTGGCGATTTGGGTAACCTTAAGGCTATTGCCGATTTAAAAGATGAGTTTAACTTCCGATTACTAGTTGATGATGCTCACGGCTTTGGTACCATGGGTGCTACTGGCGCAGGGGTTGGCGAACACTTTGGCGTTCAAAGTAAAATTGATTTGTACTTTTCCACATTTGCCAAAAGCATGGCAGGCATTGGAGGTTTTATTGCTGGCGAGGAAGACATTATTATGTACCTAACCTATAACCTGCGTTCGCAGGTTTTTGCTAAGTCGTTACCAATGCCCATGGTTATTGGTGCTATTAAACGCCTCGAGCTCATTCAAACCCAACCTCAACTCTGCGAAAACCTTTGGAAAATTGTTTACGCCTTACAGAGCGGATTGCGTAATGCAGGACTGGATATTGGTAAAACTCAGTCGCCCGTAACGCCTGTTTTTATGAGAGGGAACGTGGCCGAAGCCACAAGTATGGTATTCGACTTACGTGAAAATTACGGAATTTTCTGCTCAATAGTAGTTTATCCGGTAATACCTAAAGGGCAAATACTATTACGACTTATTCCCACAGCGGTTCACACGCTCGACGATGTAAAATTAACAGTTGAAGCATTCTCGAAATGCGGCGAAAAGCTAAAAGCAGGAAGGTACAATACCGATAAAATTGTTCAGATATAAATATGAAGGCCCCGAATTTCGAGGCCTTTTCATTAGAATTTTCTTGTTCCCAGGTACCTTTCGGCATCGAGAGCGGCCATGCATCCCGAACCGGCAGCGGTAATCGCCTGACGGTAATGCTTATCCTGCACATCGCCGCAGGCAAACACCCCTTCAACATTGGTTTTTGCGGTACCTGGAATGGTTTTTATGTAGCCCGTTTCGTCGGTTTCGATAAAATCTTTGAAAATATCGGAGTTTGGCTGGTGCCCAATGGCCACGAAAAACCCTGTTATATTAATTTTAACATCTTCCCCTTTTCCGTTGGTAAGAATGGCGCCATTAACACCGCTCATATCGCCTACAATTTCCTTTGTAACATGCTCGTAAAGTACTTCGATATTAGGTGTATTCAACACCCTGTCCTGCATTGCTTTCGAGGCTCTTAGATAGGGTTTGCGGACAATTAAATACACTTTTCGGCAAATGCCGGCGAGATAAGTGGCCTCTTCGGCAGCCGTATCGCCACCCCCAACAACAGCCACATCCTGCCCTTTATAAAAGAATCCATCGCAGGTAGCACAGGCCGAAACCCCTTGTCCTTTATATTTCTCTTCCGAATCGAGCCCTAGATACTTTGCTGTTGCTCCAGTGGCAATAATAAGCGCATCGGTTGTAATCAGCTTTTCGCCATCGATTGTAACCTTAAATGGTTGTTTCGACAAGTCGGTAGCTGTAGCAATTCCAAAGCGTACATCGGTACCAAAACGTTGAGCTTGCGCCTTAAGGTCGTCCATCAACAAAGGGCCAGTAATACCCTTTGGGTAACCCGGAAAGTTATCGACCTCGGTGGTAGTTGTAAGCTGTCCGCCAGGTTGTAGGCCTTCAAATAGAACAGGATTTAAATTTGCACGGGCAGCATAAATGGCTGCAGTATAACCTGCAGGGCCCGAACCAATAATTAGCACCTTAACATGCTCAACTTCGGTTGAGTTACTAGCGCTATTGCTCGAGCTAGGTTTAACTTCCATTGGTTTAAATAAACTCATTTTATGTAATGTTTTAATGTAACAATAGGGAAAAACAATAATTATTGGAATGTGTTCAACGGTTAAATAAACGTACAAATTTAGCACTATGAACTAGAAAACCATAAATATTTTTTTTAGAAACAAGGTGCTGTATTTTAAAAAAAGCAATATATTTGCAACCTCAAAAGTTCGGGGTGTGGCGCAGTTGGCTAGCGCACTTGCATGGGGTGCAAGGGGTCGGATGTTCGAGTCATCTCACCCCGACTATATATTAAGGCAGCTTTATGGCTGCCTTTTTTAATTTTTACAAGACAATTTTTTACAAAACATAAAAAGTGACTTTTTTCTCCCTTACTGTTGAAAAGATATTTAATAGATCAAAATGGATTAAATAAGAATTAATTGCGTTTATATAATCGTTTTTACAAATTAAAAAAACATAGCTTATTGTAGTTGTCCGCTACTAGTGAGATATAACATTTATAAACACAATACTACAAACATTAATTTGTGTTTTCTACAATGCATTTGTCCTGTAACTGGTGGCAGTTCTAAATAATAACAACTTACATATATCAGAAAAACAGTATTTTAATATTTTTATTAAAAATAATATGAGTATCCTTATTCATAACTAAACTTACCATAAGAAGTATTATCAACCGAA
>CAYZNN010000040.1:0-19760 GCA_964479665.1 uncultured Rikenellaceae bacterium | reverse complement strand
AAAAAGCTAATCTATAGCCACCTTTCTACCTATGCAAAATTTAAACAGGCTCTAACAGTTTAAAAGAGAAATTTGTGAAAATGGATTTATCAATTCATTACTCTGATGTATAAAAAGATGAGAATAACATTTAATTGTAAGTTCGCATCGTTTTTTAGCGTTTCTTTGCTAAAAATTATAAGTACCTAAAATATGAAACAACACTTGGTTAGCATGCTTTTAGAGCGTGCCGCGCGCTACAAATCGAACGAGGTATTTAAATTTAAAAGTAATGGTTCTGCCAGCAAGTACGAAAGCATTTCGTGGAGCGAACTTGTTAATCAAGTTAAAAATGTATCGAGGGCGCTAATATCGTTAGGCTATAAAGAGGCCGATAATATTGGCATTTTTAGCGACAATCGCCCAGAATGGACCATTGCCGACTTTGGTGTTTTAGGTGTTAGAGGCGTGGTTGTTCCGTTTTACGCAACCTCGTCAAGGCAGCAACTTAAATACATTGTTGACGAAACCGGAATGGGGTTAATTTTTGTTGGTAATGCCGAGCAGTACGAAAAAGCCTTATGGCTTTTAGAGAATACCGATACCATTGCCAAAATAGTTGTTTTCGACCCAACGGTAAAAATTGCTAACGATAAGAGTATCGACTGGAAATCCTTTTGCGAATCAGGAAAAAACGAAAACTTCACCCCGCAACTCAACAAGCAATTAGAAGAGGCTAAAGCCGAAGACCTTGCAACAATCATATACACATCGGGAACAACCGGCGAACCCAAAGGGGTTATGTTTGATCATGCCCAGTTCTTTTCGTGCTTTCGCATTCACGACGAGCGCTTAGATGTTAACGAGTCCGATTTGTCGGTTTGCTTCCTTCCGCTTAGCCACGTGTTCGAAAGAACCTGGACTTACTTTATTATTTACCGTGGCGCACGCAATGCATACACTGAAAACCCGAGAGAAATTATTAGCCAGTTGCCAATTATAAAACCAACTGTAATGTGCACCGTTCCAAGGTTTTTCGAAAAAACCTATGATGGTATTCAGCTTGAACTATCGAAATGGCCAACCTTTAAGCAGAATATATTTAATTGGGCTATTTCCATTGGTCATAAATACTCCGGTTATAAAAGCAAAACCCAAAAACCGCCTGTTGGCTTAAGGTTTAAGTATGCCCTGGCAAATAAGCTTGTGCTAAAAAAATTGAGAAGTGTTTTTGGTGGTAATATTAAGTTTATGCCCTGCGCAGGAGCCGCTATAAGCCCTAAACTACTTAAGTTTTTCCATGCTGCTGGCATATTTGTTAACTACGGTTACGGAGCCACTGAGACCACTGCCACCGTTTCGTGCTTTAAATCGCACAGGTACGACTTGGACGCCTGCGGCTCCATAATGCCGGGGCTAGAAATTAATTTTAGCGATGAGGGTGAAATTTTAATTAAGGGGAGCACCGTTTTTAAAGGCTACTATAACAAACCCGAAGAAACTAAAAAGTCACTAATTGATGGCTGGTACTATAGCGGCGATAAGGGCTACCTTACTCCTAATGGCGATTTAATTATGATCGACAGGATTAAGGACCTAATGAAAACCTCGGTTGGTAAATACATTTCGCCGCAAAAAATTGAATTAACGCTTAGCCAGGATCCTTTTATTGAGCAAGTTGTAGCTATTGGCGATAATCGAAAATTTGTTACAGCCCTAATTATTCCAGCATTCGAACTGCTTAAGAAAGAGGCCGATAAAATGAGCATTAACTACACTTCAATTGATGATCTAATTTCGAAAAGCGAAATATATGAGTTCTATGCCACTCGAATTGAGAAACTCCAAGACGATTTTACCCCATACGAGAAAGTAGTAAGGTTTAAGATACTAAAAGAGGCATTAAGTATTCAGAACGGTTTGCTAACCAACACGCTAAAGGTAAAGCGGAATGTAATAATCGATCAGTTTAAGGAGCAAATCGATTCGATGTACCTATCGTGAAACCTTCCAGCGCCTATGCGACCAAAGCCAGTTTTCTGGCTTTCTTTTTATAACCTGCTCAAGTTTACGAGCATACAGTTCAGTAACCATACCATCGGGCAATTCGACAGGATTTGCTGTTAAAACGGTAAGTTCGAGCGTGTAGTAACCTCGCTTTGCTCGCTGAACATCAATGTAAATAACGGGCAAATTATTGTTGCGCGTGTGCTTTTCCAACCCATACAGAAAAGGCGTATCGCGATTTAAAAACTGAATCCAGTAGGCTCTGTCTCTATACTTACTGGCTATCCCCTGGTCGGCTGCCATTAAAAAAACAGTTCCAAGATCTTTATACTTTTCAAATGTTATACTGGTATCGGCAACCGAAGCCAATGTAGTGCCAAAGCGCGACCGGCTCCACCTAACAAACCTGTCGAGAGTTCTATTCATCAATGGCATATAAAAGGCTACAACTTTGTACGGAGTTTGCAAGCTAGCCGAAAGGCTCCCCCACTCCCAGTTACAGTAATGCCCAGTTACACCTATAACGCTCTGATTCGATTTATAGAACTGCTCTAAAACTTCGGGGTTAATTATTTTATGCCGTGCAAGTATTTGCCTTTGCGACATGGTAAAAGCCTTGGTGCTTTCAATAAAAATATCGCACAAATTTTTATAAAAGCCTGAAGCAATTCGATTAATCTCATCGTTTTCGTAATTGGGAAAACAACCCTTAAGATTTTCGAACACTACCCTTTTTCTATATCTAAATATCTTATACAGAAACATATACGCCACGTAAGAGAAACCGTATAGAGCAAAAAAAGGAATTAGTCCTATTAAAATAACAGCTAGAAAAAACCCAAGGATCTCAATTACTGGCATATAAATAAGGAGTTTGAAGTACATAGAAGTTTTAAAAACTTCTATGCACTTTATTCGAATAATTCAAATAAATCAATTATTCTATACAATTCCGGCGAAACCCATAAATGCAAGTGCCAAAATACCGGCAACAACTAATGCTATGGGTGCACCTTTCATTCCTTTGGGAATATCGACCAAATCTAACGATTCACGTATTCCGGCAAAAACAATTAAAGCTAGAGCAAACCCAATTGCATTTGCAACGGCAAAAACTACACTTTCGAGTAAGTTGAGCTCCTTCTGTACCACCAGAATGGCTACTCCAAGAATGGCGCAGTTGGTAGTTATAAGTGGTAGAAAAACGCCCAATGCTTGATAAAGTACAGGGCTCACTTTTTTCAAAATGATTTCTACCATTTGAACTAGAGCCGCTATAACCAGAATATATGCTACCGTTTGCATGTAACCAATACCTAATGGTATTAGCACGTAGTGCATAATTAAAAAAGTTACTATGGTAGCAATGGTCAATACAAAGGTAACTGCCCCCGACATGCCAATAGAAGTTTCCACTTTACCCGAAACACCGAGAAATGGACAAATCCCTAAAAACTGCGCCAACACAATGTTGTTGACAAATACAGCCGAAATTATAATTATAATGTATTCCATATCGATATTCTATTTCTTTGCCAATCGATTCATTAGTGAAATTAAATAGCCAAGCGCTATAAATGCGCCAGGAGCAAGAACAAAAACTAGCATTCCGTATGAATTTGGGAAGAGCGTTGCACCAAATAATTTACCACTTCCTAAAATTTCTCGAACACCACCTAATAAGGCTAGAGCAAAAGCAAATCCAAGCCCCATTCCCAAACCATCGATAAACGACGACCAAATTGTATTCTTCGAAGCAAAAGCCTCGGCACGGCCAAGCACAATGCAATTAACAACAATAAGAGGAATGAAAAGACCCAATTGAGAATGCAATGCAGGAAGAAATCCTGCCATACTCAAGTCGACAATAGTAACAAATGTGGCAATAACAACAATATACGATGGTATTCGCACTTTGGCAGGAATAACATTTTTAACCAACGAGATAATAACATTTGCCATGATAAGTACAAAAGTAGTGGCCAACCCCATACCCAATCCATTTATAGCGCTCGTTGTTGTTCCAAGGGTTGGACACATACCCAAAAGCAGAACAAAAACAGGATTTTCTTTAATAAAACCCTTGGTAAAATTGGTTATTTGATTCATTGAATGCCTCCTTCCTTTACTAGTTCATTGTAGGCGCGCTGAACTGCATCGCAGTAGGCACGCGAACTGATGGTGGAAGCGGTAATGGCATCCACATTGCCCCCATCTTTAGTTACCATAAGTTTGAATGTTGAAGGGTTTTTACCCTTAAATTGCACGCTGAAGTCAGATTTATCGCTTTCCATTTTGTCGCCCAGACCGGGAGTTTCTTTATGAGCTATTACCTCAATGGCATGAATGCTGCCATCGGCCAGAAAACCCACCATTAGGTCGATTTGTCCACTAAAACCATTCTTTGTAAAGGTTTGAATAGCAGTACCTACTTTTTGTCCACCCTTGGTGGCAGGATAAAAGGTCAGAATGCCTCCATCCACTTCTCGAGTATACTTTTCGGCAGAAGGTTTATTATCAAATTCGGGTAAAACTTTGCTAATTGCATTGTTTATTTTTGCGTTCTGCGCATTCTCAATGGGTCCTTTTGTGAAACTGTATACAAATCCCAAACTGGTTGACGCAAGCAATGTTACCACGAACAGGGTTAGCGTCATATTTTTAAATGTCGATTCTTTAGCCATTTTTCTTAACCTCCTCTCCGAAACGTGATGGTTTCATGTATCTGTTTATTAATGGAACAAAAGCATTCATAATTAGAATGGCAAATGAAACACCCTCGGGGTAAGCACCCCATACTCTAATAATTACCGTAAGTGCACCAATTCCTATCCCAAAAATCCACATGCCCTTAGGATGCATGGGTGAGGTAACGTAATCGGTGGCCATAAATATAGCCCCGAGCATTACTCCCCCTGTTAGTAAATGAAACAATGGATCGGCGTTTGTTTCAGGATTAATAAACCATAAAACACCAGTAAAAACGGCAATTGTAGTTATAATTGAAACAGGAATGTGCCAAGTGATTACTTTGGTAAATAGCATCCAAAAAAATCCAATAATTAGGGCAAACGCAGCTATTTCGCCGAGTGAACCGCCCAATGACCCCATGAACAATTCCATGTGGCTCGGAATTTTCTGGGCTATTTGGCTCATAACTTCGCCCTTACTTAAACCCTCCTTAACTATTGCAAGCGGAGTAGGACCAGTAATCGCATCTACATAGTCGACACGAGCCTGTATGGGCAAGGGCCAAGTTGTCATTTGCACTGGGAAAGAAATGAGAAGAAAAACCCTTCCCACCAATGCAGGGTTAAAAGGATTGTTGCCTAAACCGCCAAAACTCATTTTACCAACCCCAATGGAAACTAAAGCACCAATAACAATAATCCACCAAGGTAAATTGCTAGGTAAATTGAATGCAAGAAGGAGCCCTGTAACAATTGCGGAACCATCGGTTATGGTTGGCTTTACCTTTAACAAAAACTTCTGAATGGCAAACTCAAATACAAGGCATGAGATAATGGCCACCAATGTTACAATTAGTGCCTCATGGCCAAAGTAAAATACAGATACGGCCAAAGCGGGTATCATGGCTAGTACTACATTGTACATCAACCGTGGGGTCGATTCGCCGCTATGAACATGAGGCGAGGGCGATACGGTAAGTAGTTTGTTCATTACTATTATTTTTACAACTTCGTTAAAATTAATTTTTGCGGGCTCTTATAATTGCATTTACCTCCCCTTTTCCGAGGCGAATATAATCGAGCAGAGGTAGTTTTGCAGGACAAACATAGCTGCACGATCCGCACTCCATACAATCGAGAACTTTTTCAGACTCAAGACGGTCGAAAATTTTCTTTTGGCTCAACTTATTTAGAAGGTAAGGTTCAAGGCCCATAGGACAAACCGAAACGCATTTTGCACAACGAATGCACGAAGGATTTTCCTGAGCACGCATCGATTCGCTTTGCGGAAAAACTATAACCCCCGAAGTTCCTTTTGTTACAGGAACCTCAATGGTGCTAATCGATTTCCCCATCATTGGGCCGCCGTTTACAACCTTGCCAGTGTCGGTGGGTAAGCCTCCCGCTGCATCTATTAGCTGCGATATGGGCGTTCCAATACGTACCATATAGTTGCCTGTTTTGGGCAAATTCTTTCCGGTTATAGTCACAACGCGCTCAATTAGCGGCTTGTTTTTCTGAATGGCTTCGTAAACCGCAACTGCTGTTCCTACATTGTGTACAACGGTTCCTACATCGATTGGTAATCCCCCCGATGGCACCTCACGATTTATTACAGCTTTAATAAGCTGCTTTTCGCCTCCCTGTGGGTACATAACTTTTAGAGCTTGAACCTCAATTCCGGAATATTCGATCGCAACCTTTTTTAGGTGAGATATTGCATCGGGTTTATTATTCTCAATTCCAATAATAGCACGGTTAACCCCAAGTGCTTTTTTCAGAATCTGAATACCAACCATTAGTTCATGCCCCATTTCCAACATTAAGCGGTGGTCGGAGGTAAGATATGGTTCGCACTCTACACCATTAATAATAAGAACGTCGGCCTTTTTACCCCTGGGAATGGAAAGTTTTACGTGCGAGGGGAAGGTTGCACCACCTAATCCCACAATACCAGCCTCACCAACCTTGGTCACAATTTCTTCAGCTGATAAACCAATTTCTTTCTTCAATTCACTGTTCCTATCAATCTCAGGGATCCATTCATCGCCCTCAACGGCTATTGTAACAGCGGGACGTTTGTAGCCAGTTGAGTCGAGAACCGGATCGAGCGAGGCAACAGTACCCGACACAGACGAATGTATATTGGCCGAAACGAAGCCAGTACTTTTTGCTATCACCTGCCCTACCAACACTTTATCGCCTTTGGCTACAATTGGGCTCGCAGGAGCACCAATGTGCTGCGAAATGGGAATGACAACCTGTTTGGGCAAGGGCAAATTCTCAATGTTTGCCTTAGCGGAGATTTTATTTTCGGGGGGATGAACCCCACCCTTGGGAAATGTTTTTAACATATTCGCTTATATTTATTGTCGAATGAAAATGTTATTCTGCTTTACTGGCTGGAGTTTCAGTTTCAACCTTGGGTTTGCGTGCAGGAAAGTTTAACTCAAGAATGGCATTGGTTGGGCATTCCTCAACGCATTTACGACAAAGTTTGCATTTGTAAAAGTCGATATAGGCTAAATTATTCTCCAAAGTAATGGCATCGTGAGGGCATACCTTTTGGCACTTGCTACAGCCAATGCAGGCAACTGCGCAGCTCTTTTTGGCAACGCCACCCTTATCCTTGTTAATACACGAAACGAAAATTCGCTTACTCTTTGGCCCCTTCTTTCTCATTTCGATAATAAACTTAGGACAAGCCTTAACGCATGCACCACAGGCTGTACACTTTTCGTCGCTAACTACGGGCAAGCCTGTTTTTTCGTCGATATAAATAGCGTCGAATTTGCATACCCCAACGCAATCGCCAAGGCTCAAACAGCCATACTGACAACCAGTATCGCCACTGAACAGGGTTGTGGCAATTTTGCACGACTGGGCTCCGCTGTAAGTGCTGGTGCGAGGCCTATGATCGGGAGAACCTGAACAGCGAACCACAGCCACCATTGGATCCTGTGCAACAATGGCCTTACCAACCACCCTTGCGGCAGCAGCGTAGGTGTCGTTTCCCCCCGGAGGGCAAAACATGGTACTAATATCGTTGGCTTTTACAAAGGCATCGGCAAACCCACGGCAACCAGGGAAACCGCAGCCCCCACAGTTTGCACCGGGCAGAACTGCTTCCACTTCATCGATTCGTGGATCCTCAAAAACCTTAAACTTCTGGGCAACAAAATATAGTATTACAGCTGCCACAACCCCCAAAGCGCTGAGCATTAAAACGGTGTATAGAACAATAGAAAAACTCATGCTATTCGAATTAAATTTTCTGAATATCGAAATTGATTCTCTTTGAAATTTTATCTCTGAAAAGGTAAAGAAATACAAAATACGGTACAAGCAAACCGAGCGAAATTAGACCTGAAAGACCCTCATTGAACCCCATTACTGTAAAAATTATGAGTGCTACGAGCACTACAATGAATGGAAGAATATACCCCATGAAAAGTGCCCAAAAGCCTATGGATTGCAGCATGGTAACCCTTACATCGTCGCCAACAATGAAACTGTGGTTCTGCCGTTGAACTAAAACAAATTTACTTCCGAAATCGGCTGAACCGCAAACTGTATGGGCTTGGCATCCTGCGCACGAAACTTGCCCCTGTATGGCAACCTTAATGCTATTTAGGGAAATTTCCTGAACCTTACCAAAATGCTGAACTGTTTTAGCCTGTGAGGACATAAATAAAGCATTATTGAATCGGTAAATCGACTACAAAAATAAATTTCTTTGGCAATCGTTATGCCCTAATCCCTAGAAAGTATGTAATTTAGTTTGATTTTAAATAGCAAAAAATACAAGAATTACTTGTTAGTTTTTTGAGTTAAATTTGAACAAGCTGTTTACAATCATTGTTATTAAAAAAAAGTTTATGCTTAAACTGTGGTTTTACACATTGGTAGTTTCATCAGTTCTGATTCTTGGTTCGTGCTCCACCCAGCCTAAAGCGAATGCCGACAACTCTATACCCATTGTCGACTTCGATGGCATTGAGCCTTTACTCAACAGAAAAAATGATACCCTATACGTCATTAATTTCTGGGCCACATGGTGTACCCCATGTGTAAAGGAACTACCCTACTTTGAGGATGTAAATAAAGAATTTGCCAACAAAAAAGTAAAAGTAATTCTTGTAAACCTCGATTTTCCGAATCAACACGAGAGCCGATTGATTCCCTTTATAAAGGATAAAGGTATTAAATCGCAGGTCATTATGCTCGATGACCCCGATGCTAACCGTTGGATTAATCTGGTTCATTCTTCGTGGTCGGGTGCCATACCTGCAACTCTTATATACAACAGGAACGAACGACTATTCTTTGAAAAAGCTTTTGAACGTTCCGAACTGTTCGAAATAATCAACCAATTAACAATTAACTAACTAAAACTGAATAAACAATGAAAAGAACACTTTCAATTATGCTACTTATGGTTGCCACTGCAACCATTGCCATTGCTCAGGGTTACAAAATAGGCGACAAAGCTACCGACTTCAAATTGAAAAATGTAGATGGTCGTATGGTTTCCCTTGCCGACTTTAAGGATGCCAAGGGTTACGTTGTAATTTTCACCTGTAATCACTGCCCTTATGCTGTTGCATACGAGGATCGAATTATTGCTCTGCACAACAAGTATGCTTCCAAAGGCTACCCGATTATAGCCATTAACCCCAACGATCCTGCTGCGCAACCTCAGGATAGTTTCGAAAAAATGGTAGAGCGCTCCAAGGCAAAGGGTTTTCCTTTTGTATACCTTTTCGATGAGGGCCAGAAAATTTATCCCGTTTTCGGAGCAACACGTACACCACATGTATACCTTTTAAACAAAAAAGGTAACGACCTAATTGTTGAGTACATAGGAACCATCGACGATAATTACAAAGAAGCCGATAAGGTAAAAGAAACCTACTTGGCCGATGCCATTGATGCGCTTATTGCTGGTAAAAAACCAAAAACTACCGAAACCAAAGCTATTGGCTGCACCATTAAGGTTAAAAAGTAGCAACATAACCATAATAGAAAGAGAGGAGCGAAATATTTCGCTCCTCTCTTTTTTAGTAATTCTCTGCAAACAGCTCGAAGAAAGCTTGCGGATGCTCGCAAGCTGGACAGTTTTTGAGGGCTTTTTTACCCTTGTGATGGTATCCGCATTTGCGGCAAACCCATTCCATCTCATCCTCGCGCTCAAACACTTTTCCTTCAACAACGTTCTTATATAGTTTATTGTATCGTGCTTCGTGCTCGGCTTCAACCTTAGCAATCATTTTGAAGGCAGTTGCAATTTTTTTAAACCCTTCCCTTTCGGCTACTTCGGCAAAATGCGGATATAAATTGGCCCACTCCTCGTGCTCGCCCATTGCTGCGGCTTTTAGGTTTTCAGCTGTAGTTCCAATTACCCCTGCGGGGTACGATGCAGTAATTTCAATCATGCCCCCCTCCAAAAATTTGAAGAATACCTTGGCATGTTGCTCCTCCTGCAGAGCAGTTTCCATAAAAAAATGGGCAATCTGCTCATAACCCTCCTCTTTGGCCTTCTTGGCAAAGAAGGTATATCGGTTTTTAGCCTGCGATTCACCTGCAAAAGCTTTCAGCAGATTTTTTTCGGTTTCAGTTCCTTTTATGCTCTTTTCCATACTATTTCATTTTTTGGTTAGCAGTTCCAAAAGTATACAAAAAATAGCTCGATGGCTCACACAATCAGCTAGAAGCATTCTAAATTAAGGTTGTGCTGCAAGCCAACGAATTAAACTATACCTTTGCTATTGCAAATGAAGAAACTATGGACTTATGGCTTTACATTCTGGTTGTGTTAACGGGCTTGGTTTCGGGTTTTATTAACACACTTGCTGGTAGCGGTTCGCTACTAACTCTTCCATTGCTCATTTTTATGGGGCTTCCGGCCAACGTGGCCAATGGAACCAACAGAATTGCTATTCTGCTGCAAAGTTTAGTGGCCGTTGATGGGTTTAAACGGAATAAAGTATTCGAGTGGCGTGAGGGGCTCTGGTTAACCGTACCAGCAACCGTTGGTTCGTTTCTAGGTGCATTAATGGCTGTAAATATCGATGAGCAACTTATGAACAGGGTAATTGGAGCCCTAATGGTTGCTATGCTCATTCTGCTAATTTACAAACCCGAAAGATGGCTTAAAGAGCATTCCAAAGAAGGTGAATTCAAACCTGGCTTACTTTCCACTATAGTCTTTTTTGCCATTGGATTTTACGGAGGGTTCATTCAGGCAGGGGTCGGTTTTTTCCTTTTGGCAGGTTTGGTTCTTAGTGCGGGTTTTAACATTGTAAAGGCCAATGGCATTAAGGTTTTAATTATAATGGTTTATACAACCATAGCCTTAGGTGTATTTATTTACAACAATCAGGTTAATTACTCGCTGGGATTTATACTTGGTGCAGGTAGTATGGTGGGTGCGTGGATTGCCACACGCATGGCCATTAAAAAAGGGGCAAACTTTGTTCGGTGGTTTGTTATTTTTACCGTTCTGGTATTTTCAGTAAAGCTGCTTTTATTTTAAGCTACTGCTGAAGTTTGAATACGTAGGTTATGGTTCCTATTTCCTCCGCTTGGGCATCGGGTTTTACATTGAATTTTGCACGGCGTGCTGCCTGTACGGCAGCACGTACCAAGTCGTCATCAGTTGTGGTTGAACCTCTTACGCCTCCCGTTGCCTTGGTTACATTTCCATTTCTATCCACAGTAACTTCAACAACCACCCTTCCACTTTTTTGCTTCGGGTAATCTGGAGGTGGTAATAAAAGTGAAGATCGTCCTTTGAGACTGAAACTAATGCCATCGCCACCACCGGTTGTAGAACCCACATGGCTCTGCGAATCAGTTGACCCACCAGGGTCGCCTTGGTTCCCGGGATTACCTGTTCCACCTTCGCCAGTATTTGAACCTCCGGGTTTTTTCCCAGGAAAAAGTGCTTGCTGATTAACCACTTGGGGCTTTTCCTCTACTGGCTTGGGCTGTTCAGTTTGGGGTTTAACCGTTTCTGTAGGTTTGGGCTCGGGCTTTTTCTCTGGCTTGGGTTCGGGTTTCTTCTCGGGCTTAGGGGTTGTAATAACTGGTGCCTCTTCAAAGTCTTGTGTTAAAGGAGTTTCCTGCGAGTGAGGATTGGCTTGTTGAGCAGCAGGTTGCTGAACTTGTGTTGCAGCTTCACTGGGTTCGGTTAATCCAGAGCCCTCATTGCTATTACCAAAGTTAATTAGAATTCCCTGCTCAGCGGGTAAGGGTAAAGGTGTACGAAAACCAAACAGGAAGAGCAATACCAATAGCAAAGTATTTACTACAATGGTTCCTATAATGCTCCTCTGTTTGCTACTCATACCTTTGCTATTTTAAGGGTTGAGTGGCCAGAATTAACTTGTACCTATTATCTTTAGCTATATTCATTACTTTAACCACCTGCTCAACCGGCACGGTTTTGTCGGCATGGAGCGATACCGTTGGCTCTTCCTGCCCATCGAGAATTTGTTTTAGCCTACCCTCTAACTCACCAAAAGCAACAGGTGTTTGGCCAACATAGAACTGCAAGTTTTCGGTAATACTAACAGTTGCAATGGGTTTGGCCGAGGTTTGACTATTGCTTTGGGGTAAAAGCAATTTCAATGCATTGGGGTGAATAAGGGTTGAAGTAACCATAAAAAATACGAGCAACAGGAAAACAATGTCGGTCATTGACGACATGCTGAAGTTGGGGTTAACTTTCGATCCGCGCTTTAATGCCATTGTATTGTATTTTAAACGGGTTCGTTTAGTAAATCCATAAAGCCAGTGGTGTTTGCTTCCATGGTAAATACAACCCTCTCAATTTTGGCCACCAAAAAGTTGTAACCAAAGTAAGCGGCAATACCCACAATTAAACCTGCAACGGTTGTTACCATTGCTGTATAAATACCATTCGAAAGCAATCCAACGTCGATATTGTTTCCGGCCATGGACATATCGTAAAATGCTCTAATCATACCAATTACAGTTCCTAAAAATCCCAGCATGGGCGCACCACCCGCTATGGTTGCAAGGGTAGGTAAGCTTTTTTCGAGTTTGGAAACTTCAAGGTTACCAACATTCTCAATGGCAGCATGCACATCGTTTAGTGGCCTACCAATGCGTTGAATTCCTTTTTCAATCATGCGAGCCACGGGTGTATTTTGAGCCTGACAAAGAGCCATAGCCGATTCAATTTTGTCTTCATGAATGTACTCCTTAATTCGATTCATGAAATTTTCATCTTCTTGCGAAGCCTTTTTAATTGCCCAATATCGCTCAAAAAAAATGTAGAGTGCTATAAACCATAGCAAAGCAAGTGGAATCATTATCCATCCGCCCTTAAGGGTTAATTCCCAAAAATTGAGGGTAAGTTCCTTGGGAGCATCGGCACCAGCCTGAAGAATTAAAGTAGGTATAAACAATGCATTCATTTGAGTAGAATTAAATTGCCCGAAAATTAATAAAAAAAACGTTTTTACAGCTATTCTATTGCTTGAACATACGATTTATTGCTTCTACGATCGTTTGGACTCAACGCCTCCCTATTTCCCTTATAATTCCCGTTGCCATTTCCGTTTTCTGTTTCGGGTAGCTGAGGCTTAGCTTTGGGTTTGAAAATATTTTTGAATCGATCCCAAAGATCCGACAGGGTATTGAAATCCTCGCGGTAAACTATACCGGCACCCGTTGTATGGGTCGACTGGTTTTGGTACAACAGATCATCGTTAGAACGGGCAAAAGCTTTGGCTCTCACCTTTCCCGAAGGGTTCAACTTTACATCGATGCTAAAGTCGCCTGCTATGGGGCTCGATGTGTTTTGATTGCCCATATCAACATTCCCGTTTATAGTAACCCTATCGTTAAACAATTGGGTCGACATAGCCACTTCCAATTCGTTGGAGGATAACTGTTCTCCGGGCCGATAGTTGATTCCAAAATCGAAATTATTGCTCCACTGCGACATCCAGTTACTGAGCTGGTTCGAAAGGAGTTCGCCAACTGTGTTGGAGAGGCCTTGCTGTAAGCCTCCCCCTTCGGTAGTTGCTGTTTGGGTTGAGCTCATTCGGCCTGCAACTGCCGGATCGGCAATGAAACTACCAATAATAAGTAATCCTAAGAACTGTTGACTAATTTTTTCATCGGTATTCAGAGCACTTTGCACTAGGGCACTTGTTTCACTATCGGCACCCGGAACCTCAATATTAAACTTTATAGTTGGTTCCATGAGTTTTCCCGAAAGAAGTATTTGGCAGTCGACGGGCGTTCTCTTTTTAAACTTTTCGTTATCCTGTGTTAGTAGTAGCTGATGGAGCGTGGTTCGCAAGCTATAAATGGCCTGAATGTTCATTGATGCGTCGGTTACATCACCATTCCAATTAATTGAGCTCCCTTCAGCTATTTTAAATTTCTTACTTATAGGCGTTCCCTGCAAATTAAAGAGATAATCTCCTTTTTCAATAACGTAGTCGCCAAACATGCGGAATTTATCCTGACTTGGATTAATATCCATTTTCAGTTTGCCACTACCATTGGCTCGGATAATATCACCCAAGGTTTTATCAATTATAATTTGAGCCTCTGCATCGGGCGTTATTTCTAGGTCGAGAGTAAGGGAAAGGTTGGTTTTCTTAATGTCATCAAGAGCAATTTCCTCCTCAACAATAAAAATATTATCGTTGCTACTCATGAAATTAACAAAATTGTATTCGGCTGCAGAACTGGATGTTGAAAGCGGAAGAAAAATAGCCGTTCGGGGCTCGGTTCTAATTGAAACGTACATATTAATATCATCGGGTCGACCCCCAATTTGAACGGTACCTGAAGCATAAACCGACCCATAAAATAGTTCGTTGTCCTTTTCCTGAGTGTTCATCAGTTGAAAATTATTGGGAGCCAACGATAAATTGAGAGAAATATTCCTAAAGAAATCGGTATCGACCCTACCATTTACGAGCGCCAACCTGTTATTCACGTCGAACACTCTGAAGTTGTTTAGCACCATATTGCTTCTATCAATTGTAATAGGGTCGATAAACCGATATTGGGTCTTTAAAAAATCAACCGTTAACTGCGCCCGGTTTGGTACAATTACACCATTAACTTCTGGCCTTTCAAAAGTTCCACCCACCGAAACATTTCCCGACAAATAGCCAGCCAATCCGGTTACATTGCCATCAAGCAAGGGCTCAAAGGCTGACAGGTTCAACCTTTTAATGTCTGCATTAACCAATATTTTTTTTGATTCTGGGAAAATGCTCCCCTTTATCTGCATGGCAAGAGTATCGCCAATTGAATTGGAAAATTCAATGGCCAATTTCTCCTCATCGCCATACCATTGGCTATGCAAATTGATGTATCCAATGGTTTGGTTATTTACTAAAAGTTTTGGTATACTAATATTGGCAACTAAAAGGGGCTGTTTAAGGATGCTAGAAATTATAGCCTTACCATAAATTAAACCATCAAATTGGTAACCCAATTCCTTTGTGTAGAAGTTTACGTTTGAAAGGTTAATTCTGTTTAACTCAACCATAATGGAATCCTTCGGATTTTCCGAAATCATACCTGTTACTCGCAAATGCTGGCTCTGGTTAATTACAGAAATGTTTTTTATTTTTACAGCTGATGAGTCGATTAGTATATACGACGACATTACCCGCCATGAGGTATCGTTTAAAAAGAACTGCGAGGGATGGAGGTTTACCTTTATCCTGGTTCTATCCTCTACCGACTCGCGAAGAAAACTTACTGTAGTTTTTAATCCACCCTGATTTCGTGAGGTTTGACGATTATCCCACGTAATTTCGTTTCGAATTTTATTGTTATATGCACTAGCGTTGATGGCTATATTGCGAATAACGTTACTTCCAAACGACACAATTGGAGTTGTAATGTTGGCAATAAAAGTTGAGTCGGTTGTTTCGCCATCAATAGAAATATCCTTAATGCTTGTAGTGCCAAATGCAACCTCTGGAATTTTTATTTTTACATTGAGCGATTGTAGGTCGGGGTTGAAAATTCCAAAAAGGTTGGTATTCTCTGCCACCTTCATACCCGGTGAAACAACATCGAGGAGTTTCTGGGCCTTTTTTACTCTTAGTCTTATAATGTAATCGTTAAACTCAGGATTTTCAACCCCTGTGGGCAGAAAGGTTGGCGTTGTGTTATCGGGGTTCAAAGCGGGGATGTACCTATATGCTAACCGGCTTAGCATACCAAAAACGCTTGCATAGTTGTATTTACCACGTAATTCAGCATGGGCAAATTCCGATTTAACTGTTATGAGCTTACTATCTATGCTATTATCAGCAACTATACTAATGTCGGCTGTTTTTACTTCTCCATTCTGGTTGCGGTAAATGGTGTTAACCACCTTCACTTCGCCCTTGCTATTATCGAGTGTACTACCTGTTAGTTTGGCAGTAAGTAAAAACGAGGCTTGAGAAATACTATCTATTGGGTTCAAATATGTTTTCACCAAGTCGAATTTGGGTACAAACGCAGAAAAATCGAACACCGGTACAGAATCGGAAAAATCGACCTTCCCCAAAAAATTAACTTTTGCATTGGGGTCATCAACAATTACTGAGCCCGAATACGATTTGCTTGATAGTTTTCCAGCAATTTTAATATTTGAATACCTATATCCATTGGCTTCAAAAGATTGAATAAATGCATCGGTATTCGCTTCGATATCGCCTTTGGAATGGGTTACACCCTTTACAGAAGCCATCAGTTTTGCTGATCCAAAGGCTTCTGAACCAATTAGCTTACCTAGGTTTATACCTCCCGTGGAAATATCGCCTTTAAAATTGGTATTTTTTCTCGCATCGGGACGAATAGCAAGGTCTAAGCGGAGTGTACCCACATCGGTTGCTACGGTTCCGAAGGTTACAAAGTTTGAAATATATCCCGAAAAGTTACCTGTAAATGAAATCTTACCCAAATTATCAATCTCTTTGGGTACTTGAACTAGCGCTTTTCCATTTTGCACATTTTTAACTTGTCTCAAATCGTTAGCTGTAGATGTTAATCTTCTAATATCGAAATGCAAAAAAGAGTTATCGAAATCGGGAAGACCCGTAATATTGAAATTGGATTCAATAAACGTATTTCTACCATAAGCCAACTGGAGACTCCTTACCCTAATATCGCTAATTGTTCCCCTAACGACTCCCTGTAACTTGATAGTTTCTTCTAAAAAATTCAAATCGGGTGCAAAAAAGGATATAAATCTGGTAGAAACAACCGATCTGTCGATAACGGCATCGATTTTAACAGCATTTAAAAAATCGCCCATTTTGTCCCAACCATTGTAACTAAAACCTAAATGCGAAAGTTGGAGCGAAGTTCCATGGGAGTTAAGCCTAAGCCTTTCGAAGTGCATGTAGCTGCTACTGAGCGACAGGTCGGCACGAAGGGTGTTAACAACTAGCCCACTTGCCTCCTTAAATCTCATTCCCTCAATTGTCATAGCAATGGTATCGCCTTTAATCGAAAGATTTTCGACATCTAGATTGATATTAGAGATTTGTAAATTATTGAAATTAACCCCATAAGGCTTGGGTTCGAAGGAGTGCTTAATCATGCAAAAATTCGAATTCTCCAAACTTATATGGCGGAATGAGATGGCCATACTCGAATCGCTCTTGGGTAAAGTATCCTTTTTAAACGATGCAAGCAGCTGGGTTAAATTCAAAACTCCTGTTGAATCGTATAGAAAATTGATTTTCGCATCGTTCAATGTAACCCTATTGAACTTGATATGCTGCGACCTCAAACTTACCTTAAGCAACGAAGCCGAGACCTTGGAAGCTGCAAGTAAAGTATCGCCTCTGAGGTCGGCCACAAACAAATCTTTCAATACAATTCTATTGAAAAGCCTTAAATCGACCTTTCCAATTCGCACATCTGTTTTTAGTTGCTCTCGAAGTACGTTGGTAGCATATGCAACCAAGCGGGCTTGAACAAAACTGCTCTGAATGGCAATCCAAAGTACCACAAGCAGCACAAGTGCTATGAAAATAAGATAAAGGAATATTTTGGCTATTTTTTTAATAACTTTGCCCTCCTGTTGCGGTAAATCGAACTTGCATAAAGCGTGCCATTAACAACGGGTTCGAATGTAGTAAAAAGCTAAGGAAGTAGGAAATATTTTTGCTCAATGGGCAGCTTTTTTATTCTAAAATTGGAAAATAATTTATGAGCATTACAATATTAGGAATTGAATCCTCTTGCGACGACACATCGGCTGCGGTAATACGCGATGGCGCTTTACTATCGAACCTAATCAGTAACCAGAAGGTTCACGAGGAGTTTGGTGGTGTTGTGCCCGAACTGGCATCGCGTGCTCATCAGGCTAATATAATACCTGTGGTGGATATGGCCCTTAAAAATGCCGGCATTACTATACAAGATGTGAATGCCATTGCATTTACCCGAGGTCCTGGCCTCCTTGGGTCGTTGCTTGTAGGAACTTCATTTGCAAAGGGTGTGGCACTTTCTCTTAACATCCCCCTTGTGGAGGTAAATCACCTCCATGCGCATATTCTTGCCCATTTTATTCAAACTCAAGAAAGTTGGTCTTTCCCTGTATTTCCTTTCCTATGCCTTTTGGTTTCGGGAGGACATACCCAAATTGTGCTGGTGCACAACTACCTCGACATGGAAATTATTGGTAAAACCATTGACGATGCCGCTGGCGAAGCATTCGACAAGTGTGCTAAAGTAATTGGGCTGCCATACCCAGGAGGACCTGTTATTGATAAGTTAGCGCTACTAGGAAATCCTCTGGCATTTCAATTTGCCAAGCCCCTGCCAAAAGGATTCGACTTCAGCTTTAGCGGTTTAAAAACCTCGTTTCTCTACTTTCTTCGCGACCGTATAGCGACTCAACCTTCCTTTGTTGAACAAAACCTCAATGATCTTTGCGCCTCAATACAAAATACCATAGTTGAAATTTTAATTGACAAACTTGAGGCTGCTGCAAAAAAATACAGAGTAAAAGAAGTTGCCATTGCGGGGGGTGTTGCAGCTAATTCGCACCTTCGAAAATCGCTAGCAAAAAGGGGAAATACTTTGGGATGGCGTATTTACCTACCTGATTATGGTTTCACTACTGATAATGCTGCAATGATTGCCATTGCAGGGTACTACAAGTTTAAAGCAGGAATTGTTTCAAGCCTCGACATTACTCCCTTGGCACGTATGCCATTTTAGCCTCTCCTCCCCACCTTCCGGTTAATAGCCTCTGAAATAGCGAGGATTATCTGAGCTTGAGAGAAAGGTTTTTGGAGTATGCTAAACTTTTTGTTGAGTGCAATGGTAGGTTGCAGGCCGCTAGCATCAACTCCAACTAAAAGCAATATTGGCAAGTTGGCATTATATTCTCTAATTTTATCAATACTTCTATCTGTATCGTTACTATACGAGTCAATACTTAGAATCAAAGTATCGACTGATGACAAATTTTCTATTGCGCCAATTGCCATTTCTACGTTCTGCATTTGGAAAATGGTACAGCCACATCCAACCACCATTGTTTTTATCAACCCATAGCCCTCATGGTCATTATCGGCAATACCTATTAACGGCTGGGGGTGGGTTTTGCGCTGGGGATTGGAACGGAGTTCCTATCCCCCGATACGCAGTATCGCCAAACCCGATTAGCTGGCTAATCGGCAAGGAACCCAGCGTGAAATGCACCCTTTGTTAGCACACGTTTTTTAATATCTCAAACGGTTTTTTCCGGTTGTTTTTCCAAAGTCTTTATTGTTTTCTTCAAATAAGAGTTTTCAATAATCAATAGCGCAACACCTAAAAAAATACTAGTTGATACTATTGAACTCGCATATTCTATGTGCTGTAGTCGTAAATACGAACCAAATATTATTACTAAAGACAAAACAGCATAAAGCGTACTTGTCAATTTGTTAATCATTTTTCTATTTGCCATTTTTTGGTTTATTGTTAATTGTGATTTAAATTTTTATCTTTTCATTAATATTCCTTTATATCAAGGGAAGTACTCCCCTCTTTCAGACCACGGATTAACAAAAATAAGTTTTTTTT
>CAYZNN010000039.1:0-20276 GCA_964479665.1 uncultured Rikenellaceae bacterium | reverse complement strand
AATTTAAACTAGTTTTCTCTCGTCTAAAAGTTGCAATTACTACTTGAATCTAATCATTATAAGTATGCGAGTTTATGATAATTTTAAATATTTTTATATTTGAAGTAATTGCCCAATAGAAATGAAATTTAAATCCTTTGTACTCTCAGTTTTATTACTTGTTTTATTTGGTCACTCAAAAGGCCAGAATTACAACATTCTGAAGTTTGGAGTTCGTGAGGGCGTTCTTCATTCATTAGTCACCGGCATTACTCAGGATCAACGAGGAGAGATCTGGATGTCGACTGGCGGAGGGCTTTGTCGGTTTAATGGCTTCGAATTCCAGTACTACACTACAAAAGATGGTCTCAATTTTACTCGTTTAACATGTGTTGCCACCGATGAGGATGATAATATCTGGGTTGGGTCATCAAAGGGTTTGAACTTTTTTAATGGAAAAACAATTTCGTCAGTAAATGAATGGCTCAGCAAAAGCGATGTACTTTCAATATCTTCGGCAGGCAGATCGAAAGTTTGGGTTATAACCTCTTCCGGATTATATAAAGTAACTCATATTTCAAATGATTTCAGAGTAGATAGTATATATATTCCAAAATTTCAGGCAAGCGAGCAATCGCAAATTTTTCAGGATAGAATTATCAGTAGTTTTATTTACCAAACCTCTTCTGGAGGTGCATTCTATGGCAATAATGGTAATTTATTCAAAATAAATAATCTAACTGCTCAACAAATTGAATTACCCATTGGTGTTTTAGTAAACACATGTTTTGAGTTTGACGGAGAATTATATTTTGGAACCAATAAGGGCCTTTTCATTTTTAATGGTTTGAATTTAAATCCACACCTCTCTCCTATTCTAAGCCAGTTCGATATAAAAAATATTTGTGGGTACGAAAACCAGTTATGGTTCCTTGCCAAAGAAACTGACAACCATAGCTACATTTTAACACTTGACATTAAAAAATCGAGTTTAATTCAGAAAATTGGCAAGAATAATGGGCTGTCCGACGAACCCACACAAATTTTTATCGATCACGAAGGCAACCTGTGGTCTGCTTCGAACAATGGCATAAACCTGCTGCGTGGAAACGCATTTACCTCCTATACCACAACAAACGGGCTTATAGGTAATAAAATTTGGGGAATAGCAAAAGATAGCAATGGAAACCTTTGGGTTGGTACTATTGGCGAAGGGCTGACTGTTATCAAGAATAATCGATTTTACACATACAATACTTCCAATGGATTACCCGATAACTATGTTGGTAAAATTTATGAAGACAAAAAGGGTAATGTTTATGTTGGTACTAGCAATGCTGGATTGAATATGGCTACTTACAATAAAAAAACCGATTCATTCAGTTTTAAACGTCTCCCACTTCTTACAAATAATAAATTAAGAATTGATGATATAGTTGAAGATAAGCAGGGAATGCTATGGGTGGGAACCAATAAAGGGCTATACTACACAAGAAATTTGGTGGATTTTAACAAGTTTAATCTTTCTACTACAGATACAGGACAGGTTTTCGTTCAAAAGATTTTAATCGACAGTATCCGAAATATAATGTGGGTGGGTACTCGCAACCATGGGGTATATAGCATTCAAAACCATTTAACAAAACCCTTCGAAAAACTGAACCCGAATGAAGAAGTAAGTTCTTTAACGCAAGATTCTCAGGGAAATATTTGGTTTGGTACTCGAAACAACGGCTTATTCCGCTTCGATGGAACTGATGTAATTCGAATCAGTGAAAACGACGGATTGGCATCAAACCTAATATACATTCTTCATAACGATAGAATGAACAATTTATGGATTGGTACAAATTTGGGACTAGATAAATTAGACCTTAAGAGCATTGCAGAAAACAACCGGATTGTAGTTAGACATTACGGATCCGACGAGGGATTACTTGATATTGAAACCAATCTCAACGGCGTTTTAGAAGCCGAAAATGGTAGTTTCTGGATAGCTACCAATGGTGGTTTGCTAAGGTACGAACCAAACTTCGATAAATTGAATGGTATTGCTCCTAAGGTTCGAATTGTTAAAATGAAGTTAAACTCCCTTGAAACTGATTGGAGTAAATTTTCTGATATTACCAATTTATGGAATGGTTTGCCTAAAAAATTGACACTAAAACATTACCAGAACCATTTAACTTTCGAGTTTGTAGGAATAAGTTTTCGAAATTCCAAACAAGTTAGGTACGTATGGAAACTCGACGGTTTTGATGACAAATGGATTGAAAGCACCAACAGGCAAGCCATATACTCAAACATCCCTCCTGGCCAATATACCTTCCGCCTTAAAGCTGCAAATAGCGATGGGGTATGGTCAGCAGAAGTACATTCAATGCCTGTTACTATTCGTCCACCATTTTGGGCTACCTGGTGGTTCAAACTTACAATGATAGCCCTCGTTTCCCTTTCAATTTACCTTTATGTGCTTTACCGAGTTAAATCGCTTCGCGATAAACAAAAAGAATTGGAAGCGATTGTAAATATTCGAACTCTCGAACTTCGTGAGCAATTTGAGATTGTTGACCAAAAAAATAAACAGATTCTCGACAGCTTAAGCTATGCTAAATTTCTTCAAAATGCCATCCTTTCTCCTGTTGATGAATTTAAATCGTATTTTTCTGATGCATTTATTCTTTACCGTCCAAAGGATTATGTAAGTGGGGATTTTTATTGGTTACGTAGGAAGGATAATATTTCGGTATTTGCCGTAGCCGATTGTACAGGCCATGGCGTACCCGGTGCAATTATCAGTGTAATTTGTGAGAATGCGCTCCGACAAGCAGCAGCCGATTGCGACTACAGTAACCCTGCATTAATGCTTGAAAAAACTAATCAGCATGTTTTAAACGCTTTCACTCAATCGTATAAAGAGATTCATCATGGAATGGAAATCGCTCTTTGTACATTTAATCACTCTACTTACGAACTCCAATTTAGTGGTGCTAACCTTGGAATTCATATTATGCAAAACCAACAACTCACTAAACAAAAGCCCTGCATACAACGTATTGGTTGGAATTACCGTACAATACCGTTTACAAATCATACCATTAAACTCGAAAAGGGCAATCAAATATTCCTCTTTACCGATGGTTATATCGATCAGTTTGAACCTAAAAACAAAAAGAAATTTTCATCGGCTCGATTACGTAAACTCCTACTAAATTCTTCGCACTTACCACTAAGCGAAATTCATACGCTTCTGGAGAGCGAATTTGAAAAATGGAAAGGTGATTACGACCAAATAGATGATGTGCTGATAGTTGGGTTAACCGTATAAATAATACAAAAAGTAAAAACCACTACTTTAACCCAATATAGTTAAGCACCATTTGCGATACTACTTCCTTACGTTGTTGGCCAAATTTATTGAACTCGCTACTCGAAAAATTATTACGATCCATTATCAAATCCTTAATGGCAAAAGGAAAAATAATAAGTGATACCATACAAATGAATACCTGCTCAGGGTCAACCTGTCTAACTCTTCCAGCCTTCATTTCATCTTCAAGTTGCTTACAAAAAACTTCTGAGTTATAGAGGGTACGTATTGAAGCCATGGCTACAATCTTCTCTGGATTCCTATGCAGAATTGCCAAGAAGAAGGAGACTATTAAAGGATTATCAATTAATACATCGATATATTCAGTTGTGTACTTTTTAATTTTGTCTTCTAAAGAAATATTAGAATCGAGTATTTGCTTTAAATGAGTTGCCTTTGAAATAATTATGTTCTCAAAAATATGCTCCAGCAACCTTTCCTTACTCTGAAAATAGTAATTCATTAACGATAGATTGATGCCTGCTTTGGCAGCAATTTCGCGAACTCCTACTCTGTCGACTCCTTTTTGAATAAACAACTCGGTTGCAGCGGCAAGAAGCTTTTCTTTGGTAGATAATGATTTTTTTGGCATGGCTATAAAGGTTTGATACAAATATATAAAGTAAATTAAACAGCAATATAGTATTGAACAATTTTTAAAACTAAGGTTTAAAACAAAAAATATTCATTTGTATATCTTTTTTTATTTTTACAGGAAATATTGTTACTATGATTCCCATTCACAACCCATTTAATAAACTTAATAGCTACCATTGTTTCGGTTGTGCCAGCCGAAATGATAAGGGGTTAAATATGACCTTTCTTTTGGATGAAATAAATCAGGAAGTTATATGTAATTGGAATCCGAAAGATTATTTACAGGGCTATTTCAACATTTTACACGGAGGAATTCAAGCCACACTAATTGATGAAATTTCATGCTGGGCTGTATACATACTCCTTAAAACTGCAGGCGTTACCTCTCGTATTGATATACGATACCGAAAAGCTATTCTGGTTAACGAGGGACCACTGACAATTAGGGCAAGAGTAGTAAATTTCGAAAAGAAGCTGGCTACTATTCAAACAACTATTTATAATTCGAAAGGGGATAAATGTGCCGAAGGCGATGCGCAGTTTTTTACATACACCGAGGAAATGGCTCGAACAAAACTTCATTATCCAGGCTATGAAGCATTTTTTAGCGCAGAAAATTAAACTTAGAGCCTTACCTTACTTCGAATTATACTTATCTTTTAAATACTTGCTGAAAACCTTCTCAAATTTGTTAACCTTTGGGGTTATTACAGCTTGACAGTACGATTGGGTTCTATTGTTAGCAAAGTAGTCCTGATGATAATCTTCGGCTTTGTAAAACTTCGAAAACTGGGTAACTTCAGTTACAATGGGGTTTATCCAAATTTTCTCCTTATTCAGTTGCTCAATAATATCTACAGCAATTTGCTTCTGCTCATCGGTATGGTAAAAAATAACCGAACGATACTGGGTTCCAACGTCGGCCCCTTGCCTATTAGGAGTTGTAGGATCGTGGGTTTTAAAAAAAACTTCGAGAACTGTAGCAAAGTTAACCAAGGTTGGGTTGTAAACAACCTGAACCACTTCAGCATGTCCTGTAATGCCTGAACATACCTCCTTGTAGGTTGGGTTTGCAAGGGTACCACCAGAATAACCCGATATTACTTTCTTAACACCATGAAGGCGCTCAAAAATAGCCTCAACACACCAAAAACAGCCAGCACCAAGGGTTACAATTTCTTCGTTTTGTTTCATTTTTTGGGGGGATTGTGATTGCAATGCTACACCAATAGTTGCTGGCATTGCCGTTATTAAAAAATATATTAAAAATACTTTCACCATTTACTTTTACTATTCTAACAGCTCATCAAAAAGAAAGTTCAACTCCAGTGCGGAGTTGAACTTAATTGATATTTTAAAAACATATTAAAAATTTATACCATGTTGCTCCATAATACCTCTCAAGCGAGCAATTTCAATTTCGTACTGCGATTTCATTTCCTCTTCTCGCTTTTTCTGCTCCTCTGCTTTTCTGCTCATTTCCTCCTGTGTAGCCTGAAGTTCCTCCATGTTCTGTCTCATCTCTTCCTCCTGTGCGAGCATTTCTTCAGCTTGCTGTTGCGACTGCTCTAAAAGTTGGCGGGTTTTAGCATTGATTCTAACCGAAAGTATTGCGGATGCAATACTTTCCCCAGCCCGCTCGAGAAAATCAACCTCGTGGGGTTGAAATAAATTAAACGAAGCCATTTCAATAACACCCAGAATTATCTCCTCGTTCTTTAGTGGAACCAAAACTACGCAACGGGGTGTGGCTTTCCCTAAACCCGATGTAATATTTACATAATCGGCAGGTATTTCGGTAAGCAGTATGGTTTCCTTTTCAAGTGCACAGGCTCCAACAAGTCCTTCGCCCATTTCTACTCGCTTTGTAAGAAATTTTTTACGATCCCAAGCATAAGCAGATACCAGTTGGAAATGTGGGTCGTTCTTTTCATCATCGTTCAAAATAAAAAGACCTGCCTGATTGGCTTTAAGGTACTTAACGATGTTTGAAGTAATTTCGTCGAAAAGTGTCTGTAAATTATTGCTGTTCTTTCGAATGATATCGGCAAACTTGGCAAATCCCTCATTAGCCCAGGTTCTCTTTTCATCGTCGGCCCGACGGTTTTCCTCTTCCTCCTTGGCTTTCTTAAGGCTATTCCTCATTTCAATTAACGACTTTCCAAGTAAATCCTGATTGCCAAGCAGCTCCAAATCTGTATTGAGCACTCCATTTCCAATATCTAATGCAAATGCAGTTTTACTATTCAAGCCCTTTAGCGAAACATTAAGGGAATCGGCCATCTCTTCAATCTCATCGCCAGTTTCGATGTTCAAAACCAGTTTCGATGAAATTTCTCCCTGCGAAAGGCGCTTTAATGAAGTGGTAATCTTCCGTATGGGTTGAGTTAAGGTATCGGATACAAAAACAATTAAAATTATAAAAAGCACTAAACCAAACAAACCAACTATTAAGGATACGTATAGGGTGCGGTTAGCAACACGCATCATTTCATTGTAAGGAATTGACAAAGCCAACGACCATGGAGAAATGACTTGCCCTGGTTTTATTGGCGAATAAAACACTACATGCTTTTGCCCTTTGCTATCGACATGAGTAAACGAGAACTCCTCTGCATTCTGGATTTGCTGAATAATATTTTCGCGCTCGGTTTCAGTACCGTAAACATCGCTGATTTTTTTATTAATGTATTTGCTTTCGGGGTGGCCGGCTATTATGCCCGTATTGGATACTAAGTATGCGAAACTTCCATTTACTGGTCGAATCTTGTCAACAATTCCTTGCAACTCTTCAAGCACAATATCGAGACCAATAAGACCAACAAATTTCCCACCTACTATAACAGGTGTTGCTGCGGTTGTCATTAGCTTTGCCTCTCGCTTTCCAGTGAGAACCTGATCCACATAAGGTTCCCACAAATCTTCCTTGGCATTTCGCTTAAAGGCTCCGTAGAGCGGAGGGTCTCCATTTAAACTTCGCTCCTCAAATTGTTTTAATATTTTACCATCCTCCTTGTGCAAACTTATAACAAACCTTCCATGATCCTTGGTGTAACCGGGAACAAAGCCATAGTACTCCCAACTGTCCCAAATTGAATATACATGTGGATTGGCTTCAAGAATGGGCTCATACATCGACATGAAAAGCTTTTGCCATTGCTCGGGAGGTAAATTTTTATATACCTGAAATGCCTTGGATAAAGTTCGAGTTAAAGATAAATCGCGCTCAAAAAAGTTTTTCACCTGTCCTGCAGCATTACTTGCAACAAGAGCGGCTTTTTCGTGAGCATCGTTGTATAAATTGTTTCTCGACGATAATACAACGTAGCCAATAGCACCAATGTAAAGCAATACAAAAGAACTGAGAATATACAGCAAAATTTTTTGCCTAATTTTCAACTTCATAGCAAGCGAATTAGGGTTTATAAAGCCTAAAAGTACTATATTTTGTAATATGTAAAAAACAACACCGTTGGTTTTTTATAAAAAGAACTCTTTGGGGAAATTTATCAGATAAACCCTTTGAGTTGCGCGGGTAAATGCGGTATATAGCCACCGAAAATAGTCCAAACCTAAATTTTCAGGCTTTTGGTAACCATAGTCGATGAAGACATTTTTCCATTGCCCTCCCTGCGCTTTATGGCAAGTGATAGCATATGCAAATTTAACCTGAAGGGCATTGTAATGCGGATCCATTTTGATTTTACTCATCCTCCCAGCCTTCGTTTTTATATGAGCATAATCTTCAGAAACCGATTCGAAGAAAATCTTTTGTTGGTCGGTTGGAAGCGATGGTCCATCAATTGATAAAGTATCAAGCAACAGAGTTGCATCAAATTCTTGCTGCTCGTAGTCGACCATGCGAACCTGGGCTCTGGCAAATCGTAAACCGTACAGTTCCTTAAAACCATATATCTTAAGCAACTCAAGCATATCACCATTGGCAATAAATGGCAATCCAACAATTCCCTCGCTCCAAAAATAATTGTTGCGGGCTACCATTAGCAAATCGCCATTGGCTATCTCCGACTCGTGCCACAAAATTTGATTTCTAATGCCGCTATTGTAAATGTTTGCTCTTTTATTTGAATAGCTGATTACAACCGTTTCCTCAACACCATTACGGTTATAACATTGCTCAATGGCTTCTGGCACTTCAGAACCATTAATGCGAACAATATCAGAATAACCCTCAGTTTGAAAATTGGGAAGAATATTTCTAGCTAATTTAATATGATCTCTTAATATTATAGCATTAAAAAGAATGCCTGATTCTTCGCTTTGCCGAACTACGTCAATCAGCTGCGACTCGGATGCAATATAACCCAGATACAATAGCTCACGAGGATTCAGGGCTGGGCTATGCAATTGATTAACGGGCGGTAATTGTGCATCGTCGCCAACTAAAATCATTTTGCAGTTTTCGCCACTTCGAACGTACTCTATCAAATCTGACAATAATTGCCCCGAACCAAAAGCGCTATCTTCTTCAGAATTGCTAAGCATGGAAGCCTCGTCGACAATATAAAAAGCATTCTTAGCCAAATTTCTATCCAGCGCAAATCGGCCAATCCCATCCTGCATACTTTTCTGCCTGTAAATCCATTTATGTATGGTATATGCAGGATAATTTGCATAACCCGACAGCACTTTTGCTGCCCTACCCGTTGGAGCCAATAGGATAACCTTTGCCCCAATGGAACTAAGAATGCGTACAAGCGAAGCAACCAGAGTGGTTTTTCCAGTTCCGGCATATCCTTTCAGAATAAAGCATTGGTCCAAATCGGGATTGAGAATAAAGTGCGACAACTTTTCAACAGCCTCAGTCTGGCTGTTGGTAAGTTCGTACTCCATTGCTTGAACCACCGCATTAACAATGAATTTTTGGCTAATCAAAACTTTATTTTTGTGCTAAGTGTTGTAATATTTATAATATTTATAAATTTGCAGGCAAACATAACCTAAATTAACTGAAATGAAAAGGGTTCTTCAAATTCTACTACTCGTTGTTATAGTTGCACTTGCTTATTTTGTAGTTGAAAGCATAATGCACCCCATTCGCTTCGAAAGCGAAAAAAATATTCGATATGACAAAACCATAGAGCGATTAAAATCTATTCGCACGGCTCAGTTGGCTTTTCGATCACAATACGGTAAGTTTACTGGTAGTTTCGATACGCTTATCCACTTTATGAAGTATGACTCATTTAAAGTTGAAAAACAAATTGGATCACTCGACGATTCGTTGGCAGTTGCCAAAGGCTTAGTTTACAGGGAAACCATTAAGGTGAGTGTAAGAGATAGTTTGCTAAAGGGGTATCCAATTGACTCTATACGTTACGTACCCCTTGTAGGCAATGCACAATTTGAAATGGCAGCTGGAGAAATAGAAACTGGCTCAAAAGTGAAAGTTAAAGTTTTTGAGGCAAAAGCGCATAACGACATTATATTGCAGGGTCTTGACAAGCAGCTTATCATTAACCTAAACGATATGCGCAAAAAGCTTGAGCGTTATCCCGGCCTTCAGGTTGGCGATATAAACGTTGCAAACAATAGCGCAGGTAACTGGGAATAAAACTAAGGTTTAGCCGCATGGCAAAACTCCAACTTTTCGACGAATCGTTCGATAGTAACCGTTCCGAATCGTACGAATTATCCATTCAGTTTTCACTGAATGGATTTTCGTTTTGTATTACAGATACTGTCAGAAATTACCATATCGCTTTGGTATCAAACGATTTTGAGAATTCTTATGCTTATTCGCCCAACTGGCGTTCGGTTATTCAAGAATTAATAATCCAGTTTCCGATTATATCCCAAAAGTTCAGGAAAGTTCAACTAGGATACGACACACAGTGTTTCACTTTAGTTCCTCACAATTACTTTGAACCTTCAAGAGCAAAAGACTTGCTCGAACTAACCTGTACGCTAAACGAATTGGACGAAGTTAGGTTTAACAGATCACATTCTGGTATGTTTTCCGTTTTTTCCACACCAACCCAACTTGTATCTGAATGGCTTAAAATACAGCCGATTACAAAAGTTAGATCGTTGCATGAACCAATCCTTTTAGCAACTGAAGCAATATTGAAGCAACCCAGATACGAAAACACCATAGTAGTGCACCTTGGAACTGTTAAGCCCATTTATATTTTAATTTCTAATCGAAATATTATCCACTGTGGCTCATTGGGATCAACAATAACCGACGATATTGCTTATCACACCATTAATATTTGTCAAAATTTCAATTGTAATGTTGCCTCTACTTCAGTCTTTATTACCGGTGTAAAACCATTAATCTTGGATTTGAAAGCCATACTCGAAAGATATTTCAAAACAGTAGAAGTTGGCCTACCAATCGACATGAACCAGTACACCTATCAACTTTTCGAATACCACCATCAGTTTACACCCCTATTTAACCTTTCGCTATGCGAATAGTAAGCGGTGAGTATAAGGGAAGAATGTTCAATCCCCCCAAAAGTTTCAAAGCACGCCCCACGACCGATATTGCCAAGGAAAGTTTATTTAACATTTTAAACAACCACTTTTATTTTAACGAAATTTCAGTTCTCGATCTTTTTTCGGGAACCGGAAGTATAAGTTTCGAATTTGCTTCGAGGGGTTGTAATAGTATTGAACTAGTTGAATTAGATGCGGTTCATTTGGCATTTATACGAAAAGTAATGGCAGAGTTAAATCTAAACCAAATAAAGACATTCCGATTGAACGCCTTTAGGTTTTTAGAAAAAACAAATGCTCAATACGATATTATTTTTGCCGATCCGCCCTACGAAATGAAAGGATTCGAAAAAATTCCAGAAATAGTATTTAACCGCAATCTCTTAAAGCCAAATGGGTGGTTGATTGTTGAACACTCGAAACTAACCGATCTTTCGAAGTTACCCAACTTTAGCGAGGTTCGAAATTATGGCAGCGTGCACTTTAGCGTTTTTAAATAGAATATTATTGATTCTTTTTTTAAATTTAATTTTATTAAAAATGCTCTAATATGTCTCGATTCAGATTCTATACTATTTTGGGTTTACTAGTATTAAGTACTTTAATTACAAGTGCACAAACACCTGTATTAGATTCAATTAAGCATTTAATTAGTATCGCGCCAAACGACTCAATTAAACTTATGCATAAGGTTTCGTATGCAGGAGAATTAGTTTATGTAAACCCATCTAAGTCGAAAATACTACTTGACGAAGCAATTTCTGAAGCCAAAGAATTGAACTATCAATATTTAGAAGGCAATGCCCTTTACTATAAAGCTATTTCTGAGTCGTTTGAAGGAAATTACCAGGAATCGATGAATTTAATGGTAAAAGCAACCAGTATTTATCAGAAAATTGGTGACGAATCGGGTGTAGCAAGATGCTTTGGAGGAATTGGAAATGTTTACTATTTTCTAAATAACTTTCCAAAAGCAATTGAGTACTTTGAAAATGCTTTAAAAATATATAAGAAAAATGATAATGAAATTGGTATAGCTGGCTGCCTTGGAAACCTTGGTTTAATTTATCAGGAAACTAATCAGTTAGATAAAGCTCTTGATTACCAAAAAAAAGGATTGGAACTTGAAATAAGAAAGGGGAATAAACGAGGAATTGCCATTTCGTATATTTCTATTTCAAGTCTTTTAATTACAATGGAAAAATTCGATGAAGCTAAAATAAATGCTCAAAAAGCAATTGAGATATCAGAATCGCTTAAGGATAGTAGTACTCTTTCCGATAGCTATTTAAGATTAGCAGAATGCTACAGAAAGCAAGGAGTTACCGATTCGGCACAATTATATATAAACAAGACTATTGAAATTTGTTATAAAATTAGGGCCTACCAACAACTTGCATACGCTTTAGAAACACAATCAAACCTCTACGACTCTTTAGGCGATTATAAAAGTGCACTCGAAACTCATAGGAAACTTTTGAGTATAAAAGATACTCTGTTAAATAGCGAAAAAACATCTCAAATTATTGAAGTACAAACCAAGTTTGACACAGAAAGAAAAGAAAAAGAGAACCAATTGCTTACCGAGCAAAATAGACGACAACGAAACACCCTTTATGGCTCTTTTCTTTTCATAATTCTAGTGTTCACATTAGCCATTAGCATTTTTTACAGCAGAAAGAAAACTCGAGAAACAAACAAAGCACTCATTTTACTTAATACAGAACTTCAGCAACAAAAAGAGGAAATTCAAACCCAAGCTGAAAACTTGGGTCAAGCAAATACCGCAATTCAAAACCAAAAGAAACAAATTGAAATAAGCCACCAAAAAATAACCGATAGTATTGTTTATGCAAGTGTAATTCAATCGGCAATGCTGCCTTCAAAAAAATCTTTTGAAAGTTGTTTTTCGGATTTCTTTGTTTACTACAAGCCTAAAAATGTTGTTAGCGGCGATTTTTATTGGTTAAAAGAAAAAGATGAAAGAGCTGTTTTTGCGGTAGCGGATTGTACTGGTCATGGAGTTCCAGGCTCATTGCTAAGTATAATGGGAATTTCATATTTAAACGAAATTGTTGGACTAAATAGCGAGATAACACCATCGAAAGTGCTTGAAGAGTTAAGGACTGCAGTAAAATCGACATTAGGACATTCATTATCGCCCGATATTAGAAAAGAGGGTATTGAAATTGCATTCTGCATTTATAATCCCAAATCAATGAAATTGATGTACAGCGGTGCAAAACTCTCGCTTTGGGTATGTAGAAATGGGGTAATGGAAGAGCATCCGGCTGACAAAATGCCAATTGGTTTGTCGATGAAAGAAAAACCCTTTAGTACAACAGAAGTAACACTCATAAAAGATGATATAATTTACCTTTTTACCGATGGAATTACCGATCAACTAGGCGAAGTGTCGGGGAAAAAGTATATGCGTAAAAATTTTGTTGAATTTTTAACCCAAATTTCCAGTAAACCTCTCATCAACCAAAAAATTAGTATAAACGAAATGTTCGAAAGTT
Source organism: uncultured Rikenellaceae bacterium (assembly GCA_964479665.1). Classification (GTDB taxonomy): domain Bacteria; phylum Bacteroidota; class Bacteroidia; order Bacteroidales; family Tenuifilaceae; genus UBA2287. The sequence goes on along the minus strand of CAYZNN010000039.1, from coordinate 7,343 downwards.
GGAAAGGTAAAAACGTTGACCAAACCGACGATGTATTGGTGTTGGGTTTGAAGGTATAAATTTCCCATTAACTTAATGAAGGATTTGTATCAACAAAAAAGCCTCAGATTACTCTGAGGCTTTTTTCGATTTTTGCGGTCCGGACGGGACTCGAACCCGCGACCTCCGCCGTGACAGGGCGGCATTCTAACCAACTGAACTACCGAACCAGAGCTCTTGTATGCTGACAATTGCGGTGCAAAAATAGTCAAACTTTTTATACCAACAAATATTCTCCATTTTTTTTAATTCAAATTTCGAAATTGAATAAATGAGAGCAACCAAGTTTTATGATTGGTTGCTCTCATTAAAATCTGTAAACTATTTCGACTTATCGGGCGCTACAGGAATTGCAGGTAAATCCTTACGGCTCTTCATTTGCTCCTTAATAAGTTCAATGGCTTTGTTCAGCTGCTCGTCGATTCCCATGTACTCCCTATAGGGGTCGTTATCCAGATGAATATCGGGGTCTACACCATAGCCCTCAATTATCCACTCGCTTTTTTCGGAACTGTAGCTGGCAAACTCGGGTTTGCGAAGATCGCCACCATCGACAAACGGAAGCGAACCGCTAATACCAACAACTCCACCCCACGAGCGGGTTCCAATAATGGTTCCCAATCCCAACTGGCGGAAGCCATAGGGGAATAGGTCGCCATCGGATGCCGAATAGCGGTCGATTAGCAGTACTTTTGGACCCATATGCGTTTGTGCAGGAATTGGGTTTGGCGAATCGAACCCACGACGTGCTGTAGCACGGTAGGGAACACGACTCAAACGCTCGAGTAGCATGGGCGATACGTTTCCTCCGCCATTGCCCCTATCGTCGATGATGAGGGCTTTTTTGGTTAACTGCGGATAAAAATGCTTAACAAACTCATTTAGCCCATCTACTCCCATATCGGGAACATGAATATAGCCAACTTCGCCATTGGTTGCTTCGCTAACTTTACGAATATTTCCCTGAACCCAAGTGTAGTAGTACAAAGGAGCCTCATCGGGTATAGGTGTAACAAGCACCTTACGTGCACCTGCTGCTTCGGGCCTGGAGTTTACCAACAGTTCAACTGTTACATTGGCTTTGCCAATAAGGGCTTGGTAAATATCGTCGAACTGGTTCAACTGCTTACCATCAACTGCAATTATAAAATCGCCTTTATTCACATTTACACCAACATCGAGAAGTGGCGAACGAAGCGTGCTACTCCACGATGCACCCTCAAGTATCTGCTCAATTTTAAAGTAGCCCGTAGCATGACGACTAAACTTGGCACCCAAAAGGCCCATGGGCGTTCTCGATGGTTTTGGCATATCCCCACTGTTTACGTAGGCATGGCCAACATTCAACTCGCCAATAAGTTCGCCAATAATATAGGTTAAATCCGCTCTATGGTTTACGTAAGGTAAAAGCACTTCGTACTTTTTATGCATGGCTTTCCAATCGACCCCGTGCATATTTTCAACGTAGAAGAAGTCGCGCATTTGGCGCCAGCTTTCGTCGTAAATCTGTTTCCACTCTTTACGATAATCAACCCAAACCTTCATATTCGAAAGGTCGATGGTTTTATCCATATTAATTTTTGCAGAAGGCAAATCGATTATTGCATAGGTACTTCCACGCATAACCAGCATCTTTTTTCCATTGGCCGAAAGGGTATACCCTAACCTCTCGCCCAATTCGGTTTCGCTCTTCTTTTTTAAATCGTACATTTTCAATGCATCGCCACTTCTTCTACCTTCGGTAGCTTGAACAAAGTAAACCTTATCGTCGACACACGAAACGTTCCAATAGTTTGCCACATCAACGGGCAACGAAATTATACGCGACTGAATTCCAGCTAAATCGATTTTCACATCGACTACCTTTGGAGCTTCGGGCTTCTTTTCGTCGGCTTTTTTACCTTTGTCGGCTGGTTTTTCGGTTGGAGCAGGAGTTTCTATTTTCACCTCATTATTTTCGGGTGCAAAGGGCGATGGAGTATCCTTCGAAAGCATAACCATATAAATACGGCTCATGGCGCTGTAAGCATGGTTCCACTCGGTACGGCTGTAAATTGGGTTGAAATCGCGATCGGAAACGAAAAGTAGATATTTCCCATCGGTTGAGAATGTAACCTGCGACGATGAGTACCAGTTGTCGGTTACAGCTGTTTTAGTACCGTTTGCTAGGTTGAAAAGATAGATAACCGAAAAGCGGTTCTCATCGGCATTTGAGTAGGCAATCCACTTGCTATCGGGCGACCATGCGGTAGAGAAAATATTACCATACTTTCCGTTATCGACTTGAGTTACCTTTTTGGTTGCAATATCAACATACATTAGGTCGCTTTTGCGATTGGCGAAAAGAATCTTTTTGCTATCGGGCGACCACGAAAGGCCAAAAATGTAGTTCTGCGAACCCGAAGTTATCCGCTCGGCAGGTGCCGACCCGTCCTGTGCCTGAATATAAATTTCGTACTCACCGCTAATGTCTGAAAGGTAAGCAATGTACCTTCCATCGGGCGACCATGCTGCGGCACGTTCGTGAGCCTCTGAGGTTTGGGTTAAGTTGCGGGTTATACCGGCAGTTGCTGGAACCGTAAAAATGTCGCCACGTGCCGAGAACAGTGCTCTTGCACCATCGGGTGCAATTTGAGCAGAAAAAATCCGTTTCGCAGCGTCCACCAACTCGGAACGAGAGTAGCCAAAATCGTCGGTAATAGTAACCGGAATTTGAGCAACCATTCGGCTCTTAGCATCGAAATGGAAAAGGTAACCGCCCTTTTCGAATACTATTGAATTGCCGTTGTGGCTTGGAAACTTCACATCATAATCGGTGAAATTGGTAACCTTTTCAATTTTTTCGGTTTTTATATTGTAAACAAAAAGGTTGGCTGTACGATCGCGATCCGAAACGAAGAATATCTCTTCACCAATCCACATCGGAAAAATATCCTGTGCAACGTTACTGGTTATATTCTTGGTTAGCTTGGTATTGAAATCGAATATCCAAATATCGTCGGCCATTCCGCCCTGATAGTATTTCCAAGTGCGAAATTCGCGGAAAACACGGTTGAAAGCCAGTTGCTTGCCATCGGGCGAGTATGAACAGAAACCTCCGGTTGACAATGGTAACTCCTCCGACAAGCCTCCCTTTAGCGATACGCTGAAAAGATGGCCAACAAAATCGTTGAACGTTTGCTTGCGCGAACGGTACACAATACTATTCCCATCGGGGGTCCAAGCCATAACAATGTTATTTGGCCCCATTCGATCGGACACATCGTCGCGATTAAGGGTTGCTGTATGGGTTAGCCTGCGTGGCATTCCACCTTCGGCGGGTATGGCAAAAACTTCGGTATTGCCATCGTACTGACCTGTAAATGCAATGGTTTTACCATCGGGCGAAAATTTCGGGAACGTTTCGAAACCAACATGCGAAGTTAGCTTCCGTGCCATTCCGCCTGCAAGTGGTACCGAGTAAAGGTCGCCAGCGTAGGTAAACACCACCTGGTTACTGCTAACCGTTGGAAAACGCATTAGACGTGCCTCCTGTGCTGTAGCTGCTTCAAATAGCAATAGAGTTCCCAGCACAATGGCCATTGAAAATAGGGTTTTCTTCATTGGGTAAGTATTTAGTTAGTAATTAGAAACTTCTCATATGACAAGATACTAAAAAAATAGCTTAACTGCAGGAATAGCTAAAGAGGGTTAAGGGGAATGGTCAGTTGTCCCTGCCTGCGTCACGCAGTCAGGCAGGGGTTGTCAGTTCTCAGTTGCTTGCATTGAGGCTCCGTTGCCCTGAGTTTATCGAAGGGTCAGTTGTCAGTGCGGTTGTTCGTTGATAGTTTGATAGTTGTTTGTTGTATGCGCATTTCTTCCGTCTTCAAACTTCCAACTTCCGACTCCAATAACTCAATTACACAATTTTACACTGAGTCTGTCGAAGTGAACCCAATAACCTAATAACCAAATAACCTAATAACTCAACAAACCCAATTCGTCCCTCAACCCCTTCCTTCGTATGAGCCTTTTCGGGTAGCAACGTACTCGCGTTTCATAAACTGGCCAAGTGCTAGCATATGCCTAATTTTCATTTTATCATCGAGAAGAAGAATGTCCGCATCCTTACCTACTTCAATTCTACCTTTTTGTTTCAGTTTTAGTATATCAGTTGGATTCGATGTTAATACTTTTATTGCTGTTTCGAGTGGAATATTTTCATCCATCACAGCATCAACCAACTCGCGAAGGTTTGCGCTAGGCATACCCATTTCGAGTTGCCGAAGTTCTCCGGTAACCGGATCGAAATCGGGAAGTGAGCCACAGGCATCAGAGGTAAATGTTATATGCTCAATGGGAACTCCCGCTTCGAGCAGTAATTTCAGGGCTCGCGATGGCTTTACTTCGTATTGTGGAAAATACGGATAGGAGCTTGTGGTTATGTCAATCCACCCATTTTTGCCGTACTCCTTGGCATCTTCAAAAATATAGTCGTTTCGATTAATATGGGTTGGAAAAAACTGCTTATAATTCAACTCGCTTTGAGCAACCGCATCGTAAATGGGCTGAAAAGGATTTTGGGCATCGCCCATATGAATGTTAACAATACCAGCCTTTCCTCCAAGCATTCCCCCTACCCTTGCATGTTCGGTAATTCGGATTAGCTCGTTGGTGGTGGGACAAGACGACCGATGGTCGGAAATGGCCACCTCGCCAACACCTATAATTTCATCAATAATAGCTATGTCCTTGCCCACATCGCCAGTAATTGTGGGAGTTGGTACCTGATACGAGCCAGTATAAATCCAGGACGAAACCCCTTCGTGTCGTAATGCTTTGGCTTTCATTAAAACGCTCTCAACGGTTCGAGTCATGCCATCGGTTCCCAAACAGCCAATAACAGTTGTTACACCACCATCGATTAGCATACTCAACTGAAGTTCGGGGGTACGAGTAGAAGGACCACCCTCGCCACCGGCACCAGCAATGTGAACATGCGCATCGATAAGGCCTGGAACCAGTTTTAAGCCACTGGCTTCAATAACCTCGCAATTCAGTTCTTTGGGAATTTCAATCGAGTTCTCAATGGCAACTATTGTTTTTCCGGCTACCAATACGTCCTTTGTTCCAAGGTGGTTTGGCGAATATACTTCGGCGTTTTTAAATAGTATCATAATCGAAATTATTAGTGTGTTTTAAATATAGTTGTTAAAGGTGCTATACCCTTATAGCGCAATACGTTTTTAAATGTTTAAAAAAACCCCGAATTCGAGGGAACCCGGGGTATTAAAAACCTTGCTATTTCGGTTGAAGGAACTTATCGCCCGTTTTTTCAATCAAATTCTGTTTCCATTCATCGGGGTAATTGGGATGTTTCGGACTACGAGGGAAGTCCCATGAATTTCGAAGAAACTCTCCATTCTGCTCCTGCTTCACGTTACCGTCGAGGTACTTAACCAGAAGGAAGTTGCCAAAGTTTCGCCACTCGTTAACCAAATTGGTTGCTGTATTCTGTGAGAACTCAGTAAGGAACTGCTTTGCCAATTGCGGATCCTTTTCGTACAATTTAAGAGCTCCAGCATCAACTGCTTCAACATAACTTTCGTATTTGGTTCTGTACTCACTTTGCTTTTTGCGCAAATCGACAATTACCCGGTCGTAAAACAGGTACGCCATGTGCGACACACGCTGAAAGGTCCAAAAGGCTGAAGTTTCAGAATACGTTAGTATATCGCCATTCTGCTCTGAATGGGTAAATGGTACACTGGTAATGCCTGCGTAAAACGGAACGTGAACGCTTAGGTTAGCATCGTCTAATCCGTACCAAAAAATACCACCAATTGGATTGGGCAACCAGCTGCGCATTTGAGCAACCCACGAAAAAGCAGTTTGCTGGGTAGCGGTTGTACGCTCGTGAAAGTACTTTTTACTGTCGTGCTCCCAAGTCATTGGTCGCCAACGATAAGGTAATCCATGCGGACCGGCACCAATATCCTTACTCATATCGAGTTCAGTACCCTGCAGGTGGTCGCCTTTGAACTCCATTAAATCGCGGGGCGAAAGTTTACGGTTTGGCTTTACGTATAGGGGCATACGGGGGCCCTTGGTTTTACCAGTAGCATAATCCCAGTACTGATCCATGCCATCGCAAGCATGGTTAAACATAGCCCAAACCCTTAGGTCGCAGAAGCGCGCAGCGCCAAAATCGAGCGGTGCATAGGCATCAGAAAAACTGAAATCCTGATCGGCTCCATTGAAATACTTCATTTTACGGGCAAAATCGATAACATCGTGCGAGTAAACAACCTCCACTTGGGGACTAAAAATATTGTTTAAATTTTTCGAACTAATCGACCTCACACCATCCTCCATAGGGAAATTGGTAATACGCGAATGGTTAGCGTGAGCGCTAATATAGCCATCGGGAATACGAATGGCAACGAAAACAATTCCCTTATTGGCATTGTAGGTTTTTTTGGTTTTACGATCGGTCTTCATATCGATCCCTTTCCCAATTATTTCGAGAATCCATACTTCGTTAGGATCGGCTACAGAATACGACTGACCCGAACTGAAGTATCCATACTCATTGGCAAGTTCCACCATAACCTTAATGGCTTCGCGAGCCGTTTTTCCGCGCTGTAACCCCAAAAACATTATACTGCCCCAGTCGATAAACCCTGTGCTATCCGAAAGTTCCTCTCGCCCGCCAAAAGTGCTCTCGCCAATGGAAACCTGATATTCGTTCATAAACCCAACAACCTGATACGTTTCGTTGGGATAGGGAATTTGTCCAAGAGGTTTATTCGAGCTGCGATTGTAAATGGTTTGCATTGAACCTGCAGGCCAGGTATTTCGGGGCCTAAAGTATAGCTGGCCGTACCGCACGTGCGAATCGCCGGCGTACGAAATTAAAGTTGCTCCATCAACCGAAGCTCCTTTTGAAACCAGGTAGCTGGTACAGCCCCAAGAATTAAAATTTGAAAAAGTTGCAAATAATGGAATTGCAAACAAGGAAAAAACTAATTTTCTCATATTTAGATTTTTAGTTATAATAACCCATTTAAAAACAAAAAGTTTCGAACCAAAAACGAATTAGAAACCAATTAGTATAACGTGTTTAAAATACAATTTGCAATATAGCAAGCAAAAAGGATTGTTCAATGAGAGTTTCAAGTTTAGAAAAAAATTTTATTGTTGGAATGTTTTTTATATTTTTGCAAACCTAAAATAAATGGTCCGGTAGCTCAGTTGGACAGAGCAACAGCCTTCTAAGCTGTGGGTCACAGGTTCGAATCCTGTCCGGATCACTGAGATGTTTT
>CAYZNN010000038.1:0-23694 GCA_964479665.1 uncultured Rikenellaceae bacterium | reverse complement strand
TTTACTTACGAAATCGAGGCGGTTTAATTTTTGTAAAAAGTTCAAGAACCCATTTCAATGTTTCATAGTAAAGTGTGACGTAAAGAACTAGGGTCATGAACCAAATAAAACAAATATTGAACCAAAAAGTATCGAAATATATTCCCAGAAAATGTTTTCGGGGAGCCAGAAAATGGGAGCGGAAATCGAGGCTATGTCTTGGCAAAGGATCCCTATATATAGGGTCGGTTTGCTGAACCAGCTCGTCGCGGTACTGTAGAATTTTATTTCGTTCGAAGGCTTTGGTTGCCAAATCAGATATGCTCTCGTTATGAAAGGCTCTTCTGCGGGCCTCGTAAAGTTGGGCATTGGTACTAACCAAATGGTTAATGATTTTGTCGCGTTTCTGATTTGTCGATTGGTATATTTTATCGTAGTGTTTTTTTAGTTCTTCAAGGTAGTCAACCGTGGCGTAAGCTGCTTCCTCGTCAAACTTATCGATGGTTAGGTTCTGTAGATACTTGTAAGGAATAGCAGGAGCCATAAAATTCGACTCGTTGAAGAGTGCCCTTTTCAGAACAGCCAGATTATCGCTAACCTTCGCCCTAACTGCCGGTTCTTCAAATGATTCCAGGTAACCTATGGTTGCATTAAGCCTTTTTTCTAATTCAGGGATGTAGTGTATTGTTTTAAAGCTAGCGTTTCGCTCAACCTTTTCAATATCATAAAAATGCCTATGGAAGGCATTGTCCTTAAACTGATGCACAATAAGCCCTTCGTAACCCCATTTAGTTACCATGAACTCGGCTACTAAAGGTACACGATTGAAACTTCCAACGGCGCGATTCAGTTTGTCGAAACTGAACATGGCCCCTGAAAGCACCATCATTGGAATCATTAAAAGGGGAATAACAATATATATTGTTACCGCAGAGTTAAAGGTAGCCGAAATGTTAAGCCCTAAAAGATTGGCAAACACGGCTGTTGAAAAAAGAACCAGCCAATATTCGAAATACATGCCTCGTATTTCGAGGATTGAATTGGCTATGAGTATGAACGTAATGGTTTGTAAGGCCGAAAGGCCAATGAGAATGAAAAGTTTGCTAAAAAGGTATGATGAACGGCTTAAGTTAAGGAATGCTTCTCGTTTAAGAATTTTCCGATCGCGGAAAATTTCTTCGGCGCTTACTGTAAGCCCAATAAAGAGGGCTACAATTAGGGCCATAAAAATGTAAATGGGAATATTTTCGTTCTCTCTGAATATGTAAACATTCGAGTTGGGGTCGGCAATATATCGTACCACGAATGCCAGGATGAAGGCAAGTACCGGAGTTTCGAGGAGGTTGAGAACAATATATTGCGTATTGCTTATTTTGGATAGAAAATCGCGAGTTGTATAAATAGCCAACTGCTTAATGCGCGAGGGAATATTAAGCGACTTGGGAGGTGCAAGGGTTTCGTCGGGCAGCTCCTTAATTTTAATGTTTTCCCTAAAGTGCTCTTCCCATTTAATTGGCGATACCTTACGGGTAGGGGTATATCGACCAAATTCGTCGACCACCTTTGCTTCAATTATGTTGAAAATTAATTCGGGATTCACATTTCCACAAGTGGGACATTCGCCAACATCGCTGTTAATTTGCATGTCAATCCGCTTGAAGTACATTACTGCTTCAACGGGGTTGCCATAGTAAATCATATACCCGCCCGTGTCCAATATCATCATATTGTCGAACATCTTATATATATCCGAAGAGGGCTGGTGTATTACAACAAAAATGAGTTTACCCTTAAGTGTTAACTCGCGTAGGAGGTCCATCACGTTTTCCGAATCGCGCGATGAAAGCCCAGAGGTAGGCTCGTCAACAAACAGAATGGATGGTTCGCGAATAAGTTCCAATGCTATATTTAGTCGCTTCCGCTGGCCTCCCGAAATCATTTTATTTAATGGGGAGCCTACTTTCAAATCCTTCCTTTCAAATAGGCCAAGATTGGAAAGGGTTTTATTAACCAGTTCGGTTAACTCCTCTTCGTTCTTATCTTTAAAACAGAGTTTGGCATTGTAGTATAGGTTTTGGAATACAGTAAGTTCCTCAATGAGCAAATCGTCTTGTGGAATTACCCCTATAACCCCCTCAATGTTTTCCCTTTCATTATGGAGGTCGATTCCATTAATAAGAACCCGTCCTTGGGTAGGCTTTTCAATTCCAGCCAGTACGTTGAGCAGAGTTGTTTTACCCGCACCGCTGGCACCCATTATGCCAATTAGTTTACCATGCTCTTCCTTAAACGAAATGTTGCGCAGGCCAATGCCGCCGGTTTTGAATTGGTAACCAACCTTGTCTACATTGTATGAAATACGAGTAGATGTGGAGTCGGCTAGGTAATGTGAAACCACATCGGTGTAGTATACGGGTTTGCCTTTTGGTAGTTTAATTGAACTACCGCTAGCGTATAGGTATATACGCTTATTATTGATAGGCAATCCATTCAGGTATAACTCTTCATTCCCGTTGTAGCGAAGGAAATAAAGGTCGACGCTTTTAATTTGGAGTATAAAAAGGTAGCCATTTAAGGCTTCTGTATGAATGTGTTTACACTGTTCTCCACGTTCGGGCTTATCGTGAATGGCCAGTATACTGCTGTAATCGAGACTTTTTGAATCCTCTTCTACTACAAATTTTTCAATGTCGGTAAATTCCTCTTTGGTAAGTTTAAAAACTTCGGCCACAGTGTTAATAATGGCCATGCGTTGCTCAGTAAATTTTCTGTCGGCATTAACCAGTTCAAAAAGGCGAACCAGTACTACCACTTTTTGCTTTTGGGTAAGGGTTTTATTGATTTTTTTGCAAATGCCTAAAATTTTAACCGAATCCTTAACCGAGGTGAGTTTCACTTTTTTGGGTTGACCATCGTCAGTGGGATCATCCTTCTCGTCGAGGAGGCCTGCGTGCTCATCAAAAAGTGCAATATATTCTTCAACGGCCTCGTCGTTCAATTGTTGGCGTAAGAAAGTAAGGACGTATTCTCGCTCGTTGGACTCAACGCCTTCGTCTTGCTTAGCAATTATGGCAAATAATTGCATTAGAGCTTTGAGAATTTCCTCACTCATAGCCTATCGGGTTGTTTTAACGAGGTTAAAATAGTTAGCTTAGGGTATAGCCTACTTGCTCAAAGGGAACATCCACAATGTCGGCATACTCTTCGCCAGCCTCTTGCATATCCTCATCGTCTTCGGGGTAAAACCAGCGAACCAGAACCTCCTTACCATCTTCGTGCATCTGCTCTAGCTTCATCAGAATATCGAGCAAGAGTTTGGAGCTTGCAGTGTTGAAGTAAACCAATTTGAATGTGAATATGGTTTTAGCTTTGGGGCTAGCAGCATACTCCTCGAGCCAATTGAGAATTGGGTCGTAAAAAGCTGTAACGTCTTCTGGAAGAGAGCGTCCTGAAATCTCAAAGATTTCGTTATCAGCATCCATTATAACGGTAGGGGTATCGTCGGTACCAAGAATCTTTATGGTTTCCATAACTCTTAATTTTACTCGTTTCTAGATATGGTTGAGGTTAAGATGAAGAAATGTGTATCCTCATCAATGGGCAGAAAGTGGTACTCGAGTTTTCGCCCAGTTTTACGAGCAATGTCGATAAACCCTAACCCAGCACCGCCTTTTTCGGACAAGCGACCTTCGCGCATTTGAGTTTTGTATAGCTGTTTTAAGCCCTCCTTATCAAGTGCGTTGATATTGTCGAGAATTTTAGTGAGCTCATCTATCTTCAGGTTCTCAATAACATTTCCCGTAGTAACGTGGTATTCAACCTCTCCCTTGCTTACCATAAATATTCCACGTCCGGCAAAAAGGAAATCGTCGGAACCAAAGCTGTCGGCATGTTTGCTAATGTTTTGAAGGCACTCAACCATAACATGGAATACCTTTTTTTGCACAGTGTTGGATTCCTCCTCCTTGGCCATATTGGATTCGGTGAGGGATGTAAAGGCCTTTGTGATTTGGTGGGTAATTTCTCCTTCGTAAACCAGCGTAATTTCATGCGCTTTCATCGACTTGTAGAAGTCGTAAACGAACTCGAGAAACCCTTTTACATTTTTTTTGTCCATAGCCCGTAAAGTTAGGAATTTTACCTTATTATACAATACAATTAAAATTCGATGCCAATTATTAATACATCGTCAACCTGCTTGTTATCACCCATATACTCTTCAAAATCTTTTGCAAATATATCATTATACTGTGGCATAGTATAATTTGGATTGGCTAAAATGATTTCGCGAATACGTGCGGGTCCGTACTTTTTCTTTTCGGGTCCACCCACTTGGTCGGGCATCCCGTCGGAAAAGAAGAAGACTTTGTCGTTTTGCTGAATGTTAATTATGTAGTTTGTGAAATCGTCCTCATCTTTTTTCGGATTGGGAATGCCTCCAATAGCTTTGCGGTTCCCTTTAAACTCGCTTAGTTCCCCATTGCGAAGAAGGTAAAGTGGTCGATGGGCTCCAGCGTAATGGAGCTCCTTTCGTTTGGGGTTTATTTTGCACAATGCAATATCCATTCCATCGCGAGCATCAGCGTCGGGTCTGTCTTGCTTCAGCGTTTTTCTTACGCCAAAGTGAAGTAAGTCCAAAACTTTACCAGCAGTATAGGAGTTGTCGTGGTCAACTACATTGTTGAGAATGAAATACCCAATGAACGAAAGCAGCGCACCGGGCACCCCGTGCCCAGTACAGTCCACGGCTGCTATATAAACGGATTCGTCTTTTACAAAGAACCATGGAAAATCGCCGCTTACCACATCGCGGGGCTTGTAGTAAATGAACGACTTGGGTAAGTATTGTCGAATAATTCGATTATTGGGAAGTATCGATGTTTGAATTCGTTGTGCATAATTAATGCTTTCGGTAATCTTTCGGTTTTTATCTTGAATCTCAAGTTGTATTCGTTTGGCTTCAGTAATGTCGTGCCCAACGAAGAGAATGGTTTCCAGCTCATTTTCGTTGAATTCTGGAATAGCCACAATGTGCATGGTTACATTGCCACATATGGCATTAAAGTATATATCTGTTTCAACCTTTTCCTTATGGGTCTTAATCCCTTTTATGGCTTCTTTAAAAAAGGTGGATATGGACTCGTTTATTTCAACTGTGCTGAGGGTCTGATTAATAAGGTCCTTGGGTGAAATTCCTAAATAGGTCTCAATCATTGGGTTGGCGTAGAAAAACTGTCCAGCTGTATTGAGTCGGATAATCATATCGAGCGAGTTTTCTGAGAGCGATTGCATTTTACTTCGCATGCGCTCCTCCTTCTCGGCCCTTTTACGCTCTGTAATGTCGCGCGAATTCAATATTACTCCATTTATTGCAGGGTCGTCGAGTAAATTTCTTCCCGTCACCTCAAGGAATAGCTTCTCGCCATCCCTTTTCATAAAGGTGTACTCTATGGTTATGGGGATTCGTGGGGCATCGAGGAGTTTTTTGAACATATCGTTCAGTTCCTGTTCTCCCTTACGTGTGAGGCGGTCAATGTCTTTACCGCTCATCATTTCCTGTGGAGTATATCCCAATATTTTAATAACCGAGGGGCTGATGTAAATTAGTTTGAAACTGCTACTGTAAATGGAAATGATCTCGGAGGCATTCTCGAGTAGAGAATGAAGCCGTTTTTGAGCATTTTCAACTTCCTGTATTTTTAATTCGAGCTTGGCGTTCGATTTTTCAAGTTCTTCATGTGTCGCCCGCATCTCTTCGGCATTCTGCCTAAGTTCTTCCTCGTTCTCCTTCAGTTCCTGGGTCATTTGCTGCGCTTCAAGCAGCAGCCTCTCGGTTTTTTGGTTGATTCGAAGGTTGAAAATAGTGCGAGCTATTATCTCTCCTGTTTCCTGGAGGAAACGTATGGTGAGTTCGGGAATCGATTCATCAAGCGAAGCAAATTCTATTACACCTTCCAACTTTTCGTCGGTAATGAGAGGAATCAGAAGCAGGCTTTGTGGTTTTTTGTCGCCCAGAATGCCTGAAGTTATTGTTACATAGTCGGTAGGGATTTCGGTTCGATATATTATGTCCCGTTCATATGCACATTGCCCAATTAACCCCTGTCCAACTCGAAACTCCTGGGAAACGAATTTCTTCCTATTATAAGCATAGGTTGCCAAATTACGAAGCAGTTTCTTCTCCTCATCGTAAATGTATAGTGTACCCTGAATTATGTTTATATACTTAATTAGCTTCACCAAAACTTCGTAGGAAAGTTCATCGATGTTATTGTGAAGCCTTAAAATGTGAGAAACCTCATCCTTCCCTTTCGAAATCCAGCTCTCCTCCGATTCCTTTTGGTAATTTCTCAAAAGGTTGTCGCGCATTACAAGTAGCGATTTGCCAAGTACATCGTCTTCGTCGGTTATTTGAAAACGAACGGTATATTCTCCCTCTCCTATTTGCTTGGCAAAAAGAGCGTTTTTGCTGGTGTTTTCGTCTCTTTGCTTAATCTCCTCTTCTAAGAATTGAACCTTTTGCTGCTGTTTTCGTGCGTTTAACCAGGTGGAATAGCCAAAAATTAATGGTAGTAGGTCTAAAATCCACATTACTGGCATCGATTTGTGGATTTGAGATATACCGGAAAGGCTAAATGATATATTGAGCTGCACTAATGCAATGGCCCACGAAACAGAAAGTACAAAAAGGCCAAAAGCCATAGCAATGAAAACCCTTTGAGTAAGAGCCTTCGATAAACTATCGGGCGATGTTTTGTTGTGTGTGACCATATGTTTATTCCTGAGAAATATTGTTCAGAGAACTCAATTTTTCACTTATTAATGTTCCAAGCGCAGTTATTACCTCAAGATGGAGGCTTGTAAACGGCTTAAAAGTTGCCAGTTCAATAATTCCTACACAATTATTTGCTTCGTTTATAATTGGCACTATGAGCAATTGCTTTGGATTGCTGCTTCCCAGCCCCGATATTACAGTTATATACCCTTCGGGAACAGTGTCAATTATCAGGGCCTCTTTGTTTTTAGCCACTTGCCCGGGCAGTGTTTCCCCTTCGATGAAAGCGGGAGGGGCCGATTCGGTGTAATAAGCATACCCAGCAGCGAACGAGAAGGACTCACTATTAATATCTTTTAAAAATACTACAGCCTGTGCAATTTCCATTTTTTTGGCTGTGTTCTGAAGTAAATGCTCAAGGAATAGTTCTGTGCTTTTAAAATCTTCGGTAGGAATAAGTTCTTGAGCCGCATTAGTAGGGTTAACAGTTGTTTGTTTTTTTTCTTCAACTTCTTGCTTTCTGTTTTTACCGTTCTTACTCTGTTCAATATGCTTTTTTAAAGTTGAAATCTGTTCATTAAGCGAACTATTCTGTTTATGCGAGTTATAACTAGCCAAAAACAGGGCAAAACCCAAGCAAATGGAAATTGACATAAGAATTATGGCAAAAAAGAAAGCACTATTTGCCCCATTGGGTTTGAGCATGGTAAAAAAAGTGCCACTAACGCTTAGTATAAGCAATACAAGCAGTAAAGCATTAAAAGAAAGGTTGTTGAAAATGTTTTTTCCCATGGACACCACCTTAAGGTTTTAGGTTCTGTAAAAAGCGAATAATTTCATTGGTTTTATAAATATGATCGACGCTTGCCATGCGTAACGACGATTCGGTCATGGTTTTAACTTGGCACTCTTCGGGGTCTTGCACAATGGCAATGCCCCCATGATCCTTAATTTTTTTTAGTCCGTATGCGCCATCCTTATTCGCTCCCGAAAGAATAATGCCAATCAGCTTCTCTCGGTATACTTGGGCAGCAGTAATGAACGAAAGGTCGATTGATGGACGGGAGTGGTTTACGGGCTCTTCGGTTGATAAAGCTATTTTATTTCCCAGTTCAATGTACATGTGGTAGTTGGCGGGGGCGAGGTACGCTTTGCCGGGCTTTATTTGGTCCTTGTCGTAAGGCTCAATAATTGGGATGGATGATTTAATGGAGAGTGCTTCAACAAAACCGCTTCGGATGTGCTTTAGCCTATGCAAACTAAGGAGTACGGGTAAATGAAAATTTACAGGTAACGAACTAAGGATTTTAGTGATTACCTGAAAACTACCAGCAGAGCCCCCTATTATTACAGCTTTATACATTTCTAGCCTGTCTTTTTTCTGTAAATTTTCTCAGCCTCATTTACAACGGTAAATTTATGGTTTATGTTCGTATTCTCCAAAGATTCCTTAGCGCCAAGGGCTAGGTAACCTCCTGGTACTAAACTTTCTGAAATGGTATTTATTACTTTGTCCTGATGGGTTTGATTGAAGTATATGAGCTGATTTCTGAAAAGGGCCAGCCTCACCCCGCCAGGGGCCCCCTCGTAAAGGGTGTTAAGACGAACAAACGAAACATTTTCTATAAGTTTAACATCGAAAAAAATTCCTGTAGCTGTTTGGCTAAAATAGCGACTATAGCTATGGCCCACACCAATACGAGCATAGTTCGCTTCGTTTACCTCAATTTGTCGGGAATCAATTTTTCCTTGTTGTATCTTTGTCATTACCGTGTTGCTTATTACGGTTGAGAAAATTTGAACATTCTCGAGTAGCCCGGTTTCTTTAAGCAGTATGGCAAGAGAGTAAAGTTCCTCGCCCGAATCGTAATTGGCCACCCATATTTTGGGCTTGGATGTGCTGCGTTTCAACTCAGGTATTACTTCATCGCGAAGAGCACGCCAATGCGAAGGATCGCGAAACATCTCGGTAGTTTCAGGTGTGAGCTCTTGCAAAAAAATATCGAAGTATTCCTTGCTATTTTGTATGCGATATATAAGACCCTCGGCATCGCGGAATCCATTCCCGGTAATTATTCCCTCCAACCTTCTTTTAAACGAGGTAAGAGCATAGTTGCGAAAATCGTAACCATACGTATCGAGTACTGCTTTAATCACATTGCGAGTTTCAACTATGCCTATTTCGTAACGTATCATTTGTTCGCTTATATTATTTAGTGGCTTTGCGCAGGTTTATGATTTGCTGCATTAATTCCCGTTCAAAGTCTTTGAACTCGGTAATGTCAATGCCAATGTTGATGATTTTATTTATATTTCCATCAGTATCGTGAACGGGTATGTAGTTTTCCATAATCCATACCTTCTTCCCCTGAACTTCGAGAGTGAATTCGCGACGCTGCATTTTACCTTGAAGCAGGTTATTCCACATGGCGTTGTACTCTTCAGGGTTGTCGCGGGCAATTTGGTCGAGTTCGCTATGGTTGCGACCTTCAATACTTTCCCTGCTATCGCCAAGTACCTCAACATTTTTGTTGTTTATATAGGAAATTGTTTTGTCGGTTGAAATGAGGGTTACAAGGCAGATTTGGTCAAGGGCTTCGAGTAGGGCAGTCATTTCTCCCTCTCGTTCTTTGGCAATTTCTTGCTCAACCTGCGCCTCGAGTAGCGCTTGTTCAAGTTCCTCAGCCTGCCTTTGGGCGGTTGCTTCCAACTGCTTCGATTCGCTGATATCCTGACCTAAAAAGTATACTTTAAAAATAGCCCCGCTCTCATCGAGGGCAGCAGAAATGCTAGCCAAAATGTAAATGTCCTTTCCGGTTCGGGTAACCATTCGCATTGAACCCTTAAAGGGTTTGCCTTCAATTACATCAGACCACAGTATCTTGAATTGGTTAGCATCCTGAGGGTGCAGAAGTTCGTTTAGGGGTTTGCCCTCGAGTTCAATCTTGCTAAATTCGGTTGTTTGAACAAAATTTACATTTGAGTTAATGACTAGAGCATCCTCAGTTAGTTCGGCAAAAATTAACGATTCGTTTATGGCGGTTGTAATTCCGTCAACTTCAATGGTTTTGCGTGCCATTTCTTCCTGTGTCGCTAGCATTTCTTCCATGTTCTGGCGCATTTCTTCTTCCTGTGCTGCCATTTCTTCACGTTGTTGTTGCGACTGTTCAAGCAGGTAATTGGTTCGGATGTTATTGCGAACGGCCGATAGGGTAGATGCAATGCTTTCTCCAACCATTTCAATAAATTTTATTTCATATTCTTGAAAATGATTGAAGGAGGCAATTTCAATAACCCCAAAAATTCTATCCTCGAGTTTAAGAGGGACAACCACAAGGCTTTTAGGGTTCGCATCACCAAGTCCTGAAGTAATCTCAATATAGTTTTGCGGTATTTCGCGCAGATGTATGGTTTGTTTTTCAATGGCACAGTTTCCAACCAGCCCTTCGCCCAACATAACACTTTTTTGCTTGAATTTTTTCCTGTTAAAAGCGAATGTTGAAGCCAGTTCGAGATGAATGTTGCTTTGGTCGTCGTCGTTGTAAGTGAATAACCCCCCCTGATTGGCATTCAAGTAATCGATAAGATTCTGAAGGATAGTGTCAGATAGGAGCTGTAAGTTATTATTGTTCTGGCGAAGAATGTCTCCAAACTTGGCAAGCCCTGAATTAATCCAATTTCTTTGCTCATCGTCCCTTTTCCGCTTCTCCTCTTCAATCGATGACATCTTTAGCCGATTACGCATATCAAGCAATGCATTTCCCAAAACATCGGCTGGCCCTAGGGGTGAAAATTCTGCATCGAGATTATTGTTTCCAATTTGCTTAGCAAATTCGGAGGTGCGGCGTAGTCCCTCTATTAGCTTGTTGAGCGAATGGTTCATGCTGCTTAGCTCATCGTTATAGGAATACTTCTCCGGAAGAGGCAATTCGCCTTTTGCCATAAGCGAAATGCTGCCATTCAATGTGTTAATGGCTTTAACTATTGGGTTTAAAACATAAAGCAAGGCAAAGGTAAATGCAATGGTACCAATAAGAACAACTAAAAGAAGTACAAGCCTATTGGCGTTAAGCTGAGAAAAAAGTTCATCCTCATCAACAGAGATGGCTACAGTAATACTTAGGCTAGGTATTCGTTTGAAAAAAAGCCATGTGACCACTGCTTTACCTTGCTTTTGTATTACACGCTTAATTCTGCCCTCGTTAGATACGTTTGAGTTGATTTGACTAACAATTTCTCTAGGTGCTTTTTGTTTCTCTTTGTATTGGTGAATAATGAATGTGCCTGATTGGTCGATAATATAGGGGCAATCATTTTTAAAATAGGCGCTTGTGCTGAATATGGGTTTAATACTATTCAGGTCGGTTGCGCTAAGTCCCTTGCCACTTTGGTTATCTACAATTTCAATAATGTCGGCCAACCTATTGAGATACACTAACATTTGGCTGTTTGTTGTGTTAATGAGTCTTTTACGAGAGAAGTTATAAACAGCAAATGATGATACCAAGAAAAGCACCAGAAGCAAACTGAATGCTACCAGTTGAATTCTTTGTTTTATACTCAGGTTGCGAATAAACTTCATTTCAATATAAATTAGTTCATTTATTTTTTAATGTAAGCTTGCCCCATTTTCTCGAATTTGGCAGCCCAAGGACCCAGAATAGTTTCGTGCATACCTAACAAAAGAACCCCCTTGGTGTATAGGTTGCAATGGAATAGCTCGAACACTTTGTTCTGCAGTGAGTAGTTAAAGTAAATAATTACATTACGACAAAGAATTAAATCGAATTTGGCAAAGAAAAGATTGCCATCCTTTACCAAGTCGTGCTTTCTGAAAATGGGCTTGTCGGTTAGGTATTTCTTCATGGTTATGGTATCCCTTACCTTATCAATGTCGAAATATTTTTCGTATGGAACATCGTTAAACTCCTCATAATTAAGCGGGTTCTGTTTGATTACCTTGTCGAAATTGTCTAGATAGCCAATGTTGAAACGGTATTTGTAAATGCCTTGCTTGGCAGCGTCTAGAACATCGGAATTTAGGTCGGAGGCAAATATTTTCGTTTTTTCAAGCATATCCATTTCGGCAAGCAGAATCATCATGGAGTACACTTCCTGTCCCGTTGAGCATCCGGCATGCCAAATATTAATGGTTTTATTGTTTTTAAAACGGGGGAGAATCCTCGAACGGAGCGCATGCCAAACCTGAGGGTCGCGAAATAGTTCTGTAGTATTTACCGTAATCTCCTTGACCATTTTTTCTGCATAATCGGAGTCGTTACGAATTGCAATAATAAGACCCGGGATATCGAGGTTGAAGTCGCTTAAAATCTTTTGAAGTCTCCTTTTCAACGACTTATCCGAATACTCCGTGAAGTCGTATTTAGTAGAATTTTTAAGCGTTGAAACGAAATATTGTAAGTCCTGATCGGTAACGTTCATAAACCACCTGGGTTAATCCCTAATAAACAACACTACTGCCATCGAATTTAATTCCAAGCAACAGGTGTTCGTCACAATTAGTGCTAAGTTTTGATTTGCTAAAAATATAAATACTTTGGTAATATGCAAAAACAAATACTGATTTTTATGTGGGGCAATAAATTCAAAGTTTTTTTGAAAATTGCATGTGTCACTATTTGGGTTTCTTCGTTGCAAATTTATAATTGAATTTACAACCATTTAAACAGGCAAACTTTATCGATAGGTGTTTTATGTAATGGTTTTTATCAATATCTTTGGCACATTAAACCATATCGATATGAAATTTGGCGTTGTAATCTTTCCAGGATCAAACTGCGACAAGGACATGATTTATGTCCTGCAAAATATTCTTGAGCATGAGGTTGTAGAGCTTTGGCATAAGGATCATGATTTGCAGGGAGTAGATGTAGTGGTGCTGCCGGGAGGTTTTTCATATGGCGACTATTTACGATCGGGAGCCCTAGCCCGTTTCTCTCCCATTATGGAGCAAGTTATTCAGTTTGCTAATTCCGGTGGATACGTTTTTGGTGTTTGCAATGGTTTTCAAATACTCTGTGAAGCAAAGTTGTTGCCTGGTGCATTGCTGCATAACAATTCGCAGAAGTTTGAATGCAAGAATACCTTTATTCTCCCCGATAGCAAAGCTGCTGCCCCAACGGCTTTTTTACCTAGAAACAGATCGTTGAAGGTTCCCATTGCCCACGGTGAAGGGCGCTACTATGCCGACAAGGAAACCCTTGCCCAAATGCGAATAAATAATCAGATCCTTTTTCGGTATTGCGACGAGAATGGTAGTATTTCAGAGGCAGTAAACCCCAATGGTTCCATCGAAAATATTGCTGGTATTTGTAATGAAAACATGAATGTTTTTGGCATGATGCCCCATCCAGAAAGGGCTGCAGACGATGAACTGGGAAATACCGATGGCCGTTTAATTTTTGAATCGCTCATAAAGTATATAAACGAAAAAAAATAAGTAATCACAATAGCAAATAAGCCCGTTAAACGGGCTTATTTGCTATTGTGATTGTTCGGTATCGCTGTGTTTTTTCATGAAGTTCCGCTTAATCCATCGGGGGAATACAATTGCTCCAATGAAAAGGTACGGATAATAGGTTGCAATTCGCCAAATTAGGGCCATTGCAATGGCAACCGATCCCAGCAAAACGGGTTGAACGGGGATAAATTCACCTAGGTAGCGCGAAAAAACAAACTCGGCAAATCCGCTACCGCCAGGTGTTGGGCTCACCAGCATCATTATCCACATTACCAACTGTCGGGCAAAAATTAAAAAGTGATTCGATGTGGCGAAAAAGGCCATAAGCAGGGCATTGGCAACCCAATATCGCGATGTCCATGAAAGAGCAGTAGCGCCAAATGCTTTTAACCAAAACAATATAGGCATTTGTCGGAATTCCTTAGAGCTCTCAACAATTTCATTTCCTGCATTATTGGCGCTCTTCCTCCATTTTCTTAGGTAGGGTAGCTTAAAAACCATTAAAATTAACCATTTCAATCCTCGGGGGTTGACAAAAAGTCCGTAGGAAATTACAATAACATAAAGCAGCTTGAGCCCATAACCAATGGTTGCAAATAGAAAAAGTTCGTTCGAAAAACTAATTTCGCCCTCGGCGCCAGTTATCCCAAACAGTACCCCCGCCTTAACAATAAGAAGAAGCAGTGGAAAAGCAATTATGAAATACAGTTCATCGAGAAATGATGTGGCCAAAACAACTGCCGAACTTCTTCCAACGCTTATTCCTTCCTTGTTAACATAAATTATTGCAACGCTCGTTCCTCCAATTGCCGAAGGGGTTATGGCTGAGGTAAACTCCCATAGCATAATTACACGGAAGGTTTGCAGCCAATTTATTTTTTTCGAAGTAAGAATTCGAAGCCTTATCATATAGCCCAGATCGCGAAAAGCCATCAGAAATAGAGCAAAGAGAATCCATAGCCAGCTCCAATTGTTGAATCGTATTACCCCCAATGCATCGGGGTCGAACTCCCTGAAAAAAAGGTAAAATACTACACCCAAGCCAATGAGAACAGGATAAATTGCCTGGTTGGCTTTCATTTTATGAAATGGGTTTTGCGAACCGGTGGGTGAGTTTCTCTTTGCCAATTAGGTTTGGTAAACACCAAAAGTAGCAATTATGTTGAAATATGGGTTTTTATTAGGATTAAAAAAAAGTTAAAAGTAGGTTCCCTGAAAAACAAAAGCGAGGCCTTTCCGACCTCGCTAAAAAATATGGCTTGGATCACTAGCTCTTTAGCTTAAATACGATTGGGAAACTGAATGAAACCCTTTGGGGTTTTCCGTTATGCTTTCCAGGTTCCCATCGTGGCGACGAGCTTATAATTCTAATTGCTTCGCGGTCGAGCAAAGGGTCAACGCTTCTTAAAACCCTTAGGTTTGCTATTGAACCATCAGTATCAACCACAAATTCTACTACCACCATCCCCTGCATTCCATTATCGATTGCCAGTTGAGGATAAACAAGGTTTTTGGCTATGTAACGACTAAACTCATTATAGTCCTTCCCCATAAAAGTTGGTTTTTCTTGAATGTTGAAAACTTGAAAAGTTTCAGTTTCATCTTCTGGGTCATCTGTTCCCGATCTGAATTGGTATATATTTTTCAGCTGATCGTTCTTCAGATCAACGAAGATGTCTAAATCCCCAGTTACATCTATTTCATCGTCTGGAACAATAGTTAAAATTTCTGGTATCGATGGGATTTCTACTTTTTTGGGAGGTTCACGATCGACAATGCTTTCTGGGAGTACAATGTCCTCAGGTAGCTTTACAGTTTCCCATTTGGGAATAGAAATATCCCCCTTCGAAGGCCATTCGAATGCAGTAACAGCCAAGGCAAGAGCAATTACGAGTCCAATTTCGAAGAAAAGAGCCTTGCTCTTTTCCAGATCGGCTTTTGGGTTTTTTGCTTTCATGATTTAAGTTGTTTGGGGTTAGTAATTCAAATTCTACCTTATGATGTATAATCGGAACAGTTTCCATAATTCTTCTCAAATTTTTAAAAAAAACTAAAATACATAGTTGTGTAACTAAAAATATTAGTTATATTTGTTGCATGAAAGAACTAACTAAAGCAGAAGAGCAGGTAATGGACTACCTGTGGAGGCTCGAAAGAGCATTCGTAAGAGAAATACTAGAAGAGTTCCCGGAGCCTAAACCGGCATACACAACTGTTTCAACCATTGTCCGAATACTCGAGAAAAAGGGAATGGTTGGCTATAAAGCCTACGGTAAGAACCACCAGTATTACCCGTTAGTGTCGAAAAAAGAGTATGCAAGTTTGAGTTTCCGTTATGTTCTGAGTAAGCATTTCAACAGTTCGCTAAAGCGATTTGCCTCTTTCTTTGCTTCAGAAAGGGATGTGACAATTGGCGAACTGGAGGAATTGAAGCAGCTGCTCGAGAGGGAAATAGGTAAAAGAAGGGAGGGGTCAGATCATGGAGATTGATCCTATTGTTAATTATGTGCTTAAGTCGACAATTGCGTTCTCTTTGCTATTTGGCTCCTATTTACTATTATTAAGGCAAGTTAAACAATTGAATGTAAGAAGGTTTTTCTTGTTGCTAATTATTGTGTTTGCCATTCTATTTCCATTTATAAGTTTTACATGGGTCCAATTGGTTGAGATACCTAATCCAAACTCGAACATAGAGATTTCCTCCTTCGACCCTAAGCACGAGTATACCGTTGTTGAAGGTGGTAGTCGAGTTGGCCGAAGTATTTTGTTTTACATGCATTTGGCTTTTTGTTCGGTGTTCTTTCTGAAACAGTTGTTTATTATAGTTAGCTTTTTAGTTGCCATTCACAGAAATGCCCGTTGGGAGTCCATTCTCAGCCAAAAGATATTAATTTCAAATCGATGGCAACAAACATTCTCTTTTTTCGGAATAATTGTAATGTCCACAAGGGATTTTGAGCGACCTGAGAGGGATTTGCTTCTAGCCCACGAACTTGTTCATGTGAGACAATTTCATTCCTTCGATCTTCTGCTTGCAGAGTTCTTTCGTGTGTTGCATTGGTTCAACCCATTGGCTCATATTGTTGGGAAAAAAATGTCGGAAGTGCACGAGTATATTGCCGATAAATCGGTAGTTACCGGTGGCTTTAATAGTATTAATTATCAGATGTTGATTCTCGACTGCGTTTCGAGCAATATTCAGCCAACTTTGGCCAATGCATTTAGTGCCAAACTCATAAAAAACCGATTTGCCATGATGACAAATAATTATAAGCCCAAATGGCTTGGGCTTCGATACTTCGCCATTTTACCTCTTATTGCTTTACTTTTTGTAACCATGTCCTTTCAAACGAAAGTTGAGTATGTTCAGGCGCAGTTAGAGCCTCAACCTCGGCTTAATAATGGAGGAAATTCAGAAACTTTATTCGATGTAAAGGAGGTTGTAAATGAAAAGCCGCAAGAAAAAAGCAAGCCCGATACAAGAAGGGCAAGACTAACAATGGTTGAGAAGGGTACGCTTCTCAAAGAGTTTGAGCCCGACGCAAACAATACGGGCAAGAGATTTTCAGTGATACTTAAAAAGGGGTGTACCTACCGGTTTTACAATGTCTCTGAATATGAAAGAGAAGAAAATGGGTTACCCATTTTGTTTTACATGCATCAGAATGACGGAAAACTAGAGCAAATTAATACGCAGTGGAACAGTTATAAAGGCTATGGGTATTTCGACTATTTGGCCGAAAAAACAGCAGCGTATGCGTTTGTATTTCCTGAATCTAAACACAAACTACTTGCAGCCTTGTATCTTCTTGAATGAGTAGTGATGAAAAGGCAGAAGTTATAATTGACGACAAGCAACTTGCCGCTAATTTAGATGATGAAGTCTTTGTAGTAGTTGAGGAATTTCCAAAGTTTCAGAAAGAGGGGTATGTTGATGCTCGCGATTATTTTCTCAAGAATTTGAAGCACCCCGATAAGGCATACAAACATGGAATCCAGGGAAGAGTTTTTGTGTCGTTTGTTGTTGGTAGGGACGGAAATGTTAAAAACGTAAAAGTTGTTCGGGGAGTTCATGAACTATTGGATGAGGAAGCTAAAAGGGTTGTTGAAACAATGCCTTCCTGGATACCCGGGAGGCAGAAAGGGATACCTGTAAATGTTGCATTTACGTTTCCTTTAATATTTAATTTGGAAAGTAAATAGAAAAAGCGGGGCATGCCCCGCTTTTTCTATTCATTAATTGGTTCAATATCCTCTGAATCTTTCTTCCCGTTTTTCTTTTGTTGATCTACTTCGGTGGTTTTACCTTTTAAGTAATTGGGAAGTTCCATGCCTGCCATTTTAAAAAGTTCTTCGAAAGGAGGAATGGCACCTAACATACCCGATAAGAAATTGGCTGTGGACGGGCTCTTGCCATCCTTACCCGATCCCATATTATCCCAAACGGTAACCTTATCGATTTTAAGGTTTTTAACTGCCTCTACCTGAATGCGAACAAGTTCAGGCAGTTTGTCTGCAATCATCAACATAACAGCATCGCGCGAGTTGCCAGCAGCCTTGTTAAGTTTTTCGAAACCTTAGTCTTGGTTGGTTAAAATTTCGAAAATACCCTTGGCTTCGGCCTCCATTTTCATGTAAGTAGCATCAGCTTCACCTCTGGCTTCTCTTCTTATTTGCTCTGCCATGGCCTCGGCATCAATTTCAATTTTCTCTTTATTAATTTGAGCCGGAACAAGAATGTCGGCCTTTTGGGTCGCCATTTCGCGCTCGGCACGTGCCGTTTCGGCTTTACGCTCATCGGCGTACGCTTCTTCGAGTGCCTTTGCACGGGTTACCTTTTCGGCAGCTACTGCCTTTCGTTCGGCTTCGGTCTCGTTTTCGCAGCGGGGAGCATTCGAATTGGCAATGGTAACCTTTGCTTGGTTTTCGCCCTCTACAGCGGTTGCATCGGCTTGCGAAACCTCGATACGCTGATCGCGATGTGCATTGGCTTCGCCAATTGAACCGTCGCGATTTTTCTCAGCAACGCTCTTTTTGGCATCGTTAATTGCCTTGGCTGCAGCTTCTTTTCCAAGCGCCTCAATATAACCCGACTCATCGTTAATGTCGGTTACGTTTACGTTTATGAGCTTCAAGCCAATTTTTTCAACTCGGCTTCAACGTTTGCCGATACGGCAGCTAGGAACTTGTCGCGGTTGTTGTTAATCTCTTCAATTTCCGTGGTTGCCACAACCAAACGGAGCTGACCGAAGATAATATCCTTAACAAGGTTGCTAATGTCGTCCTGTGCAAGGCCAAGCAAGCGCTCTGCGGCATTGTCCATAACTCCGGGCTCAGTAGAAATACCCACTGTAAAACGCGAGGGCACATCGACACGGATGTTCTGCTGGCTAGGGGCCTTGGTTAGGTTAATTTCGATTGAAATTGGGGTAAGGTTTAGAAATTCGTAGACCTGAATTACAGGCCAAATGAATGCGGCTCCCCCGTGTATACACTTGGCCGAGCGCGATTCGTCGGATTTTCTTTTACCCGCTTTTCCGTAAACAACAAGTACACGGTCGGAAGGACAACGCTTGTAACGCTTTAGAAGCGAGACATTTAAAATAATGATGAATGGGATTAGAGCAATTATGCCCAGTGCAATGTATTGTCCCATATTTTGTTATTGAGCTATTAGGTTATTGAGTTAATTGAAGTCCAAAGAAGGAAGACCGAAGTTAGGCGTTTCTGTTATTTGCTTCGGGCGTTCTATCTTTTCACTATAAGTATTTCGTCGTTTAGTACGCCTACAACCTGAACAACCGATCCGGTGGGAATTTGCTCCTCGTCGTCGGTCATGGCATTGAGGGTTTGAAAACCTTGCAGCTGCAATTGAACCTTTCCAGTTGCCGAACGTTTTGGCGGAATAAAGAGGTAAACAGTTGCTGTTTTGCCAACTGCGCTCTCCATTTTCACATTACCAGTTTCAGTAAGTTTTCCCATAAAATAGTATATGCTTGCCATTAAAAACATCATGGCAATACCCGATGCAGTAGCAATAAGCATTACCGCCCACGTGGGTAGTTAGCCATAAATACATGCAAGCCCAACCCAACCAAATACTGTAAAGAAAGCGATTAGGTTTTTAAGGCTTATAAACTGGAAATCTATTCCATGGTCAGCATCAATGCTGGCATCGGCGCCAATAATTGTCATCACCAATTGAATAACAATAATGAGTAATGTTGGTATGGCAACAATCCAAAAAATTGTGCCCAAAATGGAAAGGTTGTTCCACCATTCGGTAATACTTAGTAGTGTCATTATACATTTATATAGAATTATGGTAAAGGTGAAGGTATAAAAAGCAGAATGCGCTAACTGTTTTTAACGAATTTTAAATAAAAAAGGAGCCAACATCTCGGCTCCCTTGGAGTGCGAACGGATACAAGTTAAAAGCGGTTACGGTTTGCAAACCAAACCAGCGAAAGCATTACGGGTACTTCAACTAGCACCCCAACTACGGTTACTATTGCCGCAGGCGACTGTAAACCGAATAGGGAAATGGCTACTGCAACGGCCAACTCAAAAAATTTGCTAGCACCAATCATTGCTGCAGGAGCACAAACGGCATGGGGCAACTTAAGCCAGCGCCCACCATACCACGCAATGGAAATATTATATAGGTTTGAATTACAAGCGGAATTGCCACCAGTAGAATAATAAAGGGCCTATCGATAATAATTTGCCCCTGAAATGCGAACAGTAAAACAAGCGTTGTAAGCAACGC
The DNA here is from genome assembly GCA_964479665.1 of uncultured Rikenellaceae bacterium. Classification (GTDB taxonomy): domain Bacteria; phylum Bacteroidota; class Bacteroidia; order Bacteroidales; family Tenuifilaceae; genus UBA2287. The sequence goes on along the minus strand of CAYZNN010000038.1, from coordinate 3,690 downwards.
TACAATGGAAACCGGTTGGAATTTGGGTAGAAATTCATTACGAAACCACTCCTCTCCCTTTGCCTTAATCAGCATTTTATGCGTTATATACCCCGCCAAAAGGGGAATTACTACAAAAATAACCACAGACGAAACCAGCGTTTCGTAAGGAATTGTTATGTCGGTAATTCCAATTAGAAATCCAACAATTGGAACAAAAGCAACAAGAATAATGAGGACGTTAACCGATACCTGAACCAGCGTGTAGTTTGTATCGCTATCGGAAAGGTAACTCCACACAAAAACCATGGCGGTGCAGGGAGCCGCCCCTAAAATTATGGCTCCGGCAATGTACTCGCCAGCAAGATCTGGATTTATGTATGCACCGTATAGTTTTGCAAAGAGAATCCATGCAAAAAAGGCTATGGTAAAGGGCTTAATAAGCCATTTTACAACCAGCGTAAGTATTAGCCCTTTGGGCTTTTTCCCTACATTTTTAATCGACGAAAAGTCGAATTGTAGCATCATGGGGTAAATCATTGCCCAAATGAGTACTGCCACAGGAAGGTTAACGTTATAGAACTCGAGGTTGCTAAGTATTTTTATAGCATCGCCAGCAAAGTGGCCAATAGCAATACCCGATGCAATGCAAAGCGCAACCCAAAGGGTTAAGTACTTCTCGAAGAAGCCGATGTGTTTTTTTATTTCCATAGTTTTTTATTGCCACAGTAGGCACATAGGACACATTATTTCTTTTTCTTTGTGTTCAAATGTTGCCATTTGTGTTGATTATTTTTCGCCATACACTGTTATTCTAAAAATACCAACGCCGCTTTGCTTAAGAGCTTTTAACTCTTCGAAGTTTAAAAAGTTTGGCATTATTTCATCGGGAATTGCAATTGCTTTTTCCTTTTGAATGGTAGTGTTTTTGAAGCCTGCTTTATGAATTATGTCGAGGTACTCTTTCTTTTGCATGGCTCCCGAAACGCAACCGGCGTACATTTTGGCAGCTTCTCTTGGTTCGCTGGGGAGTTTGCCAACAAGTACAACGTCGCTTATGCTGAAATGCCCACCAGGTTTTAATACCCAGAATATATGAGCAAAAGCCTTGCCCTTATTGGGCACCATATTCAGCACGCAGTTGCTAACCACAACATCGGCCGTGATCGACTCGATAGGCAGATCTTCAATGTCGCACTTTATAAACTCTACGTTTAAAAAGCCCAACTTTGAAGCATTTTGACGAGCCTTTGCAATCATTTAGTCGGAGAAATCGATGCCAATAATTTTCCCCTCCTCACCCGTTTCGGCACGGGCCAGAAAGCAGCTGTTGCTGCTCCAGAACCTGAATCGATAACCGAATCGCCCTTCTTTATTTGCGCGAATTGCGTGGGCAATCCGCAGCCCAAGCCCAAATTGGCATCGGGATTATACCCCTTTAGGCTATTGTAACTTTCGCTAAAAACTGTATAATCGGTAGTGGGTTCGTCATTTCCACAACCACAGCTGCAGCAGCAACCCGAATTTTCGGATTGGGATGCAATGCGCGAGTACTTTTCGCAGACTACTTCCTCAATATTCTTGCTATCCACAGCAGGTGCATCCTCCTTTTTTAAGTATTTGCAACTTGTAAAAACCGGCAAAGCCCTCACCAATGTCGTTGCGAACCCTTCGGAAAACCAGCATTTGCTCTTCTTCGGTTCCTGATGCCACGGCCGGATCGTCGAATCCAATGTGCCAGCGGTTGGCAACTTTTCCTATAAATGCGGGGCAGCTCTCGTTAGCGCCACCGCACACGGTTATTACATAATTGAAATCGACTCCCAAAAACTGATCGACATGCTTTGGTGTGTTCTTCGAAATATCGACACCCACCTCGGCCATGGCCTTTATGGCCAATGGGTGAACCCTTTCGGATGGAGCCGTGCCAGCCGAGTGCACCTCAATGGTTTCGTCGAACGACTTAAGAAAACCCTCGGCCATTTGGCTTCGGCACGAGTTGCCAGTACACAGAATTAAAATTTTCATATTTTAGTTATTTAATCGATTAAGTATTACACATATTGCTATTGGTGCTGCTAACCTCATCGAAAAACGAATTGAAAAGCTCAATGGTCCTCTCGAAGTTCTCCTTGCAAATGCAGTAGCAAATCTTGGTACCATCAATTTCGCCATGAATAAGTCCGGCCCTTTTCAGCTCCTGAAGATGCTGCGAAACTGTGGTGCGGCTCAACGGAATTTCGTTGCATATATTGCCCGAAATACAGGCATTTGAACTTGCCAAAAAACGTAGAATTGCCAATCGTGCCGGATGCGAGAGAACCTTAGCTACGGCCGAAATTTGCTGCAAATCATTATCGAAAAGGGTGTTTTTGTGGTAAGTCATGTCTTTTGTTATATGACGCAAACATACGACATAAATTGATTCATAATAACAATGGATGAAGTTTTTTAACAGAGAAAAGTATATTAATTTAAAAAGCCCAATAATTATTGGGCTTTTTAAATTAAGTGTTGATTTTTTACTTTATTACTGGTCTTGTAGTTTTTGCCACATTAAAGCCAAAAGTAAGTCCAAATACGCTCCCTTCTTTTCTTGGGGAGCAGTACAAATTTACTGGAATGTTGAGATAACCTGAGGTAAATGTTTTTCCTACTGCTATAATCATTCCTGTAGATGAATCGAGCGAACCTCTACTGTCGAGGGTTTCTTCAAGCTTAGTCCCCTCAACCCCCTCTGGTAACGAATTGGCTAGTACCCATTTACCTTCGGGGTTAGAGTAACCTGTAGCAGTTTTTGAGATCCGAATTATGGGCCCAACGCCAAATTCCAGTCCAACCTTGTTAAAACGCTACCCATTCATAACTGTAAATGATGGCGAAAACATCCCCGACTCTAACCCTTTAACTGCCACAATCATATCAACCAAAGCCTGCAAGTAACCTGCGCTGGGGTACTGTATTTCGTGCTGATAGCCAAACATCATCCTGGCAGGATACATATTGTAGCCTCCTTCATCCTTATGTGCGGATAGCCTTGTACCAACATTACCCGAAATGTACGAAACGCCCATTCGTGGGCCGTTTAGGATGACGGTGGTTTTAGGGCTGCTAATGGGTTGAGCATAAAATACCAGCAGTTCTTTCATTTTAGGATCGCTCGAAATTCCTCGAAGATTTTTTAGTGAAAGTTGAATCATTAATTGCACATCGTCCATTCGGTTGATGTACTCCATAACATCGGTTTTCTCAATAGTCTCGGTTTTTATATCTATTAGCCTGAGGACAATAATTACTTATTGTCCGAAACGCTCAACACTTCCCGAAACCATTTTGTCTGCGTTTAGAAGTTTACCTTCCCGAATCTGGCACTTTACCTGAACAAGCATACAGATTAATCCTGTTTGCTTTCAGAATGTCAGACACATCGTATTTGTCCATAATCTCATACTTGCCAATTTTTTCGAGTTCGAGGTGAACCAAACTTGTAACTGCTGCGCCATCGAGCGTAATGTTCTTGGTGTCCATGCTACCACAGTGTACCTTGGCCTATCTTGGCCATAAGCGTAGGGTTTTAAATCGGAAAGAATTCCAACCAGGATTCCTATTCCCAAATTCAGTTTTGTTGTCATAGCTGTTTTGTTATGATTACAAACCAATACTGTCCTAAACGTTTATAATCGCTCAAAGAAAGAACGAAAACAACGGCCC
>CAYZNN010000037.1:0-24079 GCA_964479665.1 uncultured Rikenellaceae bacterium | reverse complement strand
AACATTGGGCCAATCGTTCATGTGCAAATAAACCTTAGTTTTAAGCGCAATTACAGTGTTCTTGTGAATGTGAGTAACATAAGCGGCTGAATTGGCTGTGCCAGGAGCTAGATCGGGAAGCAATGACTCTGCTGTATTTAAGTCGGTTAAAATTTGGGTGTAGGTTTGAGCAAGTGTAGAACGAGCTTTGTTGTTTTCACCACCCGATTTGTTCCCAACTAAGCTGAGTAGCGCACCCGGTGCCTGTGGGTTCCTATTGTAGGGCCATGCATAAAGTGTTGTTACATGGAAATGAGCAAGAGCACGTAATGCAAGGGCTTCACCCCTATACTGATTGTATTCAGCTTGAGTAATGATTCCTCTTGTAACAGGGTCGGCGGCTAATAGTCCCTCCATAAAGAGGTTGGTGCGATTTATAGCCGTGTAAATTTGACCCCAAAGGTTCTGAACTTCGTTTGCGCTTGCACTAAGGGTATGGTTCCATGTGAGCAGACCTGTAACACCATTACTCTGTCTGTTAATGAAATCATTGCTTCGTATGTCGTTGTATACTTGGAAACGACCTCCTAAGTACTGGCCATTTCTGAATGAAGCATACATTCCTTTTACTTGGGCAACAATACGGTCCTTCGTGTCGAATGAAACTTGATCCGACATGGTGGTTTCAGGTAAGGGCTCCAGATAGTCCTGAAAGCAAGAATTCAGGGTAAATAGGGATAGAGCCAGTACGAGTGAATATTTAAGTGTTTTTTTCATATCTCAAATGTTTAGTTGGGTTAGAAAGTAAGGTTGATACCAAATGAGAATGTTCTCGCCTGAGGTACAGTATTCCTATCTACGCCAGGTGCCAAATTGGTGTCTCCCATCGATGAAATTTCAGGGTCAGCACCCGTATAGTTGGAAAATGTATAAAGGTTGAAACCTTGAGCATACAACCTCAAACTGCTGATACTAGCCTTTTTCAATATGGCATGAGCGAATGTAAAGCCTAGTCCAATGGTTCTCAACTTAATAAAATCACCCTTTTCAACGTTTTGCGATTGAACCATTGTTGACCCGTTTGAGACGTTATCTCCCCATACGGGACGTGGAATATCGGTCATGTCGCCAGGGTTCCTCCAGTAATCTTCGTATACTTCTGCTGAGTTGTTCCAGTTGCGTTGGTCGCGAAGACCGGCTTTTGAACCATTATAAACATAAAAGTCCATTGCATACGTTAGCCCAATGTTCATATCGACACTCAAGAAATCAGTTGCTTTGAAATTGAATGAGTTGTCAAGTCCACCAAATATTTTTGGAGTTGTATTGCCAAGAACAACACCATCGTTGCTAATATCTATTGGACGAGAAGCTGTACCATCTTCATTTCTCCAACCCGATGTTGGCTGACCACTTTGATGGTTGTAGTAAACAACAGATGTTGTTCCATCGGAGTTTCTTCTTTGGAACATTCTTCTACCGGTGGCAGGATCAACCCCAAGGGTTTGAACCCCCCAAATGCTACCTATTGAGTGCCCAACTAGGGTGCGATTTGTTGTTTCAAGTTGAGTGACTCCAGCAATAAAGGGTACTCCAGGGGCTAATTCAGTTACCTCATTCTTTAAAGTGCTCAAGTTGAAGGTGGTAACCCAAGTGAAGTTGTTAGTCCTGACATTATTGGTTGTTAAATTCAACTCAATCCCAGTGTTATACATGGCTCCAATGTTTTGTGGTACTACGTTTCCGGGGATACCAAGCGATGGTGAATATGGAACATTAAGAATTAAACCATCAATGTCGTTTTTGTACCAGCCCAGTTCAAACTGAAACCTATCTCTAAATAGTGCAAATGAAACTCCAATGTCGATTTTATTACTGCTTTCCCAACCTAGGTTTGGGTTGCCAGCACTTGAGAAAAACAAGGTTCCATTTCCATTATAAACATCAGCACTGTATTGGAAGAGTGATGCATAATTACCAACACCGCTTATATTTCCAACTTTACCATAGCTTGCCTTTATTCTTAGGTCGTTTACAATTTCGGTCATGCCGCTAAAAAATGCTTCATTTGATACGTTCCACATAATTGAAGCACCACCAAATGTTCCGAATTTTTTACCTTCTGCTAAACCAGAGAATCCGTCACGACGAGCACTTACTTCTAAATAGTATTTTTTAGCCCAATTTAAATTCAAACGGCTGAATGCTGATATGAAGTAGTTCTCAGCTAGCATTGCAGCTGGAGGAGCCTGTGGAGTTGTATAGGCACTTTGATAGTTATCGAGGTCGGCAAAAACATGGCCTGAGCGACGACCAGACCAACCATTAAAAGTAGTGTGCTGCTCTTCAGAGCCAACCAATGCGTTAATGCTGAGGTTTTCAGCAACTGTAGCCATGTAATTAATTGTATTGGTCCAATTCCAACGGTTACGACGGTCGAGGTAATTGTAAACTTCTCCTCCATTTGTTCTGCCATCGCCATGTAACGGATGCCAGAAAGTTTTCGATTCAAGCGCGCTATTATCCATACCAAAAGCAGTTCTTACAAATAATCCCTTTAGTATGGTAATGTTACCATAAATATTGGTTATAATACGGTCGCTTTCAGCTGTATTGTAGTTTTTATCGAATAAAAACTGTGGATGGAAGAAACCTACAGGCTGAGTATTGCCAAAAAGTCCAACCCTATTATTAGGTATGTCAATATTATAATCACCATTGGCAAGAAATACAGGAACCAAAGGAGCAGTAACAAAAGCTAAACGACCAGCACCAGCAGTAGCAAAATTTGCTCCAGCAAGAGATCCAGATTGTGGTGCATTTGTAAAAGCATTGGTTATGTTGAAATTACCACCAATTGTTAGGAAATCTGTTGCTTTGTGCTCAAGGTTTAGGCGAGCATTCTTACGTTGGTAGCTATTAGTTACAATCATTCCCTCAGCATCTTGATAACCAACAGACATGAAGTAGTTAGTAGTTTTATTTCCACCTGACACAGTAAGTGCATGATTTTGCTGCATTCCGGTACGATAAATTAAATCGCTCCATTTTGTGTCAATGTAGCTATCGTTCTCTGTAACTACGTTGCCATTAATGTCTCTAAGTGCATAAGCTGCTCCCAGACCAGCATTAGCACGGGCTGTGTTTTTAACTTCCACAAATTGTCTTGCATCTAGCACATCAAACACTCTATAAGGCGATGTGTATCCAAGTGATGCATCGTAGGTAACGCTTACTTTACCTTCCGAACCTTTTTTAGTTGTAATAAGAATAACGCCATTTGCAGCACGAGATCCGTAAATAGCAGTAGCTGAAGCGTCTTTTAGAACCTCAACAGATGCAATATCGGAAGGGTTAATATCACCCAACATGTTGACGGCTGCTGCGTTTCTTGAAAGGTCGCCAGTGAAAATAGGTACACCATCAACAACAATCAGAGGGCTTGAACTTGAGGAGATTGAGTTTACTCCACGTACCCTAATAACTGGGGGGTTGCCCAAAACTCCATTGGGCATGGTGATTGTAACACCAGCTGCCTTGCCTTGAAGTGCTTGGTCAAAAGATTGTACTGGAATAGTCTTTAGATTTTCTCCCTTTACAGAAGAAACTGAACCAGATACGTCGCGTTTGTACTGGATACCATATCCTACAACCACAATCTCTTCGAGAGCCAAAGCATCCGACTCCAAAACAACATCAATTACCCTTCTGCCAGCAATGGCCACATCCTGGGTTTTGTAACCCATGAAACTGAATGTGAGGGTGGTGGCGTTTGCAGGAACACCAATGCTGTACTTACCTGCTCCATCGGTAGTGGTACCAACAGTTGTTCCTTTCACAATAATGGAAACCCCGGGTAAGGGCCCTTCCTCGGCACTGCTAACAGTACCGGTAATTTGCACTGTTTGCGCCTGAAGGAGATTGAGTCCCACAAACACAAAGCATGCAAGGAAAAAGCATAGTTTTTTCATAGATTAAATTTTAGTTTGGATTGTTAGTTTGTTAAACAACGAAGCTAATTTAGGTTAATGAAATTTTAATTGCAAAGGGAATGGGACTTTTTTCCAGTAAATATGGCTTATTTAACATGGTTATTAATAAAAAAACGGCCATTCAATTGAATGGCCGCTGTGAATGAAAAGAAATTAATATTATGGTGCAGGATCAGGCACGGTATTGTTTTGCTGAATTAATAAGTTTGTATTAAGTTCAGTTTGAGGAATAGGCCAAACATACAACAAACTAGTTACAGGAACAGCGTTTACTCCAGTTTTAGCTGCAAAGTCGGCTTGTCTTCTCATTAAATCCATGCTTATTTGACCCTCTCCCAAGAACTCGAGGTTGCGTTCCAGCCAAAGTCGGTTAAGGAAAGCATTCACATCGGCAAAGTCACTAGCTGCCAAATCGGTAGCAGTTGGGTTGGCACGTTTGTAAACAGCATTAAGTAAAGCAACTGCTCTTGTGAGTCGGTTCCCCAGTTAGCCCTAGCTTCAGCTTCAGCTAAATTTAGCAATACCTCCGCCCAACGAATCACTGGAGCCCAATCGGAGTGAGGAAATGATAAATATTTAGCAATATACTGGTTGGCACCGGTTCCTGTTACAAGCAATTTACGAGCATCAGTAGCTTCGAAAGTTGGATCGCTCCAAATTGCACCTGGTGCAGTATTAAGTGAATACTCGTTGTTGCCAACTGGAGATGCAGAGAAATAATGTCCTAGGCCATTCTGAGTGCCTGGTAATTCGGTGGAAGTAAAGGGCATTGAGAAAAGCGATTCTCTGGTTGTGTAGGGGGGTCTAAATATTCCCTCGAAGGTTGCATTTAAGCCATTAAGCACACCAATAGTTGAGTTGAAAGGAGCTGCAGCGGGAACCATTTTATTGGCCTCAGCAATAACATTGGGCCAATCGTTCATGTGCAAATAAACCTTAGTTTTAAGCGCAATTACAACATTTTTATGAATATGTGTAGAGAAAGCGGCTGAGTTTGCAGAGCCAGTTTTTTTGCGATGAATGCAGCTCGTTCATTTAGCGGTATATTTGCTGACCCAGATAATCTGGGTCGTGAGACCTATATAAGCAATCGCTTGTTTTCAATTTGCTTGCAGGATAAATTAAACGGGAGAACACAGGCCTGCGAAAGAGGTCATTGCCCACAGCTTCAAAACCAATACCGTCTAATATCCCGCCTAAAATTTCTTCAGGAACAAATTCTTTATGGGAAATGATGCTTTGGAATACCGATTTAAATGGGCTGACTCATTTGAAAAATGGATACTTCGCAGACCCCAAAATGAGGCAACGAATTGGTGCCTAGCTCAACAAAATTTGCAAAAATGCCATCGTCACAGGGGTTTCCAATGGTCTTTACAGGTTCTGACTTACCGTTCACATTTGTTATAACCTGCACGCTTACAACACCACGTTTATTCAGCTGTTTACAAACATGAAATAAAGGAAAAAAATGGCAAAGGGGCACCCAAAAAACAGAATTATTGTGCTTATAGTTGATTATGAGTTCATTGTAATACAAATCAGAAAAACATGCCGAAGTCAGGAAAAAGCAGCAACAGAATAGAAAAATATACAGGTGTTTATACATCACATGCAATTCAATGTATCACATGCTTAATAGCTAAGGGTCACCTCCCAAGTCCCATATTCATTTATTACAAAAGTTATTTCATAGTTATAAGTAATTGTTTTTAACTTAGATGGGGCAGTAAATCTTATGTTTACCTCTATTGGTAATTTTGTTATTAGCACGCCAATACTATTGCCTATTTTAAAATAGTTTCCACCATCTACACTTACTGAAAAAAAATCGTATGGACGTTGTCCTGAAAACTCTTGTAATTTTATAAGAATTCGATCTCCACTCCCCGTTTTAACAATACGACATCTGTCGATGTTCTTGTTTTTTATAATAGAAAATGCTTGAGGCGATTTAGATGTTTCTGATTTTAGGTACTCTCCATTTTGCCAATAGCCTATTATTACAGAGTCTTTGTTGAAAGTCAGTTTGCCTTTGCCATGCATTTCCCCGTTTTTCCAGCTGCCAGAATATTTGACTTTGTTATTCCAAATGTATTCACCTTGTCCGTGTGGAAGCCCTTTGGAAAAGTTTCCCCTAAAAGTGTCTACTCCCCAAGCCATACCTTTACCATGTGCTAATCCTTTTTTACACTTTCCGACGTATTTGCTTGAAATATTTGGTAATAATACTTTGCAATCAATATCTTGGCTAATTGCAAGTTGGTAGGTAAATATAAATAGAGAAATAAATGATATTAATTTTCTCATTGACTTCTTAATTTACTTATAACGTAAAGAGAGGGGGTTGCCCCCCTCTCAATAAATTTACTACGAATCAAGGCATATCCCACCAATTTCTGTCTGTTATAGTGAGACCTTGAGGCATATTTGAACCATTATACAGCCTTTCATCTTGAGGATAAATGTACCTTCTGGGGATTACATTTGAAGTTACATTTCCAGCCGCTGCAGTCAGGTTGGGAATTCCAGTTCTTTTCCAATCGTTCCATGCTTCTGGTTGCATGAAAAGGTGAGTGTACTTTGCAGCAATAATATCATCAAGAGTAATGCTAGCATCGTCGATACTTCCATAGTTGTCGCTAACCCAAGTGGCATTTGTTACACCATATTGCGCTAATGAGGCTGTGATGGCATCACGGAGCGCATCTGCAGCACCTGCGGTAGATGTTCTAAAGCGCCATTCTGCTTCAATAAATTTCACCTCAGCAAAGGTCATAAAGTAAGCTGGGGAATTTCTACTGGCAAAAGCTGGCCCAACCCAATTTGCTGATGTAGTTTGTGCACCCGGGTCCGATCCAACATAAGTTCCAGGAACTGAGAAATTGGGTGCAACTGTTGAGGAGAAAAACGCAGGTCTTCTTGGGTCGTTATTGGCATTCATTAAATTTACAATGTTTGCACCAACTCGAATATCGCCCCTGTTTGTATCGAAGTTAAATACAGGACCCGCTTCATTTGAGTTCACTCCAAAATTGAATTGGAAATTGGCGGCGTTAGAAGCCAATAGTCCACCAGCTGATATTAAGTTGCCAACTGCTGCCCAGTTCCCAGCGCGTTTTTGTAAGTGAAGTGCGTTACGAAGTTTTAACGATCTGGCAGCTTGTGCCCAATGAGCAACATTGCCTCTGTAAATGATGTCGTCAATAGTTCCAGGTGCCGGTTTTCCAGTAGGGTTAGGAGCAGTTAACAATGGAATTGCATCATCGAGAAGTGAGTTAATAGTAGTGTAAATATCTTCCTGACTGTCGTAGGGCGCCTGGAAATTTGTTTCACCAATAAGTGCTTGGCTGTAGGGAATACTCCCCCATGCGTCGGTTAGAATACTCAAGGTATATGCAGTAAGTACGTTAAAAACGCCAATGTAATGAGGGGCTCCAAGAGCAACTGCTTTCTCTTTTCCTTTTTTCAGATCCTTTAGCGTTGCTGCATACAGCATGTTCCAAAGATTATTTACATCAGATTCGCTCTGATTGTATGTTTCAAAGCCGTAAGCTTGCCTGTCAACACCCGATAAATGTTGCATCCAAATTGCAGGAAATCTCGCGTAATCGCCATTGTGGGCATAAGCAAGCGAAGCCATGGCAGAGGGCAATATTAAGTTAATGGGAACATCGCCAGGGGAGTTCGGATTGTTATTGTAATCGGGATCAATCCATTTCTCGCACGAACCAAGTATAAATACTAGCAGGAGCGTGAAAACTGTGATTAATTTATTTATTCTTTTCATAACTTTTATTTATTAGAAATTAAGTTTTAAACCAAATGTAAAGGATTTTGTACTTGGCATGTTGAAATATTCCAATCCTTGAGCATTATTGGCACCATAAAGGTTGGTTTCAGGGTCAACTCCTGTAAACGGAGTATTTATCCAAAGATTTCGTCCTGTAAAATACACCTCTGCTCCCTGCAAATAAATTTTATTTACTAAACCGGTTGGAATGGTATAAGAAAGCGTAACCTCTCTGAGTCGAACCCAATCTGTTTTTTCGACAAATTGTGCGCCTGCACCAAAAAATCCTCCACCCTCATTCTGGTACCAATACTGATTTTTTGTCATAGGTATTGTAACAGCAGTACCCTCGTTATTGGCATTTAGAGTTGATAAACCAACACCTGTAAATGTATACTGTTCTCCTCTGGTTTCAGTGTCCTTATGTGTTCCAAATTGGTACATGGCTCCCTTTGTTCCATTCCACATGAATCCACCTTTTTTAATATCAACCAAGAACGATAATCCAACTCCTTTATAAGAGAGGCCATTGCTAATGCCCATTGTCCACTCAGGAAGAACATCCCCTAGTGCAGCATCCGAAGATGAAAGGATTGGATATCCATATTTTGGGTTGGGATTCCCTCCAATTGTTGCCCGATCATCAATAATCAGATTGCCATTAGCATCTTTTCTAAATTCGCTGCCAAAGATACTTCCGTAGGAATTACCAACAACTGCTCTTGATTGTGCTGAAGTAAATCCACCTAAGAAAACGTTGGGTACTCCTTCTGCAAGGGATAGAACTTTGTTTTTGTTCTTTGTGAAATTAACATTAATATCCCAATTAAAATCTTTTCCTTTAATAGGGTTAACATTCAGAACAAGTTCAATACCTTTATTCTCCATTGATGCAGCATTCAGGTTGGCAGTATAGTAACCCGAAGATTTTGCAATTGGTACAGATAATATTAAATCTTCACTTAAAATACTGTAGTAAGTAAAATCGATTCCAACTAGCCCTTTGAAGAATCTAAAATCGAAGCCTGCTTCCCACGATGTGGTTTTTTCAGGCTTTAGGTTTTCATTGGGAAGGGTGTTTGTAACTGTAAAGCCAGAACTTCCAAAAGCAGGGAAAGAAATGGCTGTAGTTGTCCAGCCATCAGAATACGCAGCACTTGGGAATGTGGCAGTTGTGCCATAAATGGGTGCATCGTTTGCAATTTTTGAATACGAACCTCTAATCTTTGCAAAGTTAAGAATACTCATATCCTTTAAAGGTTCAAGTTCTGTTAGTACAAAGGAACCACCAAATGAGGGGAAGCCAAAGTTGTTGTTTGCTGCTGGAAGGGTAGTACTCCACTCGTGACGATATGTTGCATTTAAAAAGAGCATCGATTGGTAAGAAACACCAAAGTCAGTATAGACTGCTGCCGTTCTCTTCCGGTTCAATGTTTCAAACGCCTCCTTAGTTGCTGCATTGCTCATGTTTGGGAAATTTGGAATAACCAGAGTTGTGCCTCGCATAAAAGCATTTTGAAGGGTCGATTGGTAAAGGTTATTACCAAGAACAATGCTTGTACTTATGCCAGGTGCAAGCTCACGATTAATTGTAAGGAGAACATCCTGAGTAATATCGTGAGAAAAGTACTGATCTTCCATGACCCTACCAGCAGCTATAGTTCTGGAACCAATTTCGAAAAATTGCCTACGACGATCGGAGTAAAAGTCATTTCCTATACGGTAAGTTAAATTAATCCAGGGAGCAAAGGTGGCAACAGTATTAAAACTAGTAATTACCCTGTTAACCACATCGTTAAACGGGTTGTTATTAATGGTCCAGTACGGGTTGTCGTATCCACCCCCTCGGTGCTGATTCCTTTGTGTGAAATTAGGGAATTGGTAGCTCTGTTTTTCTTCCCATGGCCTTTTATAACCTGCACTGTTATCCCAGTTTGCGGCCTGTCGAAGTAGGGAAAGCATAACACCAGAAGTATTTGAACCTTGCTGGACACGGTAACCTCCAGAATTGGTATAGGTAACTTTCGCACCACTGGTTAACCACTTGGCAAATTTGTGTTCAGCATTCAAGGTAAATGAAGTTCTAGTCCATTCGTTCATAGGTACTATACCCTTTGCACTGAGGTGGCCTAAGGAGAAGAAATATTTTGTTTCATCGTTACCTCCGGCAAAACTTAAACTATTTGAGTAGGTTACGCCATCGATAAAGAAATTATTCAGGTTATCAATGGGAACAATAGGATCGCCTGCATCGGAAGCGGTTGCAGGTACAATAACTCCCTTGTAATCATTCAAATTAGCATCCCAGTAGTAAGGGTCTTTGGTTGTATTTGAATGCCTTAGGTCTGTGAGTAAGGGACCCCAAGCAGCAGTTTGATTATTAACATAATTGCCAAGTGAACCCTGAGCATACTTCAATTGCATTGGAGGCAATTGGGATACGCGGTCGATACTCACAGAAGAGTTAAAAGTAATGTTCAATTTTTTGCCCTGCTGTGAAGAACCTTTTTTAGTTGTAATAATAATAACTCCGTTTGCTGCTCGAAGGCCATAAAGCGCTGTAGCGGCTCCACCTTTTAAAACGTTAACACTTTCAATGTCATCGGGATTAATATCCATTGCACGGTTAGACAATGCTACACCGGCAGTAAGTGTTTCGGTTGCCAGTTGTGAGTTGTCGATTGGAATACCATCTACAACAAAAAGAGGTTGGTTGTTGCCAGTAATAGATGACATACCTCTAACTACAATAAAAGATGAGGCTCCTGCTGTACCAGTTGAAGACGTAACTTGTACCCCGGCAACTTTCCCGCTGAGTGCGTTTATTGGGTTAACAGCTCTGGATTTTGAAATTTCATCGGCACTTACCGATTGAACAGAATACCCCAAGGCCTTAGCTTCGCGTTTTATACCTAGAGCCGTTACAACAATCTCTTCGAGAGCCAAAGCATCAAGCTCCAAAACAACATCAATTACCCTTCTGCCAGCAATGGCCACATCCTGGGTTTTGTAACCCATGAAACTGAATGTGAGGGTGGTGGCGTTTGCAGGAACACCAATGCTGTACTTACCTGCTCCATCGGTAGTGGTACCAACAGTTGTTCCTTTCACAATAATGGAAACCCCGGGTAAGGGCCCTTCCTCGGCACTGCTAACAGTACCGGTAATTTGCACTGTTTGCGCCTGAAGGAGATTGAGTCCGGCAAACACAAAGCATGCAAGGAAAAAGCATAGTTTTTTCATAGGTTAGAATTTAGGTTACGGTTGTTAATTAAACTTTAATTTAAGTTAATCGCAGCTAATATAAGCTAAAGAACGAAGAAAACAAGGCGAATATGCTTGATTTTTTTTTTAACAAACGTTTTATACCAATATAAATGACTCAAGCTAAAATAATAACAAGCGTGCAAACACAAAGGCGCAGATATACAGTACCTTTGTGTTTGTGAGGTGTTAGTAACCGTTTTAATTAAATTTTTTTGAAAACTATTTCTGTAATGGTGTTTTCAAATGCCTTGGCTTGGGTTAGTATACCTTCCGCTTTATCAATATATGCTTTTGCTAACTCCTTATCTTCAAGTCCTGCTGCATTAATTCGTACGTTCATATAGGCACCAACAACTGCTGAGCGCGCTGCAAGTGCCCCCACGCCAGCATCGGAAACGGAATTGGGGTTTCCAGTTTCGGCCATGGCTTTTATAACCTCCATGGATTGGAAACTAGCTTCCATTACCTTCAGTGGAACCTCAATGGCGTACATAGTAGCCTCCTGAATGGCTGCTTTACGGGCGGCTTTTTCCTCATCGTTCGATTTGGGCAAACTGAAGGCATTCATAATACGATTGAATGCATTCGTGTCCTCATCGATAAGTTGAAGCAGTTGATCCATATAGGCTTTGCCTTTATCGGCCCAATTGCTGAACTCCTCCCAACGATCGTCCCAACCTGCCTTGTGCGAAGAAAGATTGGCTACCATGGTTGCAAGTGCCACTCCCATGGCACCCATAGTGGCCGATATGGATCCCCCTCCGGGGGCTGGCGATTCTGATGCGGTTTCGTATGTAAAGCCCGAAACTGTCATGTCAACCAATTTCTTTTTGGTTTTATCGGCAAGAATGTACTCAATAATTTTCTTGTCGGGATCGAATGGGTACAGTTCGTCGAGTCCTAACGATTTTACTGCTATTTTTATAATATCCCTGTCGGGTATACCCGTTGAACGTTGCTGCTTACGCAGAAAGTGTTTACCTGCCTCGAGCATAGCCTGAAGGGGTACAACACCAACAATTTCGGATCCAGTTACCCGAACGCCCCTTTCCTGCGCTTTTTTCGACGCTTCTTCAAATGCCTGATGGATGGAGGTAATGGTAATGTCGGTAAGGTTAATTGAGATTTGAGCAATTCCAAACTCTTCAATAAACCAACCAATTGCCTTGCAGGCTTTTAGGCTGCCGGGTATCCAAATCTCTTTACCATTCTCATCGAGGGCAATTTTCCCTGTAACGGGATTCCCAACTCTTTGGGGTCGACCCTTTTCACGAATATCGAATGCTATGGCATTAGCCCTACGGGTTGAGGTTGTGTTAAGGTTTACATTGTAGGCTACCAGAAAGTTACGAGCACCTACAGCGGTGGCTCCTGCTGTTGCATTAAAAGATGCAGGTCCAAAATCGGGATTCCAGTTGGGGTCTTTCAACTTATTGGCTAAACCTTCGTATTCTCCTGCTCTGCAGTTAGCCAAATTCCTACGTTTTTCCTCTCTGGCAGCAAACTCATAGCAATATACGGGGATGCTCAGTTCTTCGCCTATTCGCTTGGCTAGCTTGTGTGCATACTGCACAACCTCTTCCATGGTTATGTTTGCAACGGGTACCAAAGGGCAAACATCGGTTGCTCCAAATCGGGGGTGCGCTCCTTTATGGTTGCGCATGTCGATTAGTTCCGAAGCCTTTTTAACAGCCCTAAATGCTGCCTCGCAAACCTCGTTGGGAGTTCCAACTATGGTTACAACGGTTCTATTGGTGGCCTTTCCCGGATCCACATCGATTAGTCGAACTCCTTCAACTGCCTCAATTTCGTTGGTAATTTGTTTAATAATGCTCATGTTGCGTCCTTCAGAAAAATTGGGTACGCATTCAATTAGTTGGATGTTGTTCATGGGGATTTTTATTGAGTTGTGAATTATTTAGTTATCGGGTTATTGCCTGCCTGACGGCAGTCAGGGCTAGTCAGGGGTTATTGAGTTATTGGTTGCTGTTTTTTTTTGAGTTAGGATGAATACCCATTAAGTACTTTTAAACAGTTAGGAACTTTAGATTTGAAGAGTGTTAATACTTCTTCGTTAATATATTCTTCGTCACATGCTACATAGATATGATCTGGCAATTCCATTAATGAACCCCTAGATTGTCTGCAGAACTGAATATTTTGTTGGTAATGAAATCGCCCAAAACCTTCGGCAATATTATTGGTAACAGAGCGTGAAGATCTAATTACTTGATCCGTAAGCCTATATTTTTCTTCTGAAGGAAAGGTCTTGGTTAGTTTTGAGTAATCTTTTCTCAAATCGCAACTTAATTTCCATGCTTCTAAATCCTCAAATGTAGTGTATGTCATAATTTAGTCTTGAAAAAATAACTTAATTTCTAAATAACTTAGTAACTCAATTACTCCCGAAAACCTTCCTCAAAATATCTGTCACCCTGGCTGCTGGGTCCTTGCGAATAAGTCTCTCTTCGTTCTCTATAAGTTTAAAAAGTCCTTCAATCGCCTTGTCGGTAATGTAGTTTTCCAAATCGGGGTTTACCTGCTCACCTCCGGTAATTAGGGTTAATCGATTATAGTTGGTTGCTATAGGATTCCAGTAGCTGGTTACCTTTACCTTGTCGATGGATTGTTTTACAATGGGTTTAAACGCTGCTTTGAGCTGGTTGGTGGTTTTCTCCTTAAGGTACATAGTGGCCGCATTGCTGGCTCCTTTCAGTATGCCCATGGCATCAGAAATAGTCATGCTGGTTATAGCCGAAGAAAAAATGGGATATGCCCTTTGCGCAGCATCTTCGGCAGCTCGGTTTAGTGAAACAATAAAATCGTCGATTGGTTTCTTTATTCCGGCCTGTTCTAGGGTATTCTTAACCTTAATCGCTTCGGGAGGGAATGGTATGAGCAATAGTGGATTTTTATAAAAACCATCGATTTTCGAGGCTTCTTGCCCCGATTTTTTAGCCCCCAAATCGAGTGCCTCTTTTAATCCTCGAATTACTTCGGCTGTTGAAAGTCCCTGACTTTGAGTTGAAGCAGGGTTTGGAAGTGAAATATTAAGTTGGGCGCAGTTAGTAAGAATAGCGAGGATTAATGTCAGAGAACTTATTGCTATTGTTTTTTTCATGTTAGTAGTAATTTACTATGATTAAAGCTATTTATTGGTTTATAAATTCATTGTCAATTCGTTCTCGATATCAGAAATTGAAGGCAAACTGGATTTTAAGTCTTTAGGTATTGCTTTTACTATCTCATATTGAGCAACATCAATTGGTTGAGTTGTCCCTCTTAATGCATATTCAGCTATTACTTTCGACTTCGATTTACATAAGAGCAATCCTATTGTAGGGTTTTCGTTTTCAGACTTTATTAAATCATCAACAGCCGAAAGGTATAAATTCATTTTGCCAGCATATTCGGCCCTAAATTCCCCCGTTTTAAGTTCTACTACTATATAACATTTTAATTTTATATGGTAGAATAGTAAATCAACATAAAATTCCTGTCCGTCAATTTTCAAAGGTACTTGTCGCCCTACGAACGAAAATCCAGTTCCAAGTTCCAGCAAAAATGAAGTAATATGCTTTATCAGTTGGTCTTCTATATTCTTTTCAACCACTTTTTCAGTCATTGAAAGGAAATCAAATTTATAGGGGTCTTTAAGTGTTTCAATGGCAAGTTCAGAATGAGGCTCTGGAAGAGTTGACTCAAAATTATTTGTTGCTCTTCTATGCCTGCTAAATAGTTCTAATTCGATTTGATAGGATAAAATTGCCCGTGACCAATTATTTTCTAAGGTTTTTCTTATATAAAATATTGCCTCCTCAATGCTTTTTACCTTAGTTGTTATTACAATATTTTGCCCCCATGGGCTTTGTCCAACAAGTTGTTGGTTTATTTCATTCGAAATACTAGAATCATTGTAGAAATCATAAAACTTCTTCATTGCAAAGAGGTTGCTTCTTGAGAATCCTTGCTGATTTGGAAATGAAAAGGAGAGTTCTTTCGAAAGCGATTCAACAAAAGAGGTACCCCATTTTTTTGAATTGATGCCTCAGCTAAGGATCTCCCGATTTGCCAATATAGTTTGATGAGTTCCTGATTAACAATAATTGAGGCTTTAATCTGTGTCCGTTTGACAAGATCTTTAATTTGCTCAATCCAATTAGTATATTCAGAATCTCTCATCAAGGTTTACATGATATATTAAAAATTCAAATTACTCAATTACTTTACCATTAAGTATAACCTTGTCAATAAGTTTCGTTGTATATGCATAGGGCATATACTCGTATGAAGGTATTGGCTTAGTAAGGAAAAAGTTAGCAATTTTCCCCTTTGCAATGCTGCCGTGAATATCGCTAATGCCCATGGCGTAAGCAGAATTTATAGTTACTGCATTTATTGCCTCTTCGGGGAGTAAGCGCATTATTATGCAACCCAGCGACATGATAAATTTCATATCGCCCGAAGGTGATGAACCGGGATTAAAATCGGATGCCATTGCCAAAGGTAAACCTGCTTGAATCATTTTTCGAGCAGGGGGGTATTCCATTCCTAAAAAGAAGGCAGCTCCCGGAAGAAGCGTGGGCATGGTTTCCGATTTTAGTAGGCATTTTATTTCATCATCGCCAGTAAATTCAAGGTGATCGACCGAAAGGGCATCGTACTTTACGCCAACCTGTATGCCTCCGGAGTTGGCTAGCTCGTTGGCATGAATTTTTGGCCGAAGGCCATACTTTATTCCTGCCATAAGCATACGTTCCGTTTCTTCAACAGTGAAAAATCCCTTGTCGCAAAAGACATCTATGTAGTCGGCCAAATCCTCGGCTGCGACCATTGGAATCATTTCATTAATAATATGGTCAACATATTCACCCTGCTTTCCCTTGTAATCGGCTGGAACTGCATGCGCGCCCAGAAATGTGGATTTAATGGTTATGGGTGTGGTTTCTTTGAGCCTGCGAATAACCCTGAGCATCTTCATTTCGTCTTCAACGGTAAGTCCGTAACCGCTTTTTATCTCAACAGCACCCGTTCCAAGAGCAATGATTTCATTAATTCGCTCAAGCGATTGCAGGTAAAGTTCCTCTTCGGAGGTATTCTGAAGCAATTTTGCCGAGTTGAGAATTCCGCCACCCCGCTTTGCAATTTCTTCGTACGATAATCCCCTAATTTTATCTACATACTCTAACTCACGGCTACCAGCATAAACAAGGTGGGTGTGCGAGTCGCAAAAGGAGGGAAATAGAAACTGCCCTGTGGCGTCAACTAATTCAGTCTGCTCAATATTTTTTGGAACATTGGTCATTGGGCCAAAGTTGGAAATTAGGCCATTTTCAACCAGTAGAAAAGCATCATCGATGCAGGGGAGCTTGGCCATTTCGCTTCCTGCCACCCATATTCTTGGAGCCTCCTCTGTTTGAACAAGTTTTTTTATGTTAGTTATAAGTAATGCCATTGCCAAATTTTTGCTACGAAGGTAAATATTTTACCATAAAACCCGAAACGCTGAGTATAGCCATGGGGTAATAAATTATCGATTGCGGTATGTTAAGGGCAAAGTATTTTTTGTGGGTAATATGAAAAAAAAGTTATTTTCGTGGCTTCGTGAACCCAATCTAAAATTGACCTGTATGACTAAGGAGAAGAAAAAGAGGGAATTTCCCCATACCTACGTAATTATTTTTGCAATTATTGTATTGGCTGCCATTTTAACATGGATTGTGCCCGGTGGTGAGTTCCACCGCGAAGTGGTTAACGTTAACGGTATCAATAGGAGCGTGGTGGTTCCCGGTTCATTTCACGAAGTCGAAAGCCAGCCTCAGTCGTGGCAGGTTTTCACTTCCATCTTCAAGGGGATGAAGCGCACTTACGATATTATTTTTTATATCCTGATGATAGGTGGTGCATTTTGGATTATGAACGAAAGCAAAGTTTTGGATGTTGCCATCTACTCTTTTCTTAATTTCACCAAACGGCTCGAAAAGTTTAGGCCGTTAAAAATGATAGGCGTTAACAATTTGGCTATAGCCTTAATAATGATTTGCTTCAGCTTTTTTGGTGCTGTTATAGGCATGAGCGAGGAAACCATAGCCTTTGTTGTAATATTCGTTCCATTGGCCATAAGCATGGGCTACGACTCAATTGTTGGGGTTGCCATGTGCTTTCTGGGCGCAGGTTTAGGCTTTGCCGGAGCGCTTTTAAACCCTTTTACTATTGGTATTGCTCAGGGCTTAGCGGGAATTCAGCTTTTTACGGGCATTGAGTATCGTTTTATTATTTGGCTTGTAATTAATGCCATTGGAATTGGGTACGTTTTGCGCTATGCGCACCGAATTAAAAAGAATCCAACCCTTTCGCCCGTTTATAACGAGGATGAGTACTGGCGTAAAAAGAGCGCCGAGGAGGTAAACGGTTCTAAAACCAAAGCCGATAGGAATGCCTGGGGCGTGTTTTTGGCACTTGGCGTAGTTTTTATTATTGCCTCTATTTCAAATCCAATTACCAATTTGGCTGTCGGTAGCAGTAAAATTTCTGCCCCAATTATTCCAGTTGCTACTGTTATATGGTTCCTAACAGGGTTCCTTGCGCTTCGCCACTCTATACAAATGCTTATTATAAATGTGCTGTTCTTTACAATCCTGTTTCTGATTATTGGTGTTATGGGTTACGATTGGTACATTATGGAAATTGCCACGCTATTTCTGGTAATGGGGCTTGTTTCGGGAATTGCCTTTGGCAAAAAGGCCAATCAACTGGCAAAACTGTTCGTTGAGGGGGCAAAGGACATAATGTCGGCGGCACTGGTGGTTGGCTTGGCCAGCGGTATTGTTGTTGTGTTAGAACAAGGTAAAGTTATTGATACGCTCCTAAACTCATCGGCTAGCGCAATGCAGGGCTACGGAAAGTTAACTTCCGTTGGAATTATGTACGTTTTTTACAATTTGCTAAACATTATTATTGCTTCTGGGTCGGCAAAAGCGGCGCTTACCATACCGCTTATGTCGCAATTTTCCGATTTAATAGGCATTTCGCGCCAAGCAACGGTTACCGTTTACCAAGTGGGTGGTGGTTTTACCAACTTGGCTTCGCCAACTTCGGGGGTAATGGTTGGGGTTCTATCCATAGCTCGAATACCTTATAATAAGTGGTTGCGCTGGTTTTTACCTCTGCTTCTGATACTAATAGTTGTAGGGTTCCTGTTGCTAATTCCTACGGTTTATATGAATCTGAGCGGATTTTAAAGGGGGCTACTTTTGTTTTGCCTTTTCGTTAAGTAGTTTTTCAAGTGCCAGCATTTCGTCGCGGAAGCGGGCTGCTTCAATGAAATTGAGCTCTTTTGCTGCTCCTTCCATCGATCTTTTGGCTTTCTCTATAGCCTTTCTTAGTGCTTCGGGGCTCATGATGCTTACAATAGGGTCGGCAGCATAATCAATTTTTGAAGGTTCGCTGTAGTAAGGTTTTGCGGGTCTTGCAGGTGCTCCCCGTTCAATTATGGTTTTTTTGGCCTTTACAATTTGCCTGGGGGTTATATTGTTTTGCTCGTTGTAACTTAACTGTTTTTCTCGCCTACGATTGGTTTCATCGATGGTGATGCGCATTGATTCGGTTACTTTTTGGGCATACATTATAACCCTTCCGTTAATATTACGAGCAGCCCTGCCTGCGGTTTGAGTGAGTGAACGGGCCGAACGAAGGAATCCCTCCTTGTCGGCATCGAGAATGGCTACCAGCGAAACTTCAGGCAAATCTAGACCTTCGCGCAGGAGGTTCACACCCACCAGAACATCGAAAAGGCCCTCCCGTAATTGCTGCATTATCTGAACCCTTTCCAGGGTATCAACGTCGGAATGGATGTATCGGCATCGAATGTCAATCTTTTCAAGATATTTAACCAACTCCTCCGCCATTCTTTTGGTAAGTGTTGTAACCAGAATA
The DNA here is from genome assembly GCA_964479665.1 of uncultured Rikenellaceae bacterium. Lineage (GTDB taxonomy): Bacteria > Bacteroidota > Bacteroidia > Bacteroidales > Tenuifilaceae > UBA2287. The sequence continues at coordinate 5,113 of CAYZNN010000037.1, read as the reverse complement.
CGTTCATCGATTTTAGATCTGCTCCGAATTTCACCAATCAGGTCATCGACCTGAGTTAGGCTAGGGCGTACCTCAATTACCGGGTCGAGCAGGCCGGTTGGCCGAACCAACTGTTCAACAACTACTCCTCCGCTTCGTTCCAATTCGAAATCGGCAGGGGTTGCACTCACAAACAGAACCTGACCAATAAGCGACTCAAATTCGTCGAATTTTAAAGGACGATTATCGATGGCTGCAGGTAGCCGAAAACCATAGTCGACCAGCGTGTTTTTTCGCGATGCATCGCCCCCGTACATGGCGCGTATTTGAGGAATGGTAGCATGGCTCTCATCGATTACCGTAATAAAATCGCTGGGAAAGTAGTCGAGCAGGCAGAACGGACGGGTTCCAGCTTTTCGCCCATCGAAGTAGCGAGAGTAATTTTCGATTCCCGGACAGTATCCCAACTCCCTAATCATTTCAAGGTCGTACTCAACCCTTTGCTTAATACGGTTGGCTTCTGCGTGTTTTCCAATGCTTGCGAAAAAGTCAATTTGCTTCACTAAATCGTCCTGGATTTGCGATATAGCCATATTGATTCGTTCCCGGGTTGTTACAAAGATATTGGCGGGATATATACTTATTGAATCGAGGGTCTCAGTTAGCAAACCCGAAATGGGGTCGAATTTTTCAATGGCCTCAATGTCGTCGCCCCAAAAAATGATGCGGTAAGCAAAATCGCCGTAGGCAGCGTAAACATCCACACTGTCGCCTTTCACTCTGAAGGTACCGTTGCGAAAATCCACCTCGTTGCGCGAGTAAAGTGCATCAACTAATTTCCGTAGGAATACATTACGGCTAATGGTTTGACCTACTCTAATGGCAATAGTATTGCTGTGAAAATCCTGCGGATTGCCAATGCCATAGAGGCACGAAACCGATGAAACTACGATTACATCCTTTCGCCCCGAAAGAAGTGCCGAAGTAGCGCTGAGCCTCAGTTTTTCAATTTCATCGTTTATCGAAAGATCCTTCTCAATATAGGTATCGGTAACGGGTAAGTATGCTTCGGGTTGGTAGTAATCGTAGTATGAAACGAAGTATTCAACCGCATTGTTGGGGAAAAAGGTTTTAAACTCGCCATACAGCTGCGCTGCTAGGGTTTTATTGTGGCTAAGAATTAATGCGGGCCGATTAATGCGTTCAATTACATTGGCAACCGTAAAGGTTTTGCCCGAACCTGTAACACCCAGAAGGGTTTGAAATTTTTCGCCACTCGCTAGGCCATTTACCAATTGACCAATGGCTTCGGGCTGGTCGCCCGTTGGCCTGAATTCCGATACAATTTTAAAATCCATTGCTAATAAACTGCCCCAAATTTAGGCTAATAGGATAGAAAAAAATCGATAAGTATGAAAAAAATCGGCATCAATTTGTTTGAGCCGATTTTAATTTTAAACATGAATTATCCTTTAATTGGTGTATATTGTAGTATCGAGCAGTTCTTGGAGTGCGTTCCACTTAAAGTAGTAATCCATTGTTTCGAGCAGTGCATTGGTAGAGATGGGCTTAGTTAGGTAAGCATTGCAACCAGCAGCATAGCCTTTTTCTATATCGCTCACTATAGCGCAGGCCGATTGGGCAATAACGGGTGTTGCAGGCTTCATCTGTTTAATGCGTTGGGTTGCCTCGAAGCCGTTAAGGCCTTTGAGCCGAATATCCATAAGCACCAAATCGATGTTATCATGATTTTCGACTATACTCACAGCCGTTTCGCCATCCTCAGCAAATAGGAGCTGTGCACCCGTTCGGGAAAGTATGGCTTGAAGAAGCAATAGGCTCGAGGTGTCATCTTCTACAACAAGAACAGTTTTGTTTTCCCAGTGGTAATTATTCGACACGGTTTTGGTTTTTAGGGTTTTAAAGCTAATGCAAGATATGTTATTTTTTTTTTAATTTTCAAAACAATCAATCTTTTTTTCAACATATTTATTTACAATTAATTCGAATTTCAATAAAATGGTCGCTTGAAGGTTGATAGATGTTGCCAAAAATCAACTATTTTTTTGGTTGTCAAGCCTATTTAAGTATATATTTGTTTAACATTTAAGAAAACCCTCATGCTCGAAACACCTTGGTTTTGGTATTTTTTGGCTGCTATGGTTGCTATTGGATTGGCACTATTGCTTCGGCTAGTGGTTTTGCCATTGGGTATAAAAAATCAACAAAAAAAAATTATGCGCTTGGCAAACGGCTTCCCGACCCCAGAATTTAATGCCATTTCTAATTTGGACGAAAGCAAATTGCTTCTAAAAGAGGCACAAGCAATCGCTGCTATATCTGTTTGGGAGTTCGACTTTGCAACCCGAAAACTGAAGCGGGTTGAAGGGGCCAATAAACTTAACGTACTCGAAGATGAATTAACCCTCGAAACCTTTATAACAAAAATTCACCCAGACGATAAATATGTTTTAGACTATTTGTGGAAGTGTGTAAACGAGCGTATAAGCAGTTTCAGCGTTGAACTGAGAATAATGAAGTTGGATGGGGAGTACGGTTATTACCAGGTAAAGGGCAGCTTAATTTGCATCAATAACGAGCCTGTTCGAATGCTTGGTGTTATTATGGACCTGTCGGACAGGAAATTGGCAGAGAAGCACCTTTTGGAGAAGGAGCAAATGTTTCGTGCACTTTTCGATTCGAATATTGACCCCATTTGCATAATCAATGCTACTGATCTTACCATTGTCGATGCAAATCCATCGTTCATGAAATTGTACGGTTTTCAGCTCGATGAACTTAAGGGTAAGTCCTTTTTAAATCTTTCGTTACAACCTCAGGATTCTCAAATGGCCATTGAGATTGCCAAGCAAAAAGGGAAGCATTGGGTGCCCAATAGGGTTCATAGGAATAAATGGGGTGAAAAAATAATGCTCGAAGGCAGCATCATCAGGCATGCAGTAAATGGGCATGATATGCTTTTCATTCTTAGCCACGACATTACAAGGCGAAAGGTAGCCGAACTAGAACTACATAGTCGAGAGCAGAAACTAAGTGCCTTTTTCGACAATAATCTGTTGGGAATGGGTGAAACCAATATTTCCAAACAATGGATTAGTGTTAACCAGAAATTATGCGAATTAACTGGGTATACCTCCGAAGAACTAAAATTATTAACTTGGGATCAGATAACCCATCCGAAAGACTTGAATGAGGAACTTAAAAAGTTTAACAGTTTAATAACCCACGAAAAGACTAGTTATATAGTAGAAAAAAGAATTGTAACAAAATCGGGCGAGGAGGTATTTTGCAAGGTTAGTGTTAGTTCTGTTAAAGGCAATACCGGTGCCATAAGCCATTTCATTCACTTGGTTGATGACATATCTGACAAGAAAGCATTTGAAGACGAACTGAAACTTAGCCAGCGACGTTTGAAGCAAGCGCAAGCCATTGCTATGATTGGTAGCATGTGGTTCTATCCAAATTCCGAAATTGTTAGGCTATCCGATGAGGCACGGAAGATTCTTGGTATCCCATCAAAAGCAATAAACGTTACCCGCCGCGATCTGTTTAAAATGTCAATCCCCTCGGAAATGGGGCGGTTTATCGATGTGATTTGCAAGCTTGAGGGTAACGAACGGGTGCAGGGCCATTTTAATCAAACCTTTATTACACCTAAGGGCGATGTGAAGCGATTGCTTTTGAATTTTGGGCTCACTGAGCGAAATGGCGAGGTGGCTGAAGTTATAGTAACCCTGTCGGATGTTACCCAGATCAGGGAAGCCGAAATGGCACTTGCAGAAACCAACGCATTAAAAGACCAGCTGCTCTCGCTCATTGGGCACGATCTTCGATCGCCCATTAGTGCCATTTCGCAATTGACCGAGTACCTTCAGAATAACATGCAAATCCTTAGCAGTGAAGAACTGAAGGAAATTATAACAAGTTTGCATGAAACATCGGCTAGTACATACAATTTGCTGGAAGAACTGCTCCAATGGTCACACTTGCAGCAAAGGCAAGAGGTAAAGCCCGAGATTTTTAAGCTTACAGCTTCAATTAACGATGTTCTGACACTTAATAAAAGCAATGCCGATGCTAAGGGATTGAATTTGCTGGCAAACATTCCCGACAATGCTTTGGTTGTAGCCGATCAGGGTATGTTTAAAACGGTCCTCCGTAATCTGGTTACCAATGCCATTAAGTTTACCCCTATGGGAGGTACCATTATGGTTTCGTGCGAATTGCAACCCAACTTCGTTTCGGTTTCGGTTTTCGACACTGGAACTGGCATGAAACCCGAAATTGTATCCAAGCTCTTCGAAGATACATTTATTCATTCATCGTTAGGCACTCAAAATGAGAAGGGCTTTGGGTTGGGTTTGAAAATGGTGAAAAAGTATGTAGAGAAGAATGGAGGGACTATCCGTGTCGAAAGTATTGAGGGACAAGGATCGACCTTCCATTTTACTATTCCACGCGCTTTCGAATAACCTTTGCAGCAACCCTTTTCTTTTCGGCTCCAATTTCCTAATTTTGTGAGCTAATAATATATTATGTCCCTTCTTACAGTTTTTATCTTAGCCCTTGGCCTTTCCTTCGATACTTTTGCAGTATCCGTTTCTAGTGGCCTAATGAAAAAGGAAATTGCATTCTATCAGGCCATTCGAGTTGCGCTAATTCTTGCTATTTTTCAGGCTTTTATGCCCTTAATTGGTTGGATGGGAGGGGTAAGCATTAAAAGTTATATTGAGCCCATCGATCATTGGGTTGCCCTTGCCCTACTAAGTTTTATTGGGGTGAAAATGATAGCTGAAAGTTTCAAACCTGATTGCGATAAAACTCTCAATCCACTCAATCTACGTACAAACCTTTCCATTGCTTTGGCAACCAGTATCGATGCGTTAGCGGTTGGGGTAAGTTTTGCGCTTGTAGAGGTGAAGCTTCCCATTGCCATTTTTGTTATAGGTATGGTAACTTTTCTGTTGGCTATGCTGGGCATTTTAATGGGTAAGAAGTCGGGTGCCCGCCTTGGTAAACCCATGGAGGTTTTAGGGGGCCTTATTCTCATTGCCATTGGGTTGAAAATACTATTTGAGCACTATAGTTAAACTTTCCTATATTTGATAGTATG
>CAYZNN010000036.1:0-24225 GCA_964479665.1 uncultured Rikenellaceae bacterium | reverse complement strand
AACTGTTCTAATTTGTTTTTCAAAATTTGTCCAGTCATTTAGGGGGCTAAGACAAAAGAATTCTTCTTTATTAATAAAATGCATTAGTGCGTGGGCCAATTCGTGCAGCCCAAGGTTTGTCGAATCTGAATTGTCGGCATAGCCTTTAACTAGCTTGTTCCATGTTAGAACAATTGCTCCGCATGGGCTCACTTCTCCATCGTGCAATCTGCCAGTGAACGGGTTGCGATAAGATTCGGGATAAACGAGAACGGTTTTGAATTTGGGAAGATTATAGTTTCGAAACCCGAATGTTATTTGAACAAAAGCAGCTAAAACAGTTAGCCGAGAACCTCATTGGTTATTTCAATGCCGGTTCTTCCAATTATTTTAATTTCGTTCGTTAGGTTGAAAACCCTATAAAGGAATCGTTTTTTCTGCTTCTCATTTAATTTTTTGTACTAGATAATTCGTTTTGAAAAGAAAGAATCGAGTTCCCTCTGTTGGCTCCCACTCAGGATGAAACCCTTAAAAAGTTTTCCTCCGTTGAGAATTAATAAGAAAATGAGAAAGAAGATTGTTAATATGGGAAATAATACTTCCATTTTTTCATTTAAAGGTAAAAGTATTTTCTGTTTCACCCAAGCATTGGCCCCCAATGCATTTATTTATTAATTTTACCATAATTTATGTGCGACATGCAAAACAATAGCAATTACAAGCAGTATATACGTCAGGTTAGGGTATCAGAATTTGGTGAAGAGGGACAAGTGAAAATGACTGACTCGAAAATTCTGGTGGTAGGTGCTGGCGCATTGGGTTGCCCCGCACTTCAGTACCTAGCGGCTTCGGGAGTGGGAACCCTTGGCGTGCTCGATGCCGACGAGGTTGATATAACCAATTTGCACCGGCAGGTACTATACACTCATGCCGATTTAGGCAGACCAAAAGCATTAACGGCTGCAAATCGGTTGAAAGCCATGAACCCCGCAATTAGCATCACTCCGCATCAAGTTCACCTTCACAAGGGCAATGCATTGGAAATAATTAAAAACTACGATTTGGTTGTTGAGTGCTCCGATAATTTTCCAACCAAATTCCTTGTGAACGATGCCTGCGTAATGCTAGGGAGGCCCTTTATTATTGGAGGTGCCATTCAGTTTTCGGGACAACTTTCTGTGTATAACTATAAAGGAGGCCCAACCTACCGTTGCTTAATCGACGAGGAGCCCGACCCGTTGGAGGTTCCATTGTGCAGCGAGGCTGGAGTAATTGGTATGGTACCAGGAATAATTGGTACCCTGCAAGCGCTCGAAGCGCTTAAAGTTTTAACAGGCGTTGGCCAAACCCTTTCGGGCAAACTTCTCCATTTCGATGGAATAACCATGCAGTTTTCTACCTTCGATATTTCTCTCAATTCAAAGAACCTGGAAATAACCGAACTGACAGAGTACGATTTTCACTGCCCTGCTCACATACTGGCCGATAAGCAAATTGAATCGCAGCAGTTTTTTACGCTGCTAAATAGCAATCAACCCATAGAATTGCTTTACTTTAGCGACGAGCCTGAGGAATTTCGATATAAACAGTTTTTTGCCAAACCTATTCCTTTATACCAGCTGCCCAATCGGGTTGCTAAACTTTCTCAAGCAAATCGAATAGTTCTGCTTTGCGACTATGGCATAAAAAGCCTTTCGGCTTTAAGGTATTTAGTTACAAAGCATGGGTTCGAAAATGTGGTTAATTTAAAGGATGGGTTGAAGGCATTTAATACAATTTTGAATATTGGTTAAAAACATTATAATTATTGCCCTTAGCGGTGGTTTGGGTTCAGTTGCACGATCCCTTTTGTCAGTTTTTTGTGCAGAATAGGTTTTCTGTTATTTTTCCTTTTGGAACTTATACAGTTAACTTAATAGGGAGTTCTGTTTTAGGGTTACTATTTGGACTAGCCGACTGTGGTAGCCCAATATCTCTGGAGTGGAAACTCTTTTTGGCAGTTGGCATCTGCGGCGGACTTACAACCTTTTCAACTTTTGCCAGCGAAAATCTTGCTTTGCTTCACGATGGTGAGTATATTTATGCTCTGGGATACACGGGATTAAGCGTTTTTCTCGGTATTACATTAGCCTATTTCAGATTTGCCAAAACCCGTTAATAAAAAAGCATATGAAGCCCGATAAGCAAATCGTTTCGATGAAAATTTTCATCAGTTCAACCGACAAGTTTAGAGAAACTCCCCTTTACGAAGCTATTACCCTAGAAGCGAAACGCCATGGAATTGCAGGAGCATCGCTTACCAAAGGTTTTATGGGGTTTGGCGCCAGCAGTCAAATTCACACCCAAAAGTTTTGGGAGGTGGCCGAAAAAGCTCCTGTAATAATTGAAATGATTGACGAGCGCGAAAAGTTGGAAGTGCTACTAACGCAAATCAAATGGCTTTTCGATGAGGCCAAAAAGGGCTACACAATAATTTTCACCCCCGTTGAGGTATTGGTGTATAAAGCCGGAGAAAAGGGTGTTTAGCAGTTCTCGGTTTTCAGTTATCCGACTTCTGACTTCGGTCTTCCGACTTACTACTTCTCTCCTTAAAATATTTTGAATACCAAGGCTCGTAAATTACTTTTTCCTGTATTACTGAGCCCTCTTTGAGCGCCTGCTTTTACTGCAATGCAGAAGTTGGACCCTACCCCTTGCGTTTCTCCTTCGGTTTCAATAATGCCTTCTCCCTCAACAATGTAAATTGCCACATCGAACGGATTGGTGTGCTTTTCGAGTACCTCGCCAGGCTTTAGGTTTAGGTGAATTAATTCGGCCCGTGGGTCGACAAACATTTTGCGGCCATCGAGGTTAAAGGAAACCTTTTCCGCAGTTTCGAGGGTTGTGTAGTTCATGGATTACTATTTTTGGGGAACGCGGATAACGCTGATTGATACGATTTATTCGGATTAAACTTTTATAAAGCAGCGAATATATTTTATTACCAAGTTGCCTAACAATCTTGGAATAGGCGTATATTCGCTTAATCCGTGTTATACGCGTGTTCTTATTGAACGCAGATAACGTTGATAGATAGGATTTAAACAGTTTAAATTTTAATTAACCAGCTTGACCACTTGCAGCATCCGGACGGGTACATTAGAATACGCTGACAAAACAGTTAAGCGCAGATTTTACAATTTCGTATCAGCGTTAATCTGCCAAATCCGTGTCATCTACGTTTCATTTCTATTCCTTAATCATCGTTAGCAACATCTTAAACCGCTCAATTGCCTCAACGCTATGCGGAATGCCAGCGGGCATTATTATGGTTTCGCCAGCTACTAAATCGTGAGGTTCGCCACCAATTACAATGCGGGCCTTACCCTCAAGTACCTGAACAGTAGCATCGAATGGTGCTGTGTGTGTACTAAGGCTTTCACCTTTATCGAATGCAAATAGCGAAAGGTTTCCTGTTGGGCGCTTTAGCACGTTCTTGCTAACAATTCCACCTGCATTATACTCAACCTCGCTTACAAAGCTGAACTTTTGTCCTTTTACAAATTCGTTTGTCATAGTTATAAGTTTTATAACCCTGTCAAGGTTTAAAACCCTGACAGGGTGCGAGATTCGATATATTACCCAACTAGTAACTTAATGTCTTCATCTACTGTAGTAATACCTGCAATGCCAAAATTGTTCACTAGCACGTTAGCTACGTTTGGCGATAGGAATGCGGGCAATGTTGGGCCGAGGTGGATATTCTTCACGCCTAGGTAAAGAAGTGCAAGAAGAACTATTACTGCCTTTTGCTCGTACCAAGCAATATTGTAAGCAATTGGCAGCTCGTTGATGTCGTTTAGCTGGAATACCTCTTTTAACTTAAGAGCGATAACTGCCAATGAGTAAGAGTCGTTACACTGACCAGCATCAAGTACACGTGGAATTCCACCTATATCGCCTAAAGGAAGTTTGTTGTAGCGGTACTTAGCGCAACCTGCTGTTAAAATAACTGTATCCTTTGGAAGTTTTTGTGCAAACTCAGTATAGTAATCGCGGTCCTTCATTCTACCGTCGCAACCAGCCATAACAATGAACTTGCGAATAGCGCCACTCTTAACTGCATCAACAACTTTATCGGCCAATGCGAATACTTGTGCGTGAGCGAATCCACCAATAATCTCGCCAGTTTCAATCTCGGTTGGTGCCTTGCAGGTTTTTGCTAAAGCGATTATCTCCGAGAAATCTTTTTGCTTTCCTGCTACGCGGTCGGCAATGTGCTTGCTTCCAGGGTAACCCGCAGAACCTGTGGTGAATACTCTATCCTTGTAGCTTGCACTATTTGATGGAGGAACAATACAGTTTGTAGTGAAAAGGATTGGACCGTTGAAGGTTTCGAAATCCTCGCGTTGGTGCCACCAGCTGCTACCGTAGTTTCCTACAAAATGTTTGTACTTTTTGAAAGCAGGGTAGTAGTTTGCAGGAAGCATCTCGCTGTGGGTGTAAACATCAACTCCAGTTCCGTCGGTTTGAGCTAGTAACTCTTCCATATCCTTTAGGTCGTGACCGCTGATAAGGATGCCAGGGTTGTTTCTCACGCCAAGGTTAACCTTTGTAATCTCAGGATTACCGTAACTGGTGGTATTTGCCTTATCGAGCATTGCCATTGCATTAACGCCTAGTTTGCCAGTTTCAAGGGTTAAGCCAACCAATGCATCAACTGATGAGTCTTTTGTGATTTCAGCAAGCGCCTTCTGCATAAATGCATAGTTTGCTACATCCTCGTGACCCAGGTTGTATGCGTGCTCAACGTAGGCTGCCATACCTTTAATACCGTAGGTAATAAGTTGTTTAAGCGAGCGAATATCCTCGTTGGTTTCAGCAAGAACACCTACTGCCATCGATTTTGCCTCGTAGGTTTCTGGCTTGCCAGTCCATGTAGTTCCTTCAAACGATGTATCAACCTTTACGCCTTGCTTTGCAGCTTCTGCTTTAAGCATTTCGCGAAGTTCTAATCCTTTAGTTACACGGTTTTCGATAACCTTTTTGTCGAAGTTAGCATTGGTAATTGTGGTGAATAAACTGTCGAATACAAACTTGTTTACGATTGGATTCTCGTATCCTTTCTGTTCGCGGAGCGCAACGCTGTAAACGCTAACACCCTTTGTTACGAACATCAATAGGTCCATCATATTGGCTAGGTCGTCGGATTTTCCGCACACACCCTTAATTGTACAACCTGTACCTTTTGCTGCCTCTTGGCATTGAAAACAGAACATACTCATTTTTGTAGTTTTAAAGTTATTGGGTTAATAGAGTTATTTGAGTTAATTGGTTGATTGGTTAATAGGTTGATTGAAAGTTAGAAGATCGAAGTCAGGGAACTGACAACCGAGAACTGACAACTGCTCTACACCCACGTATTCTCCAAAATTTCTCCCTGAATTCCTACGGTTAAAAGTTTAATGGGAACTTTACGTTTTGCACGTTCCATGGCCATTTTTGCAAGTTGAAGCAAGCCACCACAGCAGGGAACTTCCATTTTCATTATGGTGATAGTATCAACCTGTGCATCATCAATAAGCGAGGTAATTTTTTCGATGTACGATTCCTTGTTGGAGTCGAGTTTTGGACAAGCAATTGCCAGCGTTTTTCCTTTGAGGTAGTTGCTGTGGAAGTTACCGAGCGAAAATGCTACGCAATCGGCCGCAAGTAGTAGGTTTGAACCACGGAAATGACCCGATTGTGGGTTGATAAGGTGTAGCTGAACAGGCCAGTGTGTAAGTTCCGAATTGCCTGAAATCATTGCGTTATTCTGAGCCATTGCCATTCCGCCACCAAAACTGCGTGCTGCTGAACCAGGGCATCCTCCACCATGATGATGTGCGTGTTGCTGAACTTGCACTTGAGGTTGTTTTGGCTGATTATCGCCGCAACCGCAACCTTCGGATTTTTTATGGTTGTGCACTTCGTGCAGCACCTCATCAACTTTAAAGTTGAACTTATCCTGATTGGCCAAAAGCCACTCCACACCCTGACGTAGGTATTCCTTTTCATTATAATCTTTAAGGTGCTTTAGGTGGGCAACCACAGTGTTTTTGCCGTTTGCAACCATCTTACTGATTGTTAGAGCCTCGTCGTAAGCCTCAGCTTCGCGATGCTCAATGGTTATTGCACCCTCGGGACACTCGCCAATGCAGGCACCTAAACCGTCACACATAAGCTCGCTAATTAAAACCGCTTTGTTGTCAATAAGCTGTAAAGCACCCTCGTGGCATCCGCTAACACATAGTCCGCATCCGTTGCACTTATCTCTGTCGATTGTAATGATGTCTCGTTTCATATTTTTAGTTTTTATTGTTACCTGCTGTTTGAATTTATTGATACAAAAGTATGGCAACCCACTTCCGTGGAATGTATCATATGTTACAAACTCGAATTTATTTATAAAAAAGTTAGTTGTTAAATCAAAGATTTATTTTGAATAGCATATCGGAAAAGTTTTGGGAGTATACGAATTGCTTAACCTATAATATTAAGCAAATCATTCTGTTCAATCAAGTCGAGCGGATTTACGCTACCCACAATTTCTGTCGATAAACTCATTTTTCGCTTTTGAAGTGCCTGAATTTTTTCTTCAACAGTTTGTGCCGAAATAAAGCGGTAAACGAAAACGGGTTTATCTCTACCTATTCGGTGTGAACGGGCAATTGCTTGCTCTTCTGCAGCGGGGTTCCACCACGGATCGAGTACAAATACATAATCGGCTGTGGTTAAGTTTAATCCTGTACCCCCAGCCTTTAAGGAGATAAGAAATATTTTACAGTTGCTTCTATTGAATCGTTCAACAACCTCTTTACGGTTTTTGGTAGAACCAATAAGTTTAGAGTAGGGGAGTTTCTCGTTCACTAAAAAGTTTTCAACCAAATTGAGGTGTTTAACAAATGATGAAAATATCAATACTTTGTGCCCTTCGCTGGTAATAGTTTTAACACTGCTGCAAATTTCAGAAAATTTACCAGAATCGCTTGCTGAGAAGGGATCGATTAGTTTCGGATGATTAGCAATTTGCCTAAGGCGGGTTAACGAACGTAGGATCTGTATGGTTGATTTCTTATAGCCATATTCCTCAATGCTTTTAAGAATTTCCTTTTGAACCTCAATTTTTTCTTTCTCATAAATTTGTAGTTGCTCTTCGGTGAGATTACAAAGGAGGGTTTGCTGTGTTAAACTGGGTAAGTCGCCAGCCACTTCGTGTTTTGTTCTTCTGAGTATGAAGGGCTTTACTATTTTTTTCAAACGCCTCAAAGCGTTTTCGTCATTTCGTTCTTCAATGGGGATTAAAAATTCCTCTTTAAAAAAACGAATGGATCCTAATATTCCTCGATTTACAAAATTCAGGATTGACCACAAATCGAGAAGCGAATTTTCGATGGGAGTTCCGCTTAAAGCAAGGTATTGCCCACCTTTTAGCAGCATTACGGCACGATATATTTTGCTTGCAGGGTTTTTAATTATTTGGGTTTCGTCTAATATTATATAATTGAATATACAATTCCTAAGGAATTCAATATCGTTGCGAACAATACCATATGTAGTAATGATAGCATCATATTGATACCAGTTTTCATTGGTTTTATTGCGATTGCTACCTGTGTATGTGAATACTTTAAGTGTGGGTGCAAACTTTTCGAATTCCTGTTCCCAATTAAAAACTAGCGATGTTGGAACCACAATAAGTGAAGGGTGGTGCTCCTCGTTTTCAGTTTGACAATTTTTAATATGTACGAGTTGGGCTATAGTTTGTAAGGTTTTACCCAAGCCCATATCGTCGGCAAGGCAACCGCCCATCTTGTTGTTATTGAGTATTTGAAGCCAAAGCAGTCCTCTCTCCTGATACTTCCTTAACGATGCGTTTAACCCAGTTGGAATGGCAGGTACTAAAGGGGCGCTCAGCCCTTCGAACTTTTTATATAATTCGGAAGCAGCTTTGTTTTCAATCCCAAGCGATACAATGGTTTCGAATTGCGCTGCGCGCAAACGAAAAGCGTTCTCATTCTCGTGCGAAACCGATACCAGCATGCGGTATTTTTCAAACCAGTGCTGGGGTAAAATAAAGATTTCGCCATTGGGCAGTTCAAATTCTCGAATTCCCTTAATAATATTACGTTTAAGTTTTAGTAGAGGAATCTCAAAGGAATCGAGCCGAATTGTGCCATAAATGTCGAACCAATCGTTTTCAAACTTTGAGTTGAAGTTTAATTCACAATTTCCAATGTAGTATGGTACCTGGGTATTTCGTGTAACAATTCCAACCCCCATCCCCTCAATATTGCTCTTTTTAGCATTTATCCATTCAATTATAGAATAGCCCTTTTCGAAAGACTCATTGTTAACTTGTGTTGGTTTAAACTCTGCTCCTTGGTACGGTTCGAGTTCAAGTTGTGTTAAACGCTCAATTGTTTCTTTTTCCCATATTGTATTTCGTTCAAAGCATCTGAAAATGTACTCGTTATTTTGGTTTTCGAAGTAAACTTCGCGCTGCGGAATAGTATGACTTAGATAACGTTTTTGTCCATAAATAAATTCGAGAGTTAATCCCAGATTCCCCGAAAGGGTAGGTTCTAGCACTATGTTTGCCGAAGGATTGATATTATTCCAATCAATTTGAAATCCTTTAGCTTCTACTTTATAGTTTTTTATTGCATTCAGAATATAGGTTTCAAAGTATTTTAGTTCCGATTGTTTAGGTATTGATATATGTGATTTTGAAAAAAAAGGAATCAGCTTCTTAGCTTCAATATCACTGAATCTGACCAATTTTTTACCAATTCGAACAATGCATGGATTGTTGCAAACAACTTCGGTATCGGAGTTTTGCAGTTCAATGTTTGCACTTCCAACTTGCGCCGTTAATTGGTATAGCGTTTCGTTGCCATTGCGTGTGAAGTGAAATACTATGGTTGCATTTTGTTTTATAAATTGAAGTTGATTGTGATCGTATATATTGTTGAAATTCTTTTCCTTTATAAATGTTGGGGTTTGGCTTTCAGCAATTAAATCGAAGCATTTGCTCATTCGCCTTTCAATGTAATGTTTGGTGTAGTCGCCTAAGGTGTTATTGTTTTCAACCTCTTTATAGAATTCTGCCACGGTTTTATGCTTTTTTCCCAAATTCGTTAATAGGGCAGCATCGCTGAATTCGCTTAGTATTTTAAGCATCTCCTTTTGTTGGTTCGAGATTAAGTTTGGCCATTTTGAAAGGTTCGTATTATTTATGTTTTCAACAATTGAGAATATTCCACTGCCCTCATTCAGTGGTTTAACAATGTGTGCACCAAAAACAGCACCCAATATTCGATGTTGCGAAAGACAAATACAGAAGAAGGCCTCTTTAGTCATGAAAAAATTTTGGGCAATAATACTGTTTTTTCAGCAATGGCAATAAAAAAACGGGCAACTTGTTGCCCGTTTTTTTAGTCGCAATTTAACTTTTAACCTAAGTACGATTTCAATAATTTGCTTCTTGAGGTGTGCCTCAATCTACGTATTGCTTTCTCCTTTATCTGACGGACACGCTCACGAGTTAACCCGAATTTCTCACCAATCTCCTCTAGGGTCATTTCCTGGCAGGTTATTCCAAAAAAGAGTTTAATTATGTCCCTCTCCCTTTCGGTTAGGGTAGCAAGGGCCCTATCAATCTCTCTTGAGAGCGATTCGTTTATAAGAACCTTATCGGCATTGGGCGAATCGTTATTAACAAGCACATCGAGCAAACTGTTTTCTTCTCCATCAACAAATGGAGCATCAACAGATACATGCCTACCCGAAACTCTCAATGTGTCGGATACTTTCTCCTTTGGAAGTTCGAGTAGTTCGGCAAGTTCCTCAGGCGATGGCGTACGTTCGAATTGTTGCTCAAATTTCGAGAAGGCTTTGTTAAGTTTATTAAGCGAGCCAACCTGATTAAGGGGTAACCTAACAATTCTCGACTGTTCAGCCAGGGCTTGCAGTATCGATTGCCTAATCCACCACACTGCATACGAGATAAACTTAAAACCACGGGTTTCATCGAATTTTTCGGCAGCTTTTATGAGCCCAAGGTTACCCTCGTTAATTAAGTCGGGTAGACTAAGACCTTGATTTTGGTATTGTTTTGCAACTGAAACAACAAATCGTAGGTTAGCTCGAGTAAGTTTTTCGAGAGCCACCTGATCGCCCTTCTTAATGCGTTGTGCCAGCTCAACCTCCTCCTCAACAGTTATTAAATCTTCTTTTCCAATTTCCTGAAGGTACTTATCGAGAGAGGCACTCTCCCTGTTTGTAATTGATTTCGTGATTTTTAGTTGTCTCATCTCTGGTTTAAAAATTTGGTGCGAAGGTATGCTATTTTGCCGTTCGTGTCAAGCCCTAAAAATAGGTTATAAGGCATTACATGCCAATGGCAAAATAGGCAACAGTACCATTAGGATAAACACCTTCTATAAGCACTGCACCCGATATATTATCAATTTGTTTGGCCAAATCAGTAACACTATTAACAGGGTTTCGGTTCACTTTTGTAATTATAAAATTCTCTCTTATTCCTGCTTCCTTAAGTTTACCCTCGCGGATTTTACTTATTTGGGCTCCTCCATTTATTCCGAGCCTGCTTCGCAAGTTGTTATCAACATCCTTAAAGTCGGCTCCTAGCGCATTAAGTATTTCGTTAGTGCGAACAATTTCGAAACCGCCCTTCCTGTTACGTAGAACAGCTGTAAATTGTTTCTTATTGTTATTCCGATTTATTAATAATTCTACTTTATCGTTGGGTCGGTAGCGGCTAATCTGTTCTTGCAATTGACTTGTAGAATTTATGGGCACCCCGTTTATTTCAAGAATTACATCGCCTTCTTTCAGTCCTATATCTGCTGCAGCTCCACCTTCAGTCACACTACCAATAATAACTCCGTTCAAATCCTTAATATTATACTTTTTTGCTGTTTCTGCATCGACAGGCAGTAAGACTACTCCTAACATAGCCCTTTGAACTTCGCCAAATTCAATTATATCCTTGGCTACTTTTTGCGCAATAGAAGTTGGAATTGCGAATGAATAACCAGTAAAACTTCCGGTACGAGATGCTATGGCCGTATTTATTCCAATTAGTTCTCCGTTCAAGTTTACTAATGCGCCACCACTATTGCCAGGGTTTACTGCAGCATCGGTTTGTATGAACGATTCAATTGCATACTGATCGTTAAGTATGTTAATATTACGTGCTTTTGCACTAACAATTCCAGCCGTAACTGTTGATGTAAGGTTAAAAGGGTTCCCGATGGCTAAAACCCATTCGCCAATTTTCAAATTGTCCGAGTTTCCGAAGGTGAGAAAAGGGAAATTGGTTCCTTCAATTTTCAGTACGGCAAGGTCGGTGCTGGGGTCGCGTCCAATTACTTTTGCATCGAGGGTTCTCCTGTCGTTCAGCACAACCTCAATTTTTTCGGCACGCTCAATCACATGATTATTGGTAATAATGTATCCGTCGTTGCTAATAATAACGCCCGAGCCAGAACTCATAACCGGTTCGGGTTGTGGGCGAAAATTTGGACCAAAAAAATAGTCGAAAAACGGATTACCCGATGAGAACCCACCACTTTCGCTCATAAACGAGGTTTTTACGTGCACCACAGCATGAACTGTCATTTCGGCAGCATAACTGAAATCGGTTCTTTCACCGGTGCTGGTTGTAAATGCAGCAAGTTGAGCGGGCGTTTGATTTGAGTATTTCACAATGGTTGCGGGCTCATTTGGTTTTTGTATGGATGAGAATACAAAAACGGCCACTAAACCGCCAACGATGGCGGAGAGTATAGGTACTATAAAGCGTTGTGTTTTCATGGCTAAAAATTTTATTATGTTAACACTTAATGAACGGCAAAACAAATGCCTTATGGTTAAACCTCCAAAAGGCTTAACAAACATTAACTGTGTTGCCATGAAAACTGACAGGAGTTCAGAATAGACTGAAATTATTTCACTTTAAAGTGGCATGATTTTGAAAGGGATGTTCACAATTTCCGAGAAGGTTTCGCCGGTTTCGCGCATATCCTCATCGCCGCTGCGATAGTACCAATTAATAAGTATCGATTTTTTTTGCTTATGAACCTCCTTGAGTATATGCAATAGGTCGATTATTTTTTTCGATGAGGCGGTATTAATGTAATCGAGTTTGAAAAGAATAATAGTTTCGCGGTTGGGATAGTGTACGTATTCTCTAAACCAATTGAGTATGGGGGCAAAAAACTCGTTTGGATCTTCTGGAAATATTTTACCGTAAAACTCGAATCGACTTCGATCCTTGTCAAGGTTTACCTCCGGAGAACTGGGCGTTTCAGGTATTCGAATGGGTTGCATAGTTTTGTATAATCATTACTAAGGTAACAAATTTTAAAGAAACAGATTGATCTCTCAATACATTTTATGCCATTGTTTAATAATTGGCAAGGTTAATAAACCCATCGAACACATGCTCAGTAGGGCCTTCTAAGTATACTTGGGTATAGTTATTTCCATTCCTATTGAACGAAACGCTTAAATATCCTCCTTGGGCCTCAAGGGTATAGTTGTTTTTGGCTTCGCCAAACTTATGGTTAACAGCTATGGCCGATGCCACCGAGCCGGTTCCACAGGCAAGGGTTTCTGCCTCAACGCCCCGTTCGAAGGTTCGAATTCTAATAGTTGTAGAAGATAATTGAATGAAATTAACGTTTGTACCTCCTTCCTTAATATTATACGTGTTTCTAAGAAATTTACCTTCACATTCAACATCCATTTCGTTAATATTTGTAACAAACTTTACAAGGTGAGGCGATCCGGTGTTGATGAAATACAAGTCGTCAAAAGTTTCTATTTGGTTAATATCAGCCATTTTTAAATTAACATTCTTGCCAATTATTGTGGCTTCATGAATACCATCAATGCCTCTAAAAACTGTTTTTAAACCGATTATCCCAATTTTATTGGCAAACATAGTTATACAGCGACCACCATTCCCACACATGGTCGATTCGATGCCATCGGAGTTAAAGTATCGCATTAAAAAATCGCTCGTGCTATCGTTCTCAAGCAGCATTAATCCATCGGCACCTATGCCATAATGCCTATGGCATAAAAACTCAATTTGGGAATTGGTAAGTGAATGTTGACCGTTTCGGTTATCGATTACAATAAAATCGTTTCCAGCACCGTGGTATTTCGAAAAATTTAAGTTCATTATTCTCGCTGATTACGCAGATTTTCGCAGATTAACATTGCTCATAGATTCTCGCTGATTACGCAGATTAGGAATTCTCAATTGTTTCTCGCAGATTAAAGATCATTGACGTTTCTTACAATTTTTAGAGGTTCTTCGTTAAAATTAATTAGTATTCCTAATTTCTTATGTGTTAACTTTAAATAAGTTAATAACTGTTTGTGATGAACGGAAAGAAGTGTTTCTACCGATTTAATCTCAATAACTACTAAATCATCTACTAACATATCTAGCCGAAAACCTAATTCTAACTTAACCTCTTCAAACACTACTGGTATTGGTAGTTGTGTTTGAACTTTTCGTCCCATCTTTGTAAGCGTGAAAGCCATTGTTGCCTCATAAACCGACTCGAGTAAACCGGGTCCAAGTTCATTGTATATTTTAAATGCGGCCCCTCGAATGTCGTAAGATATTTCATCCTCCACTTTCAGTTTTTTCATCTTTATAAAAAGTATAGTTCAGTTGTTTCTCGCCGATTTCGCCGATTTTCGCTGATTTTACAAGTTTTTTTCTGCGCCATCTGCGGTATCTGCGAGAGCCGGGTTGCGTACAGTTGTTTCTCGCCGATTTCGCGGATTTTCGCTGATTTTACAAGTTGCTTATGAGTAGCACAAAATAGCTCACTCGCTTATTTGCTAATAACCTCTACTTCTACTCTTCGGTTACGGGTTCGGCCATCCTCTGTGTCGTTCGATTGGATTGGAACGGTATTTACAAAACTTCTTACATCCAGGTTACTGAATCCATTCTCAATTAGGAATTTTACAACCGCATTGGCGCGTTCGAGAGCAATGGCAGGTTTTTGAAGAGCTTCAATATCGTCGCAATGACCCTGAATTTGAAGCCTGATAGTAGGATTATTTTTAAGTAGTCGAATCAAACGGTTAAGTTCAGCCACCGACTCTGGAGCTAGGTACGAACTATTCGCATCGAACCTAATATTAAGTTCAACTTTCGACCCAACAGAGATGGGCTTGAGCAGTACATCGCGGCTTATATTCATGAATGTGGTAATCTGGTTCAGGGTAAGATTTTCCGACATGTACCAGTAATCATCTGCCAATACTTCGAGCAAATAGTTATCGCTAGCAATAAACGACAGCGTGTAGTCGCCGCTGGTTGCGCTCGAGAAGGTTGATATGGCTACTGTATTGTTTTGAGTATTAATCAGGTTAACCCTTGCTCGGATAGGTGTTTGGCTGTTCGCATCCTTAACAGTACCCGAAAGAGTAGTCCTTCTAACTTGTAGTACGCCAACTTGAGTTTCTCCACCGGGGGATGCTGCAAAATTAATTCTTCTAACCTTCTCGTCGAAAACGTAGTTTACTTCAAACTGTTTGTAACCATTAAATTGAACTCGGAAATTATTCTGACGGAGGTCGAAATTTTCGTAGAATATGTTATTCATTGTTAGTATATACTCATCTGTTATCGGTGCAAAAAGTACAAAACTTCCATCCTTATCGGTTAGTGTGGAGTATGAACGTCCTTGGCTGTCAGTAGCGGTTATTCTTACATTCGAAACATCGACCCTTCCAAGCCCCGATAGACGAGAGCGATTTAAGATAATTTTTCCAAAAACCTTGTTCTTTTCAACAAATGGGAAGTACATGGGCCCATCCTTCTTAATTGTAATATCAACATCCTCAAGTGCTTTGCTGAAATTGCCTGCATCCTTGCCAACAGGGTTATAGTTAATGGAATAACGGCCTTCGGGTATTCGTTCGAGTCGAACCCTCCCGAGATTGTCAGATAACAATTCGGTTGTGTAAAAATCGCCGGGTATTGTACCCACTACGCTACTAAATTCTTTACTTATGGTAACCAGAACATTTTTTACTCCGGGCTCATTAATGTCCTGTGCGCCGTTCCCATTAAAGTCCTTAAAGAATATGAGATCTACATCATAAAATTTTACCCTGGGTTGATTAAAATCGAATTCCTTTCTAATACCAGCCTCAAGATAAAAGTTTTGGTAAGTTTCAGTTGATTCCTGAGGGGTTTTTCTATTCTGTAAAGAATAAACACTCAGAGCATGAATTCTCCAATTTTTGGGTAGGTACCAGTAAAATTGTCCAGTAATATTTGAATATGTTGATTTAGCTGCAATGTCATTCGAATAACTAAGACCTAGATATGCCCTTACAATGTCCTTATAAATAAATGCATCGAAGGCGGGCATGAATTGAAGTTTTCGAACCGGCTTTTCATAAAACAGGAAGCTTAATTGATCAAAAACTGAACGGGGGCCCGAGGTGTAAAAGGCAATAACATTAAGATATTTAGTTCGAACATTGATATTGAAAAATTGATAGTTGAACCATTCACTCGATGGGTTCGTTGGATTTACTGACAAGTATGGATTGTTTAATACATTTACTCTAGCCAACTCAAATCTAGGAGAAATAGTAAGTGTCCCAGCAGAATTTCTAATTCTACTTCCAAAGTAAATTTTATAGCCCAGTGAACTATAAAATTCTCCAGCAGGAAATGAGTTTAGCCCTTCCCATTTATAGTTTTCAAATCCAGGACCCCCAAATACCTGAACGGAGGGAGTGACGAAAAGTAAATGCTCAAATTTTAATTCTCTGTTCTCAGAAGTATACCTATTGGTTATTGTATTACCATTTATTGATAACCTCGTGCTAGAATTTTCACTATAATAAACAGACGTTCTGTGCCTTAAATCATGGTAAAACTGAATACTTGCATATCCATCAAATCGACCTGCAACAGGGCTGTAGTAAAGTGGGCTTCCGTATTTTAGGCGCAAGGTATTATAAAACTTTCCTATTTTCGAGTTGTAATTTATCTCACCACCAAATTCATTGTGGTTACTTTCACCATTTAGTTCTCTAATTACTTGGTTAAATGCCAGTGTAGCATTTAATCTATGATTAGTAAGAAAACTAACTCCTGTTCCAATAAACCCAAGTTTTGAATTGAAGTCATTGGTTAAATTTCTACTATATGTTCCGCCCGTTTTAATGTGAAAAGTTGGATTTATGTAATAATAAACTGTACCGCCCAAATTTTCATTTTTAACATACTGGTCTTTGTTTGCTAATAATTCAGATTTGAATTTTTTATTACTATAAGATAAAAAGATACCTCTTCCTATAGTATTCCCCTCCATTAATCTATAGTTATCTCCTAATTCAATTTTCCATTTATTCAGGTTTGCACCTATATGCATCTGAGTGAATTTGTAAAAATCATCCGTTTTTTCGGAAGCAAAATTTTTATAATAGTAATAAATGTCATTTTCTCCTTTAAATAGAATTTTCCCCTCAAGATTAATTGAGGCTATAGGTTTTCTATTGGCATCAAGAAGTCCTTGTCCTGTTAATTCAACAACTAATGGTTTCTCGCTTGATGGTATACTGTTTTTATGCATACTTTCAATTCTTCTAAACCATAAGTTTGTTTTCAAAGTGGTATCGATTGAAGTAACAGTTGCCTCTAAATTGAATAGAGTTTTACCAAATAACTCTGAAGCTTTGAGTTCGACTGGAAATGTAAAAGTTGAATCAGTATAAGGAGGAATCACAATGTCAATTGCAAACTGATTTTGGTTCTGGCGTCCAATTCCGAGCATTTGCTTTCCATCGAAAATGAAACTAATTGGTTCTTCTCTGTTGCCTTGGTTTTTTACTAGAATAGAAAAATCAGAAATTCCACTAACGGGATCTATAAAGCTGACTCTATTTAAAAAACGGAAGTTTAAATCGGTTTTGCGAGGAATTTTAACAAAACAATACTCATTTTTAATAGTATTCCCTCGGCTATCGGTAAGCGACGCTATTACACTATAGCCAATATCGCCTCTTACCTTGCTGCTAATAGCAACGCGAATGGGAATAAGTGTAGAATCGAATGGGGCAAGCTGTAGTTCGATCTTTTCTGGACCAATTACTCTCCACCCCGGTGGGGAAGTTATATTTAGAGTGAAGGATTCAGCTCTATTCGCATTGTTTTTTATTTTTAATACATTAAAAAAGGATTGCCCCGCCTCTGCTTCAAGTGAATGACGAGTGAAATGAATGTCAATATCGATAGGGGCTTCAGAATATAAAAAGAATTGACTACTAGCCGATTGCCAGTGGGCAACAAAAAGAAGGGTTAATAGTAAACGCTTAAATTTAAAATCCATTTTAAGTGTAAAGTTATGGTTGGTCAATTGAAACTAACCGAAACTCTAATTGGGAATAGTAATATCCCCAGGGCACATTTATTAGGGGCACATCCTTCCCTAATTCGTAAGTTACAGAAAAGGTAACAGTTGCATCGGTGTCTCCATCTCCAGACATAAAAAGGTAATCGGGCCCCATTAACGAATATGATGAATTAACCACGCAAGATGTATTGGTATTTGTAATCCCTATTGGTACTAACTTAAGATAATCGTAGGTAAGGTCTGGATTGCCAGTATCGTCAGACATTAAATTTGGGAATGAAGGTATTACATAAAGTTGCCACCCATCGAAAGCATCTGTATCGTTTACCCTAATTTTTACATTAGTCCACCCCACAAGAGAAACTCCCCCGTTATATTGCGATAGCGAATTAATGGTGAATTGTATTGCTCCTCCCGAAACGCTTACCTTAAAGTTTTGTGCACCCAGCTTATTTGGGAGAACAAAAATTATCAAAATTAGAAGAAGCCTTGCAAATAATAACCACATTTTACGCTTGTGCCTCATTGTTTTTTAAATTGTTAATAATCAGAGCCAAACGATTACCGCTTGGCTCTGATTGAATTCATTTAAAACAATGCAGTTTAACTACTATTGTGGAGCCAGATTTAAAAATACGTTTGTAACGTAAATGTCGGCAGGAAGGTTTTGCGATAGCAAAGTTAGTAGTGGATTTGTACCAAGTTCCCAATTAATAATGTAAGCTAAATTTCCACCTGCATTCGCTGTAACAATTGCTACGCCAGGGAGTACAGCTAAGTCGTTAGTACCACCAATAGAGCCAGGACCAGTACTTCCAGCCATGGTGTACCTAAGGTTGGTTAATGGCATGTTTGACCCCGTTTCTAAACCAATAAGGTTCGCATCTTCTGCTCCCATTGTAACATCAAAGTTGCGGGAAGAGTGAACTGTAAACCTTGTGTCGTACTGGTCGGAATTTGATATACCGGTTGTGTAATCAGCAATTGTATTTACAACAAACTGAATGTTGCCACCAGAGGTAACAGAGAGGCGAAGAATTGAATTTAATGTGACAGATACAGGAATTACAGCATTGTCAACAACCGACTGCCCAAAGCTGAACATAGAAAAGAGCATCAATGAAGCTCCCAGTAGAATTTTTCTCATAGGTTTATGAATTAGGTTAATAATAGTTAGCGCTTTTCAAAGAGCTGAATTGTAAAGTAAAATTACTGAAAAAAAATTAAAAACAAGCGTTTTTGTTTTTTTTTGCCCATTATTATGGGTAATACAACATTTTTATTGGTTAAAATGCAATTATGCATGACGAAAATCTTTGGGCTGAATGCGCAAAAGAAAAATATTGCAAGCATCAGGGGATTATTTGAAAACCAATAACTAGCACGTCGTCAACTTGGGGGTACTCGCTTCTCTTCCACTCGTTAAAAGTTATTTTTAGTATTTCTCTTTGTTCGCATGCAGGGAGTTCATGTATGTGTTGAAGCAGATCCGAGAAGTTCTTGATCATAAATTTTCTGCCGTCCTTTCCACCAAACTGATCGATAAATCCATCGGAGAAAAGATAAAACCAGGTTGGTCCCTCAATGGGTATTTCTTGTGTAGTGTATTCGTAGTCGGTGTTAACATTTCCGCCTCCAATCGATTCTTTGTCACCCCTAACCCTTATGGCTTCGCCATTTGATATGTATATCATGGGATTTTTAGCACCCGAGAATTCCAGAACCTTTCGAGCGGGGTCGAAAAGGCAGAGACCCATATCCATACCATCGCGATTGTCGGTTTCGTCTTGTCGAAGCGCTTTGCGAATTCCAGCATTCAACTCTTTCAGAATTAAACCGGGTTTAGTAATGCCGCGTTGCGTAATGTCATCGAGTAGGTTGTATCCAATCATAGATAGGAATGCGCCTGGAACTCCGTGCCCAGTACAGTCGATTGCTGAAATCAGGAACTTGTCGGAAGTGGGATTGTAGGGTATGTCTGGTTTATTAGTAGTTCGGAACCAATAGTAGTCACCGCTCACAATATCGCGGGGTTTAAATAGTATAAACGATTCGGGAAAGTAGTTCTGCAAACTCTTTTGGGGCGGGAGCATCGACTTTTGGATTCCCTGAGCGTAATTGATACTCTTGTTAATATTCTCGTTTTGCTTCTGAATGAAATCCTTTTGCTCTTGGATTTCATTGTTCTGCTTGCTAAGTAGAAGATTGGCTTTCTTTTTATCGCGATTGCTTTTGTAGGCAAGACCTAAAAGAATTACAATTAGAATTAGAATTGCGGCACCGCTATAAATTATGTTTTGTTGCGCTTGCTGCTGGAGCTCTTGCTCGCGAATCATGGCATCGGAAAGTTCTTTGCCCTTGGTGAGCACTTCAATTTCAAGCATCCGCTGTTGGTTTTCTTGCTCTGCCCGTAAAAGTGAATCCTGCTTTGCTTTTACAACAAAACCAAGCGAATCCTCAATTGCTTTGGCAAAAATCCTTTGCTTTTCGAGTTCGAGTTCTTTGGCCATTTTTTCGAGCCTCTCCCGTTCAAGTTGAGCTTGGGATTTTCCAACAATCTGTTCATACTGTTCCGTAACATCCTGTCGAGCCAATAAACGTTCGAGTTCGGGAATACTTCGGTTGTACTCCTGGGCTTTGGCTAAGTTGCCAAGTTTGTCGTAATACGTGCTAAGCAACCTCATGCAATTAAGCATTAGGCGAGAATTTCCCATATCTCTTGCTAGCCCCAGCGATTCTTCGAGTAATGGGATGGCTTTTTCAAACTGATTAAGGGTTCCGTGTATAAATGCAACATCAACGAGACCTGCAGCTATATCGGGTTTGCTGTTTATTTTTCGCCTAATATCCAAACTTTTGTAAAAGTAGTCGAGCGCCAAGTCGAACCTCTCAAGATCAGTGTAAATTAATCCTATGTTGCTGTATATGGCTTTGAGATCGTTTAAATTACCAACCTTTTCGCTTAGAGGGACCGACTCCATAAAGAAGTTAACGGCCTCGCGGAGTGCATTGTTTTCCCAGTATGTAAATGCAATTTTATTGAGGTAAAAAATGGCTTGCTGATTGTTTCCCGCTTGTTTAAAGCGGGCAACCAGTTCAAGGTACCTATCAACATCCTCCTGTTTGTCTCTGGGTAAAATAACTATCTGCTGTGCAACCGAACTGAGGGTGCAAGCTATAAGGAGAAAAGAAGTAAAAGCAAAAAAGCGTAATTTTTTAAAAATCATCTAGTTGTAAAAAAATGGAATGTAATTGGAACAAAGAAACAAGTTACAAACGTTTGCTTCGGGTTGCATTTCTCTAATTACCAATTCAAAAGTAATTAAAAAAAAATATTTTCAAAGTCTTTAAAAGAAATATCTTTGAACATTAAAAATCTCTTAAAGTTATTCGATGAAATATTAATTACACATCATTGTTGTATTATTCAGTTTGAACAGTTTAAGTTTTCAATGTATGATAGTAGGAATGGTTGTCGACAATGAATTTAGTAATGACCCAAGAGTTAAAAACGAAGCGATTCTATTAGCCAAAGCGGGCCATACGGTTAGGGTACTTTGCTTTGCGTACGGTAATAAATCTCTTAATGAAATTGTTGATAATGTTGAGATTTTTCGAATAAAGATATCCCGAAAAATAAAGAACTTTCTTTTTGCCGTAATGAATACTTTACCTTTTTATCATTATTGGTGGGCAAGGAAGATATCCATCTTTATTCAAAAACAGCAAATTGATGTTCTTCACGCTCACGATTTGTACATGGCTCGTTCTGCCGCAAAAGCTGTAAAAAAAAGGGGGATTAAATTAGTTCTCGATTTGCATGAAAACTACCCTTATGCAGTATTAGGTTACAAATGGGCTCAAAAATTTCCTATTAACTTGTTAGCTAGGCCCCATAAATGGCAATTAGTTGAAAAAAATTACCTTGAAAAGGCAGATAGGATAATTGTGCTAAGTGAGGATTACAGAAATATTTTAGTTAATAAGTATAATTTTCCTATTGATTTTTTCACTGTTTTTCCAAATGTGCCAAATATTCGTGAATTTTTAAACTATAGAATAGATGAAAAAATTATAGATAAAGGAAATCGATTTTTGCTATTTTATTTCGGAGGAATCTCAGAGCGAAGAGGTATTTTCACTTGCATAGATGCCCTCAAATTGATTATAGAAGATTACCCAATGGTAACACTACTTCTAATAGGCCCCGTAGACAAAGCTGAAAAGAATCAATTTTTAAAAGCCATCTCAATGCCCGAGGTCAATGAGCACATTATTTACATACCCTGGTGCGATGTTGAATTTCTTCCTTCGTATATATATGTTAGCGACATTTGTTTGTCGCCTATACTCAAAAATCCGCAACATGAATCGGGTATAGCCAATAAAGTATTTCAATACATGCTATTCGAACGCCCAATAATTGTGTCAAACTGTAAACCTCAAATGGAACTCATTGAAGAAGCAAATTGTGGGCTTGTTTTCGAAAGTGGAAATGCATTAAGTTTAGCCAATTCTATCCACATTTTGATTCGGGATGCAAGATTAAGAAAAGAAATGGGCAGCATGGGTAAAAATCATATAGTTTCAAAATATAACGAAGAGCATTTTGGCAAAAGTTTGGTTTCGCTTTACGAACAATTACAATAGCTTTTTTGCACTTTAACCCTCATTCAACCCCATTGCGTCAAATTGAAAGTTTAGATTATTCGATTTTGTTTTTTTGCACTATATTTGTAAGCATGCCAAGTTGTAAATTAACCCTTTTGCCATGACCACAAAAAAAAGTTTCGTTGTTTCATTATTGCTATTGCTGTCAGCGCTTAATCTCTATTCTCAAGATTTTGAAGTTGCACCCGTTCGCCTCGATTTCAATGCCGAACCTGGCGAAAATCAAACAAGAACGATTAACATAAAGAATCATAGCAATAAAAAAACTTCGTTTGTTGTAATAATGAACGATTTTTTACCATCGAGCGATGGTGAAAGAAAATTACAGGCCCCCAATACCACCCGTCGGTCGGCTGCTAAGTGGGTTAATATTAACCCAAGTTTCTTCGAATTAAATCCGGGCGAACAAATTCCAATACAAGTTACCATGCTCGTCCCTTCCGATGAGTTTGGGGCCGCTTGGTGCATGCTTTTTATTCAGCCTACCAAAGAGCAAACATCGTGGAGTGTAGATAAAGCGCTTGGTGCAGGGGTAACAGTAAGTGGCCGTATTGGGGTTGTTGTATATCAATCTCCCGGTTCAAATACAAACCATTCAATTAAAGTTACTTCATTCAATGAGACAACCGCTAATGAATTAGAAGATAGATTATTTCAGGTGTCAATCGATAACTTAGGCGAGAAAGTTACCAACTGCAAGGTGTTTCTTATTGCTTCAAATATTCAAACATCGGAAGAGAAGCAATTTGAAGCATTGAATGTGGAAACATTCCCCAAGATGACGAGAAATTTGACGCTCTTATTACCCAAAGGTGAGTTGAAACCCGGAAAGTATGCACTTGCTGTGGTGGTCGATTATGGTCCTCGCTTTTCACTCGAAGGTGCTCAGATTATTATTGATGTTCCTTAGTTACTTTAATATTGAAATTTAAGCGTTTGCAAATTAAATTCTTAAGAGGAGGCTTTTTTTCACTATGCCTCTTTCTCTTTTTTGGGTATATTCATGCCCAGGAACTCTTGTTTGTTGAGAACTATTATCCCAATGGAACATTAAAAGAAAAATATTCAGCGCTTATTGAAAGTAATGATACGCTTAAAATAGGGCATTATTCGTTTTATTACCCAGAGGGTAACCTAATGCAAGAGGGCTATTTCTCTGATGGAAAGCCCGATAGCTTATGGATCAATTATTTTCGCAATGGCTTTAGAAAGAGTCAGGTTCGCTATAAAAAGGGATTGAAAAATGGCTCTTTCCTTTTTTGGAACGACGATGGGTCGGTTTATCAGAATGGAACTTATAAGGCCGATAAGATTGAAGGAACTCTTACAACTTACCACTCAAATGGCCAGATTGATAGCGAAAGCCAGTATATTAATAGCGAGCTGAATGGCCTCACAAAGGTTTTTTCACCCGAAGGAAGGCTTATGCTTCGAGCTATGTATCGCAATGGAGTTCCAAATGGACTTTGGGAGTCCTATCATTTTCAAACAGGGAAATTGAGCTATATAGGTACTCGCATAGGCGATAATTTTGCCGATTCAGTTTTTTCCTACTATCAGGATGGAACTTTACAAAGAAAGGCTTTTTATGTTGAGGGACAAATGGAGGGTAGGGTTGTGGGCTATCATTCCAATGGCGCATTAATGAATATTGCTTTTTATTCGAGGGGTAAACTTCATGGGCCATATATAGAGTTTCACTCCAATGGAAATGTTTTTGAGAAAGGGAATTATTCAAATAATTTAAGAGAGGGGCAGTGGGAGTCGTTTTATGCCTCTGGGCGAAGGCATACTACTGGGCAATTCTTAAGGGATAAGTTTCATGGTACATGGAGGGTTTATAATGAGAATGGGAATTGCAAGCAGCTTGGTTCATACGCATCGGGTGTGTCGGATGGTGAGTGGTTCTTTTATAATGATTCGGGAAGGCTACTGATACAAGGAAATTATTTAAAAGGTATTCCCAATGGAATGTGGACAATATTTTACCCTACGGGTAAGGTTGCAGGAAGAGTTAACATATTTAATGGCAACCAAATGGGTGCAGCCTGGTTGCTGACCGAAGAGGGAGAAATTTCACGAGTTCTAAAGCTCGATGTTCTCCCTTCCTTTATAAATCGATAAT
>CAYZNN010000035.1:0-29120 GCA_964479665.1 uncultured Rikenellaceae bacterium | reverse complement strand
ACTAACAAAGTATACCTTCCATGGAAGCGTTGAATAATAATTTTCTATTCCCTCATTGGAATTGATGCTATTTCGGTAATATTACCTGTTACTTTCTGATTAAGGGCTACCTTAATTTCTGCATCGAGCGGTAAAAACAAATCGACCCTTGAGCCAAACTTAATGAAACCCATTTCCTGAAACTGGCTTACAGCCTCTCCTTCTTTTGCATAGCATATTATTCTTCGAGCAACCAAACCTGCAATTTGCCTGAAAAGTACCTTAACCCCATCATTGCGTTCGATTACAACGGTAGTTCTTTCATTCTCAGTTGAAGATTTTGGGTGCCATGCAACTAAAAACTTTCCGGGATGATATCTATAGTAGGCAACTTTGCCCGAAAAGGGGAACCAGTTAACATGAACATTCCAAACCGACATGAAAACCGATACCTGCATGCATCGGGTTTTAAGGTACTCTGGCTCATCAACAACTTCAAAAGCAACAACTTTGCCATCGGCAGGCGAGAAAATAGTATTCGAATTGGGACTAATGATGCGCTTGGGTACTCTGAAAAAACGGAGTAAAAAAGCATAAATTGGCACGGCAATAGCAAACCCTAAAATAAGGCCCAAACTAGCAAGCCACATCCATAGAATAATTACAAACACTACCATCAGTAGCAACGATGAACCAAGAATGAAAAAGCCTTCTTTATGAATTCTCATGAATAACAAGTTAAATTAGCATCATAACCTCTAAATAAACAAATACAATAGGGACAGCCAGCAAAACTGCATCAAAGCGGTCGAGCATGCCTCCGTGACCAGGTAAAAACTTACCCGAGTCTTTTGTTCCAATACTTCTTTTGAACATGGACTCAACCAGATCGCCAAAAACACCCATTACAGCTGAAATCAATCCTATGGCAAGCCAATGTAATATGGGTACATTGTAAAATACAAGCGATAAAAGCCAAGCTGTAAGAACTGTTGTAAAGAAACCCCCAATTAATCCTTCCCACGATTTTTTTGGAGAAACCCTTGGAAACATCTTGTGCCTACCCAGTGTCACTCCAAAAGCATATGCTCCTGTGTCGTTTGCCCAAATAAGGAAGAAGAAACCAAGTAAAAATTCGACGTTGTAAACAATTTTAAATGAGGAATTATTGAGTACAAAGTAATTTAACAGCGCAAAGGGGAGCGACACATATATAATACCTAGCAGGGTTGCACCTATATTCTGGAGGGGCTTATGATGATTACGAAACAGTTCAACTATGAATACGTTCACAACCAAAGGTATAAAACCTAAAAAAACCATTGGGCCGATGGTCCCAATTGAATATAGGTAATTAACAAGAAAAACTAGAATACCAAGTA
This sequence comes from uncultured Rikenellaceae bacterium, assembly GCA_964479665.1. Lineage (GTDB taxonomy): Bacteria > Bacteroidota > Bacteroidia > Bacteroidales > Tenuifilaceae > UBA2287. The sequence goes on along the minus strand of CAYZNN010000035.1, from coordinate 27,759 downwards.
GTAAACCATTTAGCAATTGGGGACGTAAACGTGCCCTTAGCATCATGTAATAAAACTCGAGCAAACAAGCCGTTGAAATTGCAGCAAATACAATGAGAAAACTAATTCTTCCTAAAAGGATTGCTCCCAGAATTAGGAGTACAAAAATCACTCCCGTTATCGATCGTTTGAGGAATGGGGTCAAAGTTTCAGCGCTCCTATTACTTTTTTTGCAGTTTCGAAATCTGATTTGGGAACATACACTTCAATCTCGCCAAATGATAAGTACATGGAATCCTGTCGGTTATGAATAACCGCTTCAATACCATTTTGTAAAAGCAATTGGCAAACCAAATGGGATTGTGGGGCGTTATTAGATGAAAAAATTAACATCCAGCCATCCAACTCATTTCCAACTTTGTTTTCTTTAAAGAACATGGTTTTTTATTCAGTTCTATTTTCGCCCTGCTTCTCTGAAGCCTCTATGTCCCTTACAAGTTCTTCGCTCCTAGTATGAGACCTACGAGGTCCAAAAATATTTTCTAAATCTTCGCTGAAAATGACTTCACGCTCAAGCAATAGGGTGGCGAGTTTATCGAGGCCATTTCTGTTTTGCATAAGAATTTCCCTTGCATTAATGTAGGCAATTTCCACCAACTTCTTGCTTTCTCCATCGATAACCTCCGCTGTTTTTTCGCTGTATGGCTTAGAAAAGGCGAATTCGGTTTGTCCTGAGGAATCGTAAAAACTGATATTTTTTAAAATTTCGCTCATACCAAAGTAGGCAACCATGGCATACGCTTGTTTGGTAACTCGCTCCAGATCGTTCAGGGCACCCGTTGATATTTTGTTGAAAACAATCTCCTCAGCGGCCCTTCCGCCTAGGGTTGAACTCATTTCGTGCATCATTTGCTCGGTAGTTGTAAGCTGCCGCTCCTCGGGCAGATACCATGCTGCACCAAGCGACTTACCCCGAGGTATAATGGTAACTTTGAGTAACGGATTGGCATATTCCATCAACCAGCTTACGGTAGCGTGACCAGCTTCGTGATAGGCAATGGTTTTCTTCTCCTCGAGAGAGATGATTTTATTTTTCTTTTCTAACCCACCGATTATACGGTCAATGGCATCGAGAAAATCTTGTTTCTCAACAAAGGGTTTATTCTTTCGGGCAGCAATAAGGGCCGCTTCATTGCAAACATTGGCAATATCGGCCCCCGAAAAGCCGGGTGTTTGCTTGGCAAGAAAACCAATATTGAAATCGGGTTCGAGTTTGAGCGGCTTGAGGTGAACTCCAAAAATCTCCTGCCTTTCTTTTAAATCGGGCAACTCTACATGAATTTGTCTATCGAATCGACCTGCCCGAAGCAAGGCTCTATCGAGAATGTCGGCACGGTTGGTTGCGGCTAAAATAATTACACCCTGATTTGATCCGAAGCCATCCATTTCTGTTAACAATTGGTTTAGGGTGTTTTCGCGCTCGTCGTTTGCCGAAAAGCTGGGGTTTTTTCCTCTTGCCCTACCAACGGCATCAATTTCATCGATGAAAACAATGCAAGGTGCCTTCTCTTTGGCTTGCTTAAATAGGTCGCGAACACGCGATGCCCCCACCCCAACAAACATTTCAACAAAATCGGACCCCGACATGCTAAAGAACGGAACATTGGCTTCGCCAGCTACAGCTTTTGCCAGTAAGGTTTTTCCAGTGCCTGGAGGGCCAACCAGAAGTACTCCTTTGGGAATCTTTCCACCCAAATCGGTGTATTTTTTTGGATTCTTGAGAAAATCCACAATTTCCATTATTTCCACCTTAGCTTCTTCCAAGCCAGCAACATCCTTAAAGTCGACACGATTGTTATTCTCTTTGTCGAAAAGCTGTGCTTTTGATTTTCCTACACTAAAAATGTTGCCACCAGCTCCTCCTGCACCTCCGCTTATGCGGCGGAAAATGAAAATCCATACACCAACCAGAAGGAGAATTGGTAGTAGCCATGTTAGTACTTCCCCAAAATAGTTTGGGCGTTCCTCGTAATCGGCATACAAACGTTCATGCTGGGGAATATTGGCTTGCGCTTCTTCCAATTGCCTTTCAAACGTTTCAATGGACCCTATTGTAAAAAAGAAGTGGGGACCAGCAGACTTTTTAACATCGCCAAGCCTGCTAGCATACTTCTCCACACTTTCAGATTTTATGTATACCTCAACCTTTCCTTGGTTTCGTATTACCAGCAACTTAGAAATATCGTTACCTGCAAGCATTTGGGTTTTAACCTCCTGCCAATTACTTTCAACTGCGTTTTTGGGCTTGTAGAAATAATTAAGGGCTAAAATGGCACCAATAATTATAATATAAACCCAATAAACATTGAATTTAGGCTTATTCACTTTGCCCTTACCATTCAAATCTGTAAATGATTGCTTTTCTTTCTTGTTTTCGTTTTCCAACATAACTTAATTATTCATTACGGCCAGGCTATTAATAACCAAAAAAACAGCAAAATTGTTTGAAGTAATTAAAACTAATCGGCATGTTCTGTTCTGGCAGCATCGGCCCACAATTCTTCGAGACGATAAAACTGCCTCCATTCACTCTGAAAAACATGCACAACAACATTAACATAGTCTAGAATAACCCATATTGCATTTTCATAACCTCCCTTTTGCCAAGGTCTTTCTTTAAGCAACTCATCTACCTTTATCTCAATATTGGTAGCAATAGCATCAACCTGTGTGGTGGACTCGGCGCTACATACTACAAAATAATCGCAAACAGCATTAGGTAACTTTCCAACATGCATGGAAACAATGCGTTGTCCTTTCTTTTCGACAATGGCTTCAACAATTGTGCTGAGTAAGGTTTCTGCGTTATCCTGCTTTTTTCTTCTAGGCATTTAAAACAATTATTATTAATTCGCAAAAGTAATACTTTTTTGACACTTTCTAAATAACAGCCCCTTTGCAAAAACTAATTAACATTTTTTCAATCATAGGGTAAAATATTTTAAACTATGAACCTCGAAAGCATCTAACTTTGTTGTTAGAAATTAAGCGTTTACTATACCATGAAGATAGGCCATACTATTATATGGATTGATGAGGTGGACTCGACCAATCGGTACATTATACGAAATAAAAACTTAGCGCCAGGAACCATTGTTGCAGCAAGGTTCCAAACCGACGGCAGAGGGCAAAGGGGAAATACATGGGAAAGCAATGCCAACGAAAATCTTACTTTTAGTATTTTTCTTACCCCTTCGTTTGTTGGGGTGCAGGACCAGTTTATGCTATCCAAGGCAGCCGCATTAGGAATAAAGGACTATTTGAATTCACTTCTCCCCAATATTTCCATTAAATGGCCAAACGACCTTTACGTTTCAACAAGTAAAATTGCAGGAATTCTTATAGAAAACTCGATAATGGGCAGCAAAATTGAAACTTCAATAATAGGTATTGGGGTAAATGTAAATCAGCTCGTATTCCCCGACGACTTGCCCAATCCCACATCACTTGCCCTTGAAACGGGTATGGAATTGGACATTGAAAGTTCTCTTGAAAAAATTGCCATATGCCTGAACCAACGCTTTAACCAGTTGGAGGTGGGTAACTATCAATCTATCTCTACCGATTATTACAACTCGCTTTACCAATTGGAAGCATATTACAAGTACAGCGCAAACGGAATTACCTTCGAGGCAAAAATAGTAGGAGTTAAAAATTCGGGCGAAATTGTTTTACAAAAGGCCAATGGGAAAACCCTATCATTTGGGTTTAAGGAACTGGTTTACCTAAGCAGCTAAACATTGAAAGCCTTGGCTAACGATTCCGCAATCGTATCGACTCCCTCCTGCAACTTCGATTTTACCATCCAACCCATGGCTATATTCAGATCGGCTTTTAAAGTAATTTTCATTCGGGTATCGTAGGGAGCAACTTGTTTGAATTGAAACCATAAGAAAACCTCGAAGGGAAGACCCTCCTCCCCAGAAATTTTAATTGTTTTGTAGGGTTCACGCTCAATTATGCGTAATTTAATTGGGCCAAAGCCCTTTGCATTGAAACTACACGAATCGTCGTCGGCATGCCAATCGTCGATTTTTGCCGCATGCGCAATGGAATCGAAGGCTTTAAAACTGCTTAATATGCTATAAACCTGCTCGTCGGTCCGACGAATGGCTACAATTTTGCTCTCAACGGTAGTCATATTCAATTAAACTATTGCCCCCAGGTTTCAGGGTTCATTCGCCAACGCATTAAACTTTCGAGTTGCTCAGGGGAGACGCTTCCTGTTTCGAATGCCCTATCGATAAGTTGCGAGTACGAAGCTAGTGTATACAGGGTAACACCCTCGCGATCGAAGTTATCTTGAGCTTGGGGAAACCCGTAGGTAAAGATAGCCACCATGCCTAAAACCTGTGCTCCAGCCTGTCGCAGAGCACGAACGGCATTCAAACTGCTGTTGCCGGTCGATATCAAATCCTCAATCACAAGTACTCGTTGCCCTGGCTCTACATGGCCTTCAATTTGGTTTGACAATCCATGCTTTTTGGGTTCGGGTCGAACATAAACGAATGGTTTTTCAAGAGCATCGGCAACAAGTACTCCATGGGCAATAGCTCCGGTTGCCACTCCAGCAATAACGTCTATCGACTGAAATTGGCTGTTTATAACAAAACAAAAACTTTCACATACCTCCTTGCGTATTTGGGGATACGACAGGATGCTACGGTTATCGCAGTAAATTGGCGATTTCCATCCCGAAGCCCATGTAAAAGGGCTTGCAATGTTTAGTTTTATTGCATTAATTTTCAACAGTTTGGTTATAATACTTGCAGATACATTGGCCATGAAAAACACAATTTATTTTGAAAATAGGAAACTCGTATTTTGCGAAAACTACATCGATGATTTTCTGAGCGATAGTGGATTCTTCATAAGAACCACCTCGAGTAGCGATGTAGCAAAAATACTGAACTTTTTCGAAAATACACCCAGCATCAAAACGCTTCATTTATTCGGGAGCCATTCTCACCAAATTTTCGAAAAGGTTAAAAAGAACTTTATTCCCGTTTCGGCTGCAGGTGGACTTGTAAAAAACACCAATGGAGAATTTCTACTTATTGAGCGTAATGCCGTTTGGGACCTTCCAAAAGGGAAAGTTGAGGCAAACGAAACTCCAAGGGAAGCAGCTCTGAGGGAGGTTTCAGAAGAATGTGGGATCAATGGCCTAACGATTATTTCGGAACTGGGCACAACGCTACATACTTATACAAGGGATAATAAAAAATACCTGAAACAAACCCATTGGTTTGAAATGACTTACAGCAGCAATGGTAACTTAACTCCCCAAAAAAGCGAAGGAATAACGCAAGCCATTTGGGTACAAAACTGCGGACTCTATCCAAAATTGAAAAGAACCTACGGATCGATACGAGAGGTTTTTCACTGGATTGGAATATTTTAAATCTCCCCTTTCGACCGAAGTATTTTGAAGAATTGAATTTCAAAATTTTCGCGGGGAGAAGGTGCAGGCGAAAGCACCAACCTTCTATCGGGTCCAATTAAAAAATAGGTTGGGTATGCTCTCACATCGAAATCCTTTACAATATCGGGCTTGTTGCCATAGTGAAGGAATGTCCAACGGTACTTGGTTTGTGCTATAAACGATTTGAGGTCGTCAATATTCCGGTCGACACTGATAGTAACAATTTCCAAACGAGAATGATGCTTCTCGAATAGTTTCTGAAGAAGCGTAAATTCTTGCAGGCAAGTATAACTACCCGTTGAGCAAAAATTTAAATAAACATATTTTCCTTCGAAATCATTCAGAGTTACCAATTTGCCGTTCAGGTCGTACAGTTCGAATGGAGTGGGCACAAAACCCGAAAGCAAGCGCGTAACCCTCAACCTGATATTTTCAGCAATAAGCAAATGCTCGGCAATTTTGGTGGTTCGGTAAAGCGAATCGAGTATGCTAACCAGTGCCGAACGTGAAAACTTATCGTCGAAAAAACTATCGTGCAGTCCCTTAAGAATTACCAGTTCGAGAAGCGAATCGTTTGCCAACACCCTATCGGATGCGAGAGTCTGCTTCAACCGGGCGTAACTTTTCCTTTCAGATATATCGGCAAAAATGGCTGAGCCGCTTTCGGAGCGGGAAAAGAAAAGGAAGTACTTATCGTACACCAAATTGAAGAGTTCCATGTAGGCTGGACTGTTGTACTGAATAGGCCTATTAAGGAAATATGAATCGGAAATGCTACGTGCTTTTTGGTGAAGCGAAAGCTGGTAAAGCAGTCCGTATCGGTAGGTTCGGTAATCTTTAAAAAAAGGATTCGAAAATTGACCAAAACGAGCTTCCATAGCACTTACAAGCGAGTCGATGGGTAGGTTGGGTTTTCGGGCATAAGCGTCGGCAACAATGCCATCGAACCTTTCGTTAAAGGCCATATCGAATGAACTTACGAGAAAGTTTAACTCGTTTTTATCCGGTTTTGTTATACCCGCATGCACCTCCACCTCCCTAAAAAAGGGGTTCAATCTTTGTGCTTCAGTTTTATCTTCCCTTGCGGGCAGAATCAACTGGTAGGTTTTACCGGGCTCGGCAAAAAAGTATATTTTATAAATTCCCAAGTAGCTGAATACGAACGTAACCTCATTAATTACCAGTTCACAAGCAAACTTACCCTGATCTGATACTTTACAGCGGGCAATGGGTTCCTCGGTTTGAGATATGAAGTCGGAGTAGCGATAAAAAACAAGTTCCTCGTTGGCATAATTCGGATTGGCACCATTAACAAAAGCCTTTTGGGCCGATGCCTGAAGTGCTATAAAAGTAAGAAGTAGGATTAAAAAATACCTCATCATTAAAAAGTTTATTAAAACTATTGGCAAAGGGAAACAACAATCGTGCTATTGCATTCGAAACGGATGGTTACTCCATATATTTTTTCAGGTCGATGCTTTTGGGTACAAACTTAGAGGCATCGCCTCCGTTCAGGATTATATCCCTAACAATAGTTGAATTTATTGGGGTGTGTTCGGGGGCAGTAAGCAGAAAAACCGACTCAATGTGGGGCATTAGTTGCTTGTTTACCTGGCCAATAGCCCTTTCATATTCGAAATCGGCCGATGTGCGAAGGCCCCGTAAAAGGAATTTTGCCCCAAGTTTATGGCAAAAATCGACAGTAAGCCCTTCGTAGGAAACTACTTCGACCCGGGCTTCCTCTTTAAAAACCTGGCTAATCATTGCCAATCGGTTTTCGAGAGAAAAAAGCGATTTTTTGGCAGCATTCTGGCCTACGGCCACCACTACCCTATCGAATATGCCGAGCGCTCTGAGCACCAACGCTTCGTGCCCAACGGTAAAGGGGTCGAACGACCCGGGGAAAACGGCTACTTTCTGCATAACCTTGTTTTCAGCAAATGTAATACAAACTTCATTATTTGCAATTAAGCTGATTGCAGGTCATCGAAAACTGGAATTTCATTTAAAAAAAGATAGCTATTGGATTCAAGGTTGACTTTACAACAAAAATGATCCATTCCGTTAGTTATTACTAAATAGTTTGCCCCTAGTGAAATATTATACCTTGCCGCTTGGGCGAAGGTTGAGTTAGAAAGTTCCACCCCTGGTGCCTTACATTCAACCACCATAATGGGTTGCCCCTTTCTGCTGTAAACCACAATATCGGCCCGTTGGGGAATGCTACTAACCAGCACCTGCTGCTCTACTCTAATAAGGCCAATTGGGTAAGCTTTATGCTTAATTAAATAGTTCAAGAAATGCTGCCTAACCCACTCCTCGGCCGTAAGAACGATATATTTCCTTCGCACAACATCAAAAATCAGCTGCTCAATACCCCGCATGGTAAGTTTGGGATCGAATTTAGGTAAATTTAACTTGGTCAACTGCATTATTTTTATGCAAATATCGAACTTTTAGGCATGCTAACAAACATGGCTTTGCGAAGTAATAACAAAAAATCTATATTTGCCATCGAAGAGATTGAATGGCAAAAGAGCAACTTTCATTCCTAAAGAACCCATTGCGAACCACTTGACTTAAAGTGTTTAATGCGACACGATATGAAAACTAAAGAAGACATTGTAACCAACTGGCTTCCCCGTTACACCGGTCATAAAATTGAAGAATTTGGAGAATACATCCTTTTAACCAACTTCAGGGGGTATCTCGAATACTTTGCCCGCTACATGGAGGTTGAAATAGCTGACCCCAGTGCCAATATGCCTTGTGCAACCAAGGATGGCATAACCATGATTGATTTTGGCATGGGAAGCCCCAATGCTGCAACCATAATGGATTTACTAGGGGCCATTAAACCTAAAGCGGTTCTTTTTCTGGGAAAATGTGGCGGTTTGAAAAGAAAAAATGAACTTGGCGACCTGATTCTTCCCATTGCTGCCATTCGGCACGAAGGCACATCGAACGACTATTTTCCACCAGAGGTGCCTGCTCTACCCGCATTTAACCTCCAGCGTGCTGTTTCAACAACCATACGTAACCACAAGCGCGACTACTGGACTGGCACGGTAATTACCACCAACCGTAGGGTTTGGGAATACGACGAGGAGTTTAAAGACTACCTTCGCCGCGTTAGGGCCATGGCAATCGACATGGAAACAGCGACCGTTTTCACCGTGGGCTTTGCCAACGAAATTCCCACCGGAGCCCTGCTATTAGTATCGGACCAGCCCATGATTTCCTCAGGGATAAAAACTAGCGAAAGCGACAAGAAAGTTACCAATCTTTTTGTTGAGGATCATATTATTATTGGCATCGAATCGTTAAAGGAGCTAAAAAACAACGGTCTTTCGGTTAAGCATCTGAAATTCTAAACTATATCGGGCTATGGCCAAACGGAAATCTCTCGAGGAACTTCACCTCGAAGTAATTGGCGAACTGAAGAAAAAAATTTATCGCCCAATTTACATTCTTACGGGAGATGAGGGCTATTACATTGACAAAATAACCGATTTTATTGCTGAAAATGTGCTCGACGAAGCGGAGCAAGCATTCAACCAGCATATTCTTTATGGGTTAGATACCGAGGTTGGAAAGGTTATTGAGTTGTTGCGTAGGTTTCCCATGATGGCCAACCATCAGGTAGTAATTATTAAAGAGGCTCAGAACCTAAAAAAGATTGAAGACCTCGAGATTTATTTGAAGAACCCGCTAAAATCGACCATTCTGGTTATTTGCTACCGAATAAACCCTAACATTAAAAACCCAGAAAGAGCCAAGAAATTTTTCACTCAAGCATTGAAAATAGGGCTACTGTTCGAATCGAAAAGACTATACGATTACGAAATACCCGAGTGGATTACAAACTACCTCCACAGCAGAGGCATAAACATACTACCGGTTTCGGCAGAATTGTTAAAAGACTACTTGGGCAACGACCTGAGTAAGATTGTGAACGAGCTGGAGAAACTAGTAATTACGCTACCCCCAGAAACCAAGCGGATTACCAACGAGCATATTGAGCGAAATATTGGTATAAGCAAGGAGTATAACCGATTTGAACTGAACAAATTTTTGGGTCAGAAAAACGTACTACAGGTTAACCGAATTGCCGACTACTTTGCCAAAAATCCCTCAGCAAATCATATTTCCGTAACCATATCTACTATTTTCCAATATTTCTTAAAAATATTTCGTTTCCATTTCCTAACCGATAAAAGCGAAAGAAATGTTGCTGTTGCTCTTAGTGTAAATCCGTTCTTTGTAAGGGAGTATGTGGCTGCCTCCAAACTATACTCTCCGGCAAAGTGCTACGAAATATTCAGACTGCTACGCGAGTACGATATGCGATCGAAAGGAGTTAACAACGATTCGACCGATAATGGGGAGCTCCTCCGGGAACTTGTTTTTAAAATAATGCACTGAAAATGACATTAATAATTATTATAGCAACCGTTCTCACTTCAATTGCCGCATTCAGTAATGCGGAACTTATGAATAAACTTCTTCTCAGTCCCTATAATGTTATTCATAAAAAGGAATGGTATAGATTGCTTTCGCATGCATTTGTACATGCCGATTACCTTCATCTGTTTGTAAACATGTTTGTTCTATTCTCGTTTGGGATTTCAATCGAGAGTATTTTCAAAGAGCTTCGCTACATAGGAGAATTGGGTAACCCTTGGGTACATTTTGGCACTCTCTATTTTGGAGGAGCCATAATTGCAACTCTAACAACCCTTAAAAAGCAAAAGGATAACTTTTACTACCATTCGGTTGGCGCATCGGGGGCAGTTTCAGCAATAGTATTCACCCATATTTTCTTTAATCCTCTTGAAAAACTATACTTTTTCGGAATAATACCTATCCCCGGAATAATTTTCGGAGCAGGGTATTTGCTCTATTCACATTACAAAAGCAAACAATCTAATGACAACATAAACCACGACGCACATTTTGTGGGTGCCGTTTTTGGATTTTTATATCCGCTTCTTATCAACCCCCGATTCATAGAGTATTTTATTAATGGCTTAACTAACTTCTAATATTAATAGCTATGGAACCAGTTGTAACAATCAAAGAGATTAACAAGCAGCCCGATAACTACAACTATGTGGTGATTGTAGCTTTTTTTCAGGGGAAATGGCTATGGGTAAAACACAAAGACAGAGACACATGGGAACTACCAGCGGGACACGTTGAAACAAACGAAACGCCTGGAGTAGCTGCCATAAGGGAACTATACGAGGAAACAGGAACGCTTAACTACCAGCTGAACCCCATTTGCGACTTCACCATTTCAAACAAAGGGCAAACTAGCAACAACAGGCTTTACCTTGCCAATATTCGCGAACTGGGGACCTTACCTAAAAGCGAAATTGCGGAGGTTGCTCAATTTGAAAATATTCCTGAAAACCTCACCTACTCAGCCATACAAAAAATTCTTTTCGAAGAGGCAGCCAAAAACATTAAAATAACTATCGAAAAGCCTAGCAGTGGCAACTAAAAGCTACGTATGGTTCAACGGGCAATTTGTTGCTGCCAGCGAGCCAATCTTCGGCCCTAGCAACCGCTCGTATGCTTATGGCGATGGGCTTTTTGAAACAATCCATGCGTATGGAACTACTGCCCGTCACTTGAGCCTGCATTACAAAAGGTTAATAGCCTCCATGCGTATGCTCGAATTGGATATTCCAAATAGCTTTACAGAACCATTCTTAGCACACGAGATTACTAAGCTTCTTAATAAACTTAGAATTTTTGGTAGCGCAAGGGTTCGAATTACCGTAAACAGAAAAACGGGAGGTTACTATACTCCTAATGGATTCGGAATTGATGTTCTGATTGAGGCAAAGGACCTGGATGAAAATTATTTCAGTTTAAAACCTAAAGGTTTATCGGTTGATGTATACATGCAAAACCGAAAGCCAACCAATGCCCTTTCGAATATAAAAACTACAAGTTCTCTTATTTACGTATTGGCAGGTATACACGCTCAAAAGAATGGAGTTGACGAATGCATACTCATTAACGATCAGAATCGATTGGCCGAGAGCACTTCATCCAACATTTTTCTTACTAAAGAAAAAAGTATTTTCACACCACCCCTATGTGAAGGATGCTTAAATGGTGTTATGCGACAGGTGGTTATTGATTTAGCACCCCAATTAGGCTATAAAGTATACTGCGACAAACCCATTGATCCTGAAATGCTTCTTGTAGCCGACGAGGTATTTCTGACCAATGCCATCTCGGGGATAAAATGGGTGCTTGCCTTTAAGCACATACGTTACTTCAATAAAATTAGCAGGGAACTTTGTACCGAACTCAACAGAGTTACTTTTCCAGATCAGTTCAGAGAAGGATTATCGGGATAAATGGTCCATGGTTTGTACTTTGATCCAAGCTGTAAAACTGCTTTTCGCCACAGATTGTCATGCGAGGCCATAACCTGAACTAAATCAAGTTCCGATACTACCCAACTGTATTGCTTCAGTTCTTCCTCAAGCTGTTTGGCGTCCCAGCCCGAATAGCCAACAAAGAACCGAACATTTCGTTTGGTAAGCATACCCTTTAATGCACTTTCTTTCAGCGAATCGAAGTCGCCACCCCAGTATAACCCATCGGAAACTTGAACCGAGTTTGAGATAGCATTGCCCAGGGTATGTATAAAGTGGATGCTATTGGGGCTAACCGGACCACCAATCGATATGGAAGCATTGAAGTTCGGGAAATCGGGCAAAATTTCGTTCAGGTCGAAATCAAGAATCCTATTTAGAACAAACCCTACGGTTCCCTTCTGGTTATGCTCAACCAAAAGAATTACGGATCGTTTAAAATTAACATCGAAAAGCCCTGGCTCAGCAATAAGAATGCGACCAGCGTTAGGTGCAACCTTTTTATGGTTAATTCTGAAGAAGTCGATATTAATTTCCACTGCCCAAAAATTTACAGCACATTTTTTCAAATTTCATGCCAATAAGCAATCCAATTTAAAACTAAACTAACCTAAATCGCTATATCGCAGCAGAATACAGCAATTAAAGCCTAGTAATAGGCTTTGTTTGGAATAACTTCCTGCCCAATACTGGGCAATAATGTCAGAAAAATGGTGCAATACAATACCCAATTCAACCTATAAAACAGAAAAATATATATCTTTCCGCTTCAAAATCATTTGGCATGAGCAAACCTATAAAAAGCCCCACTCTTTTTCAGGCTTTTATCCCCATTGTTTTTTTAATTGGCCTTATTGGGCTAAATGTATATTATACAGAGGATACGCTTACAGGGGCGAACCAAATAGCGCTGCTATTAGCTGCCACTATTGCAAGCATAATTGCTGTGTTCCTTGGCCACAACTGGCTGGATATTCGAGCAAAAATTGTCACAACTATTGGATCTGCCATGCCGTCGATGCTTATTCTGCTACTCATTGGTTCACTTGCTGGCACATGGCTAATAAGTGGCGTAGTTCCTGCACTCATATATTTCGGATTAAACATTCTTCATCCAAGCATTTTTCTTTTTGCAACAGTAATAATAACATCACTGATTTCATTGGCAACGGGCAGTTCATGGTCAACCGTTGCTACCATTGGCGTTGCGTTGCTGGGCATAGGAATGGCCCTTGGATTTAATGAAGGGTTAGTTGCTGGGGCAATAATTTCGGGAGCTTACTTTGGCGACAAAATGTCGCCGCTATCCGACACTACCAATTTGGCTCCAGCTATGGCCGGTACCGATTTATTTACCCATATACGCTACATGGCTTATACAACAGGCCCGACATTAACCATAACCCTAATTATTTTTTTAGTTTTGGGCTTTGTAATTGAGCCAGCCAATAGTAGTACTAACATTCAGGGAACGCTCTATGCCATTAAAAGCACATTTAATATTTCGCCCATTCTTTTTCTGGTTCCCATAACCCTTATTACAATAATTGTATTAAAAACTCCTCCGCTCCCTTCGCTTATGGCCGGAACCCTTTTGGGTGGAGTTTTTGCCGTGGCTTTTCAACCTCATATTATTGAGCAAGTTTCTGGACATGAGGGAAACTATATGATTCAATCGTATTTGGCTGTTTTAAAAAGCATGTTTGGTGAAACACAAATTACAACAACCGATTCTACCGTCAATGACCTGCTTCGGACTGGGGGTATGAAAGGGATGCTTAATACTATTTGGTTAATTCTATCGGCCATGGTATTTGGAGGCGTAATGGAAGCTTCGGGGTTGTTAGCTCGAATTTCGCAAGGAATAATCAGTTTGGCGCACTCAACAGGCTCGTTAGTGGCAGCAACCGTAGGCTCCTGTCTGTTTTTTAACATCACTGCATCAGATCAATACATTTCAATTGTTGTTCCGGGGCGTATGTTTGCCAAAGCTTTTCGCGACAGAGGGCTTAAACCCGAACTACTTAGCCGAACCCTGGAGGATTCAGGAACAGTAACGTCGGTGCTAATTCCCTGGAACACTTGCGGTGCAACTCAGGCAGCCGTTTTAGGTGTACCTACACTCACCTACTTTCCCTATGCATTTTTCAATATAATAAGCCCCATCATGTCAATCTTTATGGCAGCTTTTAATATAAAAATTAGGCGCTTTACCGACAATGAAATGGTTGAGCAAAAAGCAAAAAGCGAACTGGAAAGTTAACGATTCCTTTTCGATATGGCTAGCAAACCAATAAAGGTAAGGAAACCATTAACTATAAGAAGTTCGAATCCGAATTTGTAGCCCCAAAGTAGCTGGGCAGAGAACTCGCTTAACAAGAAGCAAAGTGCGGGTGAAACAATGGCTATTAAGGGAACCCATTGATCGCGCACGCTCCTTTTGGTAAAAAGACCAAATGCGTACAACCCGAGCAAAGGCCCATACGTATAGCCAGCAATAGTAAATACAGCACTTATAACACTCTGATCGTTGAGCGCACGGAATGCTAAAATTACAAGAGCCATAACTACTGAAATTCCAATATGTACCCTTTTTCTTACCCAAAGTAATTTGGAGTCGCTATACCTTTTGGCATTAAGTATATCAACTGTAAAAGAAGTGGTAAGGGCTGTAAGGGCAGAATCGGCGCTTGAGTATGCCGCTGCAATAATTCCTAAAATAAATAGCACCGCTGCTACTTTGGGTAAGTGACCCTGTATTGCAATAATGGGGAATAGATTGTCGGTTTGCGATGGAATGGCCATCCCCTGCGCATGGGCATACAAATAAAGTAAAACACCCAACGCGAGGAATAGCAGATTAACAGGTAGAAATGCGAAACCATACCAGTACATATTTTTTTGCGCATCCTTAAGGTTGCGACAACTGAGGTTTTTCTGCATCATATCCTGATCCAGCCCTGTCATTACTATTGTGATGAAAGCTCCGCTAAAAAATTGCTTAACGAAGTGCCGCTTATCAGTCCAATCATCGAAAAACAATACACGACTATATTCGCTTTCACTAATTTTATCGAAAAGCTGAGGAAAACTAAATCCCATTTGTTTCGAAAGAAAGTAAACACTAAGTCCTGCTGACATAAGGAGTACCGCTGTTTGCAGAGTATCGGTCCAAATAATGGTTTTTATACCCCCTCTGTGGGTATATACCCAAATTAGCATTATAGTTACAACTACCGTAACCCAAAACGGAATGTGCCAAGCATCGAAAACAGCAACCTGCAGCACAGTGGCAACAAGATACAAACGAAGCGATGAACCCAGTATTCGTGAAAGCAAAAAGTACGATGCTCCCGTTTTGTAGCTAAATACTCCAAAGCGTGTTTCGAGATAGCTGTAAATTGATGTAAGATTTAGTTTGTAATAGAGCGGCAACAGCACCTGAGCAATTACGAAGTAACCCAACAAATACCCTATAACCAACTGAAGGTACGAAAATTGGGTATCGGCAACCCAACCGGGTACGGAAATGAAGGTTACACCCGAAAGCGATGCTCCAATCATACCAAAAGCAACAACGTACCAGGGCGATTGCCTATTTCCAACAAAAAACGAATCGTTGTTCGCGTTACGCGAAGTATATGTGCCAATAACAATTAGCAACGCAAAATAACAGAAGATGACACAAATCACCCAGATAGGTTCCATAAAAATCGGCAAATTGGGCTACAATTGTATGAAAAAAAGGCCAAATAAAAAAAACTCCACATTGGCCGAATATTTGTAGATTTGCAAACATCCATTACCCATTCGAGCAAAAGTGAATACCCAGCAATACCCATCGAAACTACTTGAAAGTGCAGTTGACCAGTTTTCTCGACTTCCCGGGATTGGTAAGAAAACCGCTTTACGCCTAGTTTTACACTTGCTTCGCCAGCCCAATGCAGATGTTGAAAAATTTGCCCGTTCCATTTCAACACTACGTAACGAAATAAAAACCTGCAAGGAGTGCCATAACATCTCCGATACGGATGTTTGCCACATCTGCTCTAATGCCCGAAGAAATGCGAGTGTACTATGTGTTGTTGAAAATATTAAGGATGTAATGTCGATTGAAAACACTGGGCAGTTCACCGGTCTTTACTTTGTTTTGGGCGGATTAATTAGCCCCATGGAGGGGATTGGCCCTGCCGATTTAAACATTGGTGCATTAGTGAACAAAATTGCCGAGGGCAACGTAAAAGAGGTTATTTTAGCTTTAAGCGCTACCATGGAAGGTGATACAACAAATTTTTATATTTTTAAGAAACTAAAATCATTTCCCATTGAGGTCACAACCATTGCAAGAGGCGTTGCCTTTGGCAATGAAATTGAGAATGCCGATGAAGTAACCCTTGGAAGGGCCATTACTAACAGGGTGAGATTTGAAAGCATACTGTCGAACTAATTTAAAAACATGATTTGAGATGGACCGAGTATACTCATTCTTTGCAACAGTTACTTTAGCAATCTTTTGCTTAAGTTCATATTCCCAATCAAACTTCAACGAAGAGGGTCTGAGCAAACTCGAATCAAAAGATTATGCAGCAGCTATCGAATTCTTTACCCTGCAAATCAAGCAACAACCCAAGGACAGCATTGCACTTGGTGGAATTGTGCGAGCTTATATGTTTTCTGAAAACTACAAGGAAGCCCAAAGGTATATTGAGGAAGGAATAAAACATTTCCCCAACAGTTCAGAATTCTTTTACAGGCGGGGCTTATTAAATACTTTACGAGGGCAATTCAGAAGAGCTATAACCGATTTCGATCGAGCATATTCCCAAAGTTCTGGAGTAATGCAATCGCAAATTCTTATTAACCGAGGTATTGCTCACCTTCGCGACGAAAACCCCGAAAAAGCCCTGAGCGACTTCAACGAAGCGCTTACAATTAACCCAAGGAATGTGAATGCATATAATCACAGGGGCTTTTTACACCATAAGCAAGGTAACTTTTTGGAAGCTATTTCGGATTTTAGCAAGGCAATTGATTTGGATAATGAAAATGTACTAAGCTATTACAACAGGGGGATGGCTTTCCTCCGATCGGGCGATAAGGCCAAGGCTTGTCCCGATTTTCACAAAGCCTGCAGCAAGGGCAATGTAAATGCCTGCAAAATGATTGTAAGCGAGTGCAGCGGTGGTAGGATGGAGTAACTTTTATAAAAATAAATACTCCCAGCATCCTTCAACAATCGTTTTAAATATAGCACTACCAGAAAGTGTGATAAATCTCATCGCTTAATTCTATCAAATAATTGAAATACTAAGGACTTTCTATTTTTATTCAGTATATATTTGCAGCTTGTATTAAACCCATTCTATGGTAAACTACAGCAATTTAACCCTGAACTCTGCACTTAACCGTTCAAGAGTTCAGCACCCATCCAACCCCGCTTTGGGCTTTGTAGGAGAACAAACTTTATCTTACTGCGAACTATCAATTCTTGTTCGAAACACATCGGGGATGCTAATAACCCTTGGTGTTCAGAAGGGTGATCGCGTGGCCATACTAGGCGAAAATAGTCCCCATTGGGGCATTGCCTACTTTGCCATAACCTGCATAGGTGCAGTTGCCGTTCCAATCCTTCCGGACTTTACTGAGCACGATGTAGAGAAGATTTTGGAGCACAGCCAAACAAAGACTATTTTTATTTCTTCCAAACAGTCTCCCAAAATAAAACTATCCAGTGAGAAAGGCTCATTGGAAGCTATTCTGCTTAACAACCTCGAAGTAATTCTCCCAGAAACCTCTCTGGAAAGTTTACCTGAAGCATACACTACTCCTGCCCCCATACTAAATGTGGATTTAACTGAGATAGATTTTCCAGAACCGCTTGAGGAGGACTTGGCAGTAATTTTATATACTTCGGGTACTACAGGACGCCCCAAAGGCGTGATGCTTACGCATAAAAACATTATATCCAATTCGCTTTCTACACTGCAAATTCAGGATATAAAGCCTACCGACAGGCTATTGAGCATACTTCCTCTTTCGCATACTTACGAATGCACTATAGGTTTTATAATGCCCATAATGCAGGGAGCCTCGGTTTATTATCTTCATAAACCCCCCATTGCCAGTGTTCTTTTACCTGCTATGCAGCAGGTAAAACCAACTATGATGCTGGTTGTGCCATTGGTAATTGAAAAGGTTTTTAAAGTAAAAATACTACCTCAATTAACATCGTCGCCTCTTAAGCGTAAGCTCTATGCTATACCCTTTTTCCGCAAGTTAATGCACAGGGCTGCTGCCAAAAAGTTACATACTGCCTTTGGAGGTGCTTTACACTTCTTTGGAATAGGAGGATCAAAGCTTTCGTTTGAGGTAGAACGTTTTCTATACGAAGGGAAATTTCCGTACTCCATTGGTTACGGAATGACAGAGGCATCTCCTTTAATTTCGGGAAGCGCGCCAAGTTTAGTACGTTTTCGCTGCGCAGGTTTCACGCTGCCTGGCCAAGACATTAGAATATCCAACCCAAATCCCCATACGGGTGAAGGTGAAGTGCAAATAAGGGGAGCCCATATTATGACTGGCTACTATAAGGATGATGGGATTACCCGCGAAACCTTTACTGAAGACGGTTGGCTTAAAACAGGCGACTTGGGCTACATAGATACAGACGGCTATATTCAACTTAGGGGAAGACTTAAGAACATGATTCTAGGCCCTTCGGGCGTAAATATTTATCCAGAAGACATTGAAGAGGTTATAAACAATCACGAGTTGGTTTTAGAATCGATGGTATACGAGGCCAAGGGGAAATTAGTAGCACGCATTCACCTTAACTATCAGGAACTCGAAAACCGATATGCCCATTTCAAAGAGGCAGCCTCGCATTTTCAGGATCAGATGAACGATAAAGCAAAGGTTTTGCAGGTTCGTGCTGGCGAAATAATGGAGGATATAAAAAAGAATGTGAATACAAGAGTTGCAGCATTCTCAAGGCTCAGCACGGTAGTTGAGCAACCTGAACCTTTTGAAAAAACTCCCACTCAAAAAATTAAACGGTACCTATACTACAATAGTTAGTAAGAAATTCATTTAAAAAAAGCTAACCGCTGTGTAATGACAGGGGTTAGTTTTTTGGAATTTGGCTATTGGGGTTTATAAGCTGTAGCATTACTTCATCCACCCACCCCGAAGGTGTTCTAAGCCACTCCTTTTTTACTCCAACGTTATTAAACCCGATGGTTTTAAAAAGTTGCAGGCTAACTTTATTTGTTACAGCAATATTTGAATATAACTGGTGAAGCTGGAGTGTTGCAAAGGCATAATTAACAACTAATTGTAGCGTTTCGCTAGCATAGCCTTTATTCCTATCCTCCTTATTGGCAATAAGAATACCAATCCCCGCCCTATTATGGAAAGGGTCGAAGTCGAAAAGGTCTACAAGACCAACAGGCACGCTCATTAGCGAACTCCTGTCCTTTGCCTCAACAATAAGCCTTAATTGTTTTGTAGTCCAAATATCCTTATGAGCCGTTTCAATGTACCTTTTCAGAACGAATTTTGAGAAGGGGGCCAAAGTGTTGCTAACCCTCCAAATTTCTTGATTATTTTCCCACTTGTAAAGCAACTCCAAGTCGGCTGGTTCGGGAGCTCGTAGTTTAACCTTAGCGTTTTCGAGGGTTTGATGGTTCATTGCTCGGAAAAGCGTTTAAAATTTACCACAAATGCATCTTTATATCCCATTTCCATAATACGCTCCAAATCCTTCTCTGCATCGCTTATTTGATTATACATTCCAAAATGATGGATTAATGTTCCATTCTTTAGTTTGATGGTTTCTATTTTCAAAGGGAAATTCGAAAAGTCGATAGGTGAAGTCGAGGCTGTAACCTGAATAGTATAGTTAGAATCGCTTACGCCCCCAGAACCCGATGAAGAACGTATGGTTTGGGGGGAATTTATTGTTTGCAAATCGTCCACGCCCATGAGGGTTGCATTTGGGAAACCATTTTCAATACAAAAGTTAAGCAGCTCAACGGCATTGGATTTATGACTGAACCTTCCAACAGTGTATACCTTGCTGTTTTGCTGGGTTTTCAGAACATTAAAGTTTACTCCTTTAGACTTTTTAAGGCTTACCAAGTCCGACTCTTTTGCAGTTTGTCCAATGGGTACGAGCAGAATTGTAAAATCTTGTATACGGGGCTTTAAATTTTCGGGAACCTGCAACTCATCGAGAATTTTTACTGCCTCGTTGGAATTGAGCAGCGATATGGTTGCCCGCCTGTTAAATGCACGACCTTCGGGGTTATCGGTTCCATCGGGGTTTAAATTTGATGCTACATTTTCGAACGAACCTGCTGCCCGAGCCACCATGCGCTCCCTTGCTATTCCTTTGGATTTAATGTAATTAATTACGGCTTCAGCACGTAAAAGCGATAGCTTTCGATTGTACGGTACTGACCCTCTGCTATCGGTATGTCCTGTTACTTCTATAACTACTGATGGATATTTATTCATGAACGCAATGATTCGCTCCATTTCAAATTGAGCTTCGCGAGAAAGTTTGTAACTATCGAAAGCGAATTGAATGCTACGTATTGAAATAGCCTCACCCTTTCCTACCGCCTCAGGAATCATATTAATACTTACTGGATAATTTGCAAATGTGTAATTAGACGAGATTGAGATAAGAATAGTATCGGGAAAATAACCCTTCCCTTGGGCAATTAAATGGAATATTCCGGGGAAGGCCCGAATTTCAAAATCGCCCTTTATGCCACTTGGTTTAACACTCTCGACAATTTCAGTGGTTTTCAAATCGACAAGAGTAAGGTTAAAGAGGGCTGGTTCTACCTCTTCGTTATCGCTAACAACAATGCTACCAACAATTGGCACATGGGTTCGTTCAGTAACTCGGTCAATTTGCAATAATTGTGGCATCGAAACCCTTGGCAATTGAGAATTGGGAATGGACAACAAACCACTATTTTCAGTTAGTGGAAAGTAAAAAATATCATCGTCGGTTGAACTGATTGGGTAACCCAGGTTGGTTGGTTGTGCCCAGCTGGTTTCGTCAATTCGTTTGGCACAAAAAATATCATACCCACCCATCCCCATATGGCCTTGTGATGCAAAAACCAACGATTGCCCATCGGGCATTAAATAGGGTGCTTCCTCGTTGAACGGAGTGTTAATGGTTGGCCCTAAGTTTACAGCAGGCCCCCATTCGCCATTTGGTAAAAGACTAGAAACATATATGTCAATTCCGCCAAATCCTCCCCTTCGGTTCGATGTAAGGAACAACAATTTACCATCGGCACTTAAAGATGCATGAGTCTCCCAGTAACGTGTATTAATATTTGGACCAAGTTTGAATGCCTTGCCCCACTTTCCATTCACATTTTTGCTTGAATAAATATTTCCAACACCCCGATCGTTTTTGAAAAAAAACAGTTGAGAGCCATCGGCACTAATCGATGTGGCATAAATTTCTCCTTCTACAGCAAGGTCGAGTGTAATATTAACAGGAGCGCCCCAAGTGTCGCCCTCTTTATGGCTTATGTAAATTGCATCGTAAAATTTCTCATGAACGGTAACAACCAAAAACTGTCCATTAGCTGAAATAATTGGAGCAAAAACCTGCTTTGATGTACCTTCAAAAAGATTCAATTCGTAGCGTCGCAAATGCAACGGTTGTGAAAGAAATAATTTTGCACGCTTCGAAGCTTCAATTTGTTGCTGAACAAAGTCGTAACTATAAATGTCCTTAGGATCAATCCTATCGGCATATTGGGTATAAATTCCAACAGCATCATCAATTCGGTTGGCAATCCTATAGGCATTACCTAGTTGAAATAATGCATCGAGGGGTGATGCTTTCTCATTGAATGAGCCCTCTCTATATTTTAAATTAATATTATTTACTGCCTTTTCTAAAAAGGGAATTGACTTTGTTTTAAATCCGGATATGTTCAAGTAGCAAATACCAACCTTGTAATTATAATTGGCATTTTCGGGATCATTCTCCAACAAGCGAAGATAAAGAGGCAGAGCCTCATTGAAATCTTGAAACAGAAAATAATACTCGGCATCTGAAAATAGATTTCTATCATCGGACTGTTGCCCAAAACCTGTTTTTGATAGCATCAAGACACATACTATAGCTAGAAACAGTGACTTGATCCACGGCAATTTGGATTTCATTTTAGATGTTTGTTTATTTCAAAAGTGAAATATACAACAACGTTTGAAAATGGAAACATTTTAGCCCCAAAATTAATTAGCCTAATAATCAACAGTTCAGGCGAAACAAAAGCAATGAAGCAACAGAATAAAAACTACAGAGCAAATTAAGAATTAATCCTGCCTACTTTTTCGCCAACGCTTAAAAAGAAGAATTAATAAAATTATGAAGCCTATAAGTGATATACCAGTAATGCCTTTCACAGCCCATGAAAGCATAGAACTACCCACGTTTTCGTTTATTAGTTCCTCCTTTTGCAAATCGCTCAGGGTATAAAAGTTATCAAAACCGAACTGGGTAAGCTGTTGCAAGTATTCCGATAGGAATGGCTGAAATTCGTTCCATTTATTGAGCTTAATATACTCCCATAGGGCAACAAACGTATTAATGGACGGATCGCTTATAATTATCTGATCGAGGAAGAAAGCTAAACCTGGGCTTGCCTTCTGCTTCAGCATTTGAATTCGATAGAAGAAATCCTCATCGGCAATGGCACCCGATATGGAGCGAGGCTGCAACTTGCTTTGGCCACCCTTTTTGGCCATTACTAAGTCGGTAAATCTCGACATTAACTGGATGAAGTCAGCCTGTTTTGTAAAAGAATCAGCTTTTTGTGAAAGCCAAGAAGCTTGTAGTAACGTTAAGAAAGCTCTGTTTTCAGAAACTGTTGGAAATCCCGAATGAAGAGCGATCTTTATTTCATCGCTTGCAAGCGATCTAAGAATTTCCAAAACATTTTGCGCATCGCGCTGCAACTCTGCCTTTCGAAGGCTATCGGCAATTGCATTTCTGCGGGCAGCGGTAATCTGGACAGTAATGAGCGAATCGATATTTAATACGAGAGCAGGATCGAGAACCGATGTACGATCGGTTGTATCGGCTCCCTCCTGAAAATCGAGAGGAGACTTACCCAACTCAGAAGCATCAGAAACATTTCCTTTTTGCGCATCGGTAAACTCATAAGTTTTATCCTTTTCAGGAGCGTCTTTTACTGTAGTTACAGCAATATCGGGCTTAGCAATTACATCGTATTTTACCAGTTTCTTCAAATCAAACTTCTTGCCTGCAAAAAATAGTTTGGCTCTACGCATGGGGTCGAGCAGTTGGAGGTTGTCAATCTTTGAAATGTCGACAAGAGCTGCTCCGGGATTAGTAATTGTATCGATTACCATCGATTTCGGAAAAACGTTAGTTTTTTGCGCAACCAAATCGGTTTGGGTAACTACAGTGCGTTGGTATTTTGGTAAGAAAATATCGAACTGAAAAATGTCCATTTCACCATAGCTATCGGTATCGAAAATAGCCATGTAACCCGATGAACCGTTACCAATAGGTTGAAAAAACAGATCGTCGTCAGTAGTACTAAGTGGATAACCCAAGTTAACTGGCTTATTCCATTTCCCATCGGAACCAAGTTGCGCAAAGTAAACATCGTAGCCACCAATGGTATTGTGCCCTTCCGAGCTAAAATACAGGATGTTACCATCGGAAGTAAGGAATGGGGAGTTTTCGTTGAAATTAGAATTGATATTAACACCCAAGTTGGTTGCTGGCCCCCAATCGCCATTAGCTGCTCGCTCCGAAACGTAAATATCGAGATCGCCAAAGCCTCCGGGGCGGTTGCTTGTAAAGTACAACTTTTTCCCATCGGGGGTTTCACAGGCATGCGTTTCGTATGAAGGGGTGTTAATATTCTGATTAAGTTTCTGAATGGGAGTCCATTTGCCGTCTATAAAATTGGAAACGTAAATATTTCCATCGTGAACATCGTCTCTAAACAGGTAAAGGGTACTTCCATTATTTGAGAGAGAGAGTGTGGAACAATTGCCATCGACAACCAAATCGAGGGTTATATTCTGGGGGGTAGCCCACTCGTTCCCAACTTTTCGGGTCACAAAAACGACATTCTGAAAGCGACGCTTTGTGGTATATGCCATAACTCTGCCATTTCCCGAAACAACTGGGTTGAAATTAGAAAAGCGATCGTTGACGCTCTCCCCCACATTGGAACGAATGAAGTTAACCGGAAAATTTTGGAGATTTCGCGAGTTCTTCAGGCTACTTATTTGGTGGTTGAAGTAGTCCATGTTGTAACTTCGCTCGTTGCGAATTTCGGCCATGAAACGGTTGTAAGTGGCCTCAGCCTTTTCGATTTGATTATTAATAAAATAGGCATTGCCAAGATAAAAAATGGCATCGAGAGGAGCCATTTGTTCTCTCACCGAATTCTCGTTATATCGACGGGTTGTGCTTGAAGCAGCCCTTTCGAGGTACTCAATAGCTCTGTGCCTACTTCCGGGTATATTCAAGTAGCAAATCCCAATCCGATAGTCGAGGTTACGACTAGGCTGCATAGCATTTACCCTGAGGTAAAGAGCCAAAGCTTCTTCGTAATCTTCGAAATAGTAATAGGAGTTGGCATCGCGGAAGAGTTCATCTATTTCTCTTTGGCTTTGAGCTGCCAAGCTGAAGGTTTGAAGCATAATTAAAGCAATTAATGCTAAAACCCATTGATATAATTTATTTGCTTTCATACTTCAATCATTCATATCAAATTGCCTACAAACTAATTGTTAGGATTTACCGCATGCGAACCACTAGTTCGACTGGTTTCTTCATCGTTATGTGTTCCGTTGCTTATTGGCGAAAGCGAAAGGCCATCGTTTGGGTTAAGATCAAACTGAACCCAGTAAATGTCATCTTCCCCATGTGTTTCTGACATCATTCTGGAAACTACGCCCATGTTCCCATTGCCAATGGGAAAGAAAAAAACATCGTCGTCAGTAGTATTAAGCGGATAGCCTAAATTAACTGGCGTAGTCCATTTTCCATCCAATTTCTGGCTCATGAAAATATCGTAATCTCCCATGGTTTCATGACCCCTCGATGCAAAGTATAGTTTTTTCCCATCGTAAGTAACAAAGGGAGCAATTTCATCGAATGGAGTGTTTATTTCGGAGCCTAAGCTAACAGGATTCGACCAACCCAATGGCACCTTTACCGAGTAGTATAAATCGAAACCGCCCGAACCGCCAGGGCGATTGCTCGAAAAAAACAGAGTATCGCCTCGGTAATTAAGCGAACCATAGGTTTCCCAAAAGCGGCTATTTACTTCTTTTGGAAAACGTGCAATGGGGGTCCATTGTCTTCTTTTAGGGTCGTACGATGAGGAATAAAGATTGTATACATCGTTATCGTTACGGGCGAGCACAATGGTATTACCATCGCCCGAAATACCTACAGTATGTATGGGGCCATCGGCAAGTAATTGGTTGTTTAGGTTAACCGGATGTTGCCATTCACCCTTTTCGAAACGGCTTAATAAAATTGCATTGTAGAACTGCTGACGCGAAGTGTAAACCATAAGCGAGCTATTGGCCGATACTACTGGGGTCATTTCCGAAAAACGGGTGTTTATAGTTCTACCAACCGATGTAAACTTTACTTCAACAGGGTTAGCTATAAGCCTTTTGGCATGAGTAATGGATTCAAGTTGCTTTTCAACCTTTGCAATTTCTTGGGTTTCCCTGTCGGACAATTTGCTACGATAATTATTGAATGATTGTGTCGCTCTTTCGAAGTCGCCTTTAATGCGAAATGCAATTCCATGGTAGTAAAGTGCCTCACGAGGGGCTTTTACCTCGGTGAAATAGCCCTCCATATAGGATGAAGTAACATTGCTTATGGCTCGCTCAAGGTATGGAATGGCCTTGTGT
Source organism: uncultured Rikenellaceae bacterium (assembly GCA_964479665.1). Taxonomy (GTDB): domain Bacteria; phylum Bacteroidota; class Bacteroidia; order Bacteroidales; family Tenuifilaceae; genus UBA2287. The sequence goes on along the minus strand of CAYZNN010000035.1, from coordinate 1,941 downwards.
TTTTCATTGGGAATATTGAGATAACAAACCCCTATCCGAAAACTAATATTGGCATTTTCGGGGTATGCATTAAAAATTTCGAGGTAAAGCGGAAGGGCATCGCGGAACTCTTCGTAGAGAAAATAGTATTCTGCATCGACAAAGACCCGCTTGAAGTAGGCCGATCGTTGCCCATAAGAATTTTGAAAAAACAATAGAATTATTAGGGTGTATAAAAAAGATCTTACCATTTTCTTTCTCTTAACCAACTTAATGTCAACTGCTTCGAAACACAGAAAGTATAACCTTTCTGAAAACTAGCTCAAAGATACAAAGTTAAATCAATTTTCAAACGAAAGTTAGAAAAATTGGGCAAAAGGCACTGAAGTTGAATTAGAAACGAACTACTTCTAGGAATAAAATGTGAAGGGCGATTTCCGATTTGGATTAAGCAAACGGTGGCTGAAATGCCTGAATGATGTCCCTCAGTTCCTTAAGGAATGCGCCACCTAAAGCACCATCGACTACCCTATGATCGTAAGAAAGCGAAAGTATTGCCATACTACGAATGCCTATACTTTCACCCAGTGGGCTATTCAATACAACTACCCTGCGAATAATGGCACCAATGGCTAATATGGCAACCTGGGGCTGATTAATTATGGGGGTTCCTGTTAGGGTGTCGAACATTCCTAGATTGGTTATGGTGAAGGTTCCACCCTGAATTTCATCGGGATTGAGTTTATTGGTCCGCGCTCGCGCAGCTAGGTCGTTTATGGTTTGTGCCAACCCCGAGATGTTCAGTTTACTTGCATCTTTTACAACTGGCACAATTAAATTGCCATTGGGCAATGCGGCAGCAATTCCAATATTTATGCGTTTTTTAATTACAATATTATCGCCTTCGAGCGAACTGTTTAAAAGTGGATATTTGGAAATGGCTTTTACGGTGGCATCGACAAAGAGCGGCGTTAGTGTGAGTTTTTCGCCCTCGCGTTTCTGAAATTCATCTTTAACGCGGTTTCGCCATTCGACCAGGTTAGTAACATCCACCTCGATAAAAGAGGTGACATGTGGAGAAGTTTGCTTGGAAAAAACCATATGCTGCGCAATAAGTTTACGCATTCGGTCCATTGGAACCACTTCAACACCTTCGGGTGAAGAACTCATTGTTACATTACTTTGCTGCGGAAGTTCAAGCACCCTATTTTTTGTACTTAAATAACTTAAAATATCCTCGCGGGTAAGCCTACCATTCAATCCGGTGCCCTTAATGCCGTTATACTCATCGGGCGAAATGCCCTCTTTTTTTGCAATTGACCTAACAAGGGGGCTAAGTAGCATTGAATGCGCTGACGACTCCATATGAGAACTTACAGTTTGGGGTTTACTTATGTTTGGTGCAGTATGTTTAACAGTTGCATTTTCAGATTGAGTTACCTCAACTTTTAGTGGCTCATCCCCTGCTCCTTCCACCTCTATACTTGCTAATATCTGACCCACTTTTGGAACATCGCCCACTTCAAAATGCAATTTTGAAACTTTCCCTTTAGCAGGACTTGGCACCTCAGTGTCTACTTTGTCGGTTGCAACTTCAACAATGGGCTGGTCTTCTTCTACCAATTGCCCCTCGGCAACCAACCACCGTGTAATGGTGGCATCGGTAATTCCTTCGCCCATGGCAGGCAGTATAATGTCTACTTTTTGCATTTTTTAATGATTTTTAATTTTGCATAAGGGGTTAACAGAATAAAATGAATTTTGTTAATCCCTATCGGGCTTATTTAAAAAAGAGTTTCAATTAAATTTATTTTAAAAAACCCGAAAGGGTTTCCATTAAAATTTCCTCATCAATTGGCTTTGTAATGTATGCATTGTAACCTGACTTGTCCTGATATAGGTTTACACAAATAGCGTAAATATAGCACCGCACAAAGATGAAAATGGACAAGAAAAAAGAAA
>CAYZNN010000034.1:0-29663 GCA_964479665.1 uncultured Rikenellaceae bacterium | reverse complement strand
TTTAGATTTAACGCCTAAAGATAATAAATATCAGTTATCTTTACGGATACTCATATTTTTTTAAATTTGTAACAAGGCACTTATTTTAATGAAAAATAATTTAATAACTAACCTACTAAATTTTTATTTATGAAAACACTATCATTAAAAAGAGTTCTTCTCTTATCTTCTCTTCCCTTCTCTTTTTACTAGCATGTAAAGAAGATGGCAGCATGCCACTTAAAGAGTACGATAACCCATATAAAGAATATGGGTTGGTGCATAATGAAGTAATCAGAGATGTGATTAAAAGAAATCCTAATTGGGTTAAATTTAAACCAGAGCAATTAAAAAGTGAAATACAGTCAACCACTTGCAATTTTTACGGAGAGGAAATTGTTCAGAAAAGTCAAATCGATTTAAATGACCCATTTGTAAAAAGTTTGATAGAAAGCCTAAACTTGTCATTAGAATTTGTAGGTACAATTGATACATTGTATTTACAATCTATACTTTCTGAGGCTGTGAAGAATGAGTTTTACCGGTTTGATGCTGAAATGAAAGATTTTTTTGCTGATAACATTAACTCTTTAACATTTAGTGGGCTAAAACAATATGGTAGAATTTGAATGGAGTACAATATTGTAAACAAAGGTACCCTCTCAGAAAATGATAAAGCCATTCTTCTTGTTTTTTCCGCTATGGTTAAAGAAAGTTATCGATTATGGAGTGGATATAACGACTCTATTGGTGTGAACCAAAGCGGATGGAAGGAAATATTGGTTTGCAGCGTCGATGCGTTATCAGGCATAGCAATTCTTTTAGCCACGCAAGGTATGGGAGCTCATCCTGCTACACTTACTTTGGCTCAACTTATGTCGTTATTAGTTTTCATTGTTGCTAACTCCTAATTTTTTTAAATTGAATTACAAGAAAATATTGATACTAGCCATCTTCATTACCCTGCATTTATTCCAAACTCTTTTTGCACAGGAAAATGCAAAAGGGAAAGTAGGTTTTTTCTTTGGTGGTATTGGCTTTTCTAATTGTTATAGTGACAATATCTCTTGGTTTTACAGAAGCCAGTCGAATTTTACTTATGAGTTTGGTTTTTATCGCACTTTTAATCTAGATGAGGTTAAGAAGTATTCTCTTCGTGCTGAAATGGTTACTAAGCCCTTGTTAACAACCTATGGGATTGCTAATGGAGTAAGTTCCAGAGTGTCGCAAATGAATGCTGCCATTAATTTGTTAGGTGGAATCACTCTTAAGCATGGAGAGGGAAAACCAAATGCTACTTTGTCGCTTGGTCCAGGTTTTTATACTGTGTCTCAAATGCGGTATCCCGAATCAAACTCTTTAGGCCCTGTAAATATAAACGATGGGGTTTTCAATTTATGGGGAGTTAAGGTTCAGGGCGATTTTTCATTACTTTTCCCTTTCGATGGTTACAGTGCAGGTAATTCTTTTCGGATGTTTTATCAACTTCCGTTTTCTGCAAATCCAACCAAAATACCTGCTTTCTATCATTTTGGTCAATTAATGGTTCTACATATTCGAATGTAAGATTAAGTTTTATGATACTGAAGCGCCCTATGAGGGCGCTTCAGTTTTTGTAATAAACAAAAGCAATTTGAATTCTTTCCCTAAATTTGCACTCTAAAGTGCAAGTATGGCTTTCCCTTGGGGCGATAATAGACGATTCTATAGTTACACCAGCTACATTCGAAAAACCTTTGGTGGACGAGTTCAGAAACTCACCATCGATGCGGGTTTCACCTGTCCTAATCGCGATGGGCGTGTTGGGCTAGGAGGTTGCACTTTCTGCAATAACGAGTCGTTTAATCCGAGCTATTGCAAACCAAAAAAAACCATATCTCAGCAACTTGCAGAGGGCATAGGGTTTCACGAAACCCGATACAGAAGAGCCGAGAAGTACATGGCTTACTTTCAGGCTTATTCCAATACCTATGCACCGCTATTCGAACTGAAAAACTTGTATGCGCAAGCATTGGCATTTCCCAATGTTGTTGGTATTGTTGTGGGTACTCGGCCCGATTGCGTTGACGCTGAAAAGCTCGATTACTTTGCTCATTTGGCCAAGAGCCACTATGTGAGCATTGAGTATGGTGTTGAAACGTGTAACAACCAAACCCTTTCGCGAGTTAATAGGGGACACACCTTTGAACAGTCGGTTTGGGCAATCCGCGAATCGGCCCAGCGGGGCATAGGTGTGGGAGCGCATTTCATAATTGGTTTGCCCGGTGAAACCATTTCCGATATTGTTGTTATGGTTCAGCAATTAAATATTTTACCCATCGATACTGTTAAGTTCCACCAGTTACAGGTTATTAGAAATACTGCAATGGAAGTAGAGTACCAATCGAATCCTGAAGTTTTCAAGTTCTATACTATCGACGAATACCTGCATTTGCTCATGGGAATTGTAGAGCGGTTGCGCCCTAATTTAATTATTGAAAGGCTAACAAGCGAAGCGCCACCACCCTCGTTGGTAGCACCCCAGTGGGGCAAATTACGAACCGACCAACTTCTTAACCGGTTTGAACGGTTAATGGCTGAAAACGATACTTGGCAAGGGAAAAAATTCAAGCTATAATACACCTAGATCATCCGTAAATATTTAGCGAAGGATGTTTTTTAATGAATAAAAAAGCAACTAATCGCAAATTGATTTTGATTTTTGTTTTGTTGATGTTAGTTTTGTTGCCTAAATGTGGCTGAAAATGAATAATGTTAAGCGAATAGTGTTGCGTTTCTCTTTGGTTTTATTCTTTATTCTTATTTTCTCGCTGCTTAGTTTATTCTTTTTCAATTCCACAAAACATACTAAACCTTCGGCCACCAGTGCCAGTAGTATGCCGGTTTTAGTAAAAATAACCAACTCTGTTTCGGAAACTGATGAGTTTAAGAATTTCGATAAGCAGGTTGAACGCTTCATGAGTAAGTGGGGTTTGGTTGGGGCCTCGGTTGCCATTGCCCGCGAGGGCAAATTAATTTATGCCAAGGGCTATGGTTACGCCAATAGGGAAGAGGAAATTCGAACCGAGCCTTACCACCTGTTCAGAGTAGCAAGCGTTTCAAAGCTCATTACCGCAGTAGCGGTAATTAAATTAGTGGAAATGGGAAGCCTCTCACTCGATTCGAAGGTGTTTGGCGATGAGGGAATCCTTAAGGACTCCTTGTACAGAAACTATTTAGACAAGCGTGCCGAAGAGGTAACTGTTAAAATGCTGCTGAACCATTCGGCTGGTTGGACTACACGTTGGGGCGATCAACTTTTTATGCCCGATAAAATTGCGCGCCAACTCAATAAAGAATTGCCTATATCAAAAGACGATATTATACAATTTGTGCTTTCGAAACGAATGCATTTTAATCCGGGTACACATAGTGCATACAATAATTTTGGCTATCTGCTTGCCGAAAAAGTAATAGAAACTGTTTCTGGCATGCCATACGACGAATTCGTAAAGCAAGCACTTTTTATGCCCTTGGGCATCACCGATGCTCACATGGCTCAAAACTTCGATAGTTTAAGGTACGATAACGAAGTGCGTTACTACGAAGTTTCTGATGCAACGGCTGTTCCTGCTTGCGATGGATCGGCACAAATGCTTTTGAAATCGAGAGGGGGTAACGATATTCGTACCCTGGGGGGAGCAGGTGGCTGGGTCCTTTCATCGGTTAGCCTTATGCGTTTTGTAATGGCCCTTGAGGATGAAAAAAACCACCTGTTACTAAAACCCGAATCGGTTCAACTATTGGAAACAAAAGAAACTGGTTTGTCTCCCTTGGGTTGGAAAAATGTTTCGCCCAACGGCAATAAATTGAGAACCGGCTCATTTGCTGGCACTTCGGCTATTGTTCTATCGCGAATAGATGGGTTACAGTATGTTTTTCTACTCAACAGCAGCCCTTGGTCGGGAGCTAAATTTCCATATGAAGTGGACCGATTCATGTCGCGTGCTTTTCAACGTATGGACGATTGGCCTGAAAGGGATCTGTTCAACCCCGATGAGCGTTACCATTTTGAGCCTTTTTGGCCCTGGGCGCAAGAAAAATATAGCATAGATAGTGCTTTTTCCTACCTCGATAACAATGAGTAGCCTTAGTTAAGATGAAAATTGCTTTGCAAATTCGATTCCTGTTTTTGTATGAACTCACGAAGCAGCAATCGGTTAATTAAGAATTTTTCGCGCTGGCTATCGTCCTTTAGATGGAGAAACTTGTACTTTTGTTCCGAATTTAGCATGAGTGCCTTTACAATATCGAGCATATTGATTGATGAATCGGTAATAAGCGTTCCCAAAGTATCGCTCAAGTTCAGTTTGATCTTTTTTATCAGCACTGCTAATTGATTATTCCTAGTTTGGTACGAATGGTTAAGGGGTTCGATAACGCCCCCTCCATAAAGTTTGTGAGGGAGTTCCTCTTCGAAATTACGCAGGTAAAAAAGGTTCACACCCCGAATTAATACAACGCTATTGCCGTTTTCGTTTCGGGCAACAACCCTTACCAGTTCAACCTGGCTTCCAAGGTTGGTATGCCCATTCGAGTCGACATAGGGAATGCCAAAGTGCATACCTGTGTCCTCGCATTCGGCAATTAGCTGTTTGTACCGTGGTTCGAATATGCGCAAGGGTACCTCTTCGCCAGGAAGCACAATAATGTGGAGAGGGAAGAGAGCTATTCTGTACACTTCTGGTTTCATTTTTTCTTTTGCTTTTGTTTCTCTTCAAATCGAATAGATGCAGAATTAATGCAATACCTAAGGCCTGTTGGCTTTGGGCCATCGTTGAATATGTGCCCCAAATGGGCACCGCAATTCTTGCATAGCACTTCGGTTCGAATCATACCATGGCTCTTGTCGGGCTTGAGATCGATATTACCAATAAATTTCGAATCGAAAAAACTGGGCCAGCCACAGCTGGAGTGGAATTTTGAATCCGACTCAAAAAGTGGAACATTGCAGCAAATGCAATGGTAAGTTCCGCTGCCAAAAAAGTTCCAATACTCACTTGAAAAAGGCCTTTCAGTACCCTTTTCTTGAGTAACAAAATATTGCATAGGGCTGAGCCTTCGTTTTAACTCATCTTTACTTAACGGATTGTTCTCATTATTAAACTGACTCATAGCACCATGAAATGAGTATAATAAAATTATAATTAAAACTATTAATCTTAACATTGATTTAAATTGCTCCATTTTACAGAATAAACAGGCTACTCGAAATTTTGTTTATTGAAACGTCTGTATTTGATCGTACTTTCGAGAACTTTCATAATTGCTCAAGTTTTCAATTTCATTTAGAGCCCTTTTTCAGTTACCTTTGTAACTGATATTATAGTAAAGATGATTTTAAGAAAACTTTCGCTCATTAATTTTAAATCGTACCGGCAGCTCGATGTGGGGTTTAACCCCAAAATGAACTGCTTTGTGGGTAATAACGGGCAGGGTAAAACCAACCTGCTCGATGCTTTGTATTACCTTTCCATGTGTAAAAGTAGTTTGAACCCCATCGATTTTCAGAATATTAATCATACCGAAGAGTTTTTTGTAATTCAGGGTTTATACAATAGGTTAGGGGAGGAAGAGAATATATACTGCGCTGTTCAGCGTAACGAACCGAAAGTTTTTAAAAGGAACGGAAAGGAATACCAGCGTTTAGCCGACCATATAGGCTTTTTACCCGTAGTTTCCATTTCTCCGGCCGACAATGCTCTGATTATTGAGGGAAGCGAGGAGCGTAGGAAGTTTCTGAATACAGTTATTTCGCAGTACGATAAGGATTATCTCGACAAGTTAATGAGATACAACAAGTTGCTGTCAAATAGAAACAGAATGCTAAAGGGAGGCATTGGGTTCGACGCATCAAACTACGACTTGTTAGAGGTTATTGATGTGCAAATGAGCGCTCTGGCAGCTCCCATTTACGAAAAACGGTTGGAGTTTACCAATCTTTTAACTCCCTATTTTCAGCGGTATTATACCGAAATATCTGGAGGAACCGAAGAGGTGTCCATTGATTATTCTTCGCACCTACACGAAGAATCTCTCGATGCACTTCTTGAACAGTCTTTCGAGAAAGATCGGGTTTTGCAGTATACAACCAAGGGCATACATAAGGACGATGTTGTATTCAAATTCAACGGTCAGGCTTTGAAGCGAGAAGCTTCGCAGGGTCAGCAAAAATCGTACTTAATAGCTCTGAAATTGGCCCAATTCAGCTATATGAGCAGCATTCTACCTGTGAAGCCAATACTACTTCTCGACGATATTTTCGATAAGCTTGACCCCCTTAGAGTTCAGCAATTCATAATGCTGGTAGCACACAATGGGTTTGGACAGATTTTTATTTCCGATGCCAATAAGAATAGGCTCAGTAGTATTTTAGAACAAATAGGTGGTAATTACACCCTTTTTGATGTGGAGGGTGGCGAAGTGAAACCCATTGAAACTAATGTAGCATGAAATCCAGAAACGAAATAGTTAGCCTCTCAAAGGCCATCGATGAGTTTCTGGATAATTTCAAACTCTCTCAAAAGGTGCTCGAATCGAGAGCCATAAGTGCCTGGCCGCAGGTAATGGGTCCCAATATTGCTGGGTTTACCCGTTCGGTCCAATTCAAAGGCAAAGGAATTATGGTAGTACATCTCAGTTCATCTGTGCTTCGTAGCGAACTAATGATGCACCGGAGTCGCATTGTAAAGAATATTAACGACTATATTGGTAGCCAGGTTGTAAGGGAACTTCAACTCAAAGAATAGTTCTGCTACTCAATTTCCCTTTCGGCAAAGAAAAATGTCCATTCCCTTTTAGCACTGGTATCACTGTCGGCACCATGAACAGCATTGTGCGTAGTATCCTGCGCAAATTTTTTTCGAATGGTTCCATCGGCTGCTTTTAGAGGGTCGGTAACTCCAATCAATTTTCGAAAATCCTCAACGGCACTCTCTTTTTCTAAAATTAAAGCAACTATGGGCCCTGAACTAATAAAGCGAGTAAGCCTTTCGAAAAATTCTTTTCCTTCGTGCTCGGCATAAAATCTTTTTGCTTCACGAAGGCTCAAATGGGTCATTTTAACTGCCCTAATAGTAAAACCACCTTTAATTATATCGGTTAGTATTTCGCCCATGTAATTATGTGCAATGGCATCGGGCTTAATCATGGCAAAGGTTCGCGTAAGGCTCATAGAATGGCTGCGTTAGGTTAGGTTTAACACTACAATATAGCTTTTTTTCGTTATTCTTTTTCATTACCTTTGAAAAACTATTCGAAAACAATGAATTTATTCAATTTTAACGATAAGGTTAATTCGTTCAGGCAGTTGCTTCAAGGTTCAGGGCGAGTAGTGCTTACAACGCACCACAACCCCGATGGAGATGCGTTGGGCTCGCTGTTGGGCATGCATTATATTCTAAATGAAATAGGAGTTGCTTCGAGCATGTTGGTACCCAATTCATTTCCTGAATTTTTAGCTTGGCTTCCGGGTGCCAACAATATTATAATTCACTCAAAGCAGAGGGATTTGGCTGAAAGCCTATTGAATGAGGCCGACCTTGTCGTTTCGCTCGACTATAATGGAGCCCGAAGGCTTGAAGATATGGCTGAACCTTTCGAAAGGTCGAAGGCAAGAAGAGTACTCGTTGATCACCACCCTAATCCCGAAAGCCCATTCGATATTGAGTTTTCATACATTAATGTAAGTTCAACAGCCGAATTGGTTTACGAATTGGGCTGTGCATTATTGGGCAATAAACCTATTTCCTATAACGCTGCAGTGAGTATTTTTGTAGGAATAATGACCGATACGGGCTCGTTTAGTTATGCCATAGCATCGCCCAGAACATTCGAAATATCAGGGAAACTTGTTGAGGTTGGCGTTAACGTTGAAGACATTCAGAGGCAAGTTTACAGCACTTTCTCCGAAGGGCGAATGCGCCTTTTGGGTTTCGCATTGAGCGAAAAAATGAAGGTTTTTCCGCAGCATCGAGCAGCTTTCGTATCACTTTCAAAGGAGGAAATGAAGCGTTTCAATTACAGCATTGGCGATACCGAGGGGTTAGTAAACTATCCGCTCTCAGTAAAAGGAATTGTTTTCTCTGCTCTGTTTACCGAAAATTCGAGTTTTATTAAGGTGTCACTTCGCTCCAAGGGCAACTTTTCAGTAAACGAATTCTGTTCTAAGCACTTCAATGGCGGAGGCCATAGAAATGCTGCTGGGGGGAAATCGTTCGTTTCGCTAACCGATACCGAGACATATTTCGAAAAACTCTTAGAAATATATAGCCAACAGTTGAACTTATGTTGATTCATTCCTTTTCATTTTGCAGTATTCTGCTCCTTTTTGCCTCATGCCAAGGCGAAGGAGATAGGAATAAGAAAATGCCCTTGGGTGAAGCAAAAAAAACTTTGCAGGAAGTAAATCAGGCTCTGGTTGAAAAGGACAGAGAGCTTATTCATGCTTTTATTGAGCGACACGATTTGAAAGGAATGGCCGAAAATGGTTCGGGACTTTACTATTTGGTATGGGGCCAAGGGAGTGGTGAACCTATTAAAAATGGCGATATGGTTTCTCTTGAGTATACTGTTTCACTTCTCGATGGTACCCTTTGCTACGCTTCTAAAGGAGAAAAACCTAAGGAGTTTGTTGTTGGATACGGAGGCGTTGAGTCGGGCCTAGAAATGGCTGTGTTGCTTATGCAACTTGGGCAGAGCGGTAAATTTATTTTGCCTCCCCATTTGGCTCATGGGCTTCTTGGCGATCAGAATAAAATTCCTCCACGTTCAATTATTGTTTATGATGTTCGTGTAATAAATGTTGTTGTTAAGAACTAATTTTTCCTATATTTACAACCTGTACCTTCCTAGCAACCGATGAAGTATCATTTTTGGCCCATTTACTTATTTATCATTCTGTTCATTGCTTCTTGTAGTAATGAATCCAAACTATTTCCGGGTTACTCTGTATCCAAATCGGGTATTCATTATAAGTTGATTACCCTGGGCGACTCGCGTGAAAAACCATCGCCTCAAAATTATATTACCGTTAGTGTGGCCTATCGAACCCTGGCCGATTCTATTTTTTTTCATGGAACCCGAAAGTTTCAACTTTCCGAGTCGCAATTCCCTGGCTCAATCGACGAATGCTTCTTGCTTATGGAGTTAGGCGATAGTGCTACTTTTTACATCTCTGCCGATGCTTTCTTTACCCAAACCATCGAAACTACATTACCGCACTTTATCCAACCCGGTTCGTTAATGCGTGTTGATATTAAGTTGCTCGAAATACAAACCGAGAAGCAATACCTTCAGGAGAAGGAAGCTTTTTTAAAGTGGATTGAAGACTTTGGCGAGTACGAAAAGGTTCTTTTGAAACAGTATCTTGAAGGGCAACCATTAGCCTTCGAACCAACCGGATCGGGTTTGTATTACATTCCCATTCAGCATGGTACTGGGAATTTAATCGCCAAGGGCGACACAATTACAGTACATTATGAAGGGCGTTTTTTCAACGGCAAATTTTTCGACTCTACCCGAAAGCGCAACGAACCCTTTGTATTCGTTTACGGTCAGAAATGGCAGGTAATACCCGGCCTCGAAGAGGCTATTGGTATGATGCGTAGAGCCGAAAAGTCGCTTTTTATTATCCCGTCGAGCCTCGCTTTTGGTCAGGGTGGAAGTACCACGGGCATTGTGCCTGCTTTCACTTCGGTTATTTTTGAAGTTGAAATTGTTGATGTTAAGCCCGGATTGCAATGATTTTTAGAAATACAAGGCTTCTTCTGCTTGTCACATCCCCTTTATTACTTTCTTGTACCAGGGACCTTGAAAACGAGAAGGTAATAGCCCAAAATATTACCATTGAGCGCTTTTTAACGAGCAATTCTTACAGTTTTACTTCCGAAAATGGTGTATACTACGCCGTTGATTCTGTTGCTTATGGCTATAAAGTAGCCGTGGGCGATACCCTACATTTTTGGTATACAGCAAAAACACTAAGCAACCAAGTATTCGACACTAACATTAAGTCGGTTGCATTAGCCAATAACCTCGATACTCTTTTTCGGACCTTTCAACCCATATACACTGTTGCTGGCAGCGGGAACCTTATTGAGGGTTTAAAAAGAGGGCTATTATTAGGAAGGGGGAAGGAGAAGGGAAAGGTACTTTTTGCTTCGAACCTTGGGTTTGGAGGTAACGAATTTGGCCCTATTCCAGCATGGTCGCCCCTTGTATACGATATTCAAATTGTTTCCGTTAGTAATGCGAATATAAAATCGGAAATGGCAAGCATTGCAACCTATTTGAATTCGGTTGGTCAGAATTTCACTTACCATAACGAGGGTTTTTGGCTGAGTTTAAGTACACAAGGAGCGGGAAGTCCAGTACCTGCAAATGGGGCGAATGTTTATGGTTGGTATCAAATATCGAAAATAAACGGGGAACTAGTATATAGAACCGTTAACCAGAATGAATTAATTAATCTGACACCCAATAATGCAATTCTTGGCTTAGCTATAAGCTTAACGAAACTAAAAGTTGGCGACTTTGCATTTATTTTACTACCTTCGCCCCTTACTTCGGGCCCCCAGAATTACGATGAGGTTTATCCGTACACCCCCCTGATTTGTGAGGTTCGAATTGATAGTTTGAAAGTTAATAATTAAAATAATGAACCGATTTAAAGTTGCTATAGCATTATTTAGCCTACTGGCTTTGTTCTCGTGCGAAAGAGAAATTGATGAAACCGAAGCCGATGAGATGCTTCGTTTACAGGCTTTCATAAGTTTATACTATTCCGATTATTCGGTGACTCCAACGGGCCTATATTATAAAATTCATACTCAGGGAGATGGAAATACACCCGCTGCTGGAGACTATATACTCTACAACTTTACTGGATCCAACTTGGATGGCGATGTATTTGAAACAACCAACACTGACTTGGCCATGCTACATGAGATTTGGGCTCGACGAACTCGATACGTTCCCCAATTCACACGTTTTAAAAGTCCAACTTCTACCATGTTAGCAGGTTTGTCTGAGGGAATTTCGCTATTGAAACAGGGAGGTTCAGCAACTTTTATTATGCCATCGAGACTTGCATGGGGTAGCCAATCATTTAAGAACCTTCCTGCGTATTCTCCAGTTATTTATAATATTGAATTGCAAAGAGTGATTTCAGATCCCGAAGCATATGAGCAAGAGATTATCGATCAGTATCTTTCAACCTACTACCCTGATCTCATTCCAGATTTAATATATAAGGATAGTATTTATATACTTGAGTTGAACGAAGGTCTAGGAGATTTCTTCTTAGACGATCAGACTGTGGATAGTGTAAATTATGTTGGCAGTTTTACTGATAATTGGGTGTTCGATACCAATATTGATTCGGTAGCAAGGGCCAATTTCATGTATGACGCTGACAGGGACTACCGACCAATAAGTATTAAAATAGGAGATGTTGCTGTTATTGAAGGTTTTTCAATTATTTTGAAGAAGATGAGGCGAGAGAGTTATGCCAAAGTACTTATACCAAGCGCTAAGGCATATGGAGCCGCAGGTTCGCAATCCATAAATCCTTATGCTCCCCTAGTATTTGAAATAACAGTTTTAAACAAAGCCCAAGAAGAAGAGGAAGAAGGGAAAAAATAGTTATTGCATTATCCCAAAAATGCTCGGCCGTTTATGCAGGTCGGGCATTTCTTTTTTCCAGTCGGCTGCTTTACGGGTAGAAATAAATTGTGAAGGACGCGTAAGGTCGCAGGCAACTGTTACCAATGTATGTGGTGCCAATACATCTGCAAGCGACTGGAGCATTTGGTTATTACGGTAAGGGGTTTCAATGAAGAATTGAGCTTGCTGCTCTTCGAGCGATCGCAGTTCGAGTTGCCGTATGCGCTTTTCTCTTTCGTGCTGTTGAACGGGAAGGTACCCAACAAACGCAAAGTTCTGACCCGATAATCCGCTGGCCATAACGGCCATCAGAATGCTGCTGGGCCCCGTAAGGGGTATTACTTCAATACCCATTCTGTGCGCTAGGGCAACAATGTTCGATCCTGGATCGGCTACAGCCGGAACGCCTGCTTCGGAAAGGAGACCAACCAATTTGCCTTGGAGCAGTGGGGCTGTCAAATTTTCAGCTTCTATTTGTGTTGTATGCTCGTTCAGTTCGAAGAACTGAATTTCGTTTATAGGTACAATGGGTTTTAGTTTCGATAGGTAGCGGCGAGCACTTCGGATATCTTCAACAATGAAATGGTCAATTTCACGGGTTTTATCAATTACATTAGCGGGTATTACATCATTTATATTTTCACCGCCAAGAGTAGTAGGGATCAGGTAAAGTTTGCCTAGCATTTTTGGCTTAAAGTTAGGGATATTATTCTTACAAGCGGTTCGAAAAATGATGCTATATTTGGCTTGTCAACCACATGCTATGAGATTATTTAGGATTATTCTTCTAAACCGAAATTCTATACTGGTTTTTGCCGTTATTGCAGGTTTAACTTTTGGAGGTTATGCCGAAATGTTAAAATCCTACACTGTTATTGCCTTAGCTTTAACAATGACCTTTTCGCTCACTGGGCTCGATTTCGCTGTAATTAATTCGTTTCGAAAGGTGGTTGTTCCATTCTTTGCAGGCATTGCGCTAAACTACTTCCTTTTTGGGTTTGTTTTGCTGTCATTAGCCTGGTTTTTAATGCCTTCCGACGACCTTTTTTACGGTTTTGTAGTTATTGTTGCAGCACCGCCAGGCGTTGCCATAATCCCATTCTCATATATTCTGAAGGGTGATGTAAATTATGCAATTATTGGAGTATCAGCAGCATTTCTGGCTTCCATTTTTTTTGCACCCGTTTTGGTCGATGTATTTGCTGGAAGCAAAGGGATTAAACCACTAGATTTATTTATTACTATGCTGCAACTTGTTGTATTCCCCTTGCTGGTTGCCCAGTTGCTTCGAATCAAATATTGGTTTCCAATTATTCAACGTGTTAGAGGTAAAGTGGTCGACTGGGGATTTGCATTTCTAATTTTTGTAGCAGTAGGCCTTAATCGCGAAGTGTTTTTTGCCGACTCCAAAAAGTTGCTTCTTGTGAGTTTTGTTCTTTTCATGGGCCTTTTCGGATTGGGAATGGCATATGAACTTATAGCAAAAAAGTTTAAGGTTGAACCCTCAATAAGATTAACACAAAATATGCTGGCAACTATAAAGAGTTCAGGTTTCTCTGTTTTTACAGCCCTCACCCTTTTTGGGAAGGAAGCAGCTATCCCTTCGGCTGTACTAGCCGTAATGGTGCTTTTTTATCTTATTTTTTTGTCGATTAAATCGTTACAAACTAAAAACGCGTAAAGTGACTATAACATTCTTAGGCACTGGAACTTCGCAAGGTGTACCCGTTATTGCATGCCCTTGTCCTATCTGCCAGTCTGCCGATTTGCGCGATAAGCGCCTTCGAACTTCGGCATTGGTTTCAAGCAACGGAACAAACATTCTTATTGATGCGGGACCCGATTTTCGTCAGCAAATGATAAGTGCAAGGGTAAAAACCTTAGACGCCATTCTCATTACGCATGAGCATCGCGATCATGTTGCGGGACTCGATGATGTTCGAGCTTTCAACTACCTAATGCAGAAACCTATGAACATTTGGGCAGAGTCGAGGGTGCATGAGGCTCTGAAGTGCCATTTTTCGTATGTTTTTGAGGAGGAGAAATATCCGGGGGCACCCGAATTAGTGCTTAACCCAATTGATGGTCAACCATTCGACGTTCAGGGAGTTAAAATTATTCCTATTAGGGCTTTTCATTATAAATTACCTGTTTTCGGTTTTCGAATTGGCGACTTTGCATACCTTACCGATGCCAACTTCATTTCGGAAGAGGAGAAGGAGAAACTTGTAGGCAGTAAGTTTTTAGTTGTGGGCGCACTGAGGCAGCAAAAACACATTTCGCATTTTTCACTTCCCGATGCACTCAAATTAATTTCTGAGCTGAGCCCCCGAAAAGCTTACATTACTCACATTAGCCATCAAATGGGTTTATACCAATTGGTACAGAAAAACTTACCCGAAAATGTTATGTTGGCCTACGATGGCTATACAATTGAAGTTTAAATAATGTTGCCTTTTAATAAACCTACCCTGCTGCTTAACAAGGCAAAATGTCTTGCTAATATTCAATTTATGGTTGAAAAGGCCCAAAAGCTAGGTTTAGTTCTGCGCCCTCACTTTAAAACCCACCAGAGCCTCGAAGTAGGTGGTTGGTTCCGCGCATTGGGTGTTACGCGCATTGCCGTTTCATCGGTACCTATGGCTCAGTATTTTGCATCCGATGGTTGGAAAGATATTCTGCTGGCAATCCCCCCATCGCCAAGTCAATTCGAACACATTAATTTACTTTCGAACGAAGTAAAATTAACTCTCATTACTTCAACTGTAAAGGGAGCCATGCAATTAGCACAGCACGTTACAGGTAAAGTGAATGTAATGGTAGAAATTGATACGGGGCAGGAACGAAGCGGTTTTAAACCATTGGACCACAAGCAAATTGCCGACGCAATAGATTATGTAAATAGTAGAAATAGCCTCTCGTTTTCTGGTTTTCTTACCCATGCAGGCCATTCGTATAAGGTAATGCCTTTAGAAATTGAGATACTAAATGGCCAAGCCATTGGTGTTTTGGAAGAACTTAAGAGGCGATGGGCAACACATTATCCCAATTTAATGGTATCGTATGGCGATACTCCAACAAGCACTCTGGCCTCTGCTTTTCGGGGTGTCGATGAGCTACGTCCGGGCAATTTTGTGTTATTCGATATGCAACAGGCATCGCATGGGGTTTGTGACGTTGAATCCATTGCGGTTGCACTGGCCTGTCAGGTAATTGCAGTTTATCCAAACGAAAACAGAGCTATAATTTGGGGAGGTGCTGTGCATTTATCGAAGGATACATATATTCAACAATCGGGAGAGGTTTCCTTTGGTGCTGTTTGCAGGTTGAACAACGATAATACGTGGACGAATCCTATTGAAAACGTTTTTTTGCAGTCAGTATCACAGGAACATGGTGTTATTAAGGGGAGCAATTCTGCCTTTTTTCAATGCCTACAGGAAGGCGAATGGCTAGCGATTCTCCCTGCTCACTCGTGCTTAGCGGTTAGTTGTATGGGTGAAATATACTGTGCCGATGACAAAAAAGTTTTTAAATGTCATTCTTAACATTAATGGCCTATGGCATTTCGTGAATGCCCAGGCAGCTGTTTAATTGCTCCATTTCAATAATATTGTCGGTCATTACCAGCAGTTTGTCGCCTCCCTTAACTTCGGTTGACCCATTGGGTGTGATAAATTTGTTGTTGCGATTAATTAGTACAATCAGTACATTCGTAGGAATGTTAAGTTCAACAATGGTTTTGCCATCGGCTAGGCAACCCTGCGAAACCTCTACTTCATATAGTTGGTTATGAAAGTCGTTTCGGGTTTCGAGTTCGAGCGGATATCGGGTTTTCGTTTTAGTGGGCCGCAGCAGATTAAGCCACTTGGCAATAACTGCAAATGTGGTTCCCTGTAATAGTACCGAAGCCGCCACGACGAAGAATACAATATTGAAAATGATTTCACTTTTTTCAACCCCTAAAATAATTGGGTACGAAGCGAACACAATTGGTACGGCACCTCGTAAGCCAACCCACGAAATAAAAAGTCTATCCTTAAATGTCATTCTGAATGGGATTAAACTTAGAAATACTCCCGCAGGTCGGGCAATAAATATAAGAATTGCGGCTACAAGAACACCAAGCCATACAATAGGCCCAATTTGCGATGGGACTAGCAAAATGCCCAACGCAACAAACATTACAATTTGCATTAGCCAAGCTAGTCCATCGAAAAATCGCATTATCGATTTTTTATGAATAAAATTTTTATTACCAAAATAAACAGCAGCTATGTAAACCGCTAAAAATCCGTTACCTCGAAAAAGGTCGGTAAGGGAGTATGTTAAAAAGGCAAGGGCCAAAATGAGTACCGAGTATAACCCATCGTAATCGAGGTCGATACTATTAATTAGCCACTCCATAAGTTTGCCCATTAGCAAACCTAAAACTATCCCAACCCCAACCTGAAGGATGAAGAACAATACCAAGTTACCCCCGGGAAACCCCTGGCCAGCCAGTACGAAAGAGAAAATTAAAGTAAGCATATAGGCCATAGGGTCGTTGCTCCCCGACTCCAGCTCGAGTATAGGGCGGAGGTTGTGCTTGAGTTCAAGATTTTTCGAACGAAGAATTGAGAATACAGCAGCCGCATCGGTCGATGCTATAATGGATCCCAATAGTAGTCCTTCAATTAAACTAAAACTGGTTAGAGCCCCAACCAAAAGCCCAACAGCCAGCGCAGTTCCTGCAACACCAACGGTCGATAACAAAACGCCTCGCCACATAATGGGCCGAACACTTTTGAGCCTAGTGTCTAATCCTCCCGAGAAAAGAATGGTTGTGAGCGAAACTATTCCCAAAAATTGGCTTATATTAAAATCGTTAAAACTTATTATTCCCAAAACATCTTCTCCAACTAAAATGCCAATTGCAAGAAAAACGAGCAGTGCGGGTACACCCAGCCGACCACTCGTTTTGCTAGCCAGAATGGCTGCAACAAGCATTAACGAGAAAACTAAAAGTCCGCTTCCAATCAGAAGTTCCAATTCGAAATAGCTTTAAATTTTTCATCAAGTTGTAAATATAACCAAAATGGCTATTGTTAAAAAACATTCATATTTTAGGAAGTGTTTTGTAAAACATTTAGTTTTAGTGTTGTATATTTGATGCGCAATCAATAAGGGAATCCCGTGGAAATCGGGGGCAGTACCCGCTGCTGTAATCTCCTGAACCTTTTGTCAACCTTTTGCCACTGTCTCGTTAGTGAATACAAAGAGATGGGAAGGCCGACCAAAGGGGAGTAAGCCAGAAAACCTGTTGGAGCAAACCTCAATTCGTAAGCTTTCGGGAAAAAAAGCTGAAGAAGTGCTGCTGCTCTTCGTTTTTAGCCAATTTAGCTTTACCGTTGAGGGTTTAATTGTTTAACAATAAAACCTAAAACAAAATGAAAAAAATTTTTATTCTCGCATTCTCTGTAGTTTTTACATTCTTTCTAGTTTCCTGTGAAAAGGAAAAGAACTCAGAGGTGATTATCGATTTTCAGAGCCTGAACCTCGAAACAAACTCATATTGGAATGGTAGCGATGGTTCTGGTGGAAAGAAAATTGGTATTGCCACTTTTGCAAATACATTTAACGATTGGGGCGGCGGGTTCACATCGTGGACCGGCTTTGCTTTTTCAAATGTTACTGATATATCCACATCGGGAGTGGCCAATCAGTATAGTGCAATGGTTTCTGAAAATCAGGTGTCAACTAATGTCTATTCGGTTGTTTATTGTATGGGAAACACTACACATATTACTTTCGATTGGCTTGTTGAGCCAACGGAGGTAGATGTTACCAATTCAACCTACGCTTATTACTCCATGCTCAATGGCGATGAATATTCAAAGCAATTTGGAGGGATTGATGGTACCGATCCCGATTGGTTTCTTTTAACCATTGAGGGTTATAATGGTACTAATCTTACCAATTCGGTCGAGTTTTACTTGGCAGATTTCCGCTTTACCCATTCAGCTCAGGATTATATTGTAAATAAATGGAATCGAATCAACCTTTCTTCGTTGGGAAGTGTAAATAAAATTGTTTTTAAACTTACTTCGTCCGATTCGGGCGAGTATGGAATGAATACACCCTCGTACCTTGCCATAGATAATATTAAGTTTACTCAGAAATAAGAAAAGGATGCGCAAGCTGCTATTTTTTATTGTTTCCAACCTTCCATTATTTTGTTTGTCCAGTAACTTACAATTTAATTCTGCACAACAACAGGGTGAACATATAAACATAACAGTTTCGTGGAGCAATGCATGGAACATTACAAATGGAAGCCACGATGCTGTATGGGTTTTTGTAAAAGCTAAAAGTTCAAATGGAATTTGGGAGCATATACAATTAAGTAATAACAGCAGCGATCATACTAGTAATAGCCCCCTCACCATTGTTGCAGCAGCCGATGGGAAGGGGGCTTTTGTTCGCACTACCGACGAAGGCCAATTTTCTGTAATGCCAACCTTAATCACTTTGAAAATAAATCAGGAAATATCAAACTATACCCAAATCAGGGTTTATGGAATAGAAATGGTTTATATTCCCCAGGGGCCATATTATCTTGGCGATGGAGCTTCCATCTCGTCCATTGGTGGTGTTAATGGGTTGCCTTACCAAATTGACAGTGAACAAGTAATTCTGAATGGAACCCTTTCGTTGGTTAACCCAAATTCCTATTTCGATCCCCCTTCGCTTGTTGGCGACATCCCATTGAATTTTCCGAAGGGTTTTAACCCCTTTTATATAATGAAATATGAAGTGTCGCAGCAACAGTATGTCGATTTCCTAAATACTTTAACTTTTACTCAGCAGAAAAACCGTACCTGGCGATTGCCCAACATGCCTGTTGGTTCATTTATTATGGTCAATCCAAACGTGCCCGACAGTCTTCATCGAAATGCTATTGTAATTGCGGAATCTGGGATTGAAAATACCTTGCCGGCAATATATGCAGTTAATGGCAATGGCAATAGTATTTTAAACGAAATTGACGATGCGCAGCATAGGGCAGCCAACTTCCTTTCCTGGGCCGATTTGGCTGCTTATCTCGATTGGGCCGCTTTGCGACCAATAACCGAAATGGAATTTGAAAAAGCCTGTAGAGGAATTCAGAACCCTGTTGCTGGTGAATTTGCATGGGGAACACCCCATGTAGTAAACGCCAATACGGTAATAAACGATGGTACAGAATTTGAAAGTGTGGTCGAAGTTTCTGCTGGCCAACACGGACTTGCTAATCATGGTAATATTGTTGCTAGTGAGGGTTGGGGATTAAGAGGGCCTCTTAGAACAGGCTTTGCCGCCAGCGAGGGTACTACCAGAATAGGAGCAGGCGCATCGTACTTTGGGGTAATGGAGCTGAGCGGAAATTTATGGGAAATGACAATTGCAGCCAATGCCGATGGTTTGAACTTTGAAGGTAAACCCGGTGACGGAACCCTCGACAGTAATGGGAATGCTAATGTTCAAGATTGGTGCAATGCGCAATCGGCCAGTGGAGTAATTGTTAGGGGAGGAGGCTGGGGCAGTATAGTTACTGAAATAGGTGCTTGGCGCGATCTTGCGGTTTCCGATAGATTTTACAGCCATTTAAAACCCAATATGCGTAGGAATACTTTTGGAGGCAGAGGAGGACGTTAATTGTAAATTTTTTTAAAATGAAAACACTAACTCTTACAACTTTTTATGTACTATTTTTGGGGGCGCTAATTTTATTCAGCTATTCAGCAAATGCACAAGCAAACTTCAGTGGCGGTAAAGGCGGAGGATACGCCTCCCAGAACGTTTCCTTAACAACAAGTGTTGCCATGCCGGATACGATCTTGTATAAAAACTTCGATGTGGCAGTGTTTCCCAATCCTATAAGAAAAGGAGTTGCATTGAAATGTCGAATTCGCAATGCCGAAAAGGGGAGCAAAACTTATGTTTATGTTAACAATTTGCTTGGGAATAGGGTAGGTACTTACGAAATAGATAAAGAAACTATTGAGGTTGATCTTCTCCTCCCCTTTAACAATATGTCAAAGGGTATTTTCCTAATTACTTTTCAGAATGGGAAATCGAGAGTAACCAGAAGGGTTACCCTTTTAGAGTAAATTACTTCCTAAAAATAAAGTACACAGCAAGAACCAAAAAGAAGAAGCCAATAATGTGATTAACACGAAGGGTTTCGTTTTTAAAAGCTATTAGCGAAAACACTACAAACACCACCAGCGTAATAACCTCTTGAATCACTTTTAGTTCTACTAAGGTAAAAGGTCCACCATTGCCTTTGTACCCCATTCGGTTTGCTGGAACCTGAAAAAAATACTCGAAAAGAGCAATACCCCAGCTAATAAGAACAATTGATATCAGGCCAAGGCTTTCGAACCATTTCAGCTCCCTGAATTTAAGGTGTCCGTACCACGCAAGGGTCATAAAGGTATTGGAGAGTACTAGCAGAATGATTGTATAAACAGCAGTCATAGTGTAGCAAATTAACCGTGCGAAATTATTGCTTTTTAAGCAATTTGCAATCGCTTTACCAATTTCCAATAAACGGTCAATATTATTATCTTTGCAGGGTTAAGTTGAATTTATTATTTAAAAACATGCCAACCATCGAATCTTTTTTATCAAACACCTTTTCCAACGCAATAAACACTCTATACGGAACAGATATTGAGGGCAGTACGCTCCAAATTCAAAAAACACATCCCGATTTCAAGGGCGATTTTACCCTGGTTGTTTTTCCGCTACTAAAAGTATCGAAAAAGAAACCCGAGGATACCGGAACCGATATTGGCAACTACCTTATTTCGAACCATCCTGAATTCGTTGATTTCAATATTGTAAAGGGCTTCTTAAACGTAAGCCTTTCCAACGCCTTTTGGGTTAATACGCTAAAAAATAGTATTTACGACGAGCAATTTGGCTTCGCCAAACCAAAGTCGACAGGAAGGTATGTAATGGTCGAGTTTTCGTCGCCAAATACCAATAAACCACTGCATTTAGGGCATATACGCAATAATCTGCTGGGCTTTTCGGTGTCGCGAATTCTCGAAGCGGTTGGAAACGAAGTACGTAAGGTGAATTTGGTTAACGACCGTGGGATTCACATTTGCAAATCGATGCTGGCATGGCAAAAGTTTGGGAATGGCGAAACGCCACAAGCAGCCAACAAAAAGGGCGACCATTTGGTTGGCGAATACTACGTGTGTTTCGACAGGGAGTACAAAAATCAAATTGAAAAACTAAAAGCCCAAGGCTTATCCGAAGAGGAAGCCAAGCAGACGGCCCCTCTAATGCTCGAAGCCCAGGAAATGCTTCGCAAGTGGGAAGCAAAGGATGCCGAAGTAATTGCCCTATGGAAGCAAATGAACAGTTGGGTTTACGAGGGATTCGAAAAAACATACGCAAATCTGGGCATTTCGTTCGAAAAGGTTTACTACGAGTCGCAAACCTACCTGCTGGGTAAAGAGATTGTTGCCAAAGGCCTGGAGCAAGGCGTATTCTTCCGCAAACCCGATGGCTCGGTGTGGATTGACCTAACTGCCGAGGGATTGGACGAAAAGGTTCTACTCCGCGCCGATGGTACATCGGTATACATAACCCAGGATATTGGCACTGCAGTACAGCGTTTCGACGAGTTTCACCTCAACGAGCATGTGTACGTTGTGGGTAACGAGCAGGAGTACCATTTCAGCGTGCTCAAACATATTTTGAAACGACTTGGCTACATGTGGAGCGACCATCTTTTTCACCTGTCGTACGGGATGGTAAATTTGCCCGAGGGCAGAATGAAATCGCGCGAAGGAAATGTTGTCGATGCCGACGATTTAATTACCGAAATGATTGAAACTGCCCGCGAAATGGCCAACGAGCTGGGTAAACTCGATGGACTAAACGGGCACGAGGTTGAGCAAGTTTGTAGGGTTGTAGGATTGGGAGCGCTTAAATACTTTATTTTAAAGGTAGACCCCAAAAAGAACATGACCTTTAATCCCCGCGAATCGATCGATTTTAATGGGAATACAGGGCCTTTCATACAGTACACATATGCCCGAATTCAATCGGTTTTGCGAAAAGCAAACGAAGCGGGAGCGGCAACTTTTATTAATCTTCCCATTGTTGAAATGACCGAAAAGGAAAGGGAACTCATAAAACTTACAACACTTTTCCCAGGCATCGTTCAACAAGCCGCAACTCAGTATTCGCCTGCCCTTGTCGCCAATTTTGCCTACGATTTGGCAAAGGAGTACAACCAGTTTTACCACGACCACTCAATTCTTCGTGATACAACTGAAGAGGTTAAGCAGTTGAGGTTGAGCATTTCGGCTCAGGTTGGCAGGTGCATTAAAAATGCCATGTGGTTACTGGGTATCGAAGTACCTAATAGGATGTAAATGGTGATAGATTAATGTTGTAAATTAAATACATATAACTAGTAAATAAATCCAAATAGCCATAGTGGAATTCTATTATTCACACCATATTCAATATCGTCGAGTGCTAGATATGAATACTCGATATTTTTAATTTGATTAAAGGTTTTAGCCTTGCCACCAATTTCAAATACATACTTGCCGTTAATTAAAAAGTCACCTGAATTAGGGTAGTTAACCTTCGACATTACCGAAATGTGCTGTAGGAAGAACGTTTCGCGAACGGTTCCTGTGTCAGGTGGTAAGCTACTTAAGGCGAATAGGTAGTTGCAATTGTTTAGGTAAACTTTATCGGGTTTTTCGAATCTTCTAAATCCTTTATTTTTTGTGGTAAGCTGTAAAATCAACCCCGATTTTTCAAGGTAGTCTAAGTAACGTAATACCGTTTCGCGTGTTATACCTACTTTGGCACTTAACTCCGATATATTTGGCTTAAATGGAACGCTCTCTGCTATTAAGAGCAGTAATTTTTTCAGTTTTAGTACATGCGAGTAATCAACAGTTAACACCGATGTTAAATCAGATTCTAAAACAATGTTTATGGTCTTTAGGAGCTGATTGTGAAAATCGGCACCTAGCTCACCAAAGTATGGAAACCCTCCATATTTAACATAGCGACTATACGACAGCAGCGGTTTTATATGTTTGTTAATTTCCTTGCAAATTTGTGAATGATTGGCAATAATGCTTTCGAGTGAATAGCTTTGAAGTGAAACATTGCTTTCAAGAGAAATAAACTCCCTAAGCGACAGGCTGGGTAAACTATAATTTACGGCTCTTCTACTAAGATCCGATTCGCCCTTGTTTATTTCGAGTATCGATGAACCAGTGAAAATTATTTTCAAGTCAGCGTAGTCATCGTAAATATTTTTTATTTCTCTCGACCAGTTGGGGTATTTATGAACTTCGTCAAGGGCAACCATTTTACCACCAAGTTTTGCAAAATCAGAAATTGTTTCTGCCAAATTATTCGATGAAAAGTAGATGTCGTCGAGGCTTAAGTAAAGTTTTTCATTGTCATTTAACGAAAGGCCCTTAAGATACTGCAGTACCATTGTAGTTTTACCAACACCTCTCGAACCTGTAATTGAAATTAACCTATGATTCCAATTGATTGTTGTAAAAAGGAATCGCCTGAACAAGTAGTTCGTTCTTTCAATCTTTCTTACCGATTTTTCAAATAGGACATCCATGCAAAATGTTTTATGTAAAAGACAAATATAAGCATAAAATGACTTATGGGAAAAACAATTGTGCTCAATTTTAGTTGTATTGCATTGACGTACCGAATAGGATGTAAATCTTTCAATAAAAAAGTTAAAAAAAAAGGAGCCTTTCATTTTAAGGGCTCCGTTTTAATTTCTTTAAGTTAAAATTATCTATTCAGCACCTCAACCGCTTTGGCAGCGGCTTCGAGAGTTGGGGTAATGCTTAAGGGCTGACCAACGGCTCCTTGCATCCACAGTTGAGGAACTATACGACCCTGAACAAACATCCTTTCTACTTCGTTGGCAAACTGCTTGTTGGCAATGTGCTTTTCGATCTGAAAATCGATTAAATGGCCCATGGGGTATGCAGAAAGATACAGTGGTATTTCAACCATATGGCTATAGATGGCAAGAATTGGCTCATCGTTGCTGCCAAAAACATTGGCGTAGTATTTATTCCATATTTCCTTGGCAATACGAATGGTAGCCTCTTTTACCTGCTGAGCATCTGCATTGGGATTTGCGTAAAGCCACTTCCACAGGTTGATATCAACCAGCGAAACGCCCATTATTTCGTAGCACGACCAAAGATTGTCGAGAGCAGCAAGGTGTTCCTTTTCGGGGTTGGGATCTTTAAATCCCAGCACATCCAGGTCGCGTGCCTGAAAAATGAAAGCCAGCGCTTCGGTAAATGCGGTGTTGGGAACTCCGTTTAGCATGTAGTAGTCGATATCGTAAAGCGAAATGGTTTGCTCAACGGTGTGGCCAAACTCGTGCATGGCAATGTTGAAACCTTTATAATTCATTCCGCTACTTGGAATATTGGTACGAAGAAGTGCAACATCGGAACGCATTCCGCCGCCCCAAGCATGACCGGCACCCCGGCTGCCTTCAACAATAATTTTTGAGGCAATGAAATTGGCCTTCTCGCGCGACCAACCCAGTGAGGTTAAAATGTTGGGAATTTCCTTTTGATATTCGGCAGCACTCGAGAAGCGTTTACTTACTGCAGCATTCAACTTTTCGGCAGGTATACTGCTTCGCGGTTTGAAACCATCGTACCAAATGTCGAATGGTTGCAAAGGTCTACCTAACCGTTTGGCAATGAGTTTGCCCGCATCGCGAACCTGTTTCGACGAAACGAACTCGGTGAAAAGGGCCTCAATATCCTCAACAGGAATTTCGAATTCGCCTTCGAATTTACGCTGAATGTACGTTGGCATTGTGGGCGAAAACGCATCGATAGCCTTTATGGCTCCGAAAAGGTTCACTACTTGCTGGTAACGGGTGTTGGGTTCAGGCTTAAAATCAATGGCTTGGCCATTATTGTAAACTTGGTTCGATATGGGTTTCCATACCAAATCGGGGTTGTTAATTACGTTTTCGGGAATCGACTGGTCGATAATGCGCTGCATTATTTGGTAAACCATTTTTTGCTTTTCCAATCCGCTTTCTCCGTTTGCATATTGCGATTTCAGCTCGTCGCGAAGATTCCAATGCGATATAAGTTTCATGCCATCGGGGAAAAGCTGCTCGTCGGTCTCGTTGCGGATTTTGCCCATGTGAATGTAGTATCCGCTAATGTAGGTGTCGGCATCGGTACTTATGCGCGACATGTTCTGCTGCAATTCGGCAGGTATGCGCGAAGTGAAAAGGTCGCCCATGCGAGCGTAGCCCCACTCGAGGCGCGACCAGTTTGGACCCAGCTCGGTTTTTTCTTTTAAACTGTAAAACGGAAAGTTAAGCGCAACAGTAAATGCAATGCGGTTAGTGTAAAGGTCTTCGCTCAGGTGCGCTCCTGCGTTGAACCCGCCAAACAGCATATCAATGGGCGTTATTTCGCCCAAATCGAGATGAAGCGGGCGCATCAGATCTTTATTAATACGAAGGAAGTAGCCGTTAAGCACCTCCATTCCGTACGAAACCTTATTGAACAGGGTTTCAATGGCAGCTGGATCGGAAATGAATTGCTCATTGCAAAATGCTTCGAAATCGGTAGCTGTTCCATCATTTTCGCGCCAGAGCGAAGCCACCTGTTTTACACCCCGTTCAATACGAAAACCAAATGCCTCGCCATGTTTCTGGGTAAGTGCATTAATAACAGATTTGATTGTAACATCGGCTATGGGGCTCCCACCAACCGCCTTTTTTTTGTTTTTCGAAGGGGTACATTGTATCATCGCAGCAACGAGCAATAGTGTAATAAAATAATGTATGTACTTCATGATATAAGTATTAAGTGAGTATAAATGGTTTTCAAAGTTATTGATTGATTATTGCAATTGCAAGCTGATTTTGTATTTGAATTTGATTTGTTAAGGAACTTGTATTCGTTAGCAAAATAGAATAAATCTTTCTTGCATTTTGTATCCTGTTTGAAATTAGTTAAATTGCATTTATGGTCAATCTTATTGGCAATGCTAACTTCAAACTTGAATAGGTTTTTATAGTTTAGCAAAATAGAAATTATAGAACTATAATATCATTCAGCATATGATTATCAGTAAAATGCGATTAAGAACAAAGATTCTGATACTACTTATTGGGTTTTCAGTTGTTGTATACAGTATTATTTTTTATCAAATTATTTCTTCTGTTAAAAGAGTTAGCCTCGACAACTCTCGACGCTATGTAAGTACAG
Organism: uncultured Rikenellaceae bacterium; assembly: GCA_964479665.1. Taxonomy (GTDB): domain Bacteria; phylum Bacteroidota; class Bacteroidia; order Bacteroidales; family Tenuifilaceae; genus UBA2287. The sequence continues at coordinate 3,672 of CAYZNN010000034.1, read as the reverse complement.
TGATAGAAGAAGCAGCCAAGGGGGTAGAAAATCAGATTAACAATGAGTTAATTATCACAAAAGTGATTGCAGAATCGTTCAGTCGATTCGTTGAAATTCCCTTTACCGAACGGGAAAAGTTACAGCATCAAATGCTCAGGGATGTATTTGAGAAACATACTAATTTTAGTTCACTATGGGTGCATTGGGATCTGTCGGTTTACAATAATTTACAAACTAAAAGATTGAGATTGCGAACAAAATACTTTAGAGAGGGCGAAAGTATACATTTCAAACAGGATACAGCTTCATTTGATAACCTGAGTGAGAATAGCTTGTGGGTAATTAATGACCCTTCAAGAACAACTATTCTTGAGCCTTACTTCTTTGCGTATCGAAATAATGGGCAAAAGGACCAAATGACAAGTCTTATAAGTCCAATTGTTTATAAAAATCGAATCATTGGCACAGTTGGCTGCGACATTCTTTTGGAAGAGTTAAAACACAGAATTGATAGTTTGAAACTATTTAATAATGGATATGCTTTCTTGCTTTCGAATGCTGGGGTGTATGTAACCCATCCCGATAAAGCGATAATAGGTCAAACTATGGCAGAAGTAAATCCCGACGAGGAGCAGGCGCATAATATTCACCATAAAATTAGAAATGGGATTCAATTCTCAATTGAAGCCGTTCATAGCGAAACCGGTAAAAATATAATTGCGTACTTCTCACCCGTTGAAATGCAGAACTCAAAGACACCCTGGTCGTTAGGGGTTATTGTTGTGCTCGACGATGTTATGGAAGCCACCCAAAGGTTAATGCTTTGGCTTATCTTGTCGGGACTTGCAGGAATAGTAATAACATCCATTATCATAGCAATAGTAATAAATCGTATAACCCAACGTATTGCGAGAGGGGTTAAATATGCTTATGCACTAAGCGATGGTAAGTTCAACGCCAATATTGAAATGGAGGGTAACGATGAGATTGGCGAACTAGCACGTTCCCTTTCGGCTATTTCAAGTAAAATCGGAAACATTTTTATGGAGGTTAAAGAGGCTTCGAATGAAATAGCTCTTTCAGGAAATCATTTGGAAAGTAGTTCCCAGAAACTTAACGAAGGAGCCATTAGTTTAGTTGAGGCAACCAACGATGTTACTGGGTCGGTTCAGCAACTGGCAAATTCCATTGAAAGAACCGAAAGTTCAACCCGAATGGCTAGTGGAATTTCTACAAAATCGGTTGAATCAATTAAAAAGGGGATGGTAGTCTCGCAGCAAGCCATTGCGGCCATGAGCAAGGTTTCCGATAGGATTCGAGTTGTGAACGACATAGCATTTCAAACAAATATTCTTGCGCTCAATGCTGCTGTAGAAGCAGCAAGGGCTGGAGAACACGGAAAGGGATTTGCTGTTGTTGCTGCCGAAGTTCGAAAGTTGGCAGAACGTTCCAAACAGGCTGCTCAAGAAATAGTTGAACTTAGTAACGAAAGTTTGAAAACTATTGATGGCGTTAAGCGGGTTATGAATGAGTTGGTTGATGAAATTAATTCGAGTGCAGTTATAGTTGCAAGCATTTCTAATGAGAATTCTAAACTACTCGATGAAACCCGGCGAATAAACACAGTCCTCGATAAATTGACACTATTTGGACAGAGTAATAACGAAACTGCTGATGAAGTTTCAGATTTCTCAAACGAACTTCTTAAGTTATCGAGCAAACTAGAGCAAACCCTCAAGTCCTTTAATAAAGAATAAATGGCTTGTTACTTTTTTATTTTATGCGTTTTTTTAAAAAAGGGAGTTTAAACTCCCTTTTTTAATACTTTTATGTCCTCAAAAAATGCTTTTATCATGATTAAAAATCACATGCTTTTTGTTCTCAAGGGTATGGGAATGGGAGCGGCCAACGTAATACCCGGTGTTTCGGGCGGAACCATTGCGCTTATAACGGGCATATTCGAAAGAATCATTAATTCGCTTAAATCTTTCGATGGCAAAGCCATCAATTTATTTTTCAAAGGAAGATTCCGAGAACTTTTTCAGCATGTCGATTTCTTTTTCCTTGTTTCGGTTTTTATTGGAATGGTTATTAGTGTTGTAACTCTAGCGCATGTTTTCGAATTCTTGCTCCATAACTATCCCGTTCACATCTGGTCGTTCTTTTTTGGGCTCATTCTTGCTTCCGTTTATTTTGTTGGAAAAACTATTGAGAAATGGACCCTTTGGGTTTTTGTTGCATTTGCAATAGGTGCAATTGGAGCAGCAATCATTTCATTCCTCAATCCAGCTTCGCAAAACGAATCGTTTTTATATTTAGTAATTTGTGGTGTAGTTGCCATATGCAGCATGATTTTGCCAGGACTTTCAGGTTCTTTCGTACTTATGCTCATGGGCAACTACGAATTAGTGATGATTCACGCAGTGAACGATTTCAATATTAAAGTTCTTTTCCCGGTTGCTTTGGGTGCAGCCTTTGGCTTAGTTGCATTTTCGCATTTTCTTTCATGGGTGTTTAAAAAGTACAAAAACCAAACAATTGCATCGCTTACGGGTTTTATTTTGGGATCGCTTAGCATTCTATGGCCCTGGAAAAATGCCATATACCGACTCGATGGTGAAGGTAATCAGTTGCTTAAAAACGGGAAAGCGATTGTTCAGGGGTACGAGTTAAGTTATCCAAAATCATTCGATGCAGAGTTGTTATGGGCTATTGTACTTGTGTTTATGGGAATAGTTTCTATTGCCTTAATTGAACGCTATGCTGCTAAAAAAGCATACTAACTATAACCATTGTAATGTTTGCAAGAACTTTTTTTCTTCTTTTAGTTTTCATAATAAATTATTATTGGTTGGCTGCCCAAACCGATGGTTGTGCAGTAGCTAACATACCCTTTAAAAATGGCGAGTATGTTACCTATAGGGCGGTTTATAATTGGGGGTTCATTTGGGTAAATGCTGGCGATGTTTACTTTAGGGTCAGTGATACAACTTACCTTGGAAAATCGGCTATTCATTACAAATCCGAAGGTTGGAGTTTGAAGCAGTACGATTGGTTTTTTAAAGTTCGCGACAGGTTTGAGGCTATTGCCGATCCTAGGAGTTTACAACCCTATTGGTTTGAGCGCGATACTCATGAAGGAGGGTTCGAAACCTACAACCGATACGTTTTCAATTACGATAAGAAAGAGATTGATATTATCAGTCGTACCTCGAAGCGACCTTTCAAAAAGGAAGTGCAACCCATACGCTCCTGTGTTTTCGATGTGTTGAGTGCAATATACTATTGCAGAGCTCTCACCTTCGAAGGCTTGAAAAAAGGCGATAAAATTCCCTTGCCAATGGCCATCGATAATGAGGTATTCGATTTGTACCTTCGTTATTTGGGCAGAGAAATTCTTACCACCCGCGATGGTAAAAAGTACCGAACAATCAAATTCTCGGCTATGCTTGTTGAAGGTACCATTTTTTCGGGAGGCGAGGATATGTTCGTTTGGGTAACCGATGACCAGAATAGGGTGCCATTGCTAATTGAAGCAAAAATTCTTGTCGGTTCTGTTAAGGCAGTGCTTACGAGCACCAGTAATTTAAAGTTCCCTTCAACATCGTTGCTAAACGATTAAGCTTACCTTCACCAAGCATCATTAACTCATTTTCTTTTAGGAGATATTCCCGTAATTAAATGTTAATT
>CAYZNN010000033.1:0-30019 GCA_964479665.1 uncultured Rikenellaceae bacterium | reverse complement strand
TAAAGTCGGGAAATCTTAAACTTTACACCCAACAACGTGGTGAAACTTGACATGTTTGGTGCTATTCAGATTGAAGACTTGGACATGAACTATGCGTTAGTTTTGTATTCTAACGACATAATAACCGAAGATACCGATGGCTTTTTACCAGGCGATCTTATCCAGCTGAGAGTTTTTTCGTCTGCCAGCCAAACCGAAAGAACCATTGCTGCCAATTATAGCAACCAAATGCCCAATACCAGCCAATTTGAAAACGAGGGCATATCGATGGTAAACAGTTTCGAATTTGAAGGCAATTCAGTTGTAACCCACAATTTCGGTGCTTCTGTTTTTCCCAATCCTGCAAAAGATTATATAGCTATTGAAGAATCGAGTGGCGTTCAATGTGCGGTTCAAATATACTCTGCTTTGGGTTTACCTGTTTATACAGGTGAATTAAAAAGTGGCATGCAAATTTCAACAACAAGTTGGTCGAGCGGAATCTACTTTATTAGCATTACTTGTGAGCAGAGGCAAATTACCAAACGAGTAGTTGTAAGGAAATAGGTTCGTGCCATTCCTGTACTAAAAAAGGTTAAAATCAGGGCTTCGGTTAATTCATGCAGAGTTAAAGTTTGAAAAGTATTACCTTTGGAAAATTCCAAAACCCTTTGTTGTTATGATATACAATAACAAGCGCAAAGATATTGTGTACCCAATTGGCTTGGCAATAGTTCTTATTACAGGCATTATTATTGGCGTTAAACTGAAAAACGCTCCCGACCGAACCTCACTAACCATATACCCTCGTACCGATAAACTCTCTAGCGTTTTGAAGTATGTAGAGAACCAGTACGTAGATACAGTTTCAATGGGCCAGCTGGTTGAGGCAACCATACCCACTATTCTTAAGAACCTCGACCCACATTCAGTGTACATTCCCGCCTCCGAATTAAAAGAGGCCAACGAGCCTCTTGAGGGCGGATTCGATGGCATTGGCATCTCGTTTAATATGCCTAACGATACAGTTGTTGTAATTTCTACCATACAGGGAGGGCCATCGGAGAGGGTTGGAATCTTGGCTGGCGATCGGATTATCACCATCGACGATTCGCTTGTAGCTGGAAAAAAAATAAATCAGAATGATATTGTTAAAAAGTTAAAGGGACCAAATGGGACCAGAGTTCGCGTTGGTGTAAAGCGCAATGGGGTAGAAGAGCCAATAGTATTCGATATTATTCGCGATAAAATTCCTTTATACAGTATTGACATTGCATACATGGTTTCCGACATAGTAGGTTACATTAAAATTTCAAAATTTGCCCGAACTACCTATTCAGAATTTCTAGATGCTGTAGCGAAGTTAAAAACGCTTGGAATGGAGCGGCTGATTATTGACCTCCGTGGAAACACCGGAGGATACCTCGATGCGGCAACTAACATTGCGAACGAATTTTTACCCGAAGGGAAACTGATAGTTTATACCCAAGGAAAAGCTCGCGAGCGCCAAAATGTATTCTCCAGCTCAAAGGGTTCGTGCCTTAACACGCCCGTTGCAGTTCTTATCGATGAGTTTGCAGCATCGGCCAGCGAAATTTTAGCTGGAGCCCTGCAGGATAACGACAGGGGCGTAATCATTGGTCGTCGTTCTTTCGGAAAGGGCTTGGTTCAGGAACAAATTCTTTTTAACGATGGCTCTGCATTGCGCCTTACCATAGCGCGCTATTATACACCAACAGGCCGAAGCATTCAGAAGCCCTACAAAGCTGGTAGCGACGACTACTTTATGGATATTAACAATCGCTTTCTACATGGCGAACTTCAGGAACAGGATAGCATCCAGTTTTCCGATTCGCTGAAATTCGTAACCCCCAAAGGGCGTATTGTTTATGGGGGAGGTGGAATTATGCCCGATATTTTTGTTCCGCTCGATACTTCGGGTATAACTCCTTATTTCAATAGGGTAGCTAGCAGAAACCTAATTTATCGCTTTGCTTTTAACTTTACAGACGCCCACCGGAAGGAACTGGTTAAAATGAAAGACTATAAGGATATTGTTAAGTTTCTTGAAAAGTTTGACATTGTTGAAAAATTTACGGCCTTTGCTCGTAAAAGCGGAATTGAACCCAATGCACAACAACTTAAGCAATCGATGCAACTGCTTAAAGTTCAACTTATGGCAAGCGTTGCTCGCAATGTAATCGACAATGAAGGGTTTTATCCAATTATCAAGGAAATTGATAATACTCTGCTAAAAGCCATTGAGGTTATTTCGTCGAATAGTACCGTGCAGCAGTATTCTCATTTAATCGGTAAACGGGCTAGCATATCGAAAATATTTCAGGCACGCGAGGTCATCTCCTTTAAAAAGGAGGCTATTGCAAACCTCATTTGATCGGGCTCTTCAACAAAACCAAGATGTCCCGAATTTTCGAGCCAAATGGTACGAAAGTGCGAATGGGCATGCTCTGCTTTTAAACCTATCTCATTCGGAATCAAATTGTCCCTTTTCCCAAAAATGAATATTCCCGGAACCGATAGTTTATCTAATACATAGCTCCTGTCCACTCGTGCTGACATGCCCTTTAAGCTTGCAATAACTCCCTTATCGGGGGTTCTATTAGCAATTTGTTTCCATTTCTCCACCTGAACTGCCAGCCGAATAAGGTTATGGTTGGCAAATAGTTTGGGTATGTTGCTCTCGACAATCGTGCTCTTTTCGCCCCTTTCAATTGCTTCTATGTCGCTCATGCGGCTGGCTCTTTTTTCGTTACTATCGGCAAAAGGGTGCGAATGAACTAATCCAAAACCGCTGAGGTGATGCGGAAACAAATCAGCAAAAGCCAGCGCTACGTATCCTCCCATGGAGTGCCCCAAAAGAACACATGAAGCAATATTCAGCTGGTCGAGCAGCTGCTTAACGCTTGTAGCAAGAATTTCCATTGAGGCAACTTCGGCTTCCAGTACCGATTCTCCATGCCCGGGCAAATCGGGGCAAATTACCCGATAGTTTTCTGAAAGGAAGTTCGATAGATCGCTCCAAATCTCTTTCGATTCTAAGAAGCCATGCAAAAGCACAACGGTTTGTCCACTGCCCTTATCGGTGCAGCTTAAGGGATGACCATATATAGTAATTACTTTATTCATGGAATTCAATTTTTAATGGTATAAAAATAAATGTCGTTTTGTTAGGAGCTACATAGGATACTTCAACTATTTTTTAACCACAAAGATCGCAAAGAGATCACAGAGAAACACAAAGTTAAATCCCCATTTGAATTTCTTTGTGCTCTTTGAGTAGTACTTAGTGCTCTTCGTGGTAAAGTTTTCTTTTGTTAATGGTATAAAAATAGTGTATTTACCATATAGAGAGCCTTATGTAGTAATGAATGTTCAAGAACATACTCAAAATTCAATAGAAAAATGCGTTTTTCAATTTGTAATAGGATGGTGGTATTTTATAATTCCCTAAATTGAGTTCCAAATTTAACTCAATAATTATGGGCAGTATTTTCAGCACATCGCTTGGCAAGAAACTGGTTATGAGCATTTCGGGACTATTCCTGGTAATGTTCCTGCTGGTGCACCTTTCCGTTAACCTTATGCTACTGGTCGATGAAGGTGAAACGTTCAACAAAACCGCGCACTTTATGGCTACAAACCCGGCTATTAAAATAATTGAGCCGCTTTTAGCCTTGGGCTTCATTTTTCACATCCTGTTTTCGGGGTATCTCTACATCCGAAATCGAAAAGCAAGGCCCGTACAGTATGCCGTTTCGGCAACCGATGGGCTCTCAACCTGGGCATCGAAAAATATGCTCATTCTGGGGTCGACCATTCTTATTTTTCTGGTCCTTCACATAGCCAACTTTTTCTGGAAAATGCGCTTTGGAGAAGTTCCAGCCATTTCGTACGATGGCGGCATAACCTACATGCAGGATGCCTACCCGCTGGTTTCGGAACTCTTTATTAACTTCTGGTGGTACGATGTAATTTACATTGTGTCGGCAATACTGCTAGGGTTGCACTTAAGCCACGGCTTTTGGAGTGCATTTCAAACTATTGGCTGGAATAACCAGAAGTGGATTAACCGATTAAAAACTGCCGCATACGTTTTAGCTGCAGTTATAGCCTCAGGTTTCACCATTATTCCGCTGTACTTTCTCATTTTTAAGTAATCACTCCAAACCATACCCATATGAGTAGTAAACTAAGTGCCAAAATACCGGCAGGCCCTTTGGCCGAAAAATGGACGAACCACAAAGCCTCGCTGCGTTTGGTAAACCCTGCCAACAAAAAGAAACTCGATATTATTGTAGTGGGAACAGGCCTTGCTGGCTCGGGGGCTGCATCAACTTTGGGCGAACTAGGCTACAACGTTAAAGTTTTTTGCTACCAGGACACTCCCCGAAGGGCTCACTCGGTTGCCGCACAGGGGGGAATAAATGCTGCTAAAAACTACAAAAACGATGGCGATAGCGTTTATCGCCTCTTTTACGATATGCTTAAGGGTGGCGACTACCGCGCACGCGAAGCGAATGTTTACCGCGCCGCCGAGGTGAGTAACTATGTGATTGATCATTACACTGCGCTTGGCGTTCCCTTTGCCCGCGACTACGGGGGAACCCTCGATAACCGATCGTTTGGAGGGGTTCAGGTGAGCCGAACCTTTTACGCAAAGGGACAAACTGGTCAGCAGTGCCTTTTGGGAGGTTACAGCGCTTTAGTCAGGCAGATAGCTGCAGGTACAGTAACCATGTACTCTCGTCGTGAAATGCTCGATTTGGTTGTGGTAGATGGGAAAGCCCGTGGAATAATAGTTCGAAACCTGATTACCGGAGAAATTGAGCGCCACTCTGCACATGCAGTAGTATTGGCAACTGGTGGTTACGGAACAATTTACTACTTATCTACTCTGGCGGTTAACTCCAACGGTTCAGCCGCATGGAAGGCACACAAGCGGGGAGCATTATTTGCAAATCCAAGCTTTATTCAAATACACCCAACGTCCATTCCGGTACTCAACGATTTTCAGTGTAAACTAACGCTAATGAGCGAATCGCTTCGAAACGATGGCAAAGTTTGGGTGTCCAAAGAGAAGGGCGACAAGCGCAATCCCAACGATATCCCCGAAGAGGAACGCGACTACTACCTCGAACGGCGTTACCCCGCTTTTGGCAATTTGGTGCCTCGCGATGTTGCTTCGCGTGCAGCAAAGGAGCGCTGCGATGCCGGTTATGGTGTAGGCGACACGGGACTTTCGGTTTACCTCGATTTTCGGGATGCCATTAAAAAACAGGGAGAAAAAGCCATTGAAAATAAGTATGGCAATCTGTTCGAAATGTATGAGAAAATTACTGGCGAGTCGCCCTATAAAACGCCCATGCGAATTTACCCCGCCGGCCACTACACCATGGGAGGCCTATGGGTCGACTATAACTTAATGACTACCATTCCCGGACTTTTCGCCATAGGCGAATCGAACTTTTCCGACCATGGTGCCAACCGGCTTGGTGCAAGTTCGCTTATGCAATGCGCTGGCGATGGCTATTTCATTTTGCCCTATACCATATCCGACTACCTAGCCGATGAAATAAAAACGCCAAAAATCGACACAAAACTTCCCGAATTCGAAGCCGCCGAAGAAGAGGCAAAGGAGAGAGTTGATAAGTTGCTTTCGATTAACGGAACGCAAACCGTTACTTCGTTCCATAAGCGATTGGGGAAAATTATGTGGGATTACTGCGGAATGGTTCGCAACGAGAAGGGACTTAAGCAGGCCTTGGTCCTTATAAAAGAACTTGAAAATGAGTTTTGGACAAGCGTTAAGATTACTGGTTCGGGCAACGATTTGAATCAGGAACTTGAAAAGGCAGGGAGAGTTGCCGACTACTTCGAACTTGCCTACCTACTCTGCATCGATGCGCTAAACCGTCGCGAAAGCTGCGGAGCGCATTTCCGTGAGGAGAGCCAAACCGAAGGTGGCGAAGCCAAACGCGACGACGCCAATTACGCATATGTAGCTGCTTGGGAGTTCAAAGGTCCCAATGCCGACTATGAGTTGCACAAGGAGGAGCTCAACTACGAATTTGTGAAGTTGCAAGAGCGTAGCTACAAGTAACCAATTGTTTCATCAATCAGTCAATTGCCATGAATTTTAAAATAAAAATATGGAGACAGCCCAGTGCCAAGGCAAAAGGGAAGTTCGAAACCTACAGCTTAAACAATGTGTCGCCCGAAATGTCGTTTCTCGAAATGCTCGACTACCTCAACAGTACGCTAATTCTTGAAGGCAAAGAGCCTGTTGTGTTTGAACACGACTGCCGCGAGGGAATTTGCGGTTGTTGCGGGCTGTATATAAATGGTCGGCCGCACGGGGTAATGAACCGAACAACCACCTGCGAACTGCACATGCGCGAATTTACCGATGGAACAACCATTACAGTTGAACCCTGGCGTTCAGCTTCGTTTCCGGTAATTAAAGATGTAATGGTTGACCGAAATGCGTTCGACAAGATTATGCAAGCCGGTGGCTTTATTTCAATAAATGCTGGAGCAGCGCAGGATGCCAACTGCCTACCCAATGCGAAAACCAATGCCGATGAGGCCTTCGATGCAGCATCGTGCATAGGCTGTGGGGCGTGTGTAGCGGCATGCAAAAACTCCTCGGCCATGCTTTTTATAGCCGCCAAAGTGTCGCAGTTTGCGCTAGTACCACAGGGTAAAGCCGAAGCCAAGGAGCGGGTTACAAAAATGGTTGCCAAAATGGACGAGCTGGGCTTTGGCTCGTGCACCAACACCCGCGCTTGCGAAGCCGAATGCCCAAAGGGCATTTCAATTTCGCATATTGCCCGCTTAAATCGGGAGTTTTGGGCTGCAAAACTAAACGATTAGTTTTAAATACATAAACCACAAAACCACGAATAGTAAATACTTCGTGCTTTTGTGGTTTATGTACACTGAGCGATTTACAATAGGTTTTAATCGACAAAGGTTTCCTTGATTATCGATTTAAGTTTTTCCACTTCCTTTGCTGATAGTTTTTCAAAACATTTTACAACCCTTTGCTTGTCAATTGTTCTTATTTGGTCAACTACAATCCAGCCTTTTTTATTGTTATGCTTTATTTCTAGCCTTGTTGGGTAAATTTTCGATTGACTGACCATTGGCGCTACAACCAAGGTTTGAAGGTGCTTATTCATTTCGTTAGGCAAAATAATAACACAGGGCCTAGTTTTCCTAATTTCGCTACCTATTGTAGGGTCGAGGTTGACCAAAACTATGCTGTACTGACTTAACTCCATTCTTCAAGTGTTTCGTCTTCGAAAACATCAGGAATTAAAGGGGCATCGTCGTTGTTGTGGTGCATTTTCATAAACTCTTTTTCCCATCCCTTTCGTGGCAGCGATTTTGGTACAAGAATAATGCGTCCCTTTTCCAGTATTAGTTCAACAGTGTCCTTAATATTGTATTTTTCAATAATGGTTTTGCTTAACCTTATTCCTTTCGAATTTCCAATTGAAATTACTGATATTTCCATAATTACCTAATTTACGTAATTATAAAGTTATTACATATGATTGTAAATTGCCAAAATGTAAATATAATTTCTTCATGTACTTAAGCTATTGCAATTTACAAATAGGAGACTACCGTTTTTGCTCTTATAGTTTAAAAACCTCATCCATATCGGTTTCTTTCACCTTAAGCGATTTATGTAAAAAGAATTCGTTGCTTCGCTTGCAGTAGCGGTAGTCGCTTGCCCAAGGGGCAGCGTTTTCGGCCACTTGTGCAATTGCATTGGCAACGTACTCCACTTCGGCGTTGGTGGTGGTAGGGTGAATGCTCCAGCGAACCCAGCCAGGTTTTTGCGATAGGTCGCCGTGGTTTATTTGGTCGGTAATAGCGTGCGACTGCTCCTTGGTTACGTTTAAAAGAAAGTGCCCATAGGTTCCGGCGCAAACGCAACCTCCACGTACCTGAATGCCAAAGCGATCGCTCAGAATGCGAACCATTAGGTTGTAATGCACATTTTCGATGTAGAACGAAATGGCACCAATTCGTTCGAGGCAATTGTCGGCTAAAATTTTCACACCCTTAATTTCCCTTAGCATAGCAACAGCCTTGCAAACCAGCTCCTTTTCGCGAGCATGAATGTTTTCGACACCCATTTCGTCCTTTAGCCTAACACAAAGGGCTGCTCGAATGGCCTGTAAAAAACCGGGTGTTCCGCCGTCTTCGCGGCGTTCAATATCATCAATGTATTTATACTCACCCCAAGGGTTGGTCCAATCAACCGTACCCCCACCGGGCTGGTCGGGAACGCGGCACTGGTAAAGTTTCGAGTCGAAAATTAGCACCCCCGAAGAGCCAGGACCTCCTAAAAATTTATGGGGCGAGAAGAATATTGCATCCAATCGTTCCATAGGGTCGACAGGGTGCATATCGATTTTGCAGTAGGGTGCCGATGCGGCAAAGTCGACAAAGCAAAGTCCGCCAAAATTGTGCATTACACGAGCAAGTTCGTGGTAGGGAGTAAGAATTCCGGTAACATTACTGCAGGCAGTAAACGAACCAATAAGAGCCGATCGATGCTTATAGGGTTCAATGGCTTCGAGGAGTTTGGCTGCCGAAACGCGCATTTCGTTGTCGGGGTCGACCACCACCACCTCGGCAATGGTTTCGTACCACGAGGTTTGGTTGGAATGGTGCTCCATATGGGTAACAAAAACCACTGGCCTGTCGTTGGGATTATCAAAAGTGAAAGCCTTGTTCTTTAAACCCAAAATGCGCTGAAATTTATTAATAGACGAGGTCATACCGAAACCACTCATTACAATCACATCGTTGGGGCCAGCATTCACATGGCGCTTTATCTCTTGCAGAGCAAAATGGTATGCCTCGGTCATAAACCTTCCGCTCTGGCTGCTCTCGGTATGGGTATTGGCAACCATGGGGCCAAAAACGTTGAGCATTTTATCTTCAATGGGCTTGTAAAGCCTGCCGCTGGCAATCCAATCGGCATAAACCATTTTCTGCTTTCCGAAGGGCGAATCGTAAGTAGCATCGATTCCAATTATGTTTTGCCTAAACTTGTTGAAGTAGTGCTCGAGGTTTTCCATTGGTTTTTACAATAGATTTCGCAGGCAAAAATATGTAAATTACGCAACCCTGAGTATGAAATAATTCAGTTATATTAGATTGAGCGAATGTTTAAAAGCATTTAGTTGGCCTGTCATCAGTTCCTATGAAACTGTACAGATTTTCTAAAGGATACTCCCTCAATGTTCTGAAAAGTTCGTTTGAGGGATTTTACAGAATGAAAACCCGAAAGTTCAGCAAGCTGCTCTAAAGTGTAAGGGCTGTTTGATAGAATAAGAGACTTGGCGTAATTTATTCGGTAGCGGTTCACAAACTGATTATAATTACATTGGTAAAAACTTTCAATTGTTGAGCTTAGCGTCTGATTATCGATACCCAATTTTTTGCTTACTTCCCAAAGAGTAAGGTTGGGGCTCTTAAAGAGTAGGTTACGTTCAAACTGATTAATAAGCAATAACTGAATTTCGTTTTTATTTAATAGCGACTGACTTATTTGATCTGAATTTTCCTTCTCGAATTGTTCAGAAAAATCACCCCTTTGCCTATTGCCATGAAGACTAATGAAAAATAGTAACGAACTGAAAACCAGAGATGGAACTACAAGTAAGTAATCGTTGGTAAGGAAAAAGTTTCGACCAATTATGGCAAGCAGAATGCTTGCCAAGGAAATTGAAGCAAAAGTAAGATTGAAAAATTGAACCCATTGTAACGATCGCCCTTCAATATTTGAATAGAGTTGCAGCAACTTTTCATTCCACCTATTTAGCAAACGAAAGTTAGTTATTAGGTAAAAAACCACTTGAAGAATGAATAAAAGGCGACTACTTATATATACCACCCCCATAAATTGATTGCTTACACCCTTGGTATTCCCTTTTAAAAGGATTTGATTTAAATAATTCAACCCTTCCTGTTTGCTCATTGAAACATAGCCAATAATGCTTAGAATAAAGATAATGAAAGGGATTACCAAGTGCTTTGAGTGTTTTTTTAGCGAGAACCTTCGATCGATGGTTAAAAGCCTAACGTATATATGGTAAAGCGGAAATACTAATAAATTACATAGGAGGTAAAGGCTATCGAAGTAGTAATAAAGTCCAATTTGCTTTTGAAAGTAGAGTGCATGGGATAAATAAAATATGCTGGCAACAGCCATTAATATGCTTAAAAGTAATTTTGGGTGTTCTTTCCAACTCCGACCCGATGGTAGTACAATAGTCCAAAAAAGGGTAACAATAATGGGAAGCAGCAAGGAAATCTTTATAATCATCACTTTTAAGTAAAAAAATTTAAGAAGGATTTTTTGGAGAAGAAAGAATTTCTGTGAATTGCTTCGAATCTTTAAGTACATCTATGGCTTTTTTTACCAAGTCGTCGCGTTTTACAAAGCGTTGAAAGCGGCCACGCTGAAAATAGTAACGGCCAACAATTTCATCTTCAAGCACAGTTTTAACTTCGTTGCGGTTACGTTCAATTTCGGCTAAAGCGTTGGTGTTAACAATTTGGCTCAGGCTGTCAATAAAGGGTTTTGCCCTTTCGAAGTAGTTATTTTCCTTTGATGTTCTAGTTAATTCGTCGAGAACTTTCTGTGAATGGGTTTGAAACTTAACTCCTTCTTGCAGAATAAAATTCGAAAAGGTGTTGAACTCTTCGTTGGTAAGGTTGAATTCGTTGGGAGAATTTATACTTGAGTTTTTCAGTCGGAAAAGGGTTGCGTATTTAAAGAAACTTCTGCTGCTATATAAATTAACGGTTAATTCGTTTGGTACTCTGGGTTCCATCACAATGTCCGGAAGAATGCCCCCTCCATCATACACTGTTCGGCCATTTTTTGTTTTAAATGGTTTTATTAGAGAGTCGGGAATGTAATGAACGCTACCATCCTCATTTCTTTTGGCCCAATCGATTGCCTGAATGGATCTGCCGCTTGGAATGTAGTATTTGGCCGTGGTAATTTTCATTTTAGTATTGTGAGGAAGTTCGCGAGTACTTTGAACCAATCCCTTGCCAAAAGTTCTTTCACCAATAATCACAGCCCTATCAATATCCTGAAGAGCTCCGGCAACTATTTCGGAGGCGGATGCCGACGATCGATCAACCAGCACTACCAAAGGAATGTCAGTATTTAGGGGTTTAGAAGCAGTTTTATATTCCTGATCAAAGTCCTTTAACTGACCCTTGGTATAAACAACCAATTGGTTGCGGGGAACAAAAAGGTTGACAACCCCTACGGCTTCGTACAATAACCCTCCAGGGTTACCTCTTAGGTCCAAAATTATTGACTTAGCATCGCTTTTCATTAGTTCCTTTAGCGCCTTCTCGGTTTCTTTGTAGGCATCAGAGGTAAAACTTCCCAGCCTTATATAGCCAATTCCGTTCTCAATCATACCATAGTAGGGTACACTTGGTATGTGAATTTTTTCCCTTTTAAAGTTGAAGGTTAGGGTATCGGGGGTGTTTAATCTTTTAATTTTCAGAGTAAGGTCAGTTTTTGGGAGCCCCTTTAGCATTTTGCTTGCTTTGTCAATTGCAATAGAATTAACACTAATTCCATTTATAACCAGAATCTGATCGCCCACCAGAAGACCCGCTTTTTGGGCAGGACTTCCCTCGTATATTTCAGCTACCATAGGGAAACCCTCGTATTCCTGAATTAGAGCCCCCATTCCACCATACTCTCCAGTTGTTTGAAAGTCGAGTTCGTCGCTATTCTCTTCAGAAATAAATTCGCTGTATGGGTCGAGCGATTGAAGCATTGCATCAATGCCCGTATAAATTAATTTTTCAGGGTCTGTTTTATCTACATACATAATATTAAGGTCCCTAAAAAACGAAAAAAAGATATCGAGTCCCCTCGATGTTTTAATGTTGGGCCCTTGAAATGCAAGAATTACAAAAACGGTGATAACCGTTAAAGAAGAAAAAAATAGTACTCTAATTCTACCTTTTACAAGTTTCATGGCTATAATATTTGCGAACGCAATGGCAAATTTAGTATTTAAACAGCTTGTTGCTAATTACTATTAATTAAATTCTGTTATTATACATTAATTAAGGAACGGGATCGTAACCGTGGCCTCCCCATGGGTGGCATCGGCTTATTCGCCTAATTCCCAACCAAAGACCCTTTAGTGGTCCGTGCTTACGAAGGGCTTCAATGGTGTAATGCGAACAGGTTGGAGTGTATCTGCACGATGATATTGTGTAGGGGCTTATCAGAATTTGGTATAGCCTCACGGGTAAAATGAGTATGGCTACAAATCCCTTTTTTATCCAATATAAAATGGGTTTAATCATTTTTGCTAACACTTGAGCCAAGGTAGGAAAGGTGGGTTACAATCGATTTCTCAATGGTGCTGAAGTTGCAAACATCGTTAACAGAATATAGAAACGCAATTTTTAAATTTAAGTTCAGGGGTTCGAGCATTGGAATAAGGTTATGCTTGTTCAGCCGATAGGCTTCACGCATTCTTCTGCGAATCAGATTTCGGGTTACTGCCAATTTGAATCTTTTTCGGGGAACTGAAAACATAACCTGTACAGGTGGATTGTCGATTTCACTTTCAACAATTTGAAAAACCATACGAATTGGATATGCGAAGTGCGATTTACCTGAGGCAAAAAGGCTCTCAATTGCTTTCAAACTGCAAAGCCTTTCGGCTTTTGGCAGACCAAAGGTTTTTTGTTTTTCCACCTTTTACTTGAGGTGTTTTTGCAAAGTAATGAGTAACCAACGAAATGGTTACTTATGCTCTTTATTGTGTTTTTTTATAAATTCATCAAGGGCCTGAGTCATGCTGGTACACTGGGGAGTTGGCGCTTTTACATCGAGCCGAAGGCCATTGTCTTTAACAGCCTTAGCTGTATTGTCGCCAAAAGCCGCAATGGCAATATCGTTTTGTTGAAAGTTGGGGAAATTTTCGAACAACGATTTAATACCGCTTGGGCTATAGAAAACCAGCATGTTGTAGTCGAGTTCTTTCAAATCGGACAGGTCGCTGCTAACAGTACGATAAAATATTCCCTTTGAATATTTTATCTTCGCTTTGTCGAGTGTTTTGGGAATTTCTGCCTTGTGAACATCTGAAAGGGGTACAAGAAACTTCTCGTTTTTATGTTTAAGTATTACGTCCATTAATTGTACGAAAGTACCCGGACCAAAAAATATTTTTCGTTTACGGTACACAATATACTTCTGAAGGTAGTGGGCAATTGCCTCAGTAATGCAGAAGTACTTCATAGTTTCGGGGATGGTCACCCTAACCTCTTCGCATATTCTATAAAAATTGTCAATAGCAGTACGGCTGGTAAAAATTACTGCTGTATGCTGCAAAATATCAATTTTCTGCTGTCGAAAATCTTTTGCCGAAATGCCCTCAACCCTAATAAACGGTCTGAAATCGATTTTCAGATTGAACTTTTGGGCTAGCTCCATGTACGGAGATTTTTCGCTGAGTGGATCGGGCTGCGAAACGATAATTTTCTTGATTCTCAAGGCTTTATTTTTTATGAAACTATACTAGTCAACCCCTATCAGTTCTTTGTAAATAATCAGTAGGGGTATAATTTCAAGGGCACAAAGGTACAAAAGTAAATAGAAAATAGAAAATCCTTTGCGAATAAATACCTGAACGGTTCGGAATTGGTTAATAATCAGCGCTAAGCCAATAACTACTGAAGCAATAAACAGGAAGGCCATCTGGAGCAATCCCTCGGAATATGAAATTAAAAAAACTATTGGTGCTAGAATTAACCCAACAATTCGCGAATACATTAACTGGTTCGCATATAAAAAGCCAAGTTCGCTCCTATTGTCCGAAATGTATGAAATGGTTTTTATAGTTATAAACCGGAATGTTCTTAGCCCAAGCAGGATGCTAAAACCATAGCCAAAAAACCAGTATGTGCCAATTTCTTCAACAATAGTTGGTTCTAGGTAGTTGGTTGCAAATAGTACAATAAATGGAACCGACAAGAAGTATACGAGATCGAGCAATACATTTGCATTTTGACCTAAAATCGATTTTTCGTTGTATACCTTTTCCGCATAGTATAATTTCAAAGTTGAATGAAGTAAGCTAAGTATGTATCGTGAAAATGCTCGCCGAATAATAATAAGAAGTAGAAGCAGAAGAACTGAAGGTGCAATTGAAATTTCAGGAAGAAGGTCAAGGCTTTTCAAAGGTTTTTCTATCGGAAAATCGCCTTTGTATGTAAGTTTGCCCTTGCTTTCAGCGAAAACGGGAAGCAATTCTTTTGTTGCTTGGTAAAAGTGAGACCTTCCAAGCAGAAGGTCTTCCCCCGATTTGTTAATGATGTATAAATTTGAAATAAAACTTTCTTCAATAGGAATTATGGGCCCTGTAGGGCAGAAAAAGCATGATGTGTCAATTTCAAGTTTAGGAGCTATAGTTCTTATTTGCCTTTGTGAAGCAATCTGCTTTTGCCTTTCAACTTCTGCCCTTCGCATTTCGAAACGAAGCAAAACGGTATCGATTCCCTGCAAACTATCGATGGTTTTTTGGGCAGGAATAGTATCTTGACTTGATGCGAAGTAAAAATTTAGGTTGGAGGCAGCCTCAGCCATAATTCAGTATAAATTGAAGCAAATATAGCTAACACTTCTGAGTTCTTATAGAAAAATAGGCTGTTTCAAAGGTTACTTAATGTAACACAGTACTAACCATGAAAATATTTGTAGCGATTCAGGCACTACCACTCTGTGAATCACTAAGAATCAACAGGAATTAGATTTGAAATTCACCGACTTTAATACAGCCTATTTTATAGAAGTTTTTCGAGCACTATCCCAAAATAACTCCAACAATGGTTGCCGATATTAGTGCAGCAAGTGTTCCTCCCAGTAGGGCACGCATGCCGTAGCGTGAAAGGAGCACCCTTTGCCCGGGAGCTAACGAACCAATACCACCTATTTGAATGCCAATGGAAGCGAAATTAGCGAATCCACAAAGCATATAGGTTGCCATAATTATGGACTTTTCTTGAGCGAAAGCCCCAATCGACTTGAGTTCAGCTAAGCTAACGTATCCAATAAACTCGGTCATAATCAATTTTTCACCCAAAAGCCGCCCAAGAAGGGTTATATCCTCCTTACATACACCAATAACCCACATTATTGGAGCAAAGGCGTAGCCTAATAAAAACTCTAACGACAACTTGGTGTAGGTGCCGTTGGTTGTTTTGGCTATAACTGCATTCAGGTCGGTCCATGCGCCAATTTTTTGAACTATAAAATTGAACATGGCAATGAAGGCAATGAAAACTAAAAGCATGGCTGCTACATTGGCTGCAAGCTTTAACCCATCTGTAGTTCCGTTGGAAATTGCATCGAGCACATTGTTGCCTATTTTTTCTTTGGGTACCGAAACGTTAGTATCGATGGATTCGGTTTGTGGAACCAGAATTTTGGAAACCACTACCGCACCAGGCGCAGCCATAATGGATGCAGCCAAGAGGTGCTTGGCAAAAACCAAGCGCTGAACCGGATCGTCGCCACCCAAAAAACTAATGTATGCTGCTAAAACACCACCAGCGAGCGTGGCCATTCCTCCGGTCATAACCAACAAAATTTCCGATTTGGTCATTTTTTCCAGATAGGCCTTTATCATAAGCGGCGATTCAGTTTGGCCCAGAAATATGTTTCCAGCAACCGAAAGGCTCTCGGCCCCCGAAATTTTAAGTGCTTTAGTCATTAGCCAAGCTAGCACCCAAACAACCTTTTGAATTACACCTAAATAAAAGAGCAAACTGGTTAGAGCCGAAAAGAAAATAATTGTTGGAAGAACTTGAAAAGCAAATATAAAGCCGTATTTAGATGTGTCTAAGAAACCAGCAAAAAGAAACTCAGTTCCCGCTTTCGAAAAGTCGAGTACCTTAACAAATATTTTTCCAACAAACTCAAATACATGCTGTACGGGGGGGAATTGTAAAATGAGTATCGCCAAAAGAACCTGAATTCCTAATCCAATTCCAATTGTTTTCCAAGAAATCGCTTTACGGTTAGTACTGAATAGAAAGGCAATGCCAATAATTACAAGCATACCAAGCAAACCTCTGAGAAGAGTGATGAAATTGAAGGTGAATCCTTTCTGGTCGGGAACCAACTGGTTAATCTTAGCAGTTGATTCAGAAGGGGAAACAGCCGTGTCAGCTGAAGTTACCATTTCGGTGGCAACGCTATCGGTGGGTTGCTGGGTTGCTGGCTGATTATTTGAAATGTTTGAAACGGCAAAGCCGAAGATAACGATACTTAGGGCAATACCTGCAATAACTTTTTTAATCATGGTAAGGCAAATTTTGGTTAGGAACGTTTCTTTATTTCATCGCGAATGCGCGAAGCTCTTTCGTAATCTTCATTCATTACAGCTTCATTAAGCGATGCTTTAAGGTCGGCCATGCTCATTGACGAGTATTGGTCCTTTTCGGTTTCGGAATGCTTCGGTGTGGTTTCCTCAATTTCTTCGGGGGACCCTTCTTCTCCTTCTCCTTCTCCTTCCTCAATTTCAAGCACAATGCCTGCTTTTTCAACAATGTCTTCGGACGTATAAATTGGGCAACCAAAACGAAGGGCCAAGGCTATGGCATCGGAAGTACGGGCATCAATGAAAATCTCTTTGGATTCTCTAATACAGTGAAGTTTCGAAAAGAAAACACCCTCCTCCAATTTGTAAATTTGAACATCAATGAGTTCAACCTCGAACGATTTAGCAAAACTAACAAGCAGGTCGTGTGTTAAAGGGCGGGGAGGAGTAAGCCCTTCCAGCTGGATGGCGATAGCTTGGGCTTCAAACCCTCCAATAATAATGGGAATTCTACGCTTTCCTCCCTCTTCGCTTAGAACTAGCGCATAGGCTCCCGATTGGGTTTGACTGTAAGATATGCCTAGCACATTAAGCCTTACTCTGTTCATTTGTACTAACTCTTTTCTATTTCTTTTTGGCTTATAGCCATTCTACAAACCTAATGAATTAGTTTAAAATGGCAAGCAAAAAATAAGCAATTATCGGAATAGGTTATGGACCATTAAAATAGAAGTTTTGCAACAACGGGGTAATGATCGGAATAATTGATGTGAGGACTGGTGTAGTGACAAGCCTTAATAGAATTTGAGTAAAGTACAAAGTCGATTCGGAGCGATGGTAATAGGCCCCTATAGGTGTGGCCTACTCCTCTTCCGGCATCAACAAAGGCATCGTTTAGCATTTGCCTCATTTGCCTATAATTGAACGATACGGGCGACTCGTTGAAGTCGCCACAAACAACCACCCGATACTTACAGCTTTTGATGTGCCGTAAAACCAGCTCCACCTGCTGTGAGCGTTTTACTATCGCATCGCGATAGCGAATCGATATGTCTTTAATTTCGTCAAGTTTCTGACTGCCCTTGCGGAACTCTTGATCGGAAAGAAATCGAAGGTTTCGCTCTTTTAGGCGTAACGATTGTAAATGGATATTGTAAATGCGAACCGTATCATTATTAATTACCACATCGGTATATATACAAGCATTGGCACTTCGGTCGAACTTAATTTCACCCTTACCTACAATAGGAAATTTTGAGAATGTTGCCAGCCCATAGGCAGTTTCTTTGCGCTTAACAATATAGTGAATGTGGCCCTTGTACTCGCTATGCTTGCTTCGAAATTCCTTTTCGGATAATTTTCCTTTCACGGTATAAAATTCTTGAATGCAGAAAATATCGGGATCCTGACTTTCTATGAAGTTCGAAACGCTACTGTATGTTGGTTTCTGTTCGGACCAAGGTAGTTGCTGGAACAGATGAACGTTGTACGAAAGAATTTTTACTGTTTTTTCTTTTGAGCAACTCCTTTTCCCAAATGGAAATTGAAAAAAATTGGAAAAGGTTCCTAATCCAAGCATAATAGCAATTAAGGGGATGAGAAAGGGCCATTTCCAACGAAAAATCCAAAAAATGAGGAGGGCCCAATTGGCAAGTAAGAAAACCGGGTAAACTAACCCCATTAGACCAAATACCCAAAATTGAACAGGGTTTATGTGAACTGAAAGTTGAGAAACCAGTAGCAGTAAAGCCAACAGGAAACTTACAAAAAGCCATAGATTTGCTAGCAATCGTTTCATAGCTTCACTAGTTGCCTTTCATGTTGAATAAGGTTTTCTTTTCTTCAGCCGAAAGGCTATCGTATCCCGACTTAGAAATTTTATCGAGAATGCTGTCAATCTCCTTTTGCTTTTCATTTCTTATTTGGTTGTACTCCATGTCGGTAAGTGGCCTTTTGTAGTTAACACGCATTTTGGGTTTACGACTGAAAATATTCACACTCGAAAATGCATTGGCCAAAAAAGTTATAGGTTTAACTAAATTTATGCCCTTTTTGTACCCTCTCGCAAAAAGAAACCCCATTAGCGCACCTCCTAAGTGCGCAATGTGCCCTCCCGAATTGCTTCCAGCAATGCTAATAATATCGAGAACTACTGTAAGGAGGGCAATGTACTTTAGGCGTACTGG
Source organism: uncultured Rikenellaceae bacterium (assembly GCA_964479665.1). GTDB lineage: Bacteria > Bacteroidota > Bacteroidia > Bacteroidales > Tenuifilaceae > UBA2287. The sequence continues at coordinate 11,430 of CAYZNN010000033.1, read as the reverse complement.
GCCTAGAAATAGAAGATTTAGGCTCAGATTAGGAGTATAGGTTGAAATGGCAATTACAACTCCAAGCACACCTGCTGATGCCCCTAGTGCATAAGAAGCAGGAAGTACACTGCTGAAAACCGGGAAAGTATTATAGAAAAGTATATAAAGGAAAGCACCGGCAAGCCCACCCATTATGTATACTCCTAGCAGAAGCCTCTGGCTCATATACTGCAGAAATATAACACCAAACCAGTACAACCAAAGCAAATTAAAAAGGATATGCAAAAAGCCCTCGTGGAAAAACATGTATGTAACAAGAGTCCAGGGACGAAGAAAAAGGGAGGGTAGGTAGGCCGGAACTGCTAAGTATGCCGATAAGTTAAACAAATGGGCTGCATTCGAAAGGTAAAAGAATACAGAAAGGAGATTGTAAAGGATGTATACAGCCAGATTAATATAAATAATTTTAACAAGGGTTCCCCCTTTCTTGAACGACCGTAATATTTCTTCGGCAATGCTCATACGATTTATTTTAGTAAAACTTATCCCTTCTGTGAGCCCAATATTTTATGAATATGAAACCAAACAGCATTCCACCTAGGTGAGCAAAATGTGCAATATTGCTTCCGGGTTGTGAGAACCCTAGGTAGAGCTCAATAGCTCCGTACCCTAATACAAAATATTTTGCTTTTATTGGTATTGGTGGAAATATGAGCATTATTACTGTGTTGGGAAAATACATGCCAAAGGCAAGCAGTACCCCAAAAACGGCCCCCGATGCCCCAACGGTGGGGATATTCATTTTAAGGGCAATGAGTTCATTGGTGAATTCAACGGCCTTCTGGCTGTATAGGACGCTATTAGGTTCTAGAATCCATTTGCCTAAAAATTCTTGGTACAAATAGTTATAATAATCTGGGAAGTGTTTGGTTGCAAAGGCAGCAAATGTGTCGGGCGAAAGGGTGTTTAGCGTTGCCGTAGCGGATTCCTGTATGCTGCTTATTTGTAAATAGTTAACAAAAGTGTGAAGAACGGCAGCTCCAATTCCGGTAACCATGTAGTATGTTAAAAACCGTTTACTACCCCACACCATCTCCAATATCCTCCCAAACATGAAGAGGGCAAACATGTTGAAAAAAATGTGGGTAAGCCCCCCATGCATAAACATGTGGGTAATAATTTGATGGGGACTGAAATAAACGGATTCCGGATAATGCAAGCCCAAAAGCCGAACCAAATCGAAATTCGAATCAGCCAACCAAGTGGCAAGCATAAGGATTGCATTGATAATTATTATGTTTTTTACTACCGGAGGAATGCTCCCCAATCCCGATCTGCCGTAAGAATTAAACATGTGGTTATGCTTGTTTATTTATACTAACACTGTTTTCGTTTCAATTGTTTTAACATGGATTATTACAAAGGTAGAAAAAACAGGGTTTATTTAAATCGCTTTTCCAGTTCATCCATTGTAATAATTGAAATAATGGGTTTGCCGTTGGGCGAAAAGTTGGGGTTTTCACAGGCGAATAGTTTATCTATAAGTTCCTGCATCTCAAACTGCGATAACGACTTGCTGAACGGAATGGCCGAAGCATTTGCTAACGATACTGCAACCCGCTGCTGAAGGTCCCAGTCGGCCAAATTTTCATTTTCCTTAAATGCTTGAATAAAGAAATCAACCAATTCTCGCGAATTAGTAACATTAATGTTGGCCGGCAACCCATTTATGGCAATGGTGCAACCGCCTAATTCTGAAACTTCAACCCCCAGAGCCGAAAGACTGGGCTTTATTTCTTCGAGTAATGCAAAGTCGCCGGGGTTAAGTTCAATCGATTCTGGAAAAAGTTCCTGCTGCGACACATTCCCTCCGGAGTTCAAGCTGCCTAAAAACCCTTCGAAAAGAATTCGTTCATGGGCCCTTCGCTGGTCAACAACCATTAGCCCCGACTTAACGGAAGTTATTATATATCGGTTCTTAAGCTGAAAGAAGCGCTTATCATTGGAGGGCGGTGTGTCATCTATTTTACTTTTTCGGGTAAAAAGAGGTGAATCGAACTCGGTTCCACGTTCCAATTCGTAAAGTTTTTGCCAACCTTCGGCATGTCTTGTGGAGATGCCTTCGCCCTGCGGGCGATTAGAGTTTCCCTTTGGCTCCGAATCGAATGGGTTGAAGAACGGGTTAATTTCGAGGTCGGGTGGATTTACCGGAGCACTTTTTGGGAAAAAAGGAATGTCGAAAGTAACTTCGCTCTCAAAATCGATGGATGGAATAATGGCAAATTTTCCGAGCCCTTCCCTGGCAGCGGCAAAAATAATTTGCCATACCGCCCTTTCATCTTCAAATTTAATTTCAGTTTTGGTTGGGTGGATATTTACATCTATGGTTTCGGGGTTGGCTTCCAGAAAAATGAAGTAGGAGGGGTACGCTTCTGCAGGTAGAATTTTCTCGTAAGCTTTCATAATAGCCCTATGGAAATAGGTGCTTTTCATAAAGCGATTGTTAATAAAAAAGAATTGCTCCCCAGCCGATTTTTTTGCGCTCTCGGGTTTGCCTATAAAGCCATCAATGGTAACAATGCTCGTTTGGGTCTTAATATCTATCAGCTGCTGGTTAAGGCTTCGTCCGAAAATGCCAACTATTCTCTGTTTTATTCCAGCTAAAGGCAAATTATATACGGTAGATCCGTTGTGATTGAGGGTAAATGCTACCTGGGGGTTTGCCAGTGCAACTCTTTGGAATTCGGATATAATGTGTTTTAGTTCAAGCGAGCTGCTTTTTAGAAATTTTCGTCGAGCGGGTACGTTAAAAAACAGGTTTTTTACGCTAAACAACGCTCCCTGAGGGCACGAAATGGGTTCCTGCGTAACAAATTCAGAACCCGAAATCTGAATCAATGTTCCCAGCTGGTCTGAGTTCCTTCGGGTTTTTAGTTCCACTTCGGCAACAGCAGCAATCGATGCGAGTGCCTCACCCCTGAACCCTAGTGTTTTAATGGCAAAGAGGTCTTTAGTTTCTTTTATTTTCGAAGTTGCATGCCGTTCAAAAGCTATACGAGCATCGGTTTCTGACATTCCAATGCCATCATCGGTTACCTGAATTAATGCCTTACCCCCGTCGCGAATAGTAACATGCACAGTAGTAGCATTGGCATCAATGGCATTTTCCATAAGTTCCTTCACTACCGATGCGGGGCGCTGAACCACCTCACCAGCGGCTATCTGATTGGCAATACTGTCGGGGAGTAATTGAATAACATCGGCCATAGTGCAATGGCTATCGGTAAAAAATTAGGTAGGCAGCAACAAGAAGTGCTGCAAGAATGAGTAGCAAACGAATGTTCGACTTCACCTGAAGTTCCTTGTTTTTTTTCATTTGGCTGCGGAAGCGTCCCTTTATGTTGGATATCCGAGCTACGGTATCGTCGGCAAGTCCCAATTCCTGCTTTATTTGTTGTTCACGTTCCCTAAGTGCCTCCTTGCGGGCATCGTAAAAAACGGGTCTGTAATTGAATCGTTTGGGCTTGGGTATTCTGAAAAAACTGATCATTCCCATACTCGTTCGCTTTAATAATTCGTCAAATATAGCAACAAAGCACGAAATAGCTATTGCTTTAGCCTTGTTGGGTTGTTCTTAATGTACTCGCTCCAGCTCTTGGCCTTGCTTACGGTAACTGTTTGTGAACTCTGGTAGTGGTGACAAACAGCAGCCGCCAGCCCGTCGGTAGCATCGAGGTGCTTTTGTTGAAAGTCCTTAATTTCCAAAATGCTTTGAAGCATTGCAGCAACCTGCTCCTTTGATGCATTGCCTTGCCCTGTTATAGATAGTTTGATTTTTCGTGGGGCATATTCAAAAATAGGTACTGACCGCGAAAGGGCAGCTGCCATGGCAACCCCTTGGGCACGCCCCAGCTTAAGCATGCTCTGAACATTCTTTCCGAAAAATGGAGATTCTATAGCTACTTCATCGGGTAGGTACTGCTCAACCAGCTGCTGAACCCTTTCGTATATAGCCTTCAGTTTTAGGTAGTGATCAGTATACTTTTTTAGCTCAATAACACCAAGTACAATAAGTTCTATGTTGTTTTTACCGGTGCAACGAATAACACCGTACCCCAAAAGGGTAGTACCCGGATCGATGCCCAGAATTATTTTTTCAAACTTAGGAGCGCTTGTGTTCATTCTGGTCTACCAAGCATCAATTTCTTGCTCTATGCCAAATTTTGGATGGTAATTGGCTCGAATACTTGGTACCAACTTATCGGGGGTTATTGTTCCAAGCGCTCCAATAGCAGCATTTAGCGAAGCTTCACTCAATTCACCAAAATCAGAAGCAATATCATCAACTGCACTGAAATTTACGGGAATCCCTTCAAAGTAGTAGCCCTGACCGAGAGAGTTGTTTATGAAAAAACAAATTGGTACGTATACCCATTGGTTTTCTATCGAGTCGAAAGAGTACATTCCCACGGGTTTTCCGTGGGTTTTGCTGCCAACTAAAATAACATCCATGTATGGTTTAAGCCCATTAATAAGCGATTCGCTTGCCGATGCTGTTCCTGATGTGGTTATGAATACTACCCGGCTCAGGTTAATTGAATTGGGTTTCAACTTTATAGTGTCGGCTATATTTCTGTTCTGATTCTTGTTGTTATTGATAGTTCTTGTAAAAACCTGGTTATTGGCAACTTGCCCAGCAATTAGGCCTGCTAAATGGGCTGCCACTTTCATCTCACCACCTCCATTATACCTCAGGTCTACAATAAGTTCGCTTACGTTTTGGTTTGCAAATTTTGAAAAAGTAGTATTCAATTCCTGAATGCTTGGGGTAATAAAACCTTTAAATGCAACATAGCCAACATTCATGCTGTTTATAGAATATACGGAATCCTTTAAAACAGTATTCATGGTAATGGACTGCTTCGTTAGGGTGCGACTTATCATTTGGTTGTTGGGGCCTCTAAACTCGAAAAAGCGCGACAGCCCTTCGGTTGAAGATCCAAGCAATTGATTGATGTTTTGAGCAGTTGGAACAATGCCATCAATAGAAACTATTCGCCATCCTCTACCAATCCCTATACCAGTTAAAGGGGAATTCTTAAATATGTAGGTAATCCAAAGGGTGCCACTCTGGTCGAATGCCGAGCCAAATCCGAATCCAATGTATGAGCCCTCGAGGTAGTATGAATTTATTATTTCGCGAGTAGTTACATAGCTCCATTTGTCGTAGGTTCTATATTTTAAATCTTCGAGAAGTGCTACAGGGTTGGAGTAATTGCTGGGATTCACATTGGGCATTTGCTCATACCAAAGGTAAAAATGATCCATTATTTGGTAAAGTTCCTCGTTGGCAAAGGCATTGGGGTTATCTTCCTCTCCAAGGCAACTGGTCAGAAATATGCTAACAGCAAAAAATTTTATTAGTAATAAAGTAAATGATTTCATGTTGACAAAGGGTTAGTAATTAGAATATTATTTTTCAAAGGTAATAGCTGCTTAAATGTAATTTAATTATTTGACCAATTAATTAGTTTTCTTTTATTGTAGCTGAGTCCCTTTTCCCAATTTGCTGGAAAACAATACTGGCCACAATAATTGCAAGCCCAACAATGGTAGTCCAGTAAATAGTTTCTTTTAGTACTGAATTAATTACCATAAGCGATAGGAACGGCACCAAGTAAATGGTGTTGCTTATTCGAGCTGTGCTTGAAGCGAGGCTTAGAGCCTTGAGCCAAAACACGAAGGCCAAGCCCATTTCGAAGCATCCAACATAAAGCGAGCCAAGTATTCCACCTATATTCAAATCCCAAAAATCTGGGGAAAAAAAACTTCCGAGAGCAAACGCCATTATTGTAGCAAAGAGGAAGTTAAGAAAAAGCCTAGCTTCCGAATCGAGACGCTTCGATTTCAAATTCAATATCCAATACAATGCCCATATAATTGAACTAAAAAGGGCAAGGCCAACCCCGAGAGGGTTTGTATTCGAAAAAACATTCAACTGACCCTGCGATGATATAAGTACAACCCCAATAAAACTGGCTCCCAGAGCCAGAAAACCTCTTGACGATATTTTTTGCTTTAGCAAAGGAACAGAAAGCAATACCAGAACCAAGGGCCATACAAAATTTAGTGGTTGGGCAATCTGAGCCGGAAGCAACTCGTAGGCTTTGAAAAGAATAAGGTAATAAGCAAAGGGATTTGTAAAGCCAAGGATCGCCGAGCGATACAGTTCAATTCTCGGAATGGTTTTGAGCGATGCCGTTTTTCCCGTTAAAACAATTACCAAAAACAGAATAATAGTAGAAAAGAGCGAGGCCCAAGCCAAAAGCTGCATATAGTTAAAATGGTTCAGGGTAAGTTTAAATGCAGTGGCGGCAGTACCCCAAAAAAGTATGGTTAAACCGGCAAAAAGGTATGAAAGTTTGTTTGAGTTCATTCGAAACCCTGGTTTTAATTTGCTCAAAAGTAGTTATAATCTCCTATAATCATGGGATGTCTTGAAAGTTGAAAAAAATTACCGCAAAGATGGCTAAGTTTTACGCTAAGAGCACAAAGTTCAGCTTGCGTGAGTATGTGCTTTGCAACACTTTGCTTTTTCTCTGTGGACTTTGCGGTTAAAAGGCACTTTAATATAGCCTCTAAGAAAAAAAAAGACCCAACATATTGCTGATGGGTCTATAGCTGGTTAAATATTTCTTCTTTTTTAGTCAATCATTTCAAATCCGCAGTAACTCTGAAGCGCCTTTGGAATTCGAATGCCCCCATCAACCTGATTATTCTCGAGAAGCGAAGCTACTATTCGTGGCAATGCCAACGAGCTGCCATTAAGTGTATGCGCCAGTTGACTCTTCTTGTCGCCCTCTTCTTTATAGCGAAGCATTAGACGATTTGCCTGAAACGACTCGAAGTTCGACACCGAGCTAACTTCCAGCCATTTCTGCTGCGCAGCAGAGTATACCTCAAAGTCGTATGTTAGCGCCGATGCAAAGCTCATATCGCCTCCACAAAGTTGTACTATGCGGTATGGCAGTTCAAGTTTATTTAATATCCCTTCAACGTGGGCAACCATTTCCTCTAGGCTTTGGTACGAGCGGTCGGGGTGCTGAACCTGAACAATTTCCACCTTATCGAATTGGTGCAGACGGTTTAAGCCCCTGACATCCTTGCCGTACGAACCCGCTTCGCGGCGGAAGCAGGGTGTATATGCAGTTAATCGTATAGGTAAACTCGAAGCCTGTACAATTACATCTCTAAAAATATTGGTAACAGGCACTTCAGCGGTTGGAATTAAGTAGAAATCGTCGGCGTTAACGTAGTACATTTGGCCCTCCTTATCGGGAAGTTGTCCAGTGCCATAGGCCGAGTCGGCATTAACCATGAGCGGAGGCATAACCTCGCCGTAACCAGCATCCACGTTTTGGTCAAGGAAAAAGTTTATCAGCGCACGTTGCAGCTTTGCACCTTTCCCCTTGTAAACAGGGAAACCACTGCCCGTAATTTTAACACCAAGTTCAAAGTCGATTATGTCGTACATTTTTGCTAAATCCCAATGGGGAAGAGCCTTGTCGTTAAGTTTTGGCATTACCCCGCCCGAACGAACCTCAACGTTTTCGGCAGGTGTTTTTCCCTTTGTAACCGATACGTGAGGCATATTTGGAAGCAGAACCAGCGTTTCGTTAAGCACCTTTTCCTTGTTGGCAAATTGCCGTCCGAGAGTTTTCGAATCCTCTTTCAGGTCGGCTACCCGTTGCTTTGCAGCATTTGCCTCTTCGGTTTTCCCCTCTTTAAAAAGGTTACCAACCATCTTGGCAATAGAGTTCTGTTCGGCCAGATTATGGTCGAGTTTAACCTGTATGGCTTTCCTTTCGTCGTCAAGCGCAATAATTTTTTCAACCAAATGATTGGCATCGAAATTTTTTATTGCAAGACGTTCAATAACTTCAGCTTTGCTCTCGCGAATTTGCCTTAGTGTTAACATAGATCGGAATGGTTTAAAAAGAAAAACTCCTGTATCGGCACCGCTAGTAGTGCACCCACAGGAGATTTAAAATTGTAAAGTGGTATGGTACTAGTTCTCGGCGGGAATAACGGAAACGTACGACTTGTTTTCAGCTTTCTTTTGGAATGCAACAACTCCGTCAACCAAAGCAAAAAGGGTATGATCTTTACCAAGACCAACATTTTTACCAGGGTTGTGCTTAGTTCCCCTTTGGCGCACTATAATATTTCCAGCCTTGCAAACTTGGCCGCCGAATAACTTAACGCCTAATCGTTTGCTTTCTGATTCTCTACCGTTACGCGAACTACCAACACCTTTTTTATGTGCCATTGCTCAAAAATTTATATTGTTAAGCTACTATTTCGTTTACTTTAATTTGAGTAAAGCTCTGACGATGTCCTCTCTTTACCTTATAGCCCTTACGTCTCTTCTTCTTGAAGATAATTACTTTGTCGCCTTTCATGTGGCCAAGTATGGTGGCCGACACTTTAGCGTTCTCAATGGAGGGTGTTCCAATCTGAACTTTTCCCTCATTATCCACAAGCAGTACTTTGTCGAAATCGACCATGGCGCCTTCCTCACCTTCCAGGCGATGAACGTAGATCTTCTGATCTTTCTGCACCTTAAACTGCTGTCCTGCAATGTCTACAATAGCGTACATTTATTTATAATATTTATTGTGTTCAACACTTTTTGGGCTTGCAAAAGTAGCAAAGTTAAATTTAACGACAAATATTTCGAGAGAAAAAAAATAAAAAATATTGAAAATGAACTAGCAAACTACCCTTTCTTTATGTTTTCCTTTGTAGAAAGTAACCCGCAGGCGGCTTGAATATCTTCACCGCGCGAAGCCCTAATGGTAGTGAAAACTCCTTTGGCGGTTAGCGCATTACGAAATTCAGTCATTCTTTCCTCTGGCGTTCCGTTTAGCGGAGTGTCTGGAATGGAATGGAATCGAATAAGGTTAACTCGGCACTCCAACCCGCTCAGCAATCGCGACATTCCCTTTACATGTTTAGGCGAATCGTTAAGGCCATCGAACATTATGTACTCGAACGACACACGGCGCTGCCCGGTGAAGTCGAATTTGCGAATCTCCTTAATAACCTCCTCAATAGGGTAAACATTTTGGACGGGCATAAGCATTCGGCGCTCCTCATCGAAGGGCGTATGCAAACTCACCGCCAGGTGGCATTTACTTTGCTCCAAAAATTGCCGCATTCCCGGAGTTACACCAATGGTCGACACGGTAATGCGCTTCGGACTCATGGCCATTCCCCAGTCGGATGTTAATATTTCGAGCGACCTGTGTACGTTATCTAAATTATCGAATGGCTCGCCCATTCCCATGTATACAATGTTGGTTATATTTTTCCACTCGGAAATACTTCGCAGCTGATTAATGATTTCGCCAGCACTAAGATGACCCTGAAAGCCCTGTTTGCCAGTCATGCAGAAAAGGCAACCCATTTTGCAGCCAACCTGACTCGATACGCAAAGCGTTGCCCGGTCAGCTTCGGGAATATAGGCCGCTTCGACAAACTTGAGATTGTAAGTTTTAAAAAGGTACTTTTTTGTTCCATCGGTCGACTCGGTAACCTTTGCAGGCTGCGAAAGGCCAAAGTCGTACTTCTCCTTCAGTTGCTCTCGCGCCTTAAGAGAAAGGTTGGTCATTTCGTCGAATGACGTAATTTCCTTTTTATAAAGCCATTCCGAGATTTGCTTAGCAGCAAAACCAGGAAGTTTTTCCTCCTTGGCTAGGCCAATTAGTTCGTTAAGGGTAAGACCGAATAGGGCTGGTTTCGACATTTATTCAATTTTTATTAAACGCTAAGACACATAGATAGAGTACAATGACAATAAATTTTGATAAAATTGCGCCTTAGCGGCTTTGCGGTTAAAACTAAAAATAAATTTCAGCGTTAATGTTTGCGAATGGTACGCCCTTGGCAATAAGAGCATCGCGTGTTTCAACAACCATTTCGGCGCCGCCGCAAAGGTAGTACTTTTTCTTGGGTTCGAGGTTGCTCCACTGCTTTACGTAATCGGTTACCCGTCCCTGAAACAGCTGTTCGTTGCTACATCGTGAGCAGCAGCGAATGTAGTTTCTCCCAAAATTTTCAAGTTCCATACCATAGTAAAAAAATTCGGGATAGCTAGCCCCATGAATAACCGTAGGGTTTTCGGCCTTGGCCGATCGTATTCGCGACATAAATGGTGCAATACCAGTGCCAGCAGCAATGTAAACAGCCGATTTAGAGGTTTGTGTAAATGTACCAAATGGCTCCGAAACCATAAGCCTGTCGCCAGGCTTCAACAGAGAAAGCATTGGGGTGAGCGACCCGTCCAATTTTTCGGAATATAAAATTTCAATAAGCTCGTCGCTTTCACCACTTGCAATGCTGTATAGGCGAGGAGCAATTGTTGGTGTAACACCCAGAGCTATTACATGTCCCGCCAAAAAGTTAAAGTTCCGTTTAAACAACAGAAGGTAAGCGCCATCGGCTATTTGCGTATTGCTTATAATAGGTAAAGTCGAATATTTTACATCATTCCAGGTTTTCACATTTCGATATATTTGCTAGATAAAACCAAATAAATAGTAAATGGTTCAGCAAATCAATATTTTGCTAACTTAGTACAAACCTTATTTCTATGTTTCGGACTATTTTACTAATTACGATTTTCCTAGGAGTTGGTAATTCAACTCTGGCTCAACGCTATTCTATGCTCGAAATGAAGCAAGCCACTGAAAGGCGAGCGCGCTTTGGTCATGGACTAAATATAGGCGAGCCATCAGGCTTACATGTTTCACTATATAAATTCAGAGATGTTTGTCGTTTTCGTAAGGCTGTTGCTCTCAAATTGCATGCCTCTCAGGAGGGCGTTCTTTTTAGCAAAATTATAGCGAAGCAGAATGCTTTTTGGCAAAATGGGGGTATAAGGGCTGGTGCAACTGTTCTTTGGTATCTTCCCTTTTATCCTATCGATTCAAGGCCTTACTTAGGATTAGGAGTCGAAGGCGGACAAAGAAATTTGGAAGGAGACATTCAAATCGATACCGACGCAACAGCCAGGTTTGGATTAGAATGGTATGTTTTTGGTGCCAGAATAACAAGACATACCAATTTTGGTTTGGCCTTTTTTGTTGAAGCTCGATATAATCATAGTATTTCAAATTCGTTCAACTACTTGCTCCCCTCAGTAGGGTTTCGCTTCCAATACCTATAGTCTAAAGTTCCCTGTTATGCATAGGCTCTCAGTTTGAAACAACGTTGGGTGGCTCTTCTGTTTTTCATTTAGCATTTTTAGTTTTGCACCTGCTTGCAGCAGGCAAGTTTTACATTAAAGAAACCGCAAAAAGCAATCCCGATAACCATTAGGAGATAAATGTAAAATCAATTGCGTCCTAAACGTTTAAAAAGGGAGGGAAGTCGTTTTGTATCCCA
>CAYZNN010000032.1:0-32722 GCA_964479665.1 uncultured Rikenellaceae bacterium | reverse complement strand
AAGTTTTCAAATTTAACACTTAAGCAGTGGTCTAAAAATTGGGGAGTATTATAGTATGGCTAACAACCCCAAAAAGGACCATTTGTACCATGTGCCATAAAAAGTGGTAGTAGGTTTTTCAGACAATTCAACAATGGAAATCCTAAGGTAATTCCCATATTGGCTAAACGAGCCCGAGGATTAATGGCCCGCTTTATTATTACTAATCGAATTACCAGCGCAGAAAATATTCAGCATTTCGATTACGAAGGTTACTACTATTCGCCTGAACTTTCTTCCGAATTGACCCAAGTATTTGTTAGGCACACCTAGTGAACATGCAATACCAATCCCTTTAAATACTCACCCTCGGGGTGGTAAATGTTAATGGGATGGTCAGCTGGTTGTGTGAGCTGGTGCAGAATACTCACCTCACGGTTGGCAATTACCCCTGCAGAAAATACAGCGTTTCGAAACTGCTCCTTACTAACCACTTGGGAGCACGAAAAAGTAAATAAAATCCCACCTTTTCGAAGTTTACGCATGGCTGTTGCATTGAGCCTTTTATATGCCTGCAAAGCATTTTTAAGTGCGGGTAAATGCTTGGCAAATGCTGGCGGGTCGAGAATTATCAAATCGTAGATTTGGTTATCGGTTCGCAGGAACTCAAATACATCGGCACAGGTTTCATTATGCATATTGCTCTCTATACCATTGATTTCCATATTGCGAGTTGTTAACTCAACGGCACGCTGGGAACTATCAACACTCAGCACATGATTTGCTCCCCCTTTTGCAGCATAAACCGAAAAGCCCCCGGTATAACAGAAAGTATTGAGCACATTTGCGCCTTTGCTGTATTGCTCAAGCAACTTTCTATTCTCGCGCTGATCGATAAAGAAGCCGGTTTTTTGACCCTCTTCCCACGAAACTTCAAATCTACTGCCATACTCGTTTAGGGTCTCATTACGCTTTGCTCCAATTAGGTAACCATCGGAAGCAGAAATGGGCGCTTTAAAAGGAAGAGTGCTTGTGCTCTTGTCGTAAACCGACTCAAGGGTTCCACCCATTATTTCTAAAATAATGCTGGCAAGTTCGTTTCGAATTAGGTACATTCCCAAGCTATGCGACTGCATTACAGCAGTTTTTCCATAAATGTCGACAATTAAGCCGGGCATACCATCGCCCTCCCCATGTACCAATCTATATATGTTTGTTTCAGAATTATTGGTTAAGCCCAAACTCTTACGTAATTCGTATGCTTTCTGTAATTTTCTGAACCAAAAATCGCGCGTAATTTCTTTACATTCGAAACTAAAAAGCCTAACGCTAATTGAACTGGGTTGATAATGACCAATTCCGCAGAATATACCTTCACTGCTATACACCTCAATTAAATCGCCTTCAAAAGGATTGCCCTCTGTGCCCTTTATCGCTCCTGAAAAGACCCAAGGGTGAAAACGTTGTAACGATTGCTCTTTGCCGGGTTTAAGAAATAACTTTTTCATTAATAAATTTTTCTAAGAAAGCATTACCTATTGTTAATCAATTTCATATATATCTGCCTGCATGCCCAAGCATCGGTAGCGGCATACTGCATTTGGGACTCGGTTAGCAATTCCGCCTCCCAGTTTGAAAGCTGCTGAGACTTGGAAACCCTTTCACCAAGAACTATAGCAGCCATTTTGCGTACACTTAATTCTTGTATTCCGTATCCACTGACGATTGATTGCAAATCTATAAATCCTTTGGGTTCGAAAGGAAAATATCGTTTAAGCCCTTTAATATCGTCGCGGATGGCTGCGCCAACTTTAATAAATCTATCGTCTTCGAGATAGCGAACCAAACTAGTAGGCAAACCCGAAAGATTAACTCTGATAAGTAGGGCAAAATTGGGAACTGCAAGTTGCAAAAGGGCCACCTGATGGTTTGTTCCTCTTTTAAAGGAGGGTTTAGTTTCTGTATCGAAACCCGCTATGGGCGAATGAACTATTTCGCGAAGGTACAAATCGACCTGTTGGGGTGTTTGGGCAACAGCAATTTTGCCCTCGAAGTGCATTTTAGGTAAATTGCTGATCTGTTCACTGTTTATGCTTTCGGCAAACATACAATTACTCAATATCCTTTTGTCGGCGCGTTACAAACCAATTCGTTGTGTCGCGTTCGCCCTCTTCGGGCAATTCGTTGCTATCGTCATCGGCATCCAACTCTGCATTGTCTTTATTTAAAATATGAATAGCTCTTATGGTATTGGCTATTCGAATACCCCAAAACTCTCTAAAATTCGATTGGCACTCCCACAGTGCATCGTTCATTTCTTCAACTTGGCCTTTCTGAAACGTAACTGTGAAATTTTTCAAGTCCTGATAAATATCAGCCAAATACTCGGATATTGAGGCAGAAAAGGGTTCATCGGTTTCAGAAATTCGGGTATCGAATACTTCCGGAAAAGTATCGTGCTGTTTTAGCAGGCCAACCAATTTCAGGTAAATACTTTCGTACAACTTTTCTGTAACATATTTTGCTGTTCCCTCTTCGTATAAGGGCTCACAAACGGGTAATAGGGTGGCCTTATAAAACACAAGAGGCAATAGTTTTTCAAGAAGCCCAACGAATTTGGAACGTTTATAATTGGTTGCATTCTCGAGAAAAGCACAGAACTCTTTGGCTACTGTTGCAAACTCTAATACATTTTTACTGTATACCAACTCTTTAGCAGAATAGTTCATTCCTTTGTATTTGCGAGCAAACCTAGTTTATTTTTAATAAATGAGCAACAAATTAAAAGACTTTAAATTCACTTACAATTCGTAACACATTGTTATTGAAATTGGTAAAAAGTGTTCCATAATTTGTTTGCCTGACATTACTATTGTGTACAGTTTGTTATTCGAATATTCATCAAAAATTTTTAATACACGTATTTTTCTGTCAAAAAATTGCTACTGTTCGTCATTGACTAAAGTTCAATTCATCACAATTATACATAAGTAACTATAACTTATTTAGTAGTTTACGTAAGTATAATAAAACATTGCCTTTAAACGAAATAAATTCAAATAAATAATTCATAAAAGCTATGGACAAAAACGTTCAAACTGCAGACATTAAATTGTTATCGAGCATATTTTCGCCCGATGACATTAACCTTCTTCTTTCGAAGTCGACAGTAGTTAAATACCACAAGCGCGAAACAGTTGTGAAAAAGGGCGAATTCCTATCGCACATGGTACTCCTTACTAAAGGTTTCGTAAAGGTTGAAACCGAACGTGGCAACAAGAACCTGATTTACGACATTGTTTCAGGACCAAGTATTCCGGGGCTTCCTGCCATTTTAAGTTGGGATAAGTTCGATTTATCGATTGTCACCCTTTCCGACTGCGAGGTTCGTTTTTTGGAAATGGATGTATTTAAAAAGGTCCTCCGCGAGAACGGAAATGCGGCTATGGAACTAATTGACTATGGAAACAAACACTTCCTCTTCCCCATGCTCGAAAAGCTTCAATGCATTTCGCATAACAACGTGCGGGGACGCTTGACCCACCTGCTTATTAGCCTAACTCAAATCCACGACAGCAAAGCATTTACGCTACTCATTACTCGAACTGAAATGGCTCAAATGATTGGTTTTTCTAGAGAGAATGTAATTCGAATACTATCAGAATTCCACAACGAGGGTGTTATTACCATTTCGGGAAAGCATATTGAAGTAAAGGACATGAACAAACTGAACGATTTGGCGCTTTACAGTTAGCGCTTACTCGTCGGAGAATTGCACTAGCAAGTTGCGGTAAGCCGAAAAAATCTTCGATTTGGAAACAAATCCTAGATATCGGCCTTCGCTATTTGTAACAGGTAGGTTCCAAGCTCCAGTTTCTTCGAATTTTTCAATAACCTTTGCCATCGGCTCTTCGAGTGTTATAAACTCGGGAGGTATGCTCATGAAATCGCGTACAGTTGCTGTACCATACTTCTCTGTTTCAAACATAACTTCCCGAATATCGTCAAGCGAAACCACTCCCGTCATTAATCCATTTGGATCGACTACAGGGAATATGTTTCGCTTTGAGCTGCTTACGGCTTTCACAATTGAGCCCAGATTTTCGTGAGCATTCAGAACAATAAAATCGTTTTCAATAACCTCCTTAACGTTCAGTAAAGTAAGTACAGCTCTGTCCTTGTGGTGGGTTATTAATTCTCCTCTGGCTGCTAAACGCTTTGTATAAAGCGAATGGGGTTCAAAGGCAATAATTGTTATGTATGCAATAGTGGAAGTGATCATAAGAGGAATGAAGAGCGCGTAACCACCTGTTAATTCTGCTATAAGAAAGATTGCTGTAAGCGGGGCATGCATTACCCCCGACATGGTTCCGGCCATCCCCACCAGAGCAAAATTGGCTTCGCTCAAATCGGTTCCAAAGGAAATATTTAGCAGTTTGGCTACAAAAAAACCCGAAATACCTCCAACAAAAAGTGTTGGTGCAAAAGTTCCTCCAATCCCTCCCGAGCCTGTTGTGATAGCCATAGCAAAAACCTTAAATACAATGAGCATTCCCAACAATGCCAGAAGAACCCATTGGTCGCTATGGAAACTTGCAAATAGGCTATTTTTAAAAATATTGTCTGAATTTCCATTCAAGAGACTCTGCAAAGTATCGTAACCTTCGCCATATAGGGGTGGAAAAACGAAAATGAGCAGACCAAGCAGCACCGCTCCTGTGCCCCACTTCAGATATGGGCTTCGGGTTTTTGAAAAGCTTCCCTCCACTTTCATGGCCATACGGGTAAAGTAAAGGGAAACCAATCCGCAAAAAATACCCAGAAGGATGAAGAATGGTATTTTTTGAAGATCAAACGGCTTAACCAATTCAAAGGTAAAAACCACATCCTTGCCCATTAAAAAATACGATATAGTAGTCCCTGAAACGGCTGCAATTAAAAGGGGCACAATTGATGCCATGGTTAAATCGAGCATCAGAACTTCAAGGGTAAAGAGCAAACCAGCCAATGGGGCCTTGAAAATTGAGGCGATTGCTGCTGCCGATCCACATGCCAAAAGAAGAGTTGTAGTTTTGTAATTTAAACGAAAAAAATTACCAATATTCGAACCAATTGCAGAGCCTGTAAGAACTATTGGAGCTTCAGCTCCAACCGAACCTCCAAAACCAATGGTTAAACTGCTTGCCACTATAGATGAAAAAGTATTATGCCTTTTAATTTTCGATTTCTTTTTTGAAATGGCGTATAGGATTCTGGTTACCCCATGACTAATATCGTCGTTTATAATATAGCGAACAAATAGTACTGTTATGAAAACGCCAATTCCGGGAAGGGCAAAATACAGGAGGATGAAGTTTCCATGCTCCATTATTTTCTCAACAGCAGTATGAGTAAAGTGAACCGTATTTTTAAGAAGAACTGCTGCGAATCCGCTTAAAACGCCAACAACTACACTAAGTATAAGGAGCAGCCTTCGCTGCCCTATTCTTGCAGAGAACCTAATTGCCCAATCGGCAAATGTTATGGTTTTTCTGTAAAAATAAAGGACCAACCTGTTTAGCATGGCAATATTACTGGTTCTTATGGCGTTTGAAGTAATGCTTCGAATTGCCGTGTTCTCCATACCCAATCTCATTGCCAGTAAGATGTATCCGAGCTTCGAGGCACTTTTTGCAATCATCGGCACTGTCGTCGAGGCAAGGTTTATTGGCGTAAAGTTGATACTCGTTTCGGTAAAGGCCCGGAGTTATGTTGGGCATAACAACATTGGCACCCACTTTAATTCCCTTTTCCCTTCCCAACGGATCGATGGCCTGAAGAGCTGTTGGTGCAGCAATATTAATGTCCTTCATTACAATTCGAAGAATTGCAATCATTTTTAAGGCCAAATTGAAGCGCACCTCAAGAGGTAAAAGAGATCTACTGTACTTGTAAAGTGGTGTATCGGCATGTTCAATGTAGGGCCCCATTCCTACCATGTCAATGTCCATTTCTTTCATCCAAAGAATATCTTCGGCTAAATTTTCGAGGGTTTGGAATGGTAACCCGATCATAACACCCGTACCAACCTGATAACCTACTCGCCTTAATGCCCTGAGGCATTCAATGCGCATATCGTAATCGTGAGCGCTATTATTGGGATGTAATTTGGCATATAATTCCCTATTCGAGGATTCAATTCGAAGCAGGTAGCGCATAGCACCATTTTCGAACCACTCTCGATAGGTTTCCTCGGTTTGTTCGCCCAGCGAAAGGGTAATGCCCAGTTCGCCGTTTGTGGCTCGACCAATTTTTTGCAGAAGTTTTGTAATTCGCTTTACAAACTCCTTGCTAGTTACCTCGCCTGTTTGTATTGCAATGCTTGCGTATTGGTTTTCCCAAGCAAATTTGGCCGATTCGAGCACTTCTTCGTCGGAAAGATTATAACGTGTTACACTCGTGTTGCCAGCCCTAATACCACAGTAAAAGCAGTCCTTACGACAAATATTCGATAGTTCGATTAGCCCCCTGAAATACACTTTTTTACCTACATACTGCTCTTTTACCTCGGCTGCCTTGGCATACAATTTATTTCGCTCTTCTACATTAGCATTCAGTAGCTGTACAATATCAGAAAAAGTTAAACTCTCTTTGGAAAGAATTTGATCGATCACATCCATTATCAATAAATATTATGCGTTAGCAAAAGTAGTTTTTTTGTTGGGTAAAATCTCTGTTTTGGCCTTTAAAATTCCATTAAGAAACATACATTCAAATTTTTATTATTAATCTGAATAGTGTGCAAACGTGCTTTTAAAACCATCAATAGCCAAGTTGTTTAACAAATTGCAACCCAAAAAAGTTTTTGTAAGTTTGCTGCCGATAAAAAATAATTCCATTTAAAAAGTTCCACAAATGACTCTTAAAATAATTGTTATAACCCTTTACGCAATCATGATTCTTGCCGTTGGAATTATTGGTTTACGTAAAACAAAATCGTTTAACGACTTCTTTCTGGGCGGAGGCAATGTTGGTCCCTGGATGAGTGCCTTCTCCTATGGAACAGCCTACTTCTCGGCTGTGCTTTTCATAGGTTTTGCTGGCCAAATTGGGTGGAATTTTGGCTACTCGGGTTTGTGGGTTGCCGTTTTTAACGCCTTTCTGGGCGTTTTTGGCGTATGGGCTCTCTTCGGTTGGCGTATAAAGAAAATGTCGTCGGAATACGGTGTTGCTACAATGAGCGAATTTCTCGAGAAGCGATACAGTAGTCCATTCTTCAAACTTTTGGCATCAATTGTAATATTCGTATTTATGATTCCCTACTCAGCTGCCGTATTCATGGGGCTGTCGTATCTCTTTACTTCAAGTTTTGGCATTCAGTACGAATATGCACTGCTGTTTATGGGCGTATTTACCGCATTGTACCTCTCAATGGGTGGATACAAATCGATGGCCATGATCGATATGATTTTTGGGTTGATAATGACAGTTGGCGTTATTATTCTCTACTTCAGCACCGTTAATAAGGGTGGTGGTCTTGCCAATATTACCGAAACTCTAGCTGCAATTAAACCTAAACTAACCGAACTCGTTGGCCCTCCGGGCTGGTGGCCTCTGCTTTCGCTGGTATTTTTAACTAGCGTAGCACCTTTTGCCATGCCTCAACTGGTTCAAAAGTTCTATGCCATTCGCGATAAGAAATCGGTTAAAGTAGGCATGGTTGCCTCAACTGTTTTTGCTTTGCTTATCGGAGGGGTTGCATACTTTGTTGGTTCAACAACCCGTGTGTTTATTACTCCCGAAAATACACCAATTGTATTTAAAGATGGGGCTCCAATTTTCGATAGGCTCATGCCCGAAATGTTAACCAACGTAATACCACAGGGGCTCTCGATTATAATTTTACTGCTTATGCTTTCGGCCTCCATGTCCACATTGGCTGCTCTTGTGCTAATTTCGAGTTCGTCGTTTACAAAGGACTTTTACTCCGGCTTTATTAATAGGAAAATAGGCGACAAGTCGTTAACACTCATGATGAGGGTTATGAGCATTTTCTTTGTATTTGTTTCGGTTGCTTTAGCATACCTAAACATCGATTCAATTGTGGCTATACTGGGTGTTTCTTGGGGTGCCATAGGTTCTTTCTTTTTAGGCCCATTTGTTTGGGGGCTCTTTACAAAATCTGTAAACCGATTTGGCGGCCTATCATCTGGGATACTAGGACTTGCAACCTGCCTTATACTCTATTTTATTGGAATGCCCTCGCCACAGGCAGGCACCATAGGCATGTTGGTTTCGTTAATTGTAACTCCGCTATTTAGTTTCATATGGTCGCAGAGTTTGAATACAGGCAAATAAGTTGGTCAACTTAGAATAACACGTTTAAATAATGATTACCCAGCAGTTACTTAATCCCCGCAGCATAGTTGTCGTTGGAGGTTCCGACGATGTTCAGAAACCCGGTGGAAAGGTTCTAAAGAACCTTATCGATAACAACTTCCAATGCAACCTTTACGTTGTAAACCCTAAGCTCGATACCGTACAGGGCGTTAAATCGTACCGCGAGGTTTCCGATTTGCCCCAGGTCGATTTGGCCATTCTGGCCATTGCAGCAAAATTCTGCCCACAAACCGTCGAAATACTTGCAAAGCAAAAGGAAACGCGGGCGTTTATAATTCTTTCGGCTGGCTTTCACGAGGAGAGCAAAGAGGGAGCCAAACTCGAAGAGCAAATTGTTGAAACAATCAATGCAACCGGAGGTTGCCTCATTGGCCCCAACTGCATTGGGGTTATGAATTCAAACTACGCTGGCGTGTTTACAACTCCCGTTCCCAAACTCGATCCCATGGGAATCGATTTTATTTCGGGATCGGGAGCTACTGCGGTTTTTATTATGGAAGCCGGATTGCCAAAAGGGCTAACTTTTTCGTCGGTTTACTCGGTTGGCAATAGCGCACAATTGGGGGTAGAAGATATTTTGGAGCATATGGACACAAGTTTCGACCCCAAAACCAGCTCGCGAATTAAATTACTTTACGTGGAAAGCGTCAACAAACCCGATAAACTGCTAAAGCACGCCTCGTCGTTAGTAAGAAAAGGCTGTCGCATAGCGGCCATCAAGTCGGGTGGATCGGAAGCCGGAAGCCGGGCTGCCAGTTCACACACCGGAGCCCTTGCCAGTAGCGATGTGGCTGTTGAGGCCCTTTTTCGCAAGGCAGGAATTGTACGTTGCAGCGGTCGCGATGAGCTAGCCACAGTAGCAGCCATTTTTATGCACCCCGAGCTAAAGGGAAAGCGCATTGCCATTATAACCCACGCAGGTGGCCCTGCCGTAATGCTAACCGACTCGCTCTCGAACAACAAGCTCGAGGTGCCAACCATTGAAGGACCAGTGGCCAAAGCCCTTTTAGAGAAACTTTACCCAGGCTCATCGGTTGCTAATCCAATCGATTTTCTGGCCACTGGCACCGCCGAGCAACTTGGGCATATTATCGATGCTTGCGAAAACGACTTCGATAATGTTGATGCCATGGCCGTTATATTTGGTAGTCCTGGGCTTTTCCCTGTTTTCGATGTGTACGACCTGCTCGACCGCAAAATGAAGGAGTGCAAAAAGCCCATTTATCCAATTCTTCCTTCTATTATAAATGTGAAAGACGAAATTGCTCACTTTCTTGCCAAAGGAAGGGTAAATTTCCCCGATGAGGTAGTTTTCGGAAATGCTTTAGCAAAAGTATTCTTCACTCCAAAACCCCAAGAATCGAAACCACATTTACCTGAAGTTAATACAACAACTATTCGCAAGGTTATCGATAGCGTTGGTAATGGCTACCTAGCACCCGATAAACTTCAGGAACTGCTCGATGCTGCTGGAATTACCCGTGCAGGCGAAGCGGTGGTAATTTCGGCCGAAACGGCCGTTCAATCGGCTCAAAGGTTGGGATTTCCAGTGGTAATGAAGGTAGTAGGCCCCGTTCATAAATCCGATGTGGGCGGAGTGGTTCTTAATGTAAAGGATTCCGAAACCGTTACCCGCGAGTTTGAGCGAATGATAAGAATTAAGGATACCACCGCAATTCTTATTCAACCTATGCTTTCTGGTGTTGAACTATTTGTGGGTGCAAAACGCGAGGATAAATTCGGTCATATGGTTCTTTGTGGACTAGGTGGAATATTCATTGAGGTTTTAAAGGATGTAAACGCCGGACTTGCCCCAATATCCCAAACCGAAGCATTGGATATGATTCAGCGCTTAAAAGGTTACAAGATATTGCAAGGTGTTCGCGGACAGGAGCCTGTTAATGAACAGCATTTTGCCGAAATGGTTTCAAGGGTTTCAGCGTTGGTAATAGCAGCCCCAGAGATTTTCGAAATGGATTTAAACCCTTTACTAGGTAGAAAAGATAGAGTTGTGGCCGTTGATGCCCGAATACGAATTGAAAAGTAAGCACATGAGCAAACTAACCGATCGAATAAAAAATCTGACGCCCACCGAGTGGCTTCTAATAGGAACGGTTATTATTCTAATCGTTTTAATAATTCGAAGGTGGGATTGGATTTCGAAGGAAGCATCGGAAGCCTTTTCGAATATTTTTAAACCACGTTTTTAAGAAATATTTTAATTTGCTTAAAAGACCTCCGAGATGGGGGTCTTTTTTTTGTAAAAAATGAATTGGGATTTACTACCTACTATTTGGGAAAATCTGGTGAAAATTCGTTTATCGATCTTCCAGTGTTTTTTCCTACTCCTACCATAGCATTCGGAGTTGCATGGTAAAAAACTGAATAGTAAAAACAACCTCATAGTTACGTTGCTGATTTAATTGTAACCCAAAAACCTGAAAAAATGAAAACAAAAGCGATTTTTTCATTATAGCATTGGTTTTTACGGCCTTTTCACAAACTAATGCGCAGGACAAGACTAACCTCCTAAAGATTGAAACCAAGGATGGTAATGAATTTGTTGGAATACTTGTCAGCGAAGACGACGAAAAGTTGGTTATAAATACCGAAAATTTTGGCGAAATATCGCTGCGTAAAAACATAATTGTTAAAAGAAGCGAGGTTGAGAGTTCCAAGTTGGTTGAGGGCGCCCTTTGGGACGATAACCCACAGGCAACCCGTTACTTATGGACTCCAAATGGTTACGGATTGAAAGCTGCTGAGGGCTACTACCAAAACATATGGGTTTTTTATAATCAACTATCCTATGGGTTCACAAATAAGTTTTCGGTAAGCGCCGGAACAATACCCTTATTCCTTTTTGGAGCCGAAGGATACACCCCTGTATGGATTGTTCCAAAGTTTTCTTTTCCCATTGAACAAGGACAAAGTTAACTTGGGGGCCGGTATTTTTGCGGGAACAGTCCTAGGTGCATCTGAATCGAATTTCGGTATTGCATTCGGTACGCTAACGCTGGGCGATGGGAATAAAAACCTTAGCCTTGCATTGGGTTGGGGATACTCTTCGAGCGGTTGGGCCGATAAGCCTGTAATCAACATAAATGGGATGGCACGCGTTACCTCACGAGGTTATTTCCTAACCGAAAGCTACTACATGCCATTTGGTGGTGAATTTGACATGCTTGTTTTATCCTTCGGATACCGCTATGTAATTAAAAAGGTGGGCCTCGATTTTGGACTCTATTTACCCTTTGCGAAAGAAATGGATGGTCTCTATGGATTACCTACTGTTGGTGTTACTGTACCGTTTGGTAATGGGGTTAAATAAGTATTATTATCTATTACTTAATAAGTATTCCAAATCAATTTTCTATATTTGTATGTGAGCTAATCGATACATGTTATCCACACAAAATAGCAAACATTACAGTTATGAAAAAAATTGGAATTTTCTACGGCCCTTCAGGTGGTTCTACCGAGCGTGTTGCCAAAAAAATTCAGGCAGCCTTTGGTGAAAATCATGCCGATTTAATGCCTATTAAGGAATGTACTGCAGCCGATATTGATAAATACGAGAATATTATATTTGGCTGCTCTACAATTGGAAAAGAAACATGGCAATCGGACAAACCCAAGCCCGACTGGGATATATTTCGGTCTGAACTCGAAAAAATCAACTATAAAGGCAAAACCTTTGCCCTATTCGGACTAGGAGACCATATAACCTACCCTATGATGTTTGCAGATGCTATGGGTGTACTTGCCAAAGAAATGTTGAAGCACAATGCCAATATTATTGGTAAAGTTCCTACCTGCGAGTACGAATTCAAAGAATCGGAAGCACTTTTTGGTAACGAGTTTATTGGCCTACCCATTGACGAAGACTTTGAAGCCGACCTTACCGATCGCAGAATTAAAGAGTGGGTTGCACGCTTAAAGATGCACTTTGCTTAATTCTCTAAATATTCTTTTCAAAGTCCAATTCGCAATGGGATTGGGCTTTTTCTTTTTGAGTAATTTCAATAACACTGTAAGCAATGCATGACAGTAAATTAAAGCTTAACATGCTGAAGAACATAAAAAAGTATATATTTGCAGTACAATTACATTTCGTGGCTTAAAAATAATTAAAGTATTTGTTATGGTGCTTACAAAGAGCGATTTAGATAGTGCATTTGAAGGAGTTTGCTCGCTACTTATTGGCCTTAAGCCAAAGGAAAAAGAACTTTTACGTAAGTACTTTACCTGCTCTACCTACAAGAAAGGAGAGATTATTTACCGCGATGGTGATGTTCCTTCGGGGCTTGTTTGCCTATACAAGGGAAAGGTAAAAATTTACAAAGAGGGTGTTGGGGGACGCGACCAAATTGTACGAATGGCTAAACCAATGAGTTTTATTGGCTACCGTGCTCTTTTTGCCGATGAAAATCATATTGCATCGGCTCAAGCCATTGAAGACAGCATTATTTGTGAAATTGAAAAAAGTAATTTCCTTAAGGTTCTGAAAAGCAATGCCCTGCTGACCTATCATATTCTAAAATCGCTTGCTACCGAGTTGGGCTTTTCGAACAACCGAACGGTAACCTTAACCCAAAAACACATACGCGGCCGCCTAGCCGAATCGCTTGTATTTCTTCGCGACACGTACGGATTAGAAGACGATGGCGAGACCATTAAGGTTTACCTTTCGCGCGAAGATTTGGCTAGCCTCTCGAACATGACCACATCAAATGCCATTAGAACCCTTTCGGCTTTTGCCGATGAGGGTGTTTTGGAGTTAGATGGACGAAGGATAAAAATAATTGACCCCTATAAACTGGAAAGGATCAGTAACCTCGGATAGCAATTTTCAATATTTAGCCACCAGCGGCATTTTTCGTCCAAAGCCAAATGCTTTCGAACTTACCCGCAATATGGGTGGACTTTGAAATCGCTTGTACTCATTCATATTAACAAGTTTTATTGTTTGCCTAACCGTTGCCACATCGAAACCTTCGACTATAATCTCATTTTCGCTTATACCCTCCTCAATGTATAGGTAAAGAATTCTATCCAGTATTTCGTACTCGGGCAGCGAATCGGAATCTTTTTGGTCAGGACGCAATTCCGCCGAAGGCGGTTTAACTATGGTGTTTAGGGGAATTATTTCTTCTTCTCGATTTATATATTTTGCAAGCGCATAAACATCGGTTTTGTATACATCGCCAAGAACGCTCAATGCTCCGCACATGTCGCCATACAATGTTCCATACCCAACCGCAGCTTCGCTCTTATTAGATGTATTCAGGAGCAAATGGCCAAATTTATTGGAAAGCGCCATGAGCATAACTCCCCTAACCCGAGCCTGAATGTTCTCCTCGGTTAAATTCTGGGGTAGGCCATTGAACAGAGAATGCAAACTCCTACTGACTTGAATATAAGTTTCCTCAATACTAATAATATCGTATTGAACATTCAGCTTGTTAGCCAGCTTTACTGCATCGGAGATAGAATGTTCCGATGAATATTGCGAAGGCAACAGAAGAACCCTAAGATTTTCGTTTCCAAGCGCTTTCTGAGCTAGGCACAGCACAACAGCTGAATCGATACCCCCCGATAGCCCAAGCGTAGCTTTCGAAAATCCCATTTTCCTAAAGTAGTCGGCAATTCCCAGCACCAGTGCTTTATAAATTTGTTCAATGCGTTGCTCATTGTTAAACACCTCTATGGCAGGCATCGAATCAATTTTTTCGGTATCGATAAGTTGCAAATCCTCTTCGAATCGCTTAAGGAGTAGAACCACGCTGCCTTTTCCGCTAATCACCATAGAGCCGCCATCGAAAACCAAATCGGTATTAGCCCCTACCTGATTAACGTAAACAACTGGTAATCCGAACCTATGGGTTGTTCGTTTGAAAACTTCAACTCTCCTCTGGTAGTTGTCCGACGAAAATGGTGAAGCTGCAAGATTTATAATAATTTCGGGGTTCTGCTTGGCCAATTCAGCCATGGGCGAAACTTTGTAAAGTTTGCTTCGCCTAACTGCCGATGAAAGCGGCTGGTCATCCCACAGATCCTCACAAACGGTTATTGCAAATCGTTTAGTATTCAATTCGGCAACCCTAAACTCAGTGTTTGGCTCAAAATAACGGTACTCGTCGAAAATATCATAAGTAGGTAAAAGTGCCTTATGGTGAATGCTAATAATTTTTTCTTCACCCAAAAGGAAAGCCGAATTGAATAGTAGTTTCCCTTGAGTGGCATTGTTTGGCGCTGGAGCGCCAACTATGGCAAAAATACCGAAACAATTCCTTGCTATGGTTTCAACAGCATCTAGGCACTTTTCAATAAAATCAGGACGATCGAGCAAATCGTGAGGCGGGTAGCCACAAACCGACAGTTCTGGAAAAACCACCAGCTGAGCACCCAAATTTTTTGCCTTGCTAATTGCATTGATTATCTGGCTCCTATTCCCTTCAAAATCGTTTACTATAGGGTTAATTTGGGCAATTGCTATTTTCATTTACTTCAAAATCTGCTTATACGATTAGAAAACCAAACCAACACGTAACGAAAGGCTTGCCACGCCTATGTGTCCATGCCCTGCCTTGTATACAGGAGTAAAACTATTGGTAAATTGAATACCCGTTTGAATAGCCGAAGGCCCACCCAGAGAGTGCTCAATTCCGGCTCCAATGCTGAAGCTGGCAAAGACCCAATGAACCTGATCGTTTGAAACAACCTCTTTATCGATTCCACTCGATTTTTCCCAAACAAATCCCTTCAATTTGAAATGACCCTTTATGGCAACCTGAGCAAAAATGCTCAGATATCCAATTTCAACTGTTCTAAATTTTAATCCTATGGGGGCATTTATGTATTGCCCTCTATACTCCACATTACTGTTGGCAGCAATAGGGTATGATCCATCGCGAGTTATTATGTTAAAGCCAATTTCGTTGTATTTAAGGTTGCCCCCCAAGCTCTCGAGCGATAGCCCAAAAAGCATAGCGTACCTTTGAGCAAAATAGCGTTCGCCGGCAAATCCGATATCGTATCCAAGTATCGAACCGTTGGAAGTAAATTTTTTTGTGTCGGAATTGAACCATGCCAACTGTGGGTCGACAAATATACCAAACTGGTAACCCTGCGAAAATAATAGTTTTGGTACTATAACCAGCACCATTAGTATGGTTATTCTGTTAAATGCAGATTTCATAGTGAGTAGGTTTTATGAAACAAAATTAGCCATATTTTTTCAACTGCTATAAAAGACTTAGCTTTTTGAAAATATAAATAAAAAACTCGTAACCCTTCCATTGTATTGTTGTAAGCTGTATCTTTGCTCATTGTTTTTCGTATAACAAACGTATCTCATTGTCTGAAGCAGCGACTTATCAATGCTAAGGACCCATAACTACAAAAACTAATCCAGAGGAGATTAATCTAATGGAAAGGCGACTCGGAGCAGCGCTCATTCTAGTTGAAAACAAGGAGAGCGTGAATAAACTCAATCAGATTCTCACCGCACATGCCGATGTTATTATTGGCCGTCAGGGTATTCCTTTAATCGACAGAGGAGTAAGTATTATTTCCTTGGTTTTACAGGGTAACTCCGATGAGATTGGAGCGCTAACTGGGCCAATTGGAAAGTTGGAGGGGGTTCAGGTGAAATCGATGATGATGAAGGGCAACCCTTTAAATTCCGAATCACCGGCAGATTTAAAGAACATTTAAAGGAAAAATGCCATGAAATTTTCACCAGAAAAGTATCGGTTGGCCGATGAGCCTATGAAGCCATTCATTGATGTTGATGAAATTTGGGACTTCATAAACAAAGCCCAACCCACCCAGGAGCGAGTTAAGCAAATAATTGCTAAAGCGTTAGCCAAAAATCGGTTGAATCTTGAAGAAACTGCAGTACTAGTAAATACAACCGACCCCAATTTGGTAGAAGAAATCCTTCGGGGGGCACGTACCCTAAAAGAACAGGTTTATGGAAACCGAATCGTTCTGTTTGCCCCTTTGTACATTGGCAATAGTTGCACCAACAATTGTGCATACTGCGGTTTCAGGGCATCGAACAAGGAAGCAATACGCACCACGCTTTCCGACAATGAAATTGTGCAGGAAGTTGAAGCCCTTGAGGATAATGGCCAAAAGCGTTTGATTCTGGTTTTTGGCGAACACCCGCGCTACTCCCCCGAATATATTGCACACACCACTCGGTTAGTTTATGGAGTTAAGAAAGGTAATGGTGAAATTCGAAGGGTGAATATTAATGCAGCACCCATGGACATAGAAGGTTTCAAAGTAGTTAAAGAAGCAGGTATTGGAACCTACCAGATTTTTCAGGAAACTTACCATCCCGAAGCATACGCAAAGTACCATTTGGGGGGTAAAAAACGCGACTATGAATGGCGGTTAACCTCGCTCGACAGAGCGCAGGAGGCAGGATTAGATGATGTTGGTATTGGTGTATTATTCGGACTTTACGACTGGCGCTTTGAAGTACTTTCGCTTGTAAGACATACCAACCATCTGGAAGCCTGTTACAACGTGGGGCCCCACACCATCTCGTTCCCACGAATTCAGTCTGCCTCTTCAATTAATGTAACCGACGATTATTTAGTTTCCGACAACGACTTTGTTAAATTGGTGGCCATACTTCGCTTGGCAGTTCCATACACTGGCATGATTCTTACTGCTCGCGAATCGGTTTCCGTTCGTAAGCACGTGCTGCAATTTGGAGTGTCGCAAATCGATGGGGGTACAAAAATCGAATTGGGTTCGTATGCTCAATCGAAAAACGAAACCCAAAACCTTACACGCGAACAGTTTCTAATAAACGACAATCGTTCGTTGGGAGAAGTAATTGATGAATTGGTTGCCAACAACTACATTCCTTCGTTCTGTACAGCATGCTACCGATTGGGCCGGACTGGAGAACATTTCATGGAGTTTTCGGTTCCAGGTTTTATAAAACGATTCTGTACTCCCAATGCACTCCTTACCCTAACAGAGTATTTAATTGACTATGCAACGCCTGAAGTGCAAGAAAAAGGGTGGAAACTAATTGATAAAACCCTAAACGAACTCGATGGACACGGAACCCCCGAGGAGATTAGGCGTAGAATTGAACGAATAAAAAGGGGCGAAAGGGACTTATACTACTAGTATTACTTTTTGTTAACTAAAGATTTGCCCATAACCTCGTTGTAGCAGCCCCTGCAAAGGGGTTCGTACGATTCGGTTTCACCAAGCACCACCAGTTTATCGACCTGGATGGTACGATGCGAGTACTGAGCTAAATTTCCACACTTTACGCAAATGGCATGAACCTTTGTTACGTACTCGGCGCATGCCATTATATGGGGCATAGGGCCAAATGGATTCCCCCTGAAATCCATATCGAGGCCCGCAACAATTACGCGTATACCCATATCGGCCAACTTGTTACATACCTCAGCCAAATTATTATCGAAAAATTGGGCTTCATCAATCCCAATAACATCTACCTGCGACGACATGAGCAGAATGTTACCCGACGATGTAACTGGAGTACAGCGAATGGCATTGGCATCGTGCGACACAACATCCTCTTCGGAGTAGCGAGTGTCGATTTGGGGTTTAAAAATCTCCACATTCTGCTTAGCAAATTTGGCGCGCTTAAGGCGTCGGATAAGCTCCTCGGTTTTACCTGAGAACATCGACCCGCAAATGACCTCAATCCATCCGCGTCGATTTGGACCCCCAATAGAATTTTCTAGAAAATGCATTGCAATAAAAAGAATTATCTTCGTTAGCTTTACAAAAGTATGTAAAAACTTATTTTTGAAGCTGAAATGTTGATAACTATGGATAATTTGACAACACTAAAGAATGCTCACCAACGAATAACTGAGGCACAACAGTTAATGGGTGTTGCTCTTGAAAAGGGAAACCTTTCGTCAATCGACCGCGACTTAATTCTCGAAAAACTTCGTAGGGTATATGACGAACTGACGTTCGAAAGGCCGGTTAAAACGCCTCCGGTTGAAATCGCTAATGAAAGTTTTCAGGAGGAAAAGAAAACACGCACCGAGAAAATTGAAACCATAAAACAGGAGCCCATTGTTGTTACCATGAGGTCGGAGTCGGTAAAGCAGGAAGTAAAAACAGAACCAATTATAAGTTCTGAGGAGAAACCTATTGCTGAAAAGGTAGAAAAGGCTGTTTCAAATCCTAAGTCTAGTGATTCAACCCTGAGCCACCAATCTTCAACTATAGAAACACATATCCTTGTTCAGGGCGAAATTCTGGCCGACAAATTTAAGGATAGCCGAAAATATAGAAATGAAACCATTGGGACACCTAAAAAGGATGTTGCCTCTAAAATGCAGAACAAGCCTATTAGCGACCTTACCAAGGCCATTGGTATTAACGATAAGTTTCTTTATACAAAGGAACTATTCAATGGCAACGCTGAACTATACAGTACAACAATTAAAAAGCTAAACGAATTTACCGATATAAACGACGCACTCATTTTTGTTCAGGAAAATTTTCATTGGGACGAAAATAATGATGCCGCCAATCGACTTTTGGAACTGGTTAGACGCAAGCTTTTGGCAAATTAACAGCCATGGGAAAATTGTATATAGTACCCACTCCAATTGGTAACCTCGATGATATGACCCTTCGAGCACTAAAGGTATTAAAGGAGGCATCCATCATTCTATGCGAGGATACCCGCACCAGCGGTGCACTCCTGAAGCATTTCAATATTCGGGTTCCGCTCTGGTCGCACCATAAATTTAACGAGCACAAAACCGTTGAAACGGTTGCAGAACGGATAGCTGCAGGACAAAATGTTGCGCTCATTTCCGATGCCGGAACACCAGGCATCTCCGACCCAGGATTTCTTCTGGTTAGAACTTGCATTGAGCAGCAACTCGAGGTAGAATGCCTTCCGGGAGCAACAGCATTCATTCCTGCACTGGTGGTTAGCGGACTTCCGTGCGACCGTTTTCTGTTCGAGGGTTTTTTACCCCAAAAAAAGGGGCGAACCAAACGAATAGCAGCACTCGCCAACGAGGCGCGAACCATTGTTTTTTACGAATCGCCATTCCGGCTGGTGAAACTACTCGAACAGCTGGCCGAAGCAATGGGTGACAATCGAAGGGCCAGCGTATCGCGCGAACTATCCAAACTCTTTGAGGAAACCCAGCGTGGTACTTTGATTGAACTTATTGGTGTCTTTAGTAAGAGAACCGTAAAAGGTGAAGTTGTTGTTGTGGTTGAAGGTTTTAGCTCGATAAAAGGGTTAAGCGCTGAGGATGAAGAGGGTTTGGAGTAGTTAAGTTTCCCAATTCAATCCTTCAGTTACTATATAATGAAGATCTATTTATTATTGGCATGATAGCAAGGAAACCAATAATCATCCTTTCGATTTCATTATTAATAGCTGTTTCCTGCAAAAAGGAGCAGCCCATTAAATTAACGGGTACTATTCATGGCTACGCCAATCAAATGCTTTATTTATATAGTGCCGATAGCGTTTTTCGTAATAATCTGATCGGATTGCCAACCGATTCTGTAATTACCGATAGTTTGGGTAATTTCAATTTAAAATTTCAGAAAAGTGTTGGTGCTCTTTATTTTGTAGATAATAGAAGCGAATTTGTTACTACCTTTCCTATTATTACCCAAGGTGCCAAACATTTATCAGTCACTCTTTCGCATTTCAACTCGCTCGACCTTACCTTTGAAGGTAACAATGCATCGGTAAACAATCTGCTTATTCATGCACGAACGCTTCTCGTCAAGAGATTTAGAAATCCCGATATTTTTAATCAGCCATTCGTGAATTTTTCTACCCTTATAAATGAATACCGCACAAGTCTGGTGGAGCAACTCGACTCAATTGCTCAACTTCACAGTCCAACCGAATATGCTGTTAATTTTATTAAGGCCGAAATCGACCTGAAATTGGCAGTACATATGGCAAGGGCCATTCAATATCAAGAGTTTAACTCCAACTGGCATTTCAATGCATCGTTATACAGTAATAATGGCTTAGCTGATGGCAAAACGGTTCTCGAAACCTATAAAGAGTACTGGTTTCTTCCTGCATACTCGCAGCTGGCCGAATTATGGATGAGTATTACGCTCAATAGGCTTAACCCCAATTCAGTAGGCAATCATTCCTACGAAAGTTACATTAAATTGGCCAATGAACAGTTAAGCGGAACGGTTCAAAAGGCTGCTCTCGCATCGATAACTTCGCAAACTTCGCAATTTCTTTACTCGTCCTCGTTTTTTAGTACTATCGAACAGTTCGATAGCCTGTATTCGTGTAACGTTGGGGTTTCAACTTTAAATAAGTTTCTTTCGAACTGGCGCAGTCGGGTTTCCAAGCTAAAGCCCGGCGAAATGGCCCCCAATTTTTCGCTTATAAGCAGCAGTGGTAATAATGTGCAGCTATCCGATTATAAAGGGAGGGTTATTTTTCTTGCCTTTTGGGCAACTTGGTGCGGCCCTTGCCTTGATGCAACCCAAAAGCATTTGAAAATGCAGCAAACCTTTCGCAATAAGGATGTAGAGTTTATTTATGTGGCAATGGAACGCAACAGCGCTGCGGAGTGGCGCAATTTTATTGAGGGCAAAGGCAATTTGGCAATTACGTTTTTAAGCGGAAAACCCTTTCCGGGAGTGCACTGTCTTGCAATGGACAATGCGAGCCGCAATGAGGTTGAACCATATATGGCCTTTTCAATTCCAGCCTACGTTTTAATCGACAGAGATGGACACATTGCAAAGCCTCGAACTGAGGTAAATGATGAACTTTTAAAGGATATAGACCGATTGCTGGGGGAATGATGGTTAGTTGAAGGTTATAAGTTGTCAGTTGCTTGCTTAAAGCTCACGAAGGGTCAGTTGCTTGCCCTGAGGCCCCAGAAGGGTCGGTTCTCGTTGTTCATTGATGATTCATTGATTTTTGTAAATTGTGAGTTGTTAAAATCTAAGAATTAAAAATCTATTGCAAAATGAAAATTCAGCAGGGTACAAAAGTGCTAATAACCGGAGGGGCAGCCGGTATTGGGAAAATAATGGGGAAATTGGTTCTCGAAAAAGGGGGCAAACTGATAATTTGGGATATTAACCAAGAGAAAATTAATGAAACAGTTGGCGAGTTTCAGAACATAGGTTACCTAAAAGGATATAAAGTCGATGTTTCGGACATTGAGCAGGTTAAATCGACTGCCAAGCTAGTACTCGAAACCGAAGGGACAATTGATATTCTTATAAACAATGCGGGAATTGTGGTTGGAAAGTACTTTGCCGATCATACACCTACCGAAATTGCTCGCACAATGAACATTAACGCCAATGCCCCCATGTACATTGCAAGCGAGTTTTTACCAGCCATGGTGAAGCAAAACATGGGACATATATGCAATATTGCTTCATCGGCAGGGCTTATTTCGAACCCGAAAATGTCGGTTTACGTTGCTAGTAAGTGGGCGGTTACGGGCTGGTCTGACAGTTTACGAATTGAAATGCAGCAATTGAAACTGAACATTGGCGTAACAACTGTAACCCCCTATTACATTAACACTGGCATGTTCGATGGGGTTAAGTCGATAGTTCCCATTTTAAAACCCGAACGGGTTGCTAAAAAGATTATAAGAGCCATTGAGCGAACCCGAATTTTTCTGAGCATGCCATGGAGCGTAAGGTTTGTAAGGTTTGGTCAGGGACTTCTACCCATTTGGCTTTTCGATTGGCTAATTGGCAATGTAATGGGAATTTACAAAACAATGGAGCATTTTGAGGGACATAAAGAATAACTCGCAAGGCATGCAAACAATAATTGGCACAAGTAATAAGGTTCTCGAGGTTAACCTTTCAACTGGGCAAACACAGGTTATCAAAATATCGGCCGAACTTCGCAAGGAATTCATAGGCAGCAAAGGGCTTGGACTTAAGTTACTGTACGACAGGCTGAAGGTAGGAATTGATCCTCTTTCCGAGGAAAATGCAATAGCCATCATGCCAGGCGTTTTCATGGGTACTGGCGCACCTTGCTCGGGTCGTTGGTCGGCAGTTACCAAATCGCCCCTAACCGGTATTATGGTATCGGCCTCGTGCGGTGGCCCTTTTGGAATGAGCCTGAAAACATCGGGTTGGGATGGATTAATTTTAATGGGAAAAGCAAAGCAACCCTCGTACATTTATATCGACTCGAATGGGGTTGAAGTACGCGATGCTGCGCACCTATGGGGTAAAAAATCGTTCGAAGCGCACGATGAACTTGCCGCTTTAGGGGGTGCATTGGCCATTGGGCCTGCTGGCGAAAAACTGGTTCGCTTTGCCAATGTGCTATCGGGGCACAGGTTTTTGGGTAGAGGGGGCATTGGTGCAGTTTTTGGGTCGAAAAACGTTAAAGGAATCGTTGCCAAAGGTAGCGAGTACAAAATTGAACCGACTTATAAGGATGAATTCGAGAAGGCCCGAAAACTTGCTACAAAGCAAATAAACTCGAACAAAACTACTTCGGTTGCCTACCGGCAATTGGGTACAACGGCCAATGTGGTACCTTGTAACGAGGCAAATATTTTGTCCGTTAACAACTTCTCCGATGGTTCGCACCCCCAATACCAGTCGCTAACGGGCGAAAACTATAAGGAGTCGTTCCATTCAAAATTTCACACCTGCAAGCCCTGCACCATTCTGTGTGGTCACAAGGGTAAGTTTAACGACGAAATTATAGCTATTCCCGAGTACGAAACTGTTGGACTCATTGGCTCCAACCTCGGTATTTTCGACCCAGTTGCTGTGGCCAAACTTGGCCATTTATGCGGCGAACTGGGCATGGACACCATTTCGGTGGGAGGCACCATTGGGTGGGCCATTGAGGCAACGCAAAAAGGATTAATCGATACCAACTTAGAATTTGGCAATACGCAGGCTGTTGAACAAGCCATTAACGACATAGCCTATGGAAATGGCATTGGAAAAGACTTAGCGCAGGGCGCACGCAGCGCAAGCCAAAAATTTGGAGGCGATGATTTTGCCATTCAAACCAAGGGGTTAGAGTTGTCGGCTTACGATTCGCGGGGCTCATTCGGGCAGGCCCTTTCCTACTCGGTGGCCAATAGGGGTGGCTGCCATTTGAATGCCTACCTCATTGCACAGGAGGTTCTATTCAATCTACTAAACCCCAATAAAGTAACAGGGAAAGCGGCATATGTGGCATTTCTTCAGAATATGAAAGAGATTATCGATTCGCTGCACACATGCACATTTACGCAGTTTGCTTACATGCTCGAACCGCCATTGGTGAAATACACTCCAAAACCCTTATTAGCATTGCTAATGCAATATGTTCATCCGGTGGCCATAAGGTTAATCGATTACAGCTTATACACCCGCATGTGGAGCGCTATAACAGGAATTAGCCTAAGTAACAGCCAAATACTTAAAGCAGGCGAGCGAATTTATGTGCTAGAGCGCTACATGAATACACGCGAGGGGATTAGCATAAAGGACGATAAGCTACCACAAAAATTGATGAACGATTTTCGAAAGAGCGATACCAAAAAAAGGCCCATACCCCTAAATAAAATGCTCAGGAAATTCTACTCCATCCGAGGATTCGATAGCAACGGAATCCCAACTCAAAAAACGCTGAAACGATTGGGGTTGTTGTGATTAAAGCAAACTTTCAATTAGTTCCACAAATTTTTTCGATTTTGGATACAAGCGTAATACTGTTTCTTGGTCATAGTCGAAAAAATCGTTATAATCTCCTTTCTGTCTTTTTTCAAAAAGGTCGGTGAAGTGTTTGGCCATATCCCTATCGATTATTCCTGTTTTTACAAAATGCTGACCAAATAAGAAACGAACTCCAGAATGAGATGATGTTTCGATATTATATTTAATGAATAGTGCACTCAATGCGTAGAAACAAGCATAGTACATTCGGTTTATTGCTGTATTCCAATAGCAATTATCAATGTGCTTTTGAACTTCAGAAATTGTTTCTTTAGCCCTATTGATTCGATAAGCTATAAAATCTACGGGTTGATAATTAATCATATTAATCTTCCCTCTTTCATTACATTAACATAAAAGGATGTGTGCTGATACTTTGTAGTCCATTCTTTTTCAGTATAAAGTGTAGGGCTGATAACTTCACCCGTGTCAAACTCTAAATCGTAAAGTGGGTAAGTAATTTTTTGCTCTAACTCAGCGGAGATTTTATCTTTATTAATAAGAATTAAAATATCCCAATCGGAGTTATTTTTAGCCGACCCCCTTGAGCGAGAACCATAAAGAATAATTTTTGCTGAGGGCTCTTGCTCTCTAATAATATTTTTTATCTGACTTAATATAACGCTCTCGGCAGCATTCATTTATTTAAGTGTTAATTAGTCATTATAAAACGCTATAAAGGGTATTTATCCGAACACTACTTTTCCGCATTTCATATACCAAAAATACTGAATAATAGTCGATTTTTATATAAGTTTGCTTCAATATTTAATCAGTAAAGTAGTTCAATTGCAAATGCATTACTCCGTTTCCGAACTTTCAGCAGCCATTGGTGCCCGTCGGGTGGGTACTTCGCATCAAACAATAACCCATGTTACTATCGATAGCCGTTCGGCTACCACTGGATTAGGAGTTGCCTTTTTCGCCATTGTTGGCGAACGGTTCGACGGACATCGGTTTATTTCTGAGTTATACGCCAACAGCGGTGTTCGGGTTTTTGTGGTGAGCAAGGAGGTTGAAACAGAAAAATTTACCGATGCCACATTCCTTGTTGTTGCCAATACACTAATGGCATTGCAAAAACTGGCGGCATACCATAGGGCCAAATTTGGTTACCAGGTAATTGGAATAACCGGAAGTAACGGAAAAACCATTGTTAAGGAGTGGCTCTCGCAACTCCTTTCACCCGAAAGGCGCTTGGTTCGTAGTCCTAAAAGTTTCAATTCGCAGGTTGGAGTACCGCTGTCGGTGCTGCAAATGGATTCGCAATACGATATGGGTATTTTTGAAGCTGGCATTTCGAAACCCAACGAAATGCAGAATCTCGAGCCCATAGTTAAACCCAACATTGGAATAATAACCAACATTGGCTCGGCGCATCAGGAGAACTTTTTGAATATGGAAACAAAGTGCACCGAGAAAATGATTCTGTTTTCAAATTCCAAGGTGCTCATTTACTGTACCGATTACAATATAATCGACTCTCAGGCGCAGGTACTTCATAAAAAAGGTAGTGAACTTTTTACATGGGGTACAGCTAAACATTCATCTGTTAAAGTGTTAGCAAAGGAGGTTCAGGGTCTTTCAACTTTCTTCGAAATAGATTACAAGGGTAAAAGAAATACTCTGAGCATCCCGTTTGCCGATTCGGCATCGTTCGAGAACGCCATGCACTGCATAGCGTTAATGTTGTACCTGAATTATTCGATAGAACAAATTGCCCTTCGGATAAAACAGCTGCTTCCTGTTGCCATGCGGCTCGAACTGAAGGAGGGCCGAAATGGGTGCACTATTATAAACGACTCCTACAACTCCGATTTAGGTTCACTTACCATTGCTCTCGATTTTATGGGACAAATGGCCCGGAATACGAAGCGAATTGTAATACTATCCGATATTCTTCAGAGTGGCAGAAAACCTCTCGACCTGTATACCGAAGTTGGTAAACTAATACGCGAGAAAAGGATTACCCTTTTTGTTGGAGTTGGGAGTGAGATTTCGGCCTTCAAAAGCAGTTTTAGCATTCCTGCGCTTTTTTTTGCCAATACTAACGATTTGCTGGGAAATTTCCCTTTTTCCCATTTTAGCAACGCTACAGTGCTGGTAAAGGGAAGCCGTCCGTTTGAGTTCGAACGTATTTCAGCAGTACTCGAGCAGAAAACGCACCGAACCTACCTCGAAATTAACTTGAATGCACTAGTGCATAACCTCAACTACTTCCGCAGCTTGCTGAAACCAAATGTAAAGGTTATGGCCATGGTTAAGGCCTTTTCGTATGGCAGCGGTTCGTTCGAAATAGCCAACCTACTTCAGCACCAACGGGTCGACTACCTTGGGGTAGCCTTTGCCGATGAGGGCGTTGCCCTTCGCGAAGCGGGCATTCGGGTTCCCATCGTTGTGCTTAATCCTGCCTTCGGAAGCTACGAAACCATGATTGCCCACAACCTCGAGCCCGAAATCTTCAGCTTTGGGAGTTTCGATAGTTTTAGCGAAGTGGCTAAAAAAATGGGTACAAATTCCTATCCAGTTCACATTAAATTCGACACGGGCATGCACCGCTTGGGCTTCAACTCCAACGACATTCCCGAACTCGTTTCGAAACTGAAGGCTATACCTAACCTAATGGTGGCAAGCATATTATCGCATATGGCATCGGCCGACGAAAAGGGGCACGACGATTTTTCGCTTTCGCAAATTGCGCAGTTCGAAACCATGAGCAGCCAGCTAATGAATGGGATTGGCTACAAGCCCATTAGGCACATTTTAAATTCGGCTGGTATTGAGCGATTCCCCAATGCTCAGTTCGATATGGTTCGCCTTGGCATTGGTCTCTACGGAATTAGTACCGTTCACGAGCATAAAATTCAAACGGTGAGCTCGTTGGTAACCTTTACTGCCCAACTCCGCAACGTGCCAGCAGGCGAAACCGTTGGCTATAACCGAAAAGGGCAAGTGCTCCGCAATTCAGTTATTGCCACCATTCCTATTGGTTATGCCGATGGACTGAACCGAAGGTTGAGCAATGGCGTTGGAAAGATGCTTGTTAATGGCCAGCTTGCTCCAATTATTGGGAATGTTTGCATGGACTCGTGCATGGTTGATGTTACGGGCATTCCCGTTAAAGAGGGCGACGAAGTGGTAGTATTCGGACAAAACCCAACCATAACCGATTTTGCTCATTGGCTCGGAACCATTCCCTACGAAATACTTACATCCATTTCGCGTAGAGTTAAAAGAATTTACATTCAGGAGTAGATTATAAAAAATGAGGCATTCAATGAATGTTTAATATTTAAACTTGTTCTATTGAACAAGCATGTTGATAAATCGTTTAACTATTGAGTCAAAAATTTAACTCTTATTGTTTAACTTTACCAATTGTAAAAAGCCATGACAACACTACAGAAGGGAGATTTGGTCCCCATATTTTCAGGAATTGATCAGAACGGTAAACCCATTTCACTTTCAAATTACAAAGGGAAAGGAATAGTACTTTATTTTTACCCAAAGGACGATACACCGGGCTGTACCAAAGAAGCATGCAGCCTTCGCGATGGATACGAAAAACTTAAAGCTATTGGTCTCGATGTAATTGGAGTTAGTCCCGACACCCAGGCAAGCCACCAAAAGTTCATTCAAAAGTACAATTTACCCTTTTCTCTTATTGCCGATACCGACAAGAGCATAGCCACCCAATTTGGTGTATACGGAGAAAAAAAGATGTACGGCAAACCCGCTATGGGTATTCATCGCACCACATTTATTTTAGATGCTAACGGTGCAATTGAAGAAGTTATTAAAAAAGTGGACACCGAAGAGCATGTTGAACAAATACTCAAAATACTAGGAAAAAAATGAAAATAAACCCTATGGAAAACCAGAAAGAGAAAAAAGACCAAAAAGAGATTAGCAAAGAGAAGCTTAAATCGCTGCAATTAACTCTCGATAAAATTGAGAAGGATTACGGTAAAGGTACCATAATGAAAATGGGCGATAGACCTGTTGCCGATATTCCAACCATTTCGAGCGGTTCCATTTCACTCGACCTAGCACTAGGTGTTGGTGGATATCCTAGGGGCCGAGTTATTGAAATCTACGGCCCCGAATCGTCAGGTAAAACCACCCTAGCTATACATGCCATTGCCGAAGCTCAAAAAGCAGGAGGTATTGCAGCTATAATTGATGCCGAGCATGCATTCGACCGCACCTATGCAGAAAAATTGGGGGTAGATGTGGAAACGCTCCTTATCTCGCAGCCCGATAGTGGTGAACAAGCCCTCGAAGTTGCCGATCAATTGATCCGTTCGAGCGCAATCGATATTATAGTTATCGACTCGGTGGCAGCACTTACCCCTAAAGCAGAAATTGAGGGTGAAATGGGTGAAAACAAGGTTGGTCTTCAAGCCCGACTCATGTCGCAAGCCCTACGAAAACTAACTGCCAACATCTCTAGAACCAATACTTGCTGCATTTTTATAAACCAATTGCGCGAAAAAATTGGAGTTATGTTCGGTAATCCCGAAACCACCACTGGTGGTAATGCACTTAAATTCTACTCTTCTGTAAGGGTTGATATTCGCAAAATTTCGCAACTTAAAGATGGCGAAGAGAGCACAGGCAACCGAGTACGGGTAAAAATTGTGAAGAACAAAGTAGCACCACCTTTCCGTAAAGCCGAATTCGACATTGTATTTGGGGAAGGCATTTCGCGAATTGGCGAGATTATCGACCTAGGAGTTGATAATAATATAATTAGGAAAAGTGGTTCATGGTTCAGTTATGGCGATACCAAACTGGGACAAGGTCGCGATGCAGTTAAATCCATTTTAATGGATAACCCCGAACTTTCCGATGAAATTCAAAACAAAATTGTTGAGGTACTTAAAAATGGCTCTTCAATGAAGTAAGTTGAATCTATGATAAAAAACAAGGGGCTGCCTAGTATTTCGGCAGCCCCTTGTTTTTTAAAAGGTACTATTGAATTTTTTTTGCAATATGCCTCCAGAAATCACGATGAAAATTCTTGCCACCGCTTCCACCATACAGGTCGATATACGATTCTGAATTATTGGCTTTTGGAACTCTCTTCAAAACTTCATACGACTTGAAAAGTGCTGGAATTTCTGGATGAAACTGAACGCCTAAAACATTAGGATAACGACAATGTACAACAGCCTCAACAATTTTGCCATCGGCCGACCAGGCAACAGGCTCAATACCCATACCCAACTGGTCGATACACTGATGGTGGCTACTCCAAACGGCGGGTTTAGATCCCTGTGCCAAATTCGAAAAAAAACTATTCTTATTATTGAATTGTATTGTGTGCAAATGCCCCCAAATTAAATCGCTTTCGAGCCCCAAGTTGGTATAATAGTTTCGATGCTGGTTTTCGGGGTCCATTGCAAGTACTTCCTCAACGGTTGATTTACCGTAAATTTGAGTCGGGATGTCCTGTAACATTGTTCCCCCAGTAGCAACATTCATGCTTTGCATACCCAAGCAAATACCCAATACCAAATAATTAGTGTTTTTCTCGAGAAGTGGCTCTAGGTTTGAGTTACGGCTGCTACCAAGCAAATGGTAAAGGAACGAGAGTTCGAGAAATGCCTGTGCGAATCGGAAATTTCTGTTAGTAAATTGGTTTGGCTCCCATAGGTTGCCGGAGGCAAATCGGGTCCTCCCATAAAAATTACTCCCTTGGATATAGAAAAAAGCGAATCGAAAAGTTGCGAACAATCGTTAATCTCATAAATATTTGCTGCATTAAGTGACCCATTTGCCGAAATGAGCTTTACCCTCCCTACCCTATTATCGCTTATGTACTTAGCAGTTGCCATGTAATTGTAACTCCCCATATGATGGAATAAACCAATAATTTGGTAATTGCTAGGCATAGGAAAAACGCCCATATCAACCAATTCAAGAAGTGTTTGAACATTTTTAATTGTAGGGTGCATAAGAATAATCGTTTCCTTCGAATTTAGTTCGGAAACTTCCTCTTTGCTTGAATTTGTGCATGCTTGCATTGCAAGCAACAGAACAATCATATTCCAGAAAAATAAATTTCGCATGACAAAACCCTAATTGATTAGTACTCAAAAAACTAAGAAATATTATTTAACAATTTCAACGGTATACCCTTCAGCCCTGAGCAAATGCACTACGCCTTGGGGTCCACCCAAATGGCCAGCCCCAACAGCAATAAAAGCATTATGAGTATTTGCAATGCTAATTATTCGAGGAATCCAGTTCCTATTACGGGCTGCCAAAAGAAAATTACCAAACTGATGGTACTCCTCACTCGACTCAACTATGAAGCTATGAATTTTTTCAACATCCCGTGAAGAGTACACTTCAATCAGTTTTCGAAATTCGCTACGGGCCTTATTAAGATCGCTAACCGTTTCCATAAGAATTTTTACCTGCTCTTGTGTTGGAATGCTATCAACGTATGCCATTTGCTCGGCAACCGTTTCGATGCCCAGAATTTCCTTTTCGAATTCAATGGCTTTGGCCATTAGAAATGCCTCATACGATACGGAGCTGGGACCAACTATTT
Organism: uncultured Rikenellaceae bacterium; assembly: GCA_964479665.1. Taxonomy (GTDB): domain Bacteria; phylum Bacteroidota; class Bacteroidia; order Bacteroidales; family Tenuifilaceae; genus UBA2287. The sequence continues at coordinate 2,061 of CAYZNN010000032.1, read as the reverse complement.
TGGAAAGAAAGAATGATGACATGAGCATGGGTTTTACACCCTTCAAAAAGTCGAGGGGAAGCCCTAGCGAGTCGAGCATAATTTGTCGTAGTTTCTGATAATCATCACCTGTCATTAGCTGATCGATGGTTATACCCTTCATCATCATATGGGTTTGAACCTCCATCATCATTGTTGGGCTGTCCATCTCAATTTCGAAGTAAACCTTTTCGGCCTCTTCAAACTTTTTTATTACAACATCATCGATAAAAAAATCGGATTGCGGAATTGCGTGTATGGTTCCAAAAAGATAAACGCTATTCTTTAAATCCTTCCCGCTTACTTTGTAAAGTAATGATTGAGCGTAAATACGATGGGTAAAAAGTAATGAAGCAACCACTATCGATGAAAACAATTTTGCTCTAAAAACAAAAGACATACAGTTGTGTTTTAATTAAACATATTGTAAAGATAATTGAATAGTTGATTCATAAATCATACTAATAGCAATGATTGAAATAAGAAGGCATTCGGGTGTTTACACTTTAAAAAGTGTTCAGCACCTTCCTATCACCTTAGAAGAAGCTTGGCAATACTTTTCTAATCCTAATAATTTGGCAAAAATTACTTCCTCCCTGTATGCGATTCGAAATAGCACCGGAAATGGGCAGTAAACAAATATTTGCAGGTCAAATTATTACCTACAGGGTAACTCCCATTGCAGGTTTCAGAACCAATTGGGTTACAGAAATAACCCATGTCAAAGAAAAGGATTATTTTATCGACGAGCAGCGCTTTGGACCCTACTCTATGTGGCACCACGTGCATCGGTTCCAATCCGATGGAAAGGGAGTAACTATGACTGATGAAGTTACCTATAAAATTCCTTTTTATGCAATAGGAAACTTTATACATTGGCTTTTTATTAAGCGAAAACTTTTAAACCTTTTTTCCTACAGAAGCGAAAAATTGGTAACTCTTTTTGGCATACAAAAACCATAGAAAAAGAAAGGCTGAACTTATAGTTCAGCCTTTCTTAGAATAGTATACCATTTTCTAAATGTCGAGTAATCCGCTGTAAGAATCGACATATGATGGGGCAACCCTTAGCTTGGGTCTTCTTGTGCTTGCCCAAGTTTTCATTTTGTCGCATGCATATTTGAAGTCGTCTTCTGCGTAAATATAGCCAACTTGGTCGAAACCTTGCATTTGATAGTATGTGAACACACCATTTTTCATAGTAGCATCGCCGTCGTACGAATACAATTTAGTATCCGAAGCAACAGCAATAACCCTTCCTGTAGCGTTTAAAGCAGTAGCCATGGCACCAATTTGGCACGCATCGAAACTGAACATCATTTTGGTGCTTTTTGCATTAGTAAAGACGGTTTTGAACCATGAATTATTTATGTAGTACAAGTCTGAAGTTACTATGCTACCACTGCTACCATGACCCGAGTATACGAATGCTATTTCGTTACCAGCTATCGATTGGCTTGCAAGGGTATTAATGGCAGCCTCAATAGCAGTCTTTGTAGCAGCAAGGTCGAGTAAAGATGTTACGGTATAGCCTTCGGCTTGCAGACGGTTTTTCCAATCAATGGCATCGTCGTCGCAATACTGAAGGTCGTTTGAAGTACCTAACATAATCGGAAATACCAATAACAAGTGCATACTTTGCGCCCTTGGGGGTGCTCAGATCCAACTCAGCTGGTTTAGCATGCTTTTCGGTTACCTGAAATTCGGCAATAACACTTTGTGGCCTGGTATCAACTGTTGCAAAGTCGGGACGAACAGTGAAGGTCGAAGCCATTTCATCCTTGGTTAAATCGCTATCAGGTACATTCTCCTCTTTAGAACAGTTTTGCAAAATCATACCTGCAAGAAGTGCAGCAAACGAAAATTTAATCCATTTCATAGTTTTCATACTGGTTTTTGGTTTTAGGGTGAATAAATCATGAAAATAAGATTGAATCAAATGTCGTGTATTATAATCATTCGAGTCAAGTAATTTCTAAATTATTTTTTATGAGTATCCGTAAAGATAACTGATATTTATTATCTTTAGGCGTTAAATCTAAA
>CAYZNN010000031.1:0-41017 GCA_964479665.1 uncultured Rikenellaceae bacterium | reverse complement strand
CAGCGGTTGAAGACTTGGAATGGAAAACATAGGTACAATTACGGATAATCATATTTTTTTATAAGGAGTTTTTTTATTAATTAAATTCTTTTTAGTTTGTAAAAGTTCTGGAGAGTAGTTTGTTAAAGGTTGCTTCGACAAAAAAATGACGGTTTTATCAATTCTTAAGGATAGAAAATTGAATATATTTATAAAATATTTAATTAAAAAAACCGCTGAATCTCAATTATAATGGCACATTCGAGATATTATAATATTATTTAAAATATTATTTTGAATTATTAAAAGGTTAATTTAAATTTGAAACCATTAATTATCAGTTAATTTACATTAGTAAATAATCCTAAAAGTTAAAATAAATGAAAAACAATCCCTTTACTCCTTCCCAACTTGCTCAAATGAAGAGTTTTTATCAAAACGAACTGGAGCAAACTCAATCAAAACTTCGGCATATTATTGATGTATTAAATAAACTCGATAAGCAAACAGCAGTAGACAGTTCGTTGCTTGAGGTAAAGAAAAAGAGCGTTAAGAAAGAAGTAGTTACAAAAAAAGCAGCAATTCAAAATGCTCCTTCCAAGCGTCGCGGAAGACCCCAAAAGATTGTTGTTGCAGGCTCCGAAATTGTGGCAGAAAAGAAGGTTAGCGCTACAAGAGGTAAAAGAGGTAGACCCGCCAAAGCCGTTGCTAAGGTTACAGCCAAGCCAGCAATTAAAGTTGCTCCTAAAAAAACAGTTGCTAAACCAAATGTTAAAAAAGAAAAAGTATCCAACGTTAAAACCAAAAAAGCAAAAGTAGTTGCAAAACCAAAGGCCAAGGTAGTTAAAGGTAAAAAAACGCCCAAAAAACCCATTAAAGTTAATGTTGGAGGGCAAAAAGTTAAATGGACCGACTTCATTGCAAACGCACTTTCAACCGACAAAAAACCCTACGTTTTAGCTGATTTCACCAGTAAGGCAATAAAAGCTTTAGATATTTCAGAAGCCGATGCCGAAAGAGCTAAGATGGCCATAGCAGGTACACTTACCCGCATGGTAAAAGAGGCAAAACAAATCTCAACCGTGAAAAAGGCAGGGCAAAAAGCTAAATTTTATGTTTTAAAAGATTGGTTAAAAGACGGTGCGTTAAAACCTGAATTTGCAGTATAAATTATTCTTTCAATAATATTTAAGGGGGCACTTGCCCCCTTTTTTATTCGTTAATTATTTTACCTAAAAGGGTTGCCGGCGTACAATCGGTTATTAATACTGATACGTAGTCGCCAATTTTATAATTTTCGCGGGGGAAAACGACTACCTTATTCTGTGAAGTTCTGCCAAAGAATTCATCACCCGATTTTTTTGACTCCCCTTCAATTAGCACTTCGAACTCTTTTCCTAAATCGCGTTTTTTGCTCTCTTCGGATAGTTTGCCTTGCAGCTCAATAATTTCGGTAAGCCTACGCGACTTTACCTCTTCAGGAACGTCGTCGGAATACTTGCGAGCAGCAGTGGTATCGGGACGCTCAGAGTACTTGAACATGAAGGCAAAGTCAAATTCCACCTTGCGCATAAGAGAGAGCGTAAGGTCGTGATCAATTTCTGTTTCGGAACAGAAACCAGCAATTAAATCGGTAGAAATGGAACAGTCGGGAAGGATGCTACGAATGGCCTCAACCCTGCTTAGGTAGTATTCGCGGGTATAGCCTCTGTTCATTAGTTTGAGCATGTGGGTCGATCCGGATTGAACGGGCAGGTGGATATGGTTGCAAATGTTCTCGTACATGGCCATTGTGTAAAGCACCTCGTTGCTCAGATCCTTAGGATGGGATGTAGAGAAACGAACCCTCATTTTTGGGTTAAGTTTTGCAACCATTTCTAAAAGTGAAGAGAAATTAATGTCCTGTCCTTTATCGGTTTTCCATTTGTAGCTATTAACATTTTGGCCCAAAAGGGTTACCTCTTTGTAATCATCATCAATAAGTTCCTGCACTTCGCGAATAATGGTTTCCGGATTTCGGCTACGTTCCCCACCTCGAACGTAAGGAACTACACAGTACGAACACATATTGTTACATCCACGGGTTATGGAAACAAAAGCCGAAACACCATTCTTATCGAGCCTTACAGGGCTAATATCGGCATAGGTTTCTTCACGCTGTAGTAGTACGTTAATTCCTTTCTGGCCACCTTCGGCAGCACGAATGAGAATGGGTAACTCTCTGTATGCATCGGGCCCAACAACCAAATCGACCAGTTTTTCATTATTGAGCAAATTATCTTTAAGCCTTTCTGCCATGCAACCTAAAATGCCAACAATAACCCACGGTTTCTGCTTTTTAATTTGCCGGAAAATGTCAATACGACCCCAAACACGGGTTTCGGCGTTTTCGCGAATGGAGCAGGTATTGGCAAAAATGATCGTAGCGTCCTCAATATTATCGGTTATTTCGTAACCGTTGCTTTTAAGAATTGAGGCAACCACCTCGCTATCGTTAATATTCATTTGGCAACCATAGGTCTCAATAAATACCTTGTTGTGCAAATTCGGGTTTGTAGCTGTCATTGCATATATTTTGTAATCGCTGCAAAGATAGTTGTTTTCTTTTCTTCATTTTACAAGATATTCTTTCGAAGATGTTGGAATGATTTTTTGCATGCTAAAGATAGATTAGCAAATAAATTAGGTAATTTTGGCCCCTGAGGATTAAAAAATGTATATAATGCGCAACACAATATTCGGATTTCTCCTACTTGTTATTCTGTCAGGATGCGGTAAGGTTAACGACATTAAAATTACCGGAGTTAGCGATGTTGCATTTAGAGGGCTAAAGCAGAATGTGGTGCTACTTACGCTCAATATTGAAATTGACAATCCCAATACCCGAAAAATATCAATAACGGAAGTGTACTTTAAGGCTTGGCTTAACGAACGAGATTTTGGTACGTTAAGTACCTCCGGTATCATAGCATTAAAGCCCTGCTCACGAAGTAAGTACCCTGTTGATGTGGAAATTAAACTGCGAACGGTTGCCGATGCATTCAAGTTGATGGGGGGGAACTTTGAGGAGATACTAAAAGGGGTAGAGGTTGAGGGATATATTAAAGGTAAGTTGTTCCCCGTTCGAAAAAAGGTAGTTGTTAAGCGACAGCCTTTTAGCGAATTGGCAAAATCGCTCTAGAGTTGCAAAAAGGCCCTTAATTTTTGGAACCAAAGTTGTACATTTGCACAGCAAATCCCTATCAATGAAACCAAGTTTAAATATATTCAATTGCTCAAGTTTAGCCCTTAAAATAGCAATATTAGGCGTGCTGTTTGGATTTGCTTTTAGCAATATTGCCGCGCAAGAGAGTAGTAATAACCTAAAATTAGGTGAGGTAAGGGTTTTTCAGTCCGAATCAATAACTCGCATGCTCGACACCTATCTGATTAGCAATGCCTCTCGTCCTGGTATGCAGGGTTTCAGGGTGCGCATTTTTTTCGACCTGGGGCAGCAGTCGAGGAATAATTCAGAAGATTTGCAATTTAAATTCATGGAAACCTTTCCGGGAGTTCCTGCTTACCGCACCTTCGATAGTCCCTACTATAAAGTATCCGTTGGCGATTTTCGTACCCGCGACGAAGCCCTTAGATTTTTGAAAGTTATTGAGAAACAATACCCTAAGGCATTCGTTGTGAGCGAATGGATTAACTTCCCGCAGCTCAACTAAAAAACCTACATATGTTACTTACGGCTTTGAAAGTGAGGTTAACCCATTACAAACGAAAGGGGAGGCCGCATACAAAGCCTTTTGTTTTTTTTAGTATTTACCATAACCAAACAATACATAAGAAATGAGCGACCAGTTGCAGCACGAATGCGGTATTGCCCTTATCCGATTACTGAAGCCGTTGGAATACTATCAGTTGAAGTATGGTACTTGGACCTATGGCCTGCAAAAGCTATATCTTCTCATGGAAAAACAGCACAACAGAGGGCAGGATGGTGCAGGCGTAGCAAGCATTAAATTCGACTTACAGCCAGGACTCCGCTATATCGATAGGGCTAGAAGCTGCTCTTCCTCATCTATTCGCGAAGTTTTCGATACCATTGAGTCGGGTCTTGGGGGCGACGAGAAGCGCCAAAGGCTAGTCGATGACCCTTTGTGGGCCAAGCAAAACTTGCCCTTTGCCGCTGAACTTTACTTAGGCCATCTTCGCTATGGTACCTTTGGAAATAATTCCATCGATTTTGTTCACCCCGTATTGAGAGAGAATAACTGGAAGTCCAGAACCCTTGTACTTGCAGGTAACTTTAATATGACCAATGTCGATGAACTTTTCCAGAAACTGGTTGATCTGGGTCAGCATCCCAAGGACTATTCCGACACTGTTACCGTTCTCGAAAAGGTTGGCCATTTTCTCGACGAAGAAAACCAGCTCATTTTCAGGCAGTATAAGAACGAGGGGTTTACTAATAAGGAAATCAGCTCACTAATAGCCGAAAACCTTAATGTTAGAAAAGTTCTTCTGGAAGCAACGAAGGATTTTGACGGAGGCTACGCCCTTGCCGGAATAGTTGGACATGGCGATGCATTTGTTTGCCGCGACCCATGGGGCATAAGGCCTGCTTTTTACTATGCAAACGATGAAATTGTAGTAGTAGCATCGGAACGGCCAGTCATTCAAACGGTAATGAATGTTTCAACCGACGAGGTTCAGGAAGTAAAACCCGGTTATGCGCTCATTGTTAAGCATAACGGACAGGTTAGCATGGATGAAATTCGCATTCCCCAGCAACGAACTTCCTGCTCGTTCGAGCGTATTTACTTTTCGCGCGGTACCGACAGGGATATTTACCGAGAACGTATAAAATTGGGCGAACTACTTACACCTCAAATTTTAGATTCCATTGGCCATGATTTAGAGAACACAGTGTTCTCTTTTATTCCCAATACAGCCGAGGTAGCCTTTTATGGGATGATTAAAGGGATTGAGGATTTTATACTAAAAGAAAAATCGAGGATTATTAAAGAAAGAAACGGGTCGTTAACCGAAACCGATATTGAGACAATTATTTCTGCTAGGCCAAGAGTTGAAAAAATTGCAGTGAAAGATGCTAAACTACGCACTTTTATTACACAAGACAAAGGAAGGAACGATTTGGTTGGGCACGTTTACGATATTACGTATGGCACCGTTCGTCCTGAAATAGATAATTTGGTTGTTATCGATGACTCAATTGTTCGGGGCACTACACTCAGGGAAAGCATTCTGCGAATACTGGGCAGGTTAAAGCCCAAAAGCATTGTAATTGTTTCGTCGTCGCCACAAATTCGATACCCCGATTGTTACGGCATTGACATGGCCAAACTGGGCGACTTCATTGCGTTTCGAGCAGCCATCGACTTGCTTAAGGAGACGGGACAGGAAGCGGTAATTAATTCAGTGTATAAAAATTGTAAGGCACAACAGAATCTTCCGAAGGAAGAGATGGTGAACTATGTAAAGGAAATTTACAAACCTTTTACTCCAGAGCAACTTTCCGATAAAATTGCCAATTTGCTTACTCCAAAAGATATGAAGGTAGAGGTGAAGATTGTTTTCCAAACCATTGAGAACCTACATGCTGCCTGCCCTAACGATAGGGGCGATTGGTACTTTACAGGCAAGTATCCTACACCCGGAGGAAACAAAGTGGTTAACACCTCATTTATCAATTTTATTGAGGGTAGAAACCAAAGGGCCTACTAAATATCCCTCACCCAATTACTGCTGTATAATAATTTTCGAATAGAAACTTTGGTGTGAATTTGAAAAGACCATTAAATAGATACCGTTAGGTAAGTGATTAAGGTTAATATTCCCTTGGCCTCCCACAACAATTTCGCTGTGAACAAGTTGCCCTATATTGCTAAAAACTCTTAGCGTCAAGTTTTTACTATTAAATGGCGAAAAGTTTATACTGCCAGATGAAGGGTTGGGGTAAACCAGCAAATAATCTGAAAATTCGTTTGAGTTAATGCTTGATGGGGTGTTTGGTGTAAACTTAATAGTTGCCAATTCCATATAAAAATTACTATTTCTTGAGTTGGCTGCAATGTATATATTGTTTGAATCATCAATGTCGAATGCAATGGGTTCGTCCATTTGTGAAGCGGAGCCATTGTAGTACTTAGTCCATAAATGGTTTCCCGCCGAACTATATTTAATTAGCATAGCACCTCCTCCAGCTGCATGAAAATTTCGTGCTATTACTAGTAAATTGCCACCATTGTCAATTTTAATGCTTTCGCGCGTGTCGGCAGTAGAAAAACTCTCCTTCCCAGCATGCTCTCTTAACCAAAGTTGTTCACCATTGGAGTTGTATTTGGCCGTTATTACTGTATTTTCCCACATCCCTGTGGCAAAAACATTGCCGCTCTGATCAACAATAATTGATTTAAATACTGCAAGCATTCTATCGTTTGCAAAAACTTTTCGAGTCCAAAGGGTATCCCCATTATTACTGTATTTTATTAGAATTGCGTCCCACTTGTTCGAAACGGCATTTGCTTCGTATCCACACACGTAAACTGATTGTTCGCTACCAAAAGCAACGTCGAAACCAACCGCTGAACGATTGTCGATTTTTCGGTAGTAATGATCCCATAGTTTTGTTCCTGCCGAATCGTAAACAATGGTACCTATGAGGTATCGATTTTCCCAATCGGTTAAATTTCCTGTAAGTACAATTTTCTGATCGGTGGAATTGTAGTCCAAATTTCTTGGCACAGCTCCATAGTGAGCTGTGAATGTTTTTGCCCATTTTCGTTGCAGGGACGAATTTGTCTTTATTAGAGCATAGCCATTTTGCGACGTTAATCTGGTGGTTCCAGCAATATAGTAGTTGCCATCGGAGTCGGCTGTAATATCCAATGCCTTGTCGGCTAAATGATTGGTTCCATCGAAAATGTAGGTATTTAATACCTCGCCATCGGAATTATATTTTAAAGTCACAATGTCGTCGCCATTTGTTGAACTATTCGATGTGCCTGTAACCAAAACATTGTTATCAGCATCAATAATGATCTTTACAATTTGGTCCAACTGATTGCTTCGGTTGTATTTTCTAGTCCACAGAGTATCTCCTGACGATGTGTATTTTATTAAAAAGTAGTTATCCTTTTCTGTGCTATTTTTAAAAGCATACCCAGCTGAATAAATATATCCCTGCTGGTCTACTGCAACTGAGGCTGCATAAGCACTTGAACCATATGGGTTAAGAACATTAGCCCATTGAGCAAAATTGCTTAAGGTTAGAGTTATTAGTATACATAAAATCATACTTTTTTTCATAACGCATGAGTTTAAACCTTATTTATACTGTACTATATTGCAAGTTTAATAAAAAACATCGAATTAACTTATGCCATTTCATAATAAAAATTGGCGCAGCTATTTCTGTTTGGTTTCATAAAAAAGCCGTTCCATTATAGTTGCGGAACGGCTTAGGGTCTCTGTTCTACAACTTATTCCTCAGTAATTATAATTTTTTCAATTGTATCGCCCTGCCTTATGGTGTCAATAACATCGAGGCCCTCATATACTTTTCCAAAGCATGTATGGTTACGGTCGAGGTGGCTAGTGTTTCGGCGACTATGGCAAATGAAGAATTGCGAACCACCCGTGTCTCTTCCTGCATGAGCCATTGATAGAACTCCACGGTCGTGGTACTGGTTATCACCAGTTAATTCGCAATCGATTTTATACCCAGGGCCACCGGTACCTACTCTGCGATCGCTCATGTCCTTTGAGAATGGGCAGCCTCCCTGAATAACAAAATCGGGTATAACCCGATGAAAGGCTAAGCCATTGTAAAAACCACTTTGGGCTAGTTTAACAAAATTATCGACCGTTTTTGGAGCATCGGTTTCGAAAAATTCAATTTTCATAACACCCTTCGGGGTGAAGATTTCGGCTTTTTTCATTTTTTAATTATTAATTGAAATTAATATAAGTCTGCATGACAAACTACCATGGTATGCAAACTATGGCCCTTTGGCGGCCTAAAAGTACAAAATGTTATAAAGGTTAAAAAAGTTTTCGCTCTTGGGCAAAGAAAAATATTTGGTTAACTATTTCTTCGGGGGTTAGGGTAGAGCGGTTAAGAATCAAATCGAATAGTTCGCTGTCGGGTTTATTGCCTCGAAAAAACTCCATAAACGTATCGCGGCGCTTATCGGTTTCCTTTACCATCTTTTCAGCATCCTGCTTTGAAATTTCAAAGCGCTTCATGATTCGGGCGACTCTCCACGAGAAGGGTGCTATAAGACGAATATGAATTGAATGATCGATATGGCGTGCAATTACGCAACCGGCTCTTCCAACAATTACGGCATGTCCTTGCTCGGAGTAGGAGCGCACAATTCGGGAAATTGTGCGTTTTATATGGTTATCGCTGAAATACTTATCCTTTGAAAAGAGCGATACCAAATCGCCAATAATGGTTTTTTCTTCGGCACCAAAAATATGAGCAATATCATTAGGCTCTGCATCGAGTTTTTCTGTAGCATCGTGAAGTACCTGATGGCTAACGTAGTACCATTCGTTCCGCTCCGATTTTTCGGACCGCGATTCGTTTATTTTCTCAACCAGTAAGCGGGCTATTTCGCTGCCATAACATCCATACTCCCTTGAGATGGTGATTACTGGCCCCAACTCGTGCTTCGCCTCTTCCTCCTGGCGCTTCACCCTCTCGAACATGTAGTGCAGAAATAGATTTTTCATGGCATCAATTTTCGATAAATATACAAAAATATGGATAGGATTTCAATAGAATTTTTACCAGCTGGAGCCAAAAAAGCCCAGCCGAGGCTGGGCTTAAAAAATATTTGAAGGGGTTGGCTATTCGTCATCCGACTCCTCTTCGTATGCTTTCAGAAGTTTATCCTGTACATCGGCAGGAACCTGCTCGTAGCTGGCAAATTTCATGCTATAGGTGGCTCTTCCACTGGTAAGCGACGAAAGGGTGGTAGAGTACTTGTGCATTTCTGCAAGAGGTACACGGGCATTAATTTTTTCGAAGCCCTTTTCGCTATCCATACCCAAAATAATGGCCCTTCGGTTCTGAAGGTCGCTCATTACGTCTCCCATCTTTTCACCTGGAACAAGTACTTCTACCTCGTATACTGGTTCCATAATTTTGGGGCCAGCATTTTTAAATGCATTTTTAAATGCATTTCGGCCAGCAAGTTTGAACGAAATTTCGTTGGAGTCGACGGGGTGCATTTTACCATCGTAAACAGCAACGCGAATGTCGCGAGCATACGAACCTGTAAGGGGACCCTCTTCCATTTTCTCCATAATACCCTTTAGAATGGCTGGTAAGAACCGAGCATCGATTGAGCCACCCACAATACAGTTGTAGTATATCAGTTTTCCGCCCCAGTCGAGGTTTATTTCCTCTTTTCCGCGAATGCTAATGTTTACATCTTTCCCGTTTATTTTGTATTTCGAGGGGTCAGGGGCTCCTTCAACGTGGGGTTCAATAACAATGTGTACCTCGCCAAACTGTCCGGATCCGCCACTTTGCTTCTTATGACGATAGTCGGCAGCGGCAAGTTTTGTAATGGTTTCGCGGTAGGGGATACGTGGAGCAATGAATTCCACTTCAATTTTTTGTAAATTAGTGAGTTGCCATTTTAAGATATTCAAATGGTGCTCGCCTTGCCCGTACAATATAATTTGTTTCAGTTCTTTTGAATATTCAATTACAATTGTGGGATCCTCTTGGTGGGCTCGATTCAGGAATTCTCCCAATTTCTCAACATCCGATTCGTTTTTGGGCTTAATGGCAGTGCGGTATTTATGGTTAGGGAAAACCATATTTTTATATGCAACCGAAAGGCCCGAAGCGCAAAGCGTATGGTTGGTTTTGGTATTCTTGAGTTTAACTGTGGCCCCTATGTCGCCAGCTACCAACTCGGGAACTTTAACACGGTTCTTACCAGCAACAACGAAAAGTTGCGAAAGGCGCTCTTTGCCATCGTTTGTTGTGTTAATCATGTCTGCACTTTCGGTTACTTTACCCGACATAACACGGAAATAGTTAATTTCGCCAATATGCTGTTCCACAGATGTTTTGAAAACAAATAGGGATGCTGGTGCACTTGCGTCGCATTTAATCTCCTTGCCCTCCTTGGTTGGCATGGGTGTAACATCGGCAGGGCCGGGGCAAACGTTTATAACGAAATCCATTAACCTTTTTATTCCAATGCTGCGTTTAGCAGAAGTACAGAAAATGGGGAGTATTCCCCTCGATTTTATACCAATGGCAAGTCCCTGCTTCATTTCGTCCTCGCTAAGGCTGCCCTGCTCGAAGAATTTCTCCATAAGTTGCTCATCGTTCTCTGCTGCGGCTTCAACAAGAATATTGTGAAGTTCAGTGGCTTTGTCCATTTCCGAATCGGGAATTGCCAGCTCTTCACGCTCCCCATTGTCGCCCTTGAACTTGTACATCTTCATCATGAGCACATCGATAAACGCATCGAACGAAGTGCCTGCGTTAACTGGATACTGAAAGACTAGAGCCTTAGGGCCGATGCTAACCTTCAGCGATTCAACGGTTTGGTCGAAATTGGCCTTATCCTGGTCGAGATGGTTAACGGCAAAAACAATGGGCATATTCATGCGCTCTGCATGGCGGTTGAAAATTTCGGTTCCAACCTCAACTCCGTACTGCGAATTAATTACCATAACACAGGTGTCAGCGGGATACATGGATGAAATAACCCCACCCACAAAATCATCGGAACCTGGAGTGTCAATAATGTTTAACTTATGGTTTTGGAATTCAGTATGAAGAACTGTAGAAAAAATGGAGCGTTGGTTTTGTTGCTCAATTTCGGAGTAATCCGAAACGGTACTTTTAGCCTCAATAGTTCCCTTACGTTCAATAACTTTTCCCTCGAACATCATGCATTCGGCCAACATGGTTTTACCTGAGCCAGTATTGCCAACGAGGACAATGTTTCTGATTTGATTAGTTGAATAGGTTTTCATGAATTTCTCGCGTTTATTGCGGTTCAACAAAAAGTAATTACTCTGCCTTGAACATCCAAAGCCACATTTTTAATGGTTTAAAAACGAAGAAATGCAGTGGGTGTTTTTAAAGTCCCCAAAAATAGTAAAAATTTGATTTAAACAAGATAATCCCTTTTTTTTCAGAACCATTTCTGCAATACTCTTAAAGGAAGAAGAGAAAAACTCCTACAATGGCTATTATTGGCCCAATAAACTCTTTGGCTTTTAGTTTCTCTCTGTGTAGAAAAATAGAGGCGGGTATTATGAGAACCGGAACTATAGACATGATAGCCGAAGCAACACCTGTGGTTGTGAACTTTACAGCCCACAGCGAGAAGGAAACGCCGAGAAAAGGACCAAAGAATGCTCCAATCGAAAGCCTTCCGAGGGCTTTTTTATTTTTTAGTGCTAGGCCAAGCGAACTCCAGCGGTTTAGTATAGCAAAAAGCAATGTAAAGCCAATCACACCGGTTATAACTCTAATCTGAACTGCTGAGAAAACATTGTAATCGCCCATCCCATATTTACTGAGTACCAGCCCACCTCCCTGTCCTAGTGCACCCCCAAACGCCAGAAGTAAACCCGTAAGAGGGTATGAAAATTTAACACGTCGTCGGTTTCCATTCAACTGCTCGGGGTCAGCACTTTCGCGCTGAAGAACAACCATGGCTATGCCCGCAAACGTGAGTACCATACCTACACCCTGATTAAGGTTTAGCTGCTCTCCCAAAGCAATCCACCCAATGAGTGCGGCAATAGGAGGAGCCAGTGACATGATGAGCATGGATATTCGTGCCCCAACAACCACATAAGCTCGAAACAGGAACAAGTCGCCTAGTACAAATCCTACCAATCCCGATAACGAAAGCCAAATCCAGTTATGGGTTGAGGCATCGGTAGGGAAAACTACGCCACGCGTTATCCATGTGAAGGTTGATAAGAGAAATAGAGCCAATACGAGGCGAATAATATTTACCGAAAGGGATCCAATTTTTTTGCTTGCCGATTCGAATGCGAGCGCAGTTATAGTCCAAAAAAAAGCTGTAAGTAGGGCCGCAAATTCTCCTTGCCGTGAGGCAATAAAATCTATCATAAAATGAATGGATTACTGTGAATAGCGGTTTAGAGTACTTAGTAACCGAATGGTTTAAAAAATGTTTACTTGAATTATAGTTTCAAAAAACTAGAAAAGGAGAGAAAGGCTTTAGGTTGCAGATGGTTCAATTCGAGTAAAAATGTTTGCAAAAAATTGCCAACCTAGCAGCAATAGTTAAATTTGCTTTCAATTCAACACATCAAAATTTCTTTATGAATAAACTGGCACGATACATTATTTGGGGAACTGGACTAGCTATTGTTCTTTTTCTGCTTTGGTATTTTAGCAGCATTGTAGCATACATTCTGGTTTCGGCTGTTCTGTCGTTAATTGGCAAACCCATTGTCGATTTGGTTTGTAAACTAAAGGTGAGAGGTTGGAGTCCGCCAAAAGTTTTTGGTGCCATTGTAGCCATGTTGGCCTTATGGTTTGGATTTATTCTTTTTTTCAGAATTATGATTCCACTAGTTATTAGCCAAATAAATGAGCTTAGTACAGTTAATGTTCCCAATTTAGTTGCCAGTTTTCAGCAGCCCATTAGCGATTTCGATGCATTTATTAAAGAGTACCTCCCCGTTTCGGCTCGAAATTTTTCAACTCAGGAACTTATTATTGAAAGAGTAACCGGGATGTTTCATGTAGGTATTGTATCGCAGGTTTTTAGTTCAACTGCAACTTTGCTAGGCAATTTGGTTATAGCAGCCTTCTCTATCACTTTCATTACATTCTTTTTTTTAAGAGATGAGGGGCTTTTCTTCGAAGGTGTAACGGCCCTTTTTCCCGAAAGGTTCGAACTCAACATTAAGCATGCTCTAATAAGCATAAACAGGCTGTTGCGCCGTTATTTTGTGGGAATTATTATTCAGAGTTTATGCATAATGACCCTCAATACAATTGGGCTGTCGATTATTGGCATTCATTTTAAAACAGCGTTAGTTATTGGCCTTTTTACCGGAATACTCAACTTGGTTCCCTATATAGGTCCGTTAGCCGGTATGCTACTTGGTTCGTTAATTGGGTTAGCTACCAATTTGCAACTCGATTTTGCCACCCAAATGATTCCTTTGCTTGTATACATGCTAATTGTTTTCTCAATGGTTCAGCTAATTGATAATTTTGTTTTTCAACCGCTTATATTTTCTAATAGTGTGAATGCGCATCCACTTGAAATATTCATTGTACTTCTTATAGCCGGCAGCTTAGGAGGCATACTGGGAATGCTTTTAGCCATTCCGGGATATACCATTCTGCGTGTGTTTGCCAAGGAGTTTTTTAACAATCTGCGGTTGGTTCAGAAATTGACTGAAAAGTTATAATTGTATTAGCCTATTAGCTATATTTACACTCAAAAATCAATTAAATGCGAAAAGTAATAGCACTTATAGCACTTTTAATATTAGGAGTAAACAGTTGGTCACAAACCCTCGCTCCATTTACCTACAAACTACTTCCCACTAATGACCCCCAAGGGCAGTCGAATGTACAGTTTATTTGCCAGTTGCCGCCATCTGCAACCAATTTATCGTGGGATTTTGGACAGGGTGGCGGTACATCAACCGAAAGGGAGCCTCAGTTTACGTATAATGTTTCGTCCGATATCGAATTTTTGGTGCAACTCCAATTCACTCTTTCGGGCGAAGCCCATACAGATACATTAACCATTAACGCAAGCCCCGCCTTTTTTAGAGTTTTCCCCGATCCCAATTTTCAACAGTTGGCTTCGCTTAAACGGGTGCTTCGTAGCGCCTTTATGATTGAAACCAACGATGAAGCAAGCATTGGCGACATGCGATTTGAATGGGCCATTGATGGTGTAAGGCCAACAGGCAATGCATTTTCAGGAAGTTCCATGGGCGATTACCCCAACATTTACTATACATTTCCCCAAGGAGGTAGCTACGATGTTACCCTTAAGGTTCATCACTCGTCTAACCCAGCCAGCTTTGCTGAATATACTCGCACAGTGGTTCTCGAGCCTACGGTTCCAACAAAGCTTAACTTCGAAAACCTGCCCCAATTCATTTCCCCCAATGGCGATAGTGTCAACGATTTCTTTGAAGTAACCTCTACGGGCACATCACCGCTGCTTTTCATGGTTTTTTCACGCACTGGAACGGTTTTGTATCAGCAAGAAGCAAATGTAATTCGATGGGATGGTACCAATTACAATGGGAAAGATTTGCCCGAGGGCATTTACTTTTACACCATAGAGGACAAAGGAGGGCTTTACAATCCGGCCAAGGGTTTCTTCTACATTTTCCGAGGCAATTAAAAAAATGAGTACTCATGAAAAATGTTAGTATCCTGAGGCGAATCTTCAATTCCTACAACGAAGATTATGCAAGCATTACCATACATAAAGCGTTATAAATTATAGTTGTTATAGGTTTTATAATGTTTCTGATACCTGAGTCTTTTTTCTTCCCAAAATTGCATAAGCGAAATTTTAATACGCCCAAAGAGCGAAGCAGGAACTTAATAGAGAATAAAACGAATATTAACAAATAGAGTATGATTGAGAATATTGATCTGGTGAACTGGTCGAGGGCACAATTTTCCCTTACTGCCATGTATCATTGGGTATTTGTGCCATTAACATTAGGCCTTGCCTACATTATGGCATTTATGGAAACCCTATATGTTAAAACTGGCGATGAGGAGTGGAAACGTATTACCAAATTTTGGCAAACTCTTTTTGGCGTAAATTTCGCCATTGGAGTGGCAACAGGGCTCATACTGGAGTTTGAATTTGGTACCAATTGGAGCAACTACTCGTGGTTTGTTGGCGATATTTTTGGGGCACCCTTGGCTATTGAAGGAATAATGGCCTTTTTTATGGAGTCGACCTTTATTGCCATAATGTTTTTTGGATGGAATAAAGTAAGCAAAAGATTCCATCTGCTGTCAACATGGCTGGTTGCCATAGGAGCCAACCTGTCGGCATTGTGGATATTAGTTGCCAATGCATGGATGCAATATCCGGCAGGTATGAAATTTAATCCCGATACTGTACGAAATGAAATGCATAATTTTTGGGATGTACTCTTTTCACCGGTAGCCATCAATAAATTTCTGCATACTATAACTTCTGGATACGTTCTGGCAGCCATATTTGTAATAGGAATAAGCGCCTGGTTTCTGCTAAAAGGACGCCATATGTTAATGGCCCGGCGCAGCATTGTTATTGCTTCGGTTTTTGGCTTGCTTTCGGCCCTGTATCTGGCCTTTACCGGCGACGGATCAGCATACCAGGTGGCCCAAAAGCAGCCCATGAAACTGGCTGCCATGGAGGGGCTATACAACGGACGGCAGGGTGCTGGGTTGGTTGTAATAGGTGCCTTGCAACCTGGCAAGGTGCCTAACGATGATAAGGACCCTTTCATTTTTAAAGTTGAAATTCCAAAGTTACTATCGTTTTTAGGCCACAGGAATACCGAAGCTTTTGTACCGGGGATAAACGATATTATTAACGGGGGCTATACCTACACCGATGCGAATGGCGACCAGCAGGTGGCCCTTTCGGCCGAAGAGAAAATAAAGAGAGGCCGTTTGGCCATTCAGGCGCTGGCAAATTATAATAAAGCCTCAAAATCCCACGATACTGTGCAAAAAATGGCTCACAGAGCCATTCTGGATGAAAATTTCAAATACTTCGGTTACGGCTATTTGAACGACCCCAACAGCATAGTTCCCAATGTGCCGCTAACTTTCTACAGTTTCAGGGTAATGGTTGGTTTGGGTTTTCTATTCATCGCATTTTTTGCTGTTGTGCTCTTTCTGGTAATGAAAGAGCGGCTTGTCAGCAACAGGTGGCTGCTCTGGGGGTCGGTATTTCTAATACCCTTTGCATACATTGCCGGCCAAGCGGGTTGGATAGTTGCCGAGGTGGGCCGCCAGCCCTGGGTTATTCAGGATATTTTGCCAACCATGGCCGCCGTATCGAGAATTGATGCAGGAGCCGTTCAGGTTACATTCTTTCTGTTTGCCGTAATTTTTACCATTCTGCTTATTGCTGAAATTAAAATAATGATCAAGCAAATAAAACTTGGTCCCAAAGAGGGAGGAAAATAGCTATGGCCGATGCAACCTACATTTTCTTGCAACATTACTGGTGGCTAGTGGTTTCACTTTTAGGAGCCATTCTGGTATTCCTGCTTTTTGTGCAGGGAGGACAAACCCTATTATATACCATTGGGCAAGACGAAACCGAACGAACCATACTGGTTAATGCCCTGGGTCGTAAATGGGAATACACTTTCACAACGTTAGTAACATTTGGAGGCGCATTCTTTGCTTCGTTTCCTCTATTCTACTCAACCAGTTTTGGAGGAGCATACTGGGTATGGATGGCCATACTTGTTAGTTTTGTGCTTCAAGCAGTTTCGTACGAGTACCGCTCCAAGCCCAACAATTTTCTTGGTTCCAAAACTTTCGAGCGTTTTTTATATTTCAATGGATTAGTTGGAACCATTCTTTTAGGAACCGCCGTGGCCACATTTTTTACAGGTTCTATGTTTTCAGTAAATAAAATGAATCTTACCAACCTGTCGCAGCCAGTAATATCGTCGTGGGAAACACCATGGCATGGGCTTGAGGCAGCATTGAGTTTTCACAATTTATCGCTGGGGTTAGCGGTCTTTTTTCTTGCCAGGCTGCAGGCCACTTTGTATTTTATGAACTACGTGAACCACGAGGGTATTTACACCCGTTCGCGCAAGCACCTCATGTTAAATTCCATTCCGTTCGTAGTGTTTTTTCTTATCTTTTTAATATGGTTATTACTTCGTCAGGGGTTTGCGCTTAACAGGGAAACAGGCGAAATTTTCATGCAACCCTACAAGTATTTCATTAATTTAATAGAGATGCCCGTTGTAGCCGCGCTATTACTAATTGGTGTTATACTTGTGCTTTTCGGTATCATTCGGTCGTCTTTCTGGTTATACCGGAAAGGCATTTGGTTTACCGGCTTTGGAACCGTACTTACTGTAGTTTCATTACTTCTTTTGGCTGGTTATAACAATACAGCATACTATCCCTCAACCTTCAACCTGCAGCATTCGCTAACCATTTTCAATAGCAGTTCGAGCAAATTCACCCTTACCGTAATGAGTTTCGTGTCGCTATTGGTACCCTTTGTAATTGCATACATTTGGTACGCATGGAGGGCCATTACCAAAAAGAAGATTGATGCCGAAGAAGTGAATAATGAAAGCCACGTTTACTAATAAACAAATGCCATGAAATACATACCCGAAATTTTACTTTTGCTTAGTTGGCCCCTACTTATATTTGTTAGTTACAAATTGAGTCTCTGGGCAGTGAAAAAGTTTGAAGATGGCAATACTGAGGATGTAAAGTAATTTTAATTGGCATAACTAAATTGTTTTTTTAGTTATAATGGCCAATCCCTTCTGCTTTTCATTTGTTAATAGGATGGGTTTTATATGTTTAATTAACCCACATGGGTTAACTACCATTCGTATAAAATGGAATTCAAAACCATATCTCAATGGTTCAACAAACCGATTGATGGTCCGCTGCTGATCGCGGGCCCTTGCAGTGCTGAAAGTCGCGAACAGGTTCTCGAAACGGCCAGGGACATTGCAGCGCAGAATCGATTTCAGGTTTTCCGTGCTGGAGTTTGGAAACCCCGTACAAGGCCCGGAACCTTTGAAGGGGTAGGCCCAAAGGCTTTTGCATGGCTTGCCGAAGTAAAGGAGAAGTTTGGGTTGCTAGTTGCCATTGAGGTTGCTACACCAGATCATTTTGAGTTGGCCCTTAAAAATGGCATCGATTTGGTTTGGGTGGGGGCTCGTACTTCATCAAACCCCTTTTCGGTAGACGAGTTGGCGGCTGCTATGGCCGGGTCAAGTATACCTATCCTTGTAAAAAACCCGGTTTATCCCGACATCGATCTTTGGATGGGCACCATTGAGCGCTTCATGAAGGTTGGCATAAAAAAGTTGGGAGCTATTCACAGGGGCTTTTCTCCCTTTCAACGATCGGCATACCGAAATCTTCCCAAGTGGGAGATTCCCATCGAGTTGAAAAGTCGCCTTCCACAATTACCCGTTATTTGTGACCCAAGCCACATTTCGGGGCGGCCCTCGCTATTGCTTGATGTTTCGCAGAAGGCACTCGATTTGTCAATGGATGGACTAATGATTGAAACCCACATTAATCCTACAGTAGCACTTAGCGATGCTCGGCAGCAGATTACCCCCAAACAGCTCGAAGAACTTATTGTAAAGTTGGTTTTTAGGGATGCTACAATTGCAAAGGGTGAAGCACTCGATAGGTTAGAGTCACTCAGAGAAATAATTGATTCAATCGATTCGCAGCTGCTCGAACTTTTGGCCCAACGCATGGAAATAGCTCGCGAAATAGGAGCGTTTAAAAAGGAGAAGAATGTGGCAATAATGCAATTGCGAAGGTGGGAAGAAATGCTGGCGTGCCGTGCTGAGCAGGCAAAGGCACTTGGGCTCGACGAGGATTATGTAAAAAGCCTACTTCGACTAGTTCACAGGGAATCTATTCGCCTGCAGGCTCAAATAATGAACAGCTCAAAGTATTTCCCTAAGGAATAGGCTCTATTTTACCTCGGTTACTTGGTAGTCGAATCCTTCCATAACTGGGTTGGCAAGCATTTGCGAACAAACCTCGTTTACCCGCTCAAGAGCAATTTCACGGTTGGCAGCTTCAATTTCAAAAGTTATATGCTTGCCAACTCGTACGTTCGAAATCTCGGAAAAACCTGTATTATGCATGGTCATTCCAACTGCTTTCCCTTGCGGGTCTAGTAGAGCCTTCAGGGGCATTACATTTACTTCGGCAATGAATTTCATGGGTAAAATGTTTGCTACAAAACTAATAAAAAAATATTTGTTGTCCGATAAACAAATCAGGACTTGACTAATGCAAGCAGGCTAAAGTTCTTCAATTACTTTCGCATAGCAACTCCTGCCTTAAAGCTGGTGTTGCTAAATGCTTTATTATGACTGGGCTTCCTGCCTGAACGGAGGGCAGGAAGCCCAGATTTTATAGTCATATCGGAAAGTGGTGATGGAAAATAGTTACATCACCCCCCATACCTAATCCATTTCCACATTTCTTTCCAAGTATGCTTTTTGCCATACATAAGTATACCAACTCGGTATATCTTACCTGCCAGCCATGTAATTAGAATAAATGTTACAATAAGCAACGAGGCCGAAAGGAGCAGTTCCCACGATTGGGGTTCGTAGGGCAAGCGGGTCATCATTACAATGGGCGAAGTGAATGGAATTATGGAGAACCAGAAGAGAATTGTACTTGCCTTTTCGGGGGCAGTAAAAGTACTTGCCATAATTATCAGGCCCAAAATTAGGGGCATAGTTATTGGTAAAATGAGCTGCTGGGTATCGGCTTCGTTATCGACCGCCGAGCCCACAGCTGCAAACATAGCCGCGTAGAGTAAATACCCTCCAAGGAAAAAGAATATGAACCAACCAATAATGAATATAAAATTGGTATTGCCAAAGGCTGAAAGTACGCTGCTTGCAACTCCATCGGTTGCAGCCTCGGAAGGTATTGCTTGCATGCTTCCCCCTTGATTCATAATGCTGGTGGGCATTTCTTGTAGGGGTCGATTTTTTGTTTGATTGCCAGCCAGGTAACCTCCAAATACGCTTACCAAACCATAGGTTAAAATAATCCAAATAAGAATTTGGGTAATGCCTACTGCCGCAATGCCCAGAATCTTTCCCATCATAAGCTGAAAGGGCTTAACCGACGAAACAATAACCTCCACAATGCGGTTGCTCTTCTCCTCAATAACTCCACGCATTACTTGTGAACCGAACATGAATATCATCATGTATATCATGAAACTTAGAATGTAAGCAATTCCCATGGCCAATTCGGTTGAACTTTCCTTGGCTTCACCGTCCTTAGTCCACTTTACCGTTCGAACCCGAACATTGGTTTCAATGTTCTTCAGAATCTCATCGAGATTTTCGATGTTGTACGATTTCAGCTTCTGGTTTTCAATTTCCTTACTAATTGCGCCAGATATATGCGAAGTTATATCGATAGATGGTTGGGAGTTGGAGTATAGTATAACCCCATCGGGTGAGGTGGCAACAACATGGCCAATGTAAAGTACCGCATAGTATCCCGACTGCTCGAAAGAATCCTTTACTTCATCAATCCCCTTGTCTTCAATATATTGAAATTTAAGGTATTCGGTTTCGGGAAGTTTGTTATGGAAAAGATGCGAATCGTCGATTACTGCTATGGTACGCTCGTTCTTATCCTTCATAGAAGCAATAAATGCGGGCACCAATATCAATCCGGCAAAAAGAAGCGGGGAGAGTATGGTCATTATAATGAACGACTTTTTCTTTACGCGAGTAAGGAATTCTCTCTCAATAACAAGTAGTATATTGTTCATGTCCAATAATTTTTTCTGGTTATTTGCTTTCTATTGCTGTTTATGGTTGCGATTGTACTCCTCTACTACCTGAATGAAAATTTCATTCATACCCGGAATAACGGGTTGGAAGCCTAGAACCTCTACAGAAGAAATTACCTGTTTAAGCAGGCGGTTGTCGTTTGAGTAGTTATTAACTTTTACGTGAACCAGATCGTGCGCATTCTCTTTGCGGTGTTCAATTATTTCATAGTTGGCATCGAGACTGCTCCGCAGATGGTCTACTTCACCCTTAAAGTCGATCTGGTAAACATTGCTACCATACTTCAGCTTAATCTCATCAATTGGGCCGCTCAGAATATTTTTCGATTTATTAATGAGCGTAATGTAGTCGCACATTTCCTCTACGCTGCTCATGTTATGGGTTGAAAAAATGATGGTAGCACCGTTCTTTTTCAACTCTAGAATCTCATTTTTAATTAGGTTGGCATTTATGGGGTCGAAACCGCTAAAGGGCTCATCGAATATGAGCAGTTGAGGATTGTGGATAACAGTAACCACAAACTGAACCTTTTGGGCCATACCTTTCGAAAGTTCCTCAATTTTTTTATCCCACCAGCTCTGAATTTCGAGTTTTTCGAACCAAAATTTCAGACGCTTGAGGGCCTCTTGGCGGCTGAGCCCCTTGAGCCTAGAAAGGTAAAGTGCCTGTTCGCCCACTTTCATTTTGCGATAAAGTCCACGTTCCTCAGGAAGGTATCCAATGGCGAATATATCGTTAGGCCCCATGGGTCTTCCATTAAAGAGTACCTCACCCCTGTCGGGGCCAGTAATACGATTAATAATACGGATAAGGGTTGTTTTGCCTGCACCATTTGGCCCCAGAAGTCCATATATGCTTCCGGCAGGGACATTAATGCTAACGTCATCGAGCGCAAATTGAGTGGCATACCGTTTCTCAATGTTGCTGGCGGATAAAATATTCATAAGAGATTAAGTATATTGGATTGATGCACAAATTTATAAAAACCAACGTGCCCTATTGTTTAGCCAATGTTACTAAAAGCTAAAAACATAAAAAAAAGCGGAGAAGCAAATGCTTTCCGCTTTAAAAATGCTATTCGAAAAAACTTCGCATCCGTTCAAAAAAGTTCCGATCGCTACTATCGGGGTTGGGAGCAAAGTTCTGCGATTTTAATAGTTTTTCAATGGTAGCCTTTTCATCTTTCGAAAGGTTTTTGGGCACCCAAACGTTAATGGTAACCAGCAGGTCGCCCTTACCATAGCCATTCACATCGGGAAGTCCTTTGCCCTTTAATCGTAATATTTTTCCGGGCTGGGTGCCAGCCTCAATTTTAATTTTCACTTTGCCCTCTACGGTTGGCACTTCCACTGGGGCGCCTAGGGCTGCTTCGGGGAAACTAAGGTATAGGTTGTATATTAAATCGTTCCCGTCGCGTGTGAGTTCCTCGTGCCTTTCCTCTTCGATCATTACCAGCAGGTCGCCGTTAACACCTCCTCGTCGGGCAGCATTACCCTTTCCCGATACAGAAAGTTGCATTCCCTCGCCAACACCTGCAGGAATTTTTATTGTAATCACTTCCGAATCGTAGGTAACACCCTCGCCAGAGCAGCTGCTACATTTACTGGCAATAATTTTACCTTCTCCCTGGCATGTGGGGCAGGGAGAAGTGGTTTGCATTTGGCCTAAAAGCGTGTTGGCCACACGGGTAACATATCCCGAGCCTCGGCAGGTTGAGCAAGTGGAATACGATGAGCCTTTGGCTGCACCCGTTCCCGAGCACTCTTTGCATCCAACGTACTTATTTACTTTAATCTTCTTTTCAACGCCGTTGGCTATTTCATTAAGATTAAGTTTCACTTTAACGCGAAGGTCGGTACCCTTATTAACCTTTCGGCCCGAAGAACGACTCCCAAAACCGCCGAACCCGCCAAAATGGCCGCCAAAAATATCGCCAAATTGCGAGAAAATATCTTCGATGGTCATGCCTCCCCCCGAATACTGACCATAACCGCTATTCATGCCTGCATGACCAAACTGATCGTAGCGGGCCTTTTTACTATCGTCGCTCAGAACTTCGTAGGCTTCGGCGGCCTCCTTAAATCTTTCTTCTGCTTTCTTGTCGCCGGGGTTCTTATCGGGGTGGTACTTTAAAGCCATTTGCCGGTAGGCTTTTTTAATTTCGTCCTTGCCAGCATTCTTGCCAACACCTAAAACCTCGTAGTAATCTCGTTTTGCCATTGCATTTTATTTTTCAACCTATTCACCAACCACCACTTTCGAAAAACGAATTACTTTTTCGTTTAGCAAATACCCTTTTTCAACCACTTCGATTATTTTCCCTTTTTGGGCATCGTCCTGAACCGGAACCTTTGTGATTGCTTCGTGCACATCGGTATTGAGTTCGAGCCCAACGGCCTGAACCTCCTGAACACCATTGGTGCGTAAAAATTCACCAAACTTGGAGTGGATAAGTTGAAGCCCAAGTTTAACCGCTTCAATATCGGTGGAGGTGGTTGTGCTTTTAATGGCCCTTTCAAAATCGTCGATTACCGGAAGTAGGCTTTTTAGCACATCCTCAGAAGCGTACTTAATGAGATCCATTTTTTCGCGCTGCGTTCTTTTGCGGTAGTTGTCAAATTCGGCCGAAAGCCGAAGGTGTTTATCGCGCATTTCCTCGAACTGGGCTTCGAAATTGGGTTGCTCATCACTTACCGCCTTGGTTTCTTCTCTGGTAACTTGCGCTTCTGTGGTTTCAGCAGATTTGTTATTCTTAATGGGTTCCTCGTTTTGCTTATGTTTCTTGCTCATATGCCAATTACTTATTTTTATTACAGATTAAAAAATAGCGCCTTTCATTATGGGCAAGTTGCTGTTCAAATTGCATACCATAAGGTAGTTTGCGACAAAATGGCACAAAGATATTAAAAAGGTTCTGAAAGGAAACCATTCAGAACCTGAGGTGAAAATAATATTGAACTATTTGGATGTGAATTAATTTCTATTTACGGTTCTTTTTGTTAGCTGGAGCTGGTTTAACCGGCTCGTCGGGTGCAAATAAACCTTCGCGAGAGAGCAAATGGTTAAGGTTGGCTACGCCATATACCACAATGGCAGTAACAATTGAGGTGTGGTTCATATAATCTGCAGGGCATTTCTCGTAAGTATCGCGTTCGGTATGCCAAATTTCACCGTAATTAAAATCGTATCCATTTATATCTTCAGTTCCAAACTGGAAAGTGGGTACCCCTTTCATTATAAATGGTGCCGTATCGGTACCACCTGCTGTTTTTGGTTTAGGTCGTGGAGTTGCTTTACGCACAGTGAAAGGGAATTTGGAATTAATGCTGGGTATGGGTTGGCAAATGGTTTCGAAATCGTTCATCATGGCTGCAGGTACCGTAATGCTTGTTGCAACGCTGGGCCCACCATCGCGGTTGAACATGGCCGAGATACTATTGAGTTTATCCGTATTATCGTTTACCCACGCTGTCGATCCCAATAAACCAAACTCCTCGCCCGACCATAGGCAAACCAAAATGGTACGTTTGGGTTTGCCACCGGCTTTCATAATAAGGCGGGCTGCCTCCATAGCAGGTACTACTCCCGAAGCATTATCGGAGGCTCCGGTGGCCACATCGAACGCATCGAGGTGTCCTCCCATAATTACATACTCGTCGGGGAGTTCGGTGCCTTTTATAACCCCAATTACCGTATGGTAGGCTATAGGACCCGGTCTGAAGTGGTTGCGTATGTCGAATTCGAGCTGAAAGTAGCGACGTTCCTTCGCCAATTGTTCAATCTGCTTATACTGGTGCTCGTCGAGCTTAATATCGGGAACCTTGGGAAGGTTGTCCCAGGTTAGGGCATCAATGTTCTTGCGGTCGTACATTGCGCTTATGGGTACAGCGCTCGACTGAATAATGCCAAGGATACCGGCCTCTACCATTTCCTTGTAAAATAGGCAAGGCTCATCAGCCATGGGTAGCAACTCTTTTTGCTCGCCACCGTTTCGATTCATCCAGTTTTGACGACGAATTTCATCGTTCTTTCTTTCCGTTTCGGTATTTATGGCAATTATTGAGTCGCGTCGCTTGTTGGCACTTTCCGAAAAATCGATGGGCCACCCTGAATTTTTGCCTGCAATCAGAACCCAGGCCCCTTTCAGCTTCCCTTTCATGCGTTCGAGTTCGCGGCGGGTTTTGGGTTCAATAACTACGTGCCCCCTCTGTACTCCTTTGGTTCCAACAGTATACGAAGGGGTTGCAAAATGAAGTATGGTGCCATTCTCGTCGAGCAACCGGCCAAACCAGGGGCCCCGATTGAAGCCCACCGGAAGGGTCCCTGTTTGGTGCAGAATTACCTCCATGCCCCATTCGCGAAACTTTTGTGATGCCCATTGCACAGCCGACTCGTAGTTAGATGAACCAACCGGGCGGCCACCAATTCGGTTACTCAGTACATCCAAGTGTTGCATGGTTTGGTTATCGGTTTTGCCCAGTTCAATAATCCGTTGGATTGCAGGATCGGTTTGGGCAAAGGCTTCGGATATTAAGAGGAAAAGAGAAAGCCAGAGGCAAATGAAGATCTGTTTCATACCATTTCAAATTTTTCATTGGAAGTGCCCAAACACTAAAGGTTTAAGTTTTAAACCGATTATTTTTTGCATTCAAATTTTTCTTTAGTAATGCATTGCTAATAAGCCGAATAGTTTGTTGTGGTGGGCCTCGTGGCTGTTCATTACTTGGCCTAATTGTTAATAAACTCTTTTCGCAACGGCATTTTTTATTTCTACTTTTGTGGTTACTAGGGACGATTTTATAATATGGACGGAAACTATTCAGAAGACAGCATTAGAACCCTCGACTGGAAGGAGCACGTGCGGAAACGCCCGGGCATGTACATTGGCAAATTGGGCGATGGCTCACAACCCGACGATGGTATATACATATTGCTGAAAGAGGTATTCGACAACTCGGTGGACGAGTTTATGATGGGTTTTGGAAAAACCATTGAACTGAGCATTAACGATCAGGAAGTTACTATTCGCGACTTTGGTCGCGGAATTCCTCTCGGAAAATTAGTAGATGTGGCATCGAAAATGAATACTGGTGCCAAGTACGATTCGAAGGTTTTCAAAAAGTCGGTTGGTCTTAATGGTGTGGGTATAAAGGCTGTGAACGCCCTTTCCAAATCCTTCGTAATGCAGAGCGTACGTGAGGGCAAATCGAAGCTCATCGAGTTTTCAGCAGGCGTAAAACTGGCCGAACACGATATCGATTCTCTAAATGAAAGCAATGGCACCTTGGTTCGCTTTCTGCCCGACGATACCATATTTGGGCGCTTCAACTTTCAAATGGAGTACGTTGAAACCATGGTTCGTAATTACACCTACCTTAATACGAGCCTGATAATTAAACTTAACGGTAAACCGTTCGTTTCTAAAAACGGTTTGCTCGACCTGCTTAACGAGAATATTAAAGGCGAAACTCTTTACCAGCCCATCCACCTGAAGGGGCCCGATATTGAACTGGCAATTACCCACGGAAATGGTTACGGAGAAGATTACTATACCTTTGTTAACGGGCAACATACCACCCAGGGAGGTTCGCACCTAACTGCTTTTCGCGAGGCGTATGTTGAAACCATCCGTAGGTTTTACAAGAAAGATTTCGATGCATCCGACATACGAACCTCAATTATTGCAGCCATTAGCGTTAGGGTTGAGGATCCCGTATTCGAGTCGCAAACCAAAACCAAATTGGGAAGCAAGGAAATGGGACCCAATGGGCCATCGGTTCGGCAGTTTGTGGGCGACTTTATTCGAACAACCCTCGACAATTTCTTGCATAAGAACCCCGACATTGCCAATGGCCTACTACAGAAAATTCTCGAGTCGGAAAAGGAACGAAAAGCCATTTCGGGAATCCAAAAATTGGCCCGCGAAAGGGCCAAAAAGGCGAACCTTCACAATCGAAAGTTGCGCGACTGCCGGGTGCACTACAATTCCAGGGATCCGCGGGCAGAAAATTCTACTCTGTTTATAACCGAGGGCGACTCGGCCAGTGGCTCCATTACCAAAAGCCGCGATGTGAATACCCAGGCCGTTTTTTCGCTCAAAGGGAAGCCCCTCAACTGCTTTGGCCTAACCAAAAAGGTTGTTTACGAAAACGAAGAATTCAACCTGCTTCAAGCTGCCCTCAACATCGAGGAGGACATGGAAAACCTCCGTTACAACAGGGTGGTTATTGCAACCGACGCCGATGTGGATGGAATGCATATTCGGCTACTACTCATCACCTTTTTCCTGCAGTTCTTTCCCGACCTTATTCGTCAAGAACATCTTTTTATTCTGCAAACTCCGCTTTTCCGGGTGCGTAATAAGAAGAAAACGAACTACTGCTACACCCCCGAAGAAAAGGAAAAATCGATTCGGGAATTGGGTCCAAACCCCGAAATTACCCGTTTCAAAGGTTTGGGTGAAATTTCGCCCGAAGAGTTTCGGAATTTCATTGGACCCGAAATCAGGCTCGATCCGGTTCGAATAACCTCACACGATTCTATTTCCGATTTGCTCTCGTTTTACATGGGTAAAAACACCCCGGAGAGGCAAGAGTTTATTATCGATAACCTTCGGATAGAGGAGGATGTGGTTGAAGAAACCGAAGAGTTGAAAGCAGATACCGATACTGCCACCCTCGAACTCGAGCACCACGAAGCAGTAGCATAAACCCAATTGTAGTACCCATTCATAAATTCGCCACATGCGACTCGATGATTTTGATGCGGAAGCCATATTAGATAGTAACGACTCACGAAATACCTCTCCCGAAGAGCACGAACGAATTGCTCGCCTCACCGGCGAATCGAACAAAAAAGTGCACCTTACCGGAATGTACAAGGATTGGTTTCTCGACTACGCCTCGTACGTTATCCTCGAGCGGGCCGTTCCTCACCTCGACGATGGGCTGAAACCCGTTCAGCGGCGCATACTCCACGCCATGAAGCGTCTCGACGACGGACGCTACAACAAGGTGGCCAATATAATTGGTTATACCATGCAGTACCACCCCCACGGCGATGCATCCATTGGCGATGCTTTGGTGCAATTGGGGCAAAAGGATCTGCTTATCGATATGCAGGGAAACTGGGGAAATATCCTAACCGGCGACGGTGCAGCAGCACCCCGTTACATTGAAGCTCGGCTGTCCAAATTTGCTCACGATGTGGTGTTCAATCCCAAAGTAACCGAGTGGATGCTCAGCTACGATGGGCGCAACCAGGAACCGGTTACATTACCTGTTAAGTTTCCACTACTTCTGGCACAGGGAGTTGAGGGAATTGCCGTTGGATTGGCTTCGAAAATTCTGCCCCACAACTTTAATGAACTTATCGATGCAGCCATACTGTACCTGAAAGGGAAAGACTTTGAACTATACCCCGATTTTCCTACGGCAGGACTTATGGATTGCTCGCGCTATAACGATGGATTGAGAGGGGGTGCCGTAAAGGTGCGCGCCCGCATTTCGAAGATAGATAAGAAAATGCTTGCCATAACCGAAATTCCCTTTGGAAAAACCACAACATCGCTCATCGATTCCATTATTAAGGCAAACGACAAAGGAAAAATAAAAATTAAGAAGATTGACGATAATACTGCCGAAAACGTTGAAATTCTTATTCATTTAGCTCCCGACATATCGCCCGATATTACCATCGATGCACTGTATGCATTCACCGACTGCGAAGTGTCAATATCTACTAATGCCTGCGTTATTTTCAACGATAAACCCCGATTTATG
Source organism: uncultured Rikenellaceae bacterium (assembly GCA_964479665.1). Taxonomy (GTDB): domain Bacteria; phylum Bacteroidota; class Bacteroidia; order Bacteroidales; family Tenuifilaceae; genus UBA2287. The sequence continues at coordinate 12,665 of CAYZNN010000031.1, read as the reverse complement.
GGGGTTAAGGAGCAACTCAGGGCTTCGGTTGACCGAACCAAGCACCTATTAGCGCGCGAACTCGAAATTAGGCTCGAGGAGTTAGAGGCCGATTGGCATTTTTCGTCGCTCGAAAAAATATTTTTTGAGCAGCGCATATACCGTGAATTGGAAAAGGATATGGAAACCTGGGAGAAAGTTCTCGTAGCCATTGAAAAAGGATTCGACCCCTACCGAAAACTCCTACGCAGCGAAATTACACGAGAGGATGTGGTTAAACTGACCGAAAAGCCCGTTCGAAAAATTTCGAAGTTCGATATTAAGAAGGCCGACGAGCATATTAAAGGCGTTGAAGCCGAGATGGATGAGGTTAAGAACCACCTAGCTCATATTGTTTCCTATACTATAAACTATTTTCAGCAAATTAAAAAGAAACACGGAAAGGGTCGCGATCGCAAAACCGAAATACGCTCGTTCGATACTATTGAGGCCGCAAAGGTGGTGGTTGCCAATCAGAAACTTTACGCTAACAAGACCGAGGGTTTCTTTGGTATTGGCCTTAAAAGGGAAGAGTTAATTTGCGATTGCTCCGATATTGATGAGATAATTGTAATCCTTAAAAATGGTAAGTACATGATTACCAAAGTGCAGGAGAAGGCTTTCTTTGGTAAGGATATTGAACACATTGCTGTGTTTAAAAGGAACGATGAGCGAACCATATATAACGTAGTTTACCGCGATGGACGGAATGGCGATATTATGATGAAACGATGCGCCATTACAGGTATAACGCGCGATAAGGAGTACGATTTAACCAAGGGAACCGAAGGCTCACAAATTCTATTTCTTAGCGCAAACGCCAATGGGGTAGCTGAAATTCTTAGGGTTTACCTTAAACCAAGGCCACGGCTCAGAAACCTAATTCTCGAACTCGATTTCAGCCAGTTGGCTGTTAAGGGGCGCAACTCCATGGGCAATATATTTACCAGGTACGCCATTCATAAAATTCAAATTAAGGATAAGGTTAACGGCGCTATGGGGGGCCTTAAGGTTTGGTTCGACTGGGACGTTTTACGTTTGAATGCCGACGGTCGTGGCGAATACCTTGGGGAGTTTATGAACGGCGATAAACTGCTTGCTATATACAAAACCGGGGAGTATAAGCTTTTAAGTTACGATCCTACTACGCACGTAGGCGATAACCTGATTCGCATTGAGAAATTTGATGATAGTAAAGTTTTCACAGCAATCTATTTCGATGGGGAACAGAAATTTTATTACCTGAAGCGATTTACTTTTGAGCCAACAGAAAAGGAGGCATCCTTTATAGCTGATGAAAAAGGTTCGTATTTGGTAGCGGTAAACTCGGACACCTTTCCCTGCGTGAAAGTAATATTTGGTGGCAAGCAGACCGAACGAAGCCCTGAATTGATTGATGCAGAGGAGTTTGTAGGTGTTAAAAGTTTCCGTGCTAAAGGAAAACGATTAACCACTCACCCAGTTAAATCGTTGGGTTTTGCGGAATCATTACATAAGGAAACTAAGGAACCTTTAGTTGGAGAGACTGACGAAGTACCCACTGAAACCGAGCCCAAATCCATCGATTTTGAACATGGAATACCCTCGCAAATGACTCTCGATATTTAATTTTTTCATGGTTAAGCCAAAAGTAAACTCAAAGTATAAAAAGTTTTCACTTCGATAAAAAGTTTACTACTTTTAACAGGGCAAAACCAGAAAACAACAATCCGATGAAAATATTTTTAATTGGCTTCATGGCCAGTGGTAAGAGCACTTTAGGCACCGAACTGGCAGGGTTAATGGGCTACCAGTTTATCGATTTGGATGAATTTATTGAGAAAAAAACGAATCGTTCCATAAAGACCCTTTTTGAAATAGAAGGAGAAGAGAAGTTCAGGTCTATCGAAAATGAAGCTCTTCGGGAAGTTGCAGCCATGAAAGGGAATATTATTGTTGCTTCGGGTGGGGGTACATCGTGCTTTTACAATAGCATCGACTTTATGAACAAGGAGGGAATAACCGTATACATTAAGGTAGAGGTTGCCGAACTCGTAGCCCGACTCATTGACTCGAAGAAGGATAGACCCCTGCTATGGGGTAAAACTCGTGAGGAACTAACCGCCTATATTATTCGTGTGCTCGATGAGAGGAAAAAATATTACGAAAAAGCGAAGGTTACTATTACATACCCAAACTTCGAAATTAACCAGCTGGCCTCTACCCTAGAGTCAATTATGAGTTAAACAAAAACCCCCGATTATCGGGGGTTTTTGTTTGTAACATTCTATTTTATTGCTTAACTAACTTATTAGTAACTGCTCCAGCCGCATTACCATTAATTTCAACCCTATAAAAGTAAACACCCGATGGTAGAGTGGCTCCCGAGAGTTCGAATGAATGATCGCCTGAATCCTTCATCCCTGAAACTAAAGTTGCTATTTCTTGCCCCATTATATTAAAAAGTTTTATGTTTACCATTGAGCGACTATGAAGCGAATAGGCGATAGTGCTATTCCCATCGAAAGGATTAGGGTAGTTTGACACTTTGAGCGCCTTGTCGGTAATGGCATTAGGCTCCACACTAACTCCGCTAAGATTCTGAATTATTGCGCTAATTAAAAGATTGTAGTTGTAAACAGAACTAATTTCGGTAAACTGCTTCCAAACGCCCTGGTATTTAATCCATCCACCTTTTCCGGGAACCATAGGTCCGTTATCTCTTGCAAACGGATTCCCATAACCGGTCGAATTAATTTCGTAGCCCACCCAGTAATCCTTATCGGCTTTAATTTGTAGGGGTGAAGTAAGCTGGTGAAGTGTAAAGTTGTCGAAGCTAACCTCCCCCGAAACATCCTGAGAATACACAAGGTCACTGGGTTCATTATTTTCAGTGCCTTCCCAAATTTTAACGGTAATACCTGTTCCGCTACCCGATTTCACAATGAACTCAACCTTAGAAATGAATTTGCCTACGAACGGACCTAACTCTTCGGGGGTTAGCTTAATGGCAACGGGTACATTGCTGCTAGCATATAACGGGTTAAATCCGCTTGTTGTAATATACTTATAGTAGTTCATTGCACGCTGGTACTCGTAATCGATGTTTACCGAAAAGGTCATGGTGCTCCCCGATGCGCTACCCACATTAAGAATGCTAATTTCATCGGCATTTCCATCGGAAATGAAGGGGTAGGGATCGGTAGTTTTGTTGAAAATGGTACGGTTTGCTTCAGTGCTGAAATTGGCAAGCGTAATGGCACCATTCCCGCTTGGACTTCCGGCTGGGCGGTAAATATAAAGTTCATCGGGAGGGCCTTGAGCGTTTCCAACTCCAACAAGTCTGTCGTTAATTCGATATACTAAAAGCCCTGCTGCTGGGATAATATTGTCGTACATTTCATTTTTTCTTCGGTACTCAACAACATAGTATTCGGTATGGGTTTTTCCCGAAGGGATTCTGAAGCAATTCTGGGTTGAAGATTCAAGTTGATTCAATGTATAGGTTCCACTTTCAGCAATGTCTGGAATCCTATCAATCCATCCGCCATAAAGGTATTTCATGTATGCGGTCATTTGTTGGGGCGTATTTCCAGTCGAAGCCATTAAATCCCACGATCCAACGGGAGTAATCGATGTGTTGGTGTAGCGGTAAAGGTCGGGGGCACCTATAACGTGGAACATTTCGTGTGCTACAGTTCCCAGGCGCATTCGCGTATTTTGGGCCGATGAGGTGTATTGCAGCTGGAAGGTGTAATCGTAAACCCTTTTGCTGTTGATAGTAACATTGTAGGTGTATAGCACCCATCGGTGGGGCCAAAGCAGGTCGCTCCAGCCATCGGGACCCCCTGAAACAATAAACGAAACGCAGTCAACATAACCATCATTATTTGCATCGACATTAAAACCAGCAGGTATCGATGCCTTCACAGCATTTACAGCATTCTGCAGAAGTGTATGCTCACGTATTCGGCGGCTTGTAGCTCCCGAATTGGCATTAGGATCGTATCCATTTGTATTGGTTGTGGCATTGTAGGGTCGGTAATAGCTGCGAGGGTTCGAATCGGTGTACCAAACAACCAATCCACCTGAAGGCACTGGCAGGTAAGTAGTGTTAATATCGAGGGTATTGTATGAAACGTCTCTGAAGTAGTGAATTAGCGATGGCCCCTCCACTTTGTCGTAAAGATCGCTGTAGTAGCCGAACTCTTCGTTGGGAAGCGTTTCGTTCGAAAACTTAATGTATATAACAATGTTTGATAGGGATCCAGTGCCTTTATCATCCTTGAAGCCCTTAATTTCAGGGTTATATACTTTTTTCTCCATTTCTCTTCGCTTGGCCTCAACCACCTTCTCCGATAGGTTTACGAACTTGGTAAGTCCAACCTTTGGGGGGTCGACTTGCCCAACCATAAATTCCGATGGCTTTACAAATTCGCCATCCTGCAATGCGTAAACGTAGTATCCGGTTTGGGGATGCTGCATTATGGTATACCCATCTTCATCGTGCAACCAGTTATGAAATTCATCGCCACTTGCAAAGCAATGAATTTCTTCGCCATTGGGCTGCGTGAGCACCATGGGAATATTGTACATGGGTGCAGATTGGGCTAGGCCAATGCTAAGCATTGCAATGGCAAGGAACGCAAATAGCCTTTGAGTTTGTAATTTTTTTTTCATTTCTTTCTTGTGTTTATGTTTGAGTTAAGGTTTATTCCTCTGGAAAACTAATGGCACTTCGTTTTATACTTCCATGGTACAAAACCTGATGGCTAATGGTTTTACGAATAATTGCCCGTTCGGTTCCATAATCAATGGTATCAACTAGCCAGTAAAGGGCCAAAGCCTCTTTACCCGCTTCAAGTGTGTATGATTTTCCCAACAGCTCGAATTTTATTCTGCCTTTGGCAATCGATTTTAATGAAAACTCACCCTCTTTGTGAGGCAGCTGGCTAATAGCCATAAGCCTGCTCGAAAGACCACCCCCTTCTGTTCCCCGGAGAATACGACCCATTCCTAAAATTGCAATTGGCTGAAGGGGATCGAATCCGGGATTTACAAACGAATGCAGACCTGAAGCTTGATCGTTGAATGTATAAGTAGGGCCATCGATTCGCATACCTGGAGGCGGAGTTCCCTCTAAGGATAACCCATCTACTGTGGTATAGTACTCAATAAAGGCAACCTCGCTTTCGGGTAACGAAGAGGTACTTCGGGTCTGGCAACTAGCGAGGAATAACAATGAAGCAATGCTAAAAATGAAAAGAACTGATTTCATGGGATGAGTTTTTATCGAAGTTTATCGCACACATACAATATAGGATTAAGCATGCTCGCCCCCAAATTCATGCTGCGCAGGGTCGACCAGCCAAATTCCCTGTCGGGCAGGTTAGCATTGTCCTTAAATGGTAATTCGATGGTTTGAGCCAAACACTTGAAATGTTCGCCAACGAATTTGGAGCCAATACTCAAATTGGCTTTACCCTTTTCGTTTTTGGGGTAGCCATGCTCAGTTTGGAAGTCGGGGCTGTATTCGGCCCATTTGGTTACAAAAGTTTCCTGTAGCCACTGAAGCCGATCGTCGTACGAGGGTATTCCTTCAATCCCCGATGCAAAGCAGTAGGGTAGGGCTTCATCGGCATGGATATCGAGAAAAAGATCGACCCCTGTTTCCTCCATTTTTTTTCGGGTGTAAAATACTTCAGGGCTAAGTTCCAAATCGGGATTGGCCCATTCGCGGTTCAAATTTTTTCCGGATGTATTCACGCGCAGGTTGCCCGCCACAGAACCATCGATATTCATATTGGGTACAAGGTAAAATACAGCCTTTTGAAGGAGTGTGGAAGAAACGGGGTCGTTGCGGTCGAGCAATCGCTCAATGAGTCCCTGCATGAACCATTCCGACTGGGGTTCGCCAGGATGCTGACGAGCAATAATCCATATTTTCTTTTTGTTATCGTCGGGTTCTCCCACAATAAGAAGGTCGATATTGCGTCCTTCAACGGTTTCGCCCAGAAACTCCAAAACGCAAAGCGGCGATCGTTGCGCAGCGCTTACCATGTCGAGGTGCTGCTCGTAGGTGAAGGGTGTAAAATAGGCATAAAAAACCGAATTCTCTTCGGGGGTATGATTGATTGTAAGGACGCCATTGTTATATGTTGTTGGCACCCTGAACCAGGTTATCCTATCGTTCGATGCCAAAGCCTGGTAGCCAGCCCATCCTTCGGGATACGAGCATTCATGCGCATTCTCAATGTGCATGGTACAGGGGTACCCTTCGGCACCGTGCAACCGGAAGTGAAACCATTGCATGGTTTCGGAGTAGGTGTCTTTTCGAATTTTCAGTCGGATATTGTTGTGGCTATCAAGGCTTACAATCTCAATGTTGCCACTATCGAAGTTCGACGATATTTTCATTAGAATTAAAAATTTTACTTATAACCGATAAACTAAAGAATCAAATTTCATAAAAACCTCATTAATGAGGTTGGCAAGATAGTTTAAAAAAAATAAATATGCATTTTCTTCCATATTTTCATTAGAAAAGGGCTCGCAATATAGATTCTATCGTATTGTTATTCAGCCCTGTATTTATTAGTTTTGCGTTTATTGCACTAGGTTCATGAAGAGTACCTTGGAGTGCTGTTTGTAAAAGTTCGAGAAGCTGAGTTCCATTCTCTTTTTCAATCTTTTCAATTTCTCCGTTTACTACAATAATTGAGAAACGAATGGTATTACCATTTTGAATAATTTCAACGGGTTTTTTGTATTGCGGAGAGTAGCCTAAAATCCATTGTTTCGATGAATACCTTTGGTTGGCTAGTTTTTCAATCTCTAGGCGGTCGGTATCAGAAATCGTTTGGGGCGTTGCTTTTAGTTGGTCGGCTACATGCCCAAATAGTTTCAATTCAAAATCTGAAGGATTCATTGGTTCTTGAATCAGATTGGAGAGGTTAATTACATTCGCCCTTACCGAGCGTATGGCTCTATCGGAGTAACTTTCGCGTGAAGTATAGAGGCACTTAGCCAAAACCTCTAGGTTTGTTGAAAACAGAAGGGTGCCATGGTGCAAAACCCTTTTGCGATAAATATGCTCGGCATTGCCCGATATTTTACGATCGCCAACCATTATGCTATTGTGCCCACCTAAATGAGCATGAATTCCCAGTGTTTGAAGGAAGTAGATTATTGGACTGGTAAACCCCTCGAAATCTATCAGATTATCGTCAGTTGCATTTTTTATAAACGAAAAATTCACATTGCCCAAATCGTGATAAACAGCTCCCCCTCCCGAAATTCTGCGGGCCAACACAATATTATGGGAATTTAAAAAATGAATATCGACCTCGCCCAACGCATTTTGATGTTTGCCCACAATAACCGAAGGTACATTCCGATACGTAATAAATAGGTCGCTATTAAAATTTTTAAGAAAATATTCCTCTGCCGCTAGATTTAAGTAGGGGTTATTAAAAGGAGAGTGGATTGCGAGCATTGGATTGCGAGTTTTATTGTAACCAAGCATTTGTGCAAACTTAACAATAAATGGGTTTATAGAACTAATATAATTTGAGGTGCCTACAAAAAAAAGTTCGAAAGATGTTTGTAGGTCGAATAGATTTTTACATTTGCATTAGTTTTGGGCTTTGTAAACAAAAACTAAAGATGTGAGCGAGAAAATTATTGATGTACGTAAGGTTATTAGCGATAAAAACCCAAAGATGGCTATGTTGCTACCGGGCTTTATTATTCGCTACCTTAAACGCATTATACATGAAGATGAATTAAATGCTTTTTTAAACGAGCACGGCCACCGTGTGGGTTTCGATTTTCTGAAAGAAGCCCTCGTTTTTTTGCAGGTTACCTATGAGGTGCAAGGGCTCGAAAACATAAACAGCCAAGGGCGTTACGTTTTCGCTTCGAACCATCCCTTGGGGGGGCTCGATGGCATGGTGCTTTTGCAAGCTATAGGAAGCCACTTCGGTGGCGTCAAATCTCTATCAAATGATATTTTAATGAATCTTAAACCCCTGTCATGCTTCTTTATTCCGATCAACAAGCATGGCATTCAAAGCCATGAAACGGCCAAACAAATTGAGGAAACATACGCATCTTCAGTCCCTATTCTTAACTTTCCTGCAGGGCTCTGTTCTCGGAAGATAAACGGAAAAATTGAGGATTTGGAATGGAAGAAGAGCATTATTGTAAAGTCGGTTTTGCACAAACGGCATATTGTACCTGTATATTTTCAGGGCAAAAATTCATCCTTTTTCTATAACTTGGCTCGCTTTCGACAATTACTTGGAATTAAGTTGAACTTAGAAATGCTATATTTGGCCGATGAAATGTTTAAGCAGCGAGGCCAGCGTTTTACAATCAGAATTGGGAACCCCATCGATTTCCAAACTTTCGACAAGAGTCAGAAGCCCACTTGGTGGGCAAATTGGGTTAAGCAGCAAACCTATGCCCTTGCAGGCAAGTAATTGTTTTTAAAATCGCTTCGAATTCTATTAACTCACTATGAAACAGATAATTGAACCCGTTAGTAGGCAGCTCTTAAAGCAGGAACTCACCAAAGAGCGCTTTATTCGTGAAACAAGCAATGGCGGAAATTTGCTTTACGAGATTACTGCCCATAACGCACCCAATACCATGCAGGAAATTGGCAGATTGAGGGAACTTACCTTTCGGAGCGCAGGCGGGGGAACAGGAGAACCGGTGGATATTGATTCGTACGACACGAGCGACAATCCCTACAGGCAATTAATTGTTTGGGATTCTGAAGAAGAAGAGATTCTTGGGGGCTACCGCTGGCACATTGTCGACCCCAAAAAGGGAGAGGAAATGAACCTTTCAACCACATCACTTTTTCATTTTTCCGATAAGTTTAAAGAGGAGTATCTTCCCAACCTCATTGAGTTGGGTCGTTCATTTGTGCAACCCAAATACCAATCGGCCAACCGGAGGGGCAAGGGACTGTTTGCTCTCGACAATCTTTGGGATGGGTTAGGCGCTTTAGTAGTACGAAACCCAGGAATTAAATACTTCTTTGGAAAAGTAACCATGTATCGCAGCTACAATCGCGAGGCCCGCGACCTATTGCTTTATTTCATGGAGAAATACTTCCACGATCAAGAGGGACTTGTAACTCCAAAGTATCCCATGAAACTTGAAATGGACAGGGAACGTATGGCAATTATTTTTAATGGTAAGGATTACAAGGAGGATTACAAAATATTGTCACACAAAATTAAAGAGTTGGGCGAGCACATTCCGCCACTCATTAATTCCTATATGAACATTAGCCCCTCCATGAAAGTGTTTGGAACCGTTATAAATCCACATTTTGGAAATGTGGAGGAAACAGGTATTATGATTACCATTTCCGATATTTATGAGAATAAGGTGGAGCGTTACATTTTCAGTTTCTTCCGCCGCCGATTTAAGAATCTCCGACATGGTTAGGTTGCGCTAACAATTTGTTTATATTTAACAACCATTTCGCCTCCAAAGGAGCATTTTAATTCATACCTTTGGTATCTTCATTATTTTACAACAATGCTGTCAACCATTGGATTAATCCTTCTTGTTGCTATTGTATTCAGCTTTTCGGTATGGCTAATCATTCGGGTTACCCCCAGGAATGAGGGTAGCCAGCAAGATATCCGAAATTCATTGAACAATGCCTTTAGCGATCTTCGGGTTGCAACCGATAGGTTGCAAAATGTTACCTCTGAAAATGAACGCCTACAAAGCGAAATGGCTAAACTTATTGGGCTAAAGGAGGAAGCACTTACTCTATTGTCCGCTGAGCGCACACGGGTTGAGGAGCAGGCTAAAAGGGAGCAGGACCTTCGTACCCAGCTGGAAAGTAAGGTTAAAGAGCTTGAACGAATTTTATCCGACCTTTATGCTCAGCGCGAGAAAACCATAGAATTTGAAAAAGAAAATATTTACCTGAAAGAGCAACTTCAGAAACAACGGGAGGAGCTGGATGAGATTGGTAAAAAATTCACCAACGAATTCAAACTGTTAGCCGATCAGGTACTCGAGGATAAAAGCAAGCGATTCACTGAGTTGAACCTAACCAACATGGAGCGTATCCTTAAGCCCCTGGGCGAAAATTTAACCCAATTCCAACGGAAGGTTGAAGAGGTGTACGACAAAGAAAGTAAAGAGCGTTTCTCGTTGGGTAAGGAGGTTGAAAAGCTCGTTGGACTCAACCAACGAATCAGCGAAGAGGCTCAGAACCTCACCAATGCCTTAAAGGGACAGGTGAAACAGCAGGGAAACTGGGGTGAAATGATTCTCGAAAGCATTCTCGAAAAATCGGGGCTGGTTCAAGGGCGCGAATACTTTGTACAAGAATCCATAAAGAACGATGAAGGAAAGCGTTTTCAGCCCGATGTTATTATTGAATACCCCGATAAACGTAGAGTCGTAATCGACTCCAAGGTATCGCTGGTGGCTTACGAACGCTATTCAACCAGCAACAGCACCGCAGAGCAGGATAAAGCATTAGCCGAACATTTAAGGTCGATAAGAGCGCACATTGAAATTTTAAGTTCGAAGCGTTACCAGGAGCTGGTGGGGTCACTCGATTTTGTTTCCATGTTTCTGCCCATTGAGCCAGCCTACATGCTGGCCATGCAAGCCGACCCCGAAATTTGGAATTACGCCTACTCAAAGGGAGTGCTATTGTTAAGTCCTACAAACCTGATTACAGCCCTTAGGCTCATTCATAACTTGTGGCAGCGCGAATACCAGAACCGGCATGCCATGGAAATTGCCGAAAGAGGGGGCCAATTGTACGATAAGTTTGTGAATTTTACCGAGAATATGCTCGCCATTGGCGATAGCATTTCGAAAACGCATAAAGCATACGAAAGCGCTATGGGCCAACTTACCGAGGGTAAAGGAAATTTGGTTGCACAGGCACAGAAACTGAAGGATTTGGGGGCAAAAGCAAAAAAGAGCCTTCCCGAATCTTTAATGGAAGGAACCAACGATTTTGAGAATCAACCCCTAACCAATTAGAACCCGTATGCTTTCCATTTGTATACCGGTATATAATTTCGATGCAACCGAACTGGTTGAAATGCTCATTGAGCAATCGAAGGGAATTCAGGAACCCGTAGAAATATTAGTTTTCGACGATCGTTCTTCCTCCTTTTTCAAAAAACGTAACTCGTTGCTTTCTAAGTACGACATGGTTAGCTACCTGGAGTTTGAATCCAATTTAGGTCGTAGCCGAATTCGGAACCGCTTAGCCGACTTCTCGGCGGGAACCCATATTCTTTTTATCGATTGCGATATGGTCCCCTCCAGTCAGAACTATTTAATGCAATATATTCATAGCATGGGTAAAGTTCCTGTTGTATGCGGAGGCATTGGTTATGGTTCCAAACCTTTTAAGCAGGAACTTTTGCTCCGTTGGAAGTATGGTGTTCGTCGCAAGACGAAAAGAGGCAGTTCTCGACAGGCTCATCCATACCGCAATTTTACAAGTGGGAATTTTATGATTGCGAAGGATGTTTTCCAAGAAATTCGGTTTAACGAAAATATTTTGGGCTATGGGCATGAGGATACCCTGTTTGGCTTGGAGTTGAAAAGAAAAGGGGTTCCCATTCTTCATATCGACAATACGAGCATACATTTGGGCATTGAGCCCAATTTCGAATTTTTAGCCAAATCGGAGCAAAGCATGGTAAATTTAGTAAAACTGCTTACCATAGCACCCCATATGCGCAGGGAACTGTATAGCAACGTGAGGGTGCTTCGCTTACATAAAGTTTTAAGATTCTTTGGCCTGTCGTATCCCCTCCGATGGTTTTTCAGAGTATTTAACCCCATGGTGCGTAGAATTCTCTGTTCGGCTAGGCCTTCGCTAATTCTTTTCGATTTCTACAAGGTTGGTTTAATAGCTACAACTTACAAAAAACCCCAATAGCCCTTCCTATAAATCGATTATCCTGCTTTTAAGTGCATACTTAACCAATTCAACCGTTGTGGTTAGTTCGAGTTTTTGCATAATATGGTTCTTATGCGACTCAGCCGTTCGAACGCTTATAAAAAGTTTATCGGCAATAATTAGATTCGAGTAACCCTCGGCAACCAGTTTTAGTATTTCCTTTTCGCGGGGCGTAAGTTCGTCGTTTGTGCTCGTCGATACTCTTTCGGGGTTTTTTACCTGATTTAGGTAGTTTTTCAGAATGATTTCAGAAATTTCTCTGCTGAAGTACTCCTTACCGCTTTGAACCTGAACAATAGCATCGACAGGTTCCTCCCGAGTTATATTTTTGGGCAGGTAACCTTTCGCTCCAGCCTTAATGGCATTGAAAATGAAGTCCTGCGAGGTATACATGGAAAGAATAATGACCTTAATTTTTGGATAATTGGCCGTTAGTTTACGGGTGAGCTCAATGCCCGAATACCCCGGTAACGATATGTCGATTATAGCCAAATGAGGAATTTCATTGGAAAGCGATTCAATGAAACTTTCGGCACTACCCGATTCCGATACAATTTCAATTTTGCTATCGTCGACTAAAAGCATTTGTCTGCCATCGCGAACAATCTGATGGTGGTCGATCAATGCAACTTTTATTTTTTCCATAGAGGCTTAGCGTAAATTATTTTCATTAAAAGGGAGTTCAGCTTTTATTTTA
>CAYZNN010000030.1:0-43149 GCA_964479665.1 uncultured Rikenellaceae bacterium | reverse complement strand
AAAAAGCTAATCTATAGCCACCTTTCTACCTATGCAAAATTTAAACAGGCTCTAATTCTTGTTGCCATGGTTGCACCCATCGAAGGCTGCTCACAAAGCAGCAACATTCAGCTTCCCGAACCCAAAAAAACGGGTGGAATGCCCCTTTTGGAGGCTCTGTCGAAACGACAATCGGCGAGGGCCTATTCAGCAAAGGAGCTCGATTTACAAACCCTATCTAATATGCTCTGGGCTGCTTTTGGCGTTACTCGCGACGATGACCGCCGAACTGCGCCAGGCGCAGTTAACTGGCAGGAAATTGATATTTATGTTTGTTTGCCTAAGGCTGTTTATAATTATAACGCCAAGGGCAATAAACTCGATTTTTATATGAAGGGCGATTTGCGCGAGGCAACAGGCCCACAACCCTTTGTTAAGGATGCACCTGTTAACCTTGTTTTTGTGGCTGACTATACCCGTATGGGCGATCGTGCTGAGGATGTTAAAAAATGGTATGCTGCTGCCGATGTAGGATTCATTTCGCAAAATGTATACCTGTTCTGTGCTTCCGAAGGATTGGCAACTGTTGTTCAGGGTAGGGTTGAAAAAGAGGAATTAAAAAGGAAAATGAACCTTCGACCCGACCAGCACGTCGTTTTTGCCCAAACGGTTGGTTATCCTGCGGTGTAAATTATATCCAGCCCCTAAGCCAGTAATAGGCCAAGGCTGAGTACTCCCGTGCGCAAATGAGCAAATAGTTCATTTGGGTCCAAATCTCGTAACGCATTCCTATAATCTGGCCCGCTTTCGGTGTAACAAATCGTTGCTTACCCCCTAGTTCCAAATCGTTATACAACAACTCACCCTCGAGTGGAATTTCGAATGCGGTACCGCAACCAGAGAGCTAAAACCCTCCTTTTTAAGCGAAAGCAGGCAGCGTCGCATGTATGTGGGCGATGTCACAACCATTAAGCATACGTTTTTTAGGGCTCCACCGCTAAATTGTGCCAATTCCAAAACCTGTCCATGTATGTTTTTCCCCTGCCCATGTAAATATATTTTTTGCGAATCGACTCCCCGCAACGTTAACTCGTTTGCCATTTGAACAATGGTACTATTGCGCTTTGCCGTGTCGCCTACCATGCAAAGATGTACGGCACAATGGGGATGCATTTTATGCATTTGCGCAGCGTAATAAAGCCTCACCCAACTCTCCCCGCTAGTGATGCCCGATGCCCCAAAAACAACAATCGCCTCGGTGCTGCAGGTGTCGCTCACAATGCCTGTTCCCAAGCGATGGTGCATGAAAAAGGGGCGAGTAGTTAGCGAGAGTAAAAAAAATAATGAACAGAGCCCCAAAGGTAACTGGAGTAAAAAAGGTCAACTTTCTAAGCCACCTAAAAATGTATCGCACTCGCTTTCTCATATAATTTAGGGTTAAAATGGCAGGTTGCTTAAGTCCACATTACCCCCCGAAATTATTATACCAACCCGCTTGCCATTAAAATGCTGCCGGTTGACCATTACTGCCGCAACGGGAACCGCTGATGAGGGCTCAATAATAATTTTCATTCGCTCCCAAACCAATCGCATAGCATCGATTATTTGCTCTTCGGAAACTGTTAAAATGCCGTTGGCTTTTTTCGATATAATTTCGAATGTTATTGGCGCAAGGGATGTGCGCAAACCATCGGCAATAGTATTTGGGTTTACCGAAGGATGGGTTACCCCATCGCGTAGCGAACGAAAAGCATCGTCGGCATTGGCTGGCTCGGCGCCCCACCCTTCAATTTTTGGTTTAAAACCCTTTGCGTAGGTTAGTGTTCCGCTTAAAAGGCCTCCACCCCCAACGGGTGCTAAAATGGCTTGCAGGTTGGGTACCTCCTGAAGCAATTCCATCGATGCGGTGCCCTGTCCGCATATTACATCGAAATTGGCGTATGGGTGAATAAATGTTGCTCCGGTTTCTTCCTGAACTTGAGCAAGTGTAGCTTCGCGGTCGGCCTGGGTGGGTTTGCAGGTTGTAATTATTGCTCCGTAACCCTCAACCGCTTTGCGCTTTATGGCAGGGGCATTTTCGGGCATTACAATGTACGATGGTATTCCGCGTAATGCAGCAGCATGGGCAAGCGCAGCAGCATGGTTGCCCGAACTGTGTGTGCAAACCCCCTTTGCAGCCCCGTTAATGTTTAATGAAAAAACCGCATTGGATGCTCCCCTGAATTTAAAGGCCCCAACCTTCTGAAAATTTTCGCATTTAAAAAAAACACTGCACCCCAGAATGGAATTAATGGCTGTTGATGTTAGTACTGGTGTTCGATGAATTATTCTAACAATAAGGGCATGGGCCCTTTCAATGTCGCCCAGTGTGGGAAGTAGTTCGCTATGAGGTACCGTTGTCATGGTTTATTGCAGAATTTATTCTGTTAAGAATTTTATATTCTGCAAACTTATCTAAAATTCGTTTTCGAACCTCATACTCACTGGCGGTAAGTATAAAAGCCTCGGTAAAATCGCAATACACCATAAAACGAATCGCCTCCATTTCGTTTAGCCCCGTGAGTTGTATTACAACACTTGCAGAGAATTTTCGGTAAATAATATCCCACTTTCGCTCCTCACGGCTTTTCTCTTCAATCTTTTCGCGTTGAATGGCAAACCAATCCTTGCCAAAAGTAGCGCCACTGGTTTGTTGGGGTAAATTCTTCAGCTCGAGTTGGGTAATGGTTTTACGGAAATATTCCTCAAGGCGCTCCTGAACTAACTCCTGATCCGATTTGGGAAGTTCCATTTTTGCGGCTTCGAGCAAAAACCTTTCGTACGAGCCAAATCGGGTAATTCGAACCTCCTTAATCTGATAAATTCTCGATGTTAAATGGATTGAATAGTATAGCGAATCGGGTGAGAACTGCCCCCACGAAGGAACCCTCATGTCGTAGTAACCAATTGCTGATATTCTTAAAGTATCGTTTATCCCTAGCTGAATACGAAAATACCCAAGGGGGTCGGAAATTGTACCAACCTTTGAAGCACTGCTTATAACATGAGCAAGTCCAATGGGGCTCTGGGTTGTGGCATCTAAAAGTTGAAAAGTAATATAAGGTACCGAATCCCTTTTAGCAAAGGCTTGAAAGGAAACTAAAACCATCACTATGGCAACTATGCCCGCTTGTATTCGCAATTTATTTTTCTGTATATTAAGAACCCAAAGGTATGAAGTAAGTCGAATAATCAATGCTTTACAATTGGTTGCTTAACGTTTTTTAATGGAATTGAACCATAAAATGTAAGGTGCAAAGCACCAAAAACGCGCCATGCACCTTGCATTAAAAAAACATAACGATTTAACCCTCAACCCACTTGGTAACTTGCTCAAGTGTTGGATTAGGTAAACCCAGCTTATTCTTTTTATTAAAGCCGCAAAGGTCGTTGAATAGTTTGCTTGCCTTCACGCTTTTAAGCGAAGCAAGGGTAACGTGCCCCATTTTTTCAATTACCGGAAGCCACTCTTCGGGAACTCCGGCGGCCTTGAACACCTCGGGCGAATCCTTACGGGTTTTGGGCTCGGGTTTCATTTGGGGGAAGAATAGCACATCCTGTATCGATGGTTGGTTGGTCATAAACATGGTAAGCCTGTCGATTCCAATTCCCATGCCCGAGCATGTAGGCATTCCGTATTCGAGCGCGCGCACAAAATCGAGGTCGATAAACATGGCCTCGTCGTCGCCTTTTTCGCTTAGCCTCATTTGCTCCTGAAAGCGTTCCAGCTGGTCAATGGGGTCGTTCAGCTCGCTATATGCGTTGCACAGCTCCTTGCCATTTACCATCAGTTCAAAACGCTCGGTAAGTTCGGGGTTGCTGCGGTGGCGCTTGCAAAGTGGCGACATTTCAATGGGGTAGTCCATAATAAACGTTGGCTGCACAAAATGGTGCTCGCACTTCTCGCCAAATATTGCATCAATCAGCTTCCCTTTGCCCATGGTATCGTCTACCTCAATGGCTAGGTCTTTACATATTTTGCGAAGCTCGTCCTCCGTTTTACCGGCTATATCGTAACCTGTATACTCCTTTATGGCGTCGGCCATGGTAACGCGGCGGAAAGGACGTTTGAAATCGATTTCCTTGTCGCCCACAATAACCTTTGTGTTTCCGTGTAGTGCAATAGCCACGCGTTCAATCATCTCCTCGGTAAACTCCATCATCCAAAAGTAATCCTTGTAGGCCACGTAAATTTCCATTACGGTAAACTCGGGGTTATGGGTTCGGTCCATGCCCTCGTTGCGAAAATCCTTGGCAAACTCGTAAACGCCATCGAAGCCTCCAACTATAAGCCTTTTAAGGTAAAGTTCGTTGGCAATACGCAGGTATAGCGGAATATCGAGGGCATTGTGATGGGTAATAAACGGGCGAGCCGCAGCACCACCGGGTATTGGTTGCAGAATGGGCGTTTCCACCTCGAGGTAGCCCTTCGAGTTGAAAAACTCGCGCATGGTATTTATTATCCGGTTTCGCTTTATAAAAACGTCGCGAACGTGGGGGTTTACAACCAAATCGACGTACCGTTGGCGGTATCGCATTTCGGGGTCGGTTACGGCATCGAATAGCTGGCCATCCTTCTCCTTAACAATGGGGAGCGGACGAATGGATTTTGCTAAAACTTTAAGTTCCAAAGCATGAACCGACTCTTCGCCCATTTGGGTGCGGAATACAAAGCCTTTAATACCCACAATGTCGCCAATGTCGAGCAATTTCTTAAATACGGTGTTGTATAGGGTTTTATCCTCATCCGGACAAATATCGTCGCGTTTTATGTAAACCTGAATTCGGCCTTTTTCGTCCTGAATCTCAAAAAACGAGGCATTTCCCATAATTCGACGGGTCATTATGCGCCCGGCAATGTAAACCTCGGCTTTCCGTTCGCACATGGTTTCGAAATTGGCCAGTATATCGCCCGAAAAGTGGCTAACCGGGTACATTTCGGCGGGGTAAGGGTCGATTCCCAAATTTCGAAGTTCGGCTAATGAAGCCCTTCGGAGCTGTTCCTGTTCGCTTAATTCAAACATATTTGTAAAAAAATTAGAGTCGCAAAGATAGTAAAATACTATGTGATTGGCTCTTTCGTTATTTCCATTTTATATTGTTGGTATTGCTAAAATAAAAACCATTTTTTTTCGCTTATTTTGTAAGTTGATTTATACCGAAATGTCGTCTAGTTCAAATAACAGGGAACGCAAACCCAACTGGCTTAAAATAAAACTCCCAACAGGCGAGGGCTATACAAGAGTAAAACGTGTTGTTAAGGACCATGGCCTTCACACTATATGCTCCAGCGGAATGTGCCCTAATATTGCCGAATGCTGGGGGAATGGCACAGCCACGTTTATGATTCTGGGCGATGTTTGCACCCGATCGTGCCGTTTCTGCGCCACTTCAACCGGAAAACCGCTACCCCCCGATGCCAATGAACCCGAACGGGTTGCCCAGTCGGTTAACCTTATGGGACTAAAGCACTGCGTTATAACATCGGTAACCCGCGACGACCTGCACGATGGTGGTGCGCAGCACTGGGCCAATACCATTGCCGAGGTTCGCCTTCAGAACCCAAACACAAAGGTTGAAGTTCTCATCCCCGATTTTGATGGGAATTCAAATTTAATTGACATAGTTTTACAATCGAACCCACACATAGTAGCACATAACCTCGAAACTGTTGAAAGGTTAACGCCCACCGTGCGCTCGCGCGCCAAGTACAGGCTTAGCCTTAGTGTAGTTGACCATATAGCCAGCAAAGGATTTATTGCCAAATCGGGCATAATGCTTGGGCTTGGCGAAACCAAGGAGGAAGTGCTGCAAACCATGGACGACCTGCTCTCAGTTGGCTGTAAAGCCATTACAATTGGGCAGTATCTGCAACCCCGCAACGAAAACCTACCGGTTAACGGTTACATTACCCCCGAACAATTCGAGGAGTACAGGGTTATTGCATTGCAAAAGGGATTCACTTTCGCTGAAAGTGGCCCGCTGGTTCGCTCGTCGTACCATGCCGAGGAGGCCGTTAAAAAGAATGGCTGCTACTCATCGCACTCGCAAGAAAAAAACAACATCATAAATGCAAACCATAACTTACCAAAATCTTGGACAAGTTGAGTACAAAAGGGGTTGGGACTATCAGGAGGAGCTATTTCAGAAGGTTCTAGCTGCTCGTTCGGGGGATGAAAATCCCTCGGGAAAAGGTTATCTCCTTTTCTGCGAGCACCCTCACGTGTACACGCTTGGCAAGAGCGGAGCAAGCAACAATTTGCTCATCAGCGACGCTTTTTTAAAGCAAATCGACGCAACTTTCTTCCAAACCAACCGCGGTGGCGACATTACTTATCATGGGCCGGGGCAAATTGTTGCATACCCCATTTTCGACCTCGAAGCATTTGGCATTAGCCTCAAGGAATACATTCACCAACTCGAGGAAACCATAATTGCTACGCTAAAGCACTACGGCATTACTGCAACCCGTCTCGATGGGGCAACGGGTGTATGGCTCGATGTGGGCGTTCAGGGTAAGGAGCGAAAAATTTGCGCCATTGGGGTTCGTGCCAGCCGATACGTTACCATGCACGGGCTTGCCTTTAACGTAAACACGAATCTCGACTACTTCAGCTACATTAACCCCTGCGGGTTTGTCGATAAAGGCGTAACCTCCATGCAAAAAGAGTTGGGTCGGCCCATCGACTTTGCCGAGGTTCAGGACGTACTCCTAAACTCGTTTATTTCCCTTTTTGGGTTTAGCATAACCAAGTCAATACCTACCCTCTAAAACCCGAATCGACATGTATAAAAAGTGGATCTATCAGGATGAGGGGAACCCCGAAACCATTAATTTACTAATGAGCGAACTGGGGGTCGACAGGGTTCTTGCTTCTCTTTTGGTGCAAAGGGGAATAAAAACCTTCGAAGAAGCTCGTAGCTTTTTCCGCCCATCGCTCGATATGCTTCACGACCCTTTCCGGATGGCAGATATGGATAAGGCCGTGGAACGAATTGAACGAGCCATTTCAAATGGCGAACATATACTTATTTATGGCGATTACGATGTGGATGGAACCACTGCCGTTTCGCTCGTTTACTCATTCCTTCGCAAGCGCTACCCAAATGTAGGCTACTACATCCCCGATCGCTACGACGAAGGCTATGGAATATCCTACAAAGGAATAGAATACGCTTTTTCAAATGGGTTCACTCTGGTTATTGCCCTCGACTGCGGCATTAAGGCCATTGAGAAGGTAAACTTCGCCAAGCAGCGCAAAATCGACTTTATAATTTGCGACCACCATCTGCCCGAAGATACTATTCCCTCTGCGGTTGCCGTTCTCGACCCCAAACGCCCCGACTGCAACTACCCTTTCAAGGAACTGTCGGGTTGCGGCGTGGGATTTAAATTAATTCAAGGTTACTGCCAAAAAAATGGCATTTCGTTCGACGAAATATATATCTACCTCGATCTGGTAGCCGTTAGCATTGCTTCGGATATTGTTCCGGTGATCGACGAGAACAGGGTGCTTACCCATTTCGGGCTGAAAAAGCTTAACGAAAACCCTTCGCGAGGGTTAAAAACCATCATTAAGTTTGCAGGAATAGAAAAGAACTTGCTAGCTATCGACGATATCGTTTTCCGTATTGGTCCTCGCATAAACGCCGCAGGGCGGATGGAGCAAGGCAAATCGGCAGTGGACTTACTCTGCGCCGAGGATGAAGCAACCGCCTACGAAATGGCTTCCATTGTGAACTCGTGCAACAACGACCGTAAAAATGTCGACAGAAATATTACCCACGAAGCGTTAAGGCAAATTGCTTCCGATCCCAAAATGCAGAACAGAAAAACAACTGTTCTCTTTAACCCTTCGTGGCATAAGGGCGTTGTGGGCATTGTGGCCTCGCGTCTAATTGAAACGTACTACAGGCCAACGGTAATCCTCACCGAATCGAACGGATTTGCCACGGGTTCGGCTCGCTCCGTACCGGGGTTCGACCTATACCAGGCCGTTGAGTCGTGCGCCGATTTACTCGAAAACTTTGGGGGGCACATGTACGCTGCGGGCTTAACCATGAAACCCGAAAATGTTCCCACTTTTATTGAACGCTTCGAAGATATCGTTTCGAGGCAAATCGATCCCGAATTGCTCATCCCATCAATTACCATCGATGCCCAAATCGATTTTGCTGATATTAACGATAAGTTTTTCCGAATACTTCAGCAGTTCCAACCTTTTGGCCCTGGGAATATGGCCCCTGTATTTGCTTCGCACAACATTTTCGATACTGGCGAAAGCCGGTTGGTGGGTCCCGATAAGGAGCATATTAAAATCTCTCTTTATCAGGAACGCATCTCCAAACCCCTCGATGGCATTGCTTTCCAAATGGCCGAGCACTACAGTTTTATTCGTAAAGGCAACCCGTTTAGCGTTTGCTACAGCATAGGTGAAAATACTTTTCGAGGTACAACTTCAATCCAACTTCGAATAAGGGATATTCAGCACCCTGAGTCGATATACGATGGTTACGGTTTTCATTCCGATAGCAATACCACTCGAAATCCTTAGCAACCCTACTTGGTTGCTTTTTTTAAAAAAACCAATTTTTAAGAAACGGGTGCTGTTTGAATCAAACTGATAACTAACCGATTAGTATACCTAAAAAATCTAGATTGAACTGATTGTGCGGGTTCTATCTCCTAAATATAGTACGAGCCATTTACCCCCTTTGGGGGAGTAAGAAAGTGTTTGCTATAACTTAGTGATAATCGATTCAAGCACCATAGGGTAGTGCTCGTACTCCAGTTCATGAACCCTCTCGGCAAGGGTTTCGGGTTTGTCGCAATCTATTACTGGGCATCTCGCCTGAAATATCACCGAGCCTTCATCGTAATTCGTATCTACATAGTGTATTGTTATGCCGCTCTCCTTTTCTTTTGCTTGCAAAACGGCTTCGTGAACCCTAATCCCATACATCCCTTTACCTCCAAATTTTGGTAGCAACGCTGGGTGAATATTCACTATTCGCCCCCTGAAATGCTCAACAACCACCTTGGGAACCAGCTTCAAATAACCGGCAAGTACAATAAAATCGACATCTTGTTGCTTCAGAAAATCAAAAAGCTTTTCCCCTCTTACGGTTTCAGCATCTAATACATGCCAATTCACATTAAGCCGCCTAGCTCTCTCCAAAACGAATGCCTTGGGATTTTCGGTAACTATAATTACTGTTTTTATCAATTTTTTCTCCGAAAAGTGTCGAATAATGTTTTCGGCATTGCTTCCCGACCCCGAAGCGAAAATAGCCATTGTGCTGATTTTCATTTCATTAGTTTTTTATCTTGAGTTCAGTGAGTAAAAAATATGTTTCAAGGCATCAAAATTAGAAACAAAAAATTTACTTTTGCCCAGAAAATTTTTATTAAACTATCGTATGATAGCTTAGTATGTTTTTCTTTTTAAAATAAACCTAATTATTAATTAAAACAAAAAAGTTATGTCGGATATTGCAACCAGAGTTAAATCCATTATCGTGGATAAACTAGGAGTTGACGAAAATGAAGTAACTCCAGAAGCTAGTTTTACCAACGATTTAGGAGCCGATTCGCTCGATACCGTTGAGCTCATTATGGAGTTCGAAAAGGAATTCAACCTATCAATTCCCGACGAAGAAGCTGAGAAGATCAGCACCGTAGGCGATGCTATCAGCTACATCGAAAACCACTCAAAGTAATTAATTACGCCAAACCAGGCAAAACCGATTTTAAACAAAACTCAACCTTATGATGCTTAAACGTGCTGTTGTTACGGGCCTTGGAACCATTAATCCCATTGGGAATAACATTCAGGAATATTGGAACAACCTTGAGAAAGGTGTTAGCGGCTGCGAACTTATTACCAGCTTCGACACTAGCAAGTTTAAAACGAAGTTTGCCTGCCAGGTAAAAAACTACGATTCCCAGCAGCATTTCGATCGTAAAGAGGTTCGAAAATACGACCTCTACTGCCAGTATGCAATGGTTGCCGCTCACGAAGCCATGCTCGATGCAGGCCTCGATGCAGAAAAACTCAACCTCGATCTGTCAGGTGTTATCTGGGCATCAGGAATTGGTGGGATTCACACTTTTATGGAGGAAGCTAGAGGCTATTTCGCGGGTGATGGGACACCGCGATTTAGCCCTTTCTTTATTCCCAAAATGATTGCCGACATTGCTTCGGGGCACATTAGTATTCGCTACGGTTTTAGAGGGCCCAACTACTCTACTGTGTCGGCTTGTGCTTCATCAACTCACGCCCTAATTGATGCTCTTAACCTAATCCGTTTAGGCAAAGCAACAGTTATGATAACTGGCGGCTCCGAGGCAGCCGTTAACGAAATTGGCGTTGGTGGTTTTAGTGCAATGCAAGCTATTTCAACCAACAACGAAGAGTTCAAAACAGCTTCCCGTCCTTTCGATGCCACTCGCGATGGTTTTGTAATGGGTGAAGGTGGCGGAGCCCTCATAATTGAGGAACTTGAACATGCCAAAGCCCGTGGTGCAAAAATTTATGCCGAATTAGCTGGCGGAGGCATGACTGCCGATGCCTACCACTTTACTGCTCCACATCCCGAAGGGCTTGGTGCAATTAACGTAATGAAAGGTGCCATTGAAGATGCTGGCCTGCGCCTTGAAGATGTTGAATATGTTAACGTACACGGAACTGCTACCCCCCTTGGTGACATTGCTGAAACCAAAGCTTTAGTTAAACTCTTCGGCGAGCATGCTTACAAGATAAATATAAGTGCGACCAAATCAATGACCGGCCACCTACTTGGTGCTGCTGGAGCAGTTGAAACTATTGCGGCACTCATGGCCATTGAAAGGGGTATTATCCCCCCAACCATTAACCACAAAGTGGCCGACCCCGAAATTGATCCCAAATTGAACCTTACCCTTAACCAAGCTCAAAAACGAAACGTTAGGGTGGCTCTTAGCAATACTTTCGGATTCGGTGGGCACAACTCCTCAGTGGTTTTTGTTAAGTACCAGGATTAGCAACAGGTGGTTAACTTGTTCTTTAGGCCAATTAAACGCATAAGGGTTAACCCTGAGGACAGGATTTTTTCCCAAAACATTCGAAGTACCTTCGGTATACGGCCTCGTAATCTCGAGTTGTATCGTATTGCATTAACTCATAAGTCAGCCTCAACGGTAATTGCCAAAGGCAAAAAGGTTAACAACGAACGCCTCGAGTACTTGGGCGATGCCGTACTCGATGCTATAGTTGCCGATTACCTGTTCAATACATTTCCCAACCAAACAGAAGGCTTCCTTACAAAAATTCGCTCGCGAATTGTGAGCCGACAGGGACTGAATGCCATAGCCCTGACAATTGGTGTTAACAAATTAATGCTTTGCCACACCAATAACACGCTAGCTCAAAAGCATATTTACGGCGATGCCCTTGAAGCATTAGTTGGTGCCATGTACCTCGACCTGGGCTTCAAAGAGGCCAGCGGCTGGGTAAAAAAACAGCTGTTCAACAAGCATATCAACCTGAATGAAGTGCTGGCAACCGAAACCGACTACAAGAGTCGGATGATTGAATGGGGTCAGAAACACAAATCGGAAATCCTTTTCGAATGCATCGAGATTGGGCAAAACAGAGAAAAGTTACCCCTCTTTGAGGCAAAACTTTCAATAAACGGGAAACTTATGGGTACTGGCCTAGGCCACTCCAAAAAGGAAGCAGAACAAAATGCCTCGTTGGTTGCTATTGAGCGCTCCGACATAAATTTTAACCCAAACATAGCCGAAGAGGAATAACTAATGGCCGAAAAGAAAAAAGTTTTCAAACTGGAAACTAATCAGGGTAGTTACGCTCTGGTTGCCATTTCGTCGGCCGAAAGTTTACATAAAATAGGTTGGCATATTAACCAGATATTGGGTATTAATCTCTCCAACGTTTCTCCTATACAGCTAATTGTAAACAATATATCAATTGAGTTTCCTGTGCTAAAGGACGATGGCAGCCTGCCCGAGACTATTTTTACATTAGTGAAGAGCAAACAGGAAAAGGGGGTACTTATAAAGACACTTCCAAATATCGACTACTTCCTAAAAATTTATGGAACTATAACCGAAAAAAGCATATCGGAATACCTGAAAGAATTGAAAAGTTTAACAGCAATCAATGCCGCAGTAAAAATCGATCATTTAACCGTAAAGCATTTTAGGGTTTTTGATGGGGTATAAAAAAACAGGCAGGAACCACCCTGCCTGTTCAAACCCTAAAACTTTAACCCATGAAAAAACCCAAATACCTGCTCACTTTCTAAACTTGCGCTCAAGTTTGCGGTCTATTCACGGTACAAATGTACGTAAAAACCGAGCTAACTCAAGCAAATTTTAGTTAAATAGAGTTAATGATCTTCCTCACCGTTTGGTAATTGCATACTTTTGCACTCATGAGTCGGATGTTAATATGGGTATTGTCGGGTGTAATAACTCTTGCTACGCTTGGGCTAATTATGGTCCAATCGCGTTGGGTACGTATTGCCACCGAAATAAAGGAGGAGCAATTTAAACAAACCGCTTCGTTGGCTATGGAAAAAATTGCCAGCAAAGTAGACCAGCAAGAAACTATATTTCAGATTATAGACGAAGTAAAACCCTACTCTACTGTTAGTCTTTCGTCGCCCCCAAAAATTTCATCGCATTATAGCAGAATAAACCGCACTCGCAGTGGAATTCGCACCCTCGAAAAGAACCAGCAAGCGTTTGTCCTTCACCAACTCGATACCCTTACCATTCCATCGATAGTTCGAATTAATCCTACCGACTCGATGCGCATAACGAGAGCCGGAAAGCCCCTTTTTAACCTTCAGCCCATCCGAAGTTCCAAATCCATGTCGGAAACTAGTTTTGGAATTACACTCGACGAGAAACTGTTGAACAAAACCATATTTGTCGAAAATATTGTCGATAAATTGATTCAGGTTGAACTTCCCATTGAGGAGCGCATACCCAAAGAGGTTCTCGACACGATAATATACCAAGAGCTAACCAAGCTGGGCATAAAGGCCCGTTACGAATACCGATTATCGACCGAATACGATAGTACCGTTTACAAAACACCCAACTACCAAATGGCTATGGCCAAAAACTCGTTTACAGCCCGCATGTTCCCAAACGATTTTTTTGCCCGCCGCTACTCCCTGAACCTCTACTTCCCTAATCAAAGGGGGTATGTACTGAGCTCATTGGGTCTCATTACATTCACAACGTTTCTGCTTACCATTATTATCATTTTTGGTTTCACCATTACCATTTACATAATAATTAGGCAGAAAAAACTTTCGGAAATTAAGAGCGATTTTGTGAGCAACATGACTCACGAACTGAAAACGCCCATCTCAACCATATCGCTCGCCTCGCAAATGATTAACGACAACAGTATACCCGTTGAGAGAAAAAACCTCCCCTACCTTGGCGGTATCATTTCTGAGGAGAGCAAAAGACTTGGGCAACAAGTTGAAAAGGTGCTTCAAATGGCTATTTTCGAAAAAACCAAACTAAAACTTAAGCTCAAAGAGGTGGATGTTCATAAGGCCATTGATAAGGTAGTATGTTCCTTTATTATTCAGGTTCAAAGTGTTAATGGCCAGCTAGCTTACGAGTTAAATGCAAAAAAGCCTATTTGTATTGCCGATGAAGTGCATGTAACCAATGTAATTAACAACCTGCTCGATAATGCTCTGAAGTACCGAAACGGAAACCCTACTATTCATGTATCCACCAGCGATGCAACCAATGGAATTATTATTACCTTTAAGGACAATGGTATTGGTATTAGTAAAGAGAACCAACGACGAATTTTCGATCAATTTTACCGGGTACCAACCGGCAACGTTCATAATGTGAAGGGGTTTGGTTTGGGACTTAGTTACGTTAAAAAAATTGTTGACAGCCACGGGGGCCGAATTTGGGTTGAAAGTGATCTGGGGAAAGGAAGCACATTTACATTATTCCTCCCCTCTCAAGGCCCAGCCGATGAAGATAATTAAAAAAAATTACAGCCATGGAAACGATGAAGACACGAATTCTTCTAGCAGAAGATGATGAGAACCTGGGATTACTATTAAAAGAGTACCTAGTAGCAAAAGGCTACGAAACCGAATTGTTTAAAGATGGCGAAAAAGCCCTTAAGGGCTTTAAAAATAACCATTTCGACATCTGTATACTCGATGTTATGATGCCCATTAAGGATGGTTTCACCCTGGCTCGGGAGGTACGTATGATTAACCCTGCCATGCCAATACTATTCCTTACCGCTAAATCGATGAAAGAGGATGTGCTCGAAGGCTTTTCCATTGGTGCCGACGATTATATGACAAAACCCTTTAGCATTGAAGAGCTGCTGGTACGTATTGAGGCTATTCTCAGACGGGCACGCAAGGACCAAGGGCCACTGGGACAAAGCAATTTCAGCATAGGTACGTACACCTTCGATGCCACCAAGCAAACCCTTATTAGGGGCGACGAAATGCGCAAACTAACCACCAAAGAATCGGAATTGCTCCGCTATTTGTGTGTTAACAAGAATGCTGTGCTCGACCGGAATTTTGCCCTCAAAACCATTTGGGTTGACGACAGTTACTTTAATGCTCGTAGCATGGATGTATATATTACAAAACTTCGCAAGTACCTGAGCGACGACCCTGCCATTGAAATAATTAACGTTAGGGGGAAAGGATTTAAACTTATTTCGCAACCCTAAAAACATTCATCCCGTTAAACGAACTGACAGTTAACTCACTTTTTTCGGCATTTTTTGTTTGTTATTAATTGCAACTCTATTAATTTAGAGGGTTGTTTTGTATTAGTTTTTTTACTAATATTATAATGTTTTTAGGAAATAGGTTATTTATGGAAAAGATTGTGCTTGAGCCAACCAATGAAACTCCAAAGGTTGTTTTAGACAGGGATAATAATGTTTTTGAGTTTTCGGGCAATTCTCTGCCCGAAGATGTGGTGCTTTTTTATAATCCCATTCTCGACTGGTTTGAAAGCTATGCACTGTCGCCCAATAAAAGAACCGAATTGAGGTTTAACCTTGAATACTACAACACCTCCTCTTCGAAAATGATTCTGAAAATTCTTGAAATATTCAAGTCAATTCATCGAAAAGGTTACGAAGTTGAGGTACAGTGGCACTACGTGGAGGACGACGAGGACATGATTGAGGCTGGGGAAGATTACTCCGAAAACGTAAAAATTCCGTTCCGCTTCATTAGTCATCCCCGCTAAAATTTAAAAAAGCAACCATTAAATGGCACTCCTTAAGTTCCGACTAGCGGCAATCAGGCTCTTTGGCCGATTCCCCAAAACCGAAGAAGTTGAAGCTCGCTACGCAGCGCTTCGCAAAGAATACCAAGAGTTTTTAGCCTTTGAGGGCACAGATGACTACATGCGTTACGTGGAACTGAAGGGTATTATAGATTCTGGCAAAATTGAGTCGGCACGTCAGGAACTTCAAAAACTCACATATAAGGGCACTCCAGAGCAGCTGAAAGAGGATGAATTTAAGCGTTTGGGCGCTTCAAAACCCATAAAGAATTTCTTTACTCTCCAAAATTCCGAATCATTAGCATTTCTTTCATCGGTTGAACTTTCCGGTAAACCCCTTCGCTATTCGGAACTGAAAGAGATTGTTGAATCCGATTCGTATAAAGCCCAGCGTTCCCAACACAAGAAGGAACAGTCCGACGACTACAAGCGTGAGCTTGAATTCAATAAACTGAAAAAAGATGGCGATATTAAGCGCTACATTAAATTGAAGAGCAGCACAGCCGTAAAGGACTATTTTACCATGAATGGCTCAGAAACGCTTGCGCGCTTCGAAGCCCTGAGGACTGAAATCGATTCCCCCGAATTTCAGGACAGGAAGAAGTACCTGATGCATAAAAATAAGTTCGAACTCTCAGAGGAATCGAAACTACTGGAAGAATATAACCAACTCGCCAAATCGGAAAAAATAGTGTGGTATTTTAAAGTGAAAGGATCCGATCGGTTCAAGGAAATTGAACGTTGGGAACTCACGTTTTCCGATGAATTTGATGGCAAACAACTCAATACCAGCCAGTGGCTTCCTCGCTACTTCTGGGGCGATGCCCTTATGGGGGGCAGCTACTCGCTCGCTGCCGATCTTCACTTTTATCCCGAAACCAAAAACATTTCTGTAAACAATAGCACTCTTACCATTACAACCCAAAAGGAACAGTGCGAAGGCCTTGCATGGAACCTTAAGCATGGGTTTATTCCCAGCACGTTCCAGTATTCATCGGGTATTGTAAATACAGGCCAAACGTTCCGTCAAAAGCATGGCCGTTTTGAAGCCAAGATAAAGTTTTCATCCACCCAAGGAGTTTTCCATGCCTTTTGGCTCGTGGGCGAAAAAATGCTACCCGAACTTGATGTGATGCGCAAAAAGGGGAAGGATAGCTCATCGGTTCAGGGAGCCTACTTCTGGCAGAACGAATTGGGCAAGGCAGGAAAAACGGAAACAACCATTGGGGGTTTCGATTTCTCCAGTGGTTTCTATATTTTGAGTATCGATTGGAACTCCAAAGAAATTGTTTGGAAAATAAATGGCATTCCATTCAAAAAGCAGGCAAACAATTTGCCCGATACGCCCATGTACGTTGTTCTCTCATCGGGGGTTAACCAAAAACCCAACGATGCAGAATTGCCCGTTAAATTCGAAATTGATTGGGTACGCTGCTGGCGCGAAGTTAAACCTGCCTAGTTTCTGTAGGCTGCCACATTCATTTTTACAATAATATCATCCACATATGCCCCTTGGGTATCGAACTCCCATTGCCATTGGGCAATTCGTTTCCAACCGCTAAGCGAAACATGGAGCCTGGGTTTAACTACCAGTAACTTTCCGCTGGTGGAATGGTGCTCCTCTTCGAACTCGGAAACAAGCAGGCTGCGCTCTGTTGGTAAGGTTTCCAAATGGGTCTCCTGTATCAATTCTGCAAATCGATCCTTAGGAAAGGCTATGTTGGGGTGCTTGCATACAATTCGTTCGAGTAGCGGGAGGTGAAGTTGGCTTAGGGTGTTCACCGAAACTACCAAATCGGACTGACTATATGGACTCGGGTTTTTATGCTTCAAGCGCTCCAATAGCGTGGCAGTAGCAAATAACTTAGGTTTTTTCAAGAATTCAACCACTGCATCGACCGCCCCTAGCGTAATATCGAAATCGACAAATTTGAGCTTGTTATTATTTGCATACTTATGCCTTATGCGCTTGGGATGCGAGATATCGTAAAGTGTAATATGCTTTACTCCCAGATCGAATAGTTCGTTTATGGGTACGTCGAGCAGCCATCCGCTACCAAGCACCGAGACCGTTGAGGGCCTTAGGGCACGAACCTCTTGAATTATAACTTCTCTTGTGGCGCTCAGGTGGGGCTCCCAATTTCCTTGCTCCCTCAAAAAACGCTGCATTATCCCCATTTGGTTGGAAGCATAGCCCAACTTCGAAAACAGCCAGCGGCTGTACCAGCGGGAATATAACGGCAAGAGGCTCAAAAGGGTTAGTCCATTCTAAGTACGGCAAGGAAGGCCTGCTGGGGCACTTCCACATTGCCAACCTGGCGCATGCGTTTTTTACCCTTCTTCTGCTTTTCAAGCAACTTACGTTTTCGGGTAATGTCGCCACCATAGCACTTGGCCGTTACATCCTTGCGAAGCGCCTTAACGGTTTCGCGGGCAATAACCTTGGAGCCAATGGCTGCCTGAATGGCAATATCGAACTGTTGGCGGGGAATGAGTTCCTTCAGCTTCTCGCAAATTTTGCGACCAAAGCTGTAGGCATAATCGCGGTGAATGAGCGCCGACAGGGCATCGACCATTTCACCATTGAGCAGTATGTCGAGGCGAACCAAACTTGCCTCTTGATAACCATCGAGATGATAATCGAACGAAGCGTAACCACGTGAAACTGATTTGAGCTTATCGTAAAAATCGAAAACAATTTCGCTCAGGGGCATGCGAAAGTTCAGCTCTATGCGATTAGATGTAAGGAAAACCTGATTTTTAAGCACTCCGCGCTTGTCGATACAAAGCTTCATAACAACACCCAGCGAATCGGAGTTTGTAATTACCTGTGCCTGAATGGTGGGCTCCTCAATATGGTCGATAAGTGTAGGTACAGGTAACCCGCTGGGATTATGTATTTCAACTATATCGCCCTTAGTTGTATGGACCCTGTACGATACGTTGGGAACTGTGGTAATAACATCCATATCGAATTCGCGGTAGAGCCTCTCCTGAACAATTTCCATATGCAACAGCCCCAGAAAGCCGCACCTGAAACCGAAGCCCAACGCAAGTGAACTTTCAGGTTCGAACGAAAGGGATGCGTCGTTGAGCTTAAGCTTTTCGAGCGATGCGCGAAGGTCTTCGTAATCGTCGGCATCTACGGGATAAACACCGGCAAAAACCATAGGTTTTACATCCTCGAAACCTTCAATGGCATTTTGTGCGGGATTGCTAACATGCGTTATGGTATCACCCACCTTCACTTCGGTCGATTCTTTTATGCCCGAAATAATATACCCTACATCGCCCGCTGAAATTGAATCCTTAGGTTGCATCTTCAAGCGCAGAATCCCTACCTCATCGGCTTCATACTGCCTGCCCGTATTAAAAAACTTAACCTTATCGCCCTTGCGAATGGTGCCGTTGAACACTTTGAAATAGGCAATGATTCCGCGGAATGAATTGAAAACCGAGTCGAAGATTAGTGCTTGCAGTGGAGCCCCGGGATCGCCCTTGGGCGCAGGAATACGTTCAATAATATTTTCGAGAATTTGGCCTACCCCCTCGCCTGTTTTGGCACTTACGGCCAGAATATCGCTACGGCTGCAACCCAACAAATCGACAATCTGATCCTTCACATCATCAACCATGGCAGCGTCCATATCGATTTTATTCACAACAGGGATTATTTCTAGGTCGTGGTTAATGGCCAGGTACAGGTTTGAAATGGTTTGGGCCTGAATGCCCTGGGTGGCATCCACAACTAGCAAAGCCCCCTCGCACGAAGCAATGGCCCGCGAAACTTCATACGAAAAATCGACGTGCCCCGGAGTATCAATAAGGTTAAGAATGTAACTTTCGCCGCCCTGTTTATACTCCATTTGAATGGCGTGGCTCTTTATGGTTATCCCCTTCTCGCGCTCCAGGTCCATACTATCGAGCACCTGATTCTGAAGTTCTCTCTCGGTAAGGGTGTTTGTGAACTCTAGCAGCCTGTCGGCTAGGGTGCTTTTGCCGTGATCGATATGAGCAATGATGCAAAAGTTTCGGATGTTTTTCATTTAAATTACGTTTGGAGCGCAAAGATAGTTAACAAATGGAATATGTGGGTAAAAGGTGTGAAGATTTAAACCTGAACCGAGTGCAAATAAAAAAAGTATGTTAAAAAAATAGGGTAAATTTAAACCTAAGGTTCATACATTCGAAAGCGCTTCATTTTAAATAACCACAAAAAACATACTGCCATGAAAACAACAATTAGTAAATTCAGAGTGTTTCTGCTGGTAGCACTTATGGCCTTATCGGGTAATATACTAGCTCAAAACGGCGAAAGCTACCAAACCATTAGAGGGTCGCTAAAGGATTCGAAAACCAAGCAGACCCTACCGTTTGCCAACATTACTGTAGTAGGCAACCACGTTGGCACCGTTTCGAACGGAGAAGGCGATTTCACACTTAAAATTCAGAAATCGTTAAATGCCAAAACCATTCTTATTACACACCTTGGATACAACAACCGTGAGGTTGAAATTGCCAGTTTGAAGCCCGATAACGGAAATGTTATCATGCTCGACCCATCATCGATAAACATTCAGGAAGTTACCGTTCGCCCTCTCGATGCTGCTGAAATAGTTGAGGATGCATTGATGAAAGTTCCTTACAACTACAACTCCAAACCCAATATGTTCCTGGGCTTTTATAGGGAGACCATTAAACAGCGACGCGACTACATTTCAATTTCCGAAGCGGTTGTGGATGTTTACAAGGCTTCGTACAAGCAGGGCGCAGAAAACGATAGGGTACGCATTTTTAAGGGGAGGAAAAGTTCCAATGTAAAACCTTCCGATACCCTTGCCGTAAAACTGCAGGGCGGACCCAACATCTCGCTTCTGCTCGACATTGCCAAGAATCAGGAGCTACTAACCTATGATGAAGGCTTGAAACTTTACAACTTCACCCTGGAAGATGTTGTAACTATTGACAATAACATTTGCTACGTCATTTCGTTTGCTCAGAAGCCTTTTGTACTTGAGCCGCTTTACTATGGTAAGCTATATATTGATACCAAAAATTTGGGTATTGTTATGGCCCAATTCAGCCTGAATATTGAGGACAAGGATCGGGCAAGCTCGCTCTTTGTTAAAAGAAAGCCTACAGGCCTAAAATTCATTCCAACATCTACCACCTATCTGGTTACTTACAAGCAGCACAACGGATTATACTACCTCAGCTATGCCCGTAACGAAGTGAAATTTAAGTGCACTTGGCCCAAGCGCATATTTAGTACCAACTATACCATTAGCGCTGAGCTGGCTATTACCGACCGCGATACTGAAAATGTAACCCGTTTCCCATACCGCGAAAGTTTTAAAAGTTCCGATGTGTTTGCCGATGCAGTTACTGCATTCAACGATGCCGACTTCTGGGGTGAATACAATTACATTGAACCCGACGAGTCGATTGAGGCTGCCATAAAGAAATATGGTCGCAGGCTAAAAAGGCAATAACCCATTTAAGAGCCAATGAGCGGGGCGCAAAATCGCCCTGCTCGTTTGGGTTTGCTTACCAAAACTACCTGCAGCATTTTTTAGTACCTTTGAGCCTCTAGCCTTATCCTTCAATGAGCATATTCGAAATCCGTTCGCACAAAAGAATTCAGCAGGGCGATGTGAAAGAATTCGAAAAGATTTTTCGAAAATACTATGCATCCCTCTGTCTTTTTGCCCGTAAGTATGCGAACGATATGGATAGCGCCGAAGAAATTGTGCAGGATTTCTTTTACACTTATTGGAAAAACAGGCAATCCATAAAGATCAGGGGTTCGCTTCAGGCTTACATATACCAGTCGGTTAAAAACCGAGCGCTGAAAGCCATTGAACACAAACAGGTAAGACAACGATACGCCACCAATATGAAGCAACAACTGGAGGAGCAATTCGAACCCGAAGCCCGCACCCTCGAAGCCTCAGAAATGGAAAGAGCCATTGAGCAAACCCTGAACCAGCTGCCCGAACGATGCCGACAGATTTTTATTCTAAGTCGCTTCGAAGGACTGAAATACCAAGAAATTGCTCAAAAACTGACCATTTCCATTAAAACGGTTGAAGCGAACATGGGCAAGGCCCTTCAGCATTTCCGAGCGAACCTTAAACGTTACGACAAAGTACCCGGTTGAACCCATTAGAACCCTTGCCATATGAAAACGAACGATATTTTTCACACTAAAGCAGCTCGGTACTTGGCCGGTGAAATGGATGAGCAGGAGAAATTCCTGTTCGAAAGAAGCAATGAACTTGCTACCAATATTGATCTTTTTAACCAAATTAAAAGCGACTGGAACACAATGGCAATGCACACAGAAAAGGAAAAAATTAGTACCGACAGGGCTTGGAGGAGCTTAAAGAATCGGCTTGAAGGTGAGATGCTGCTTGAGCCCCAAGCAATTTTGTTTAAAAGAAACTACCAAATGGCTTGGCTTCGGGTAGCTGCTGCCGTTCTTCTGGTTGCTGCCATAGGCAGTTTTTGGTTCATTCTCCCAAACATTTCAACCAACCAAATGGTAACCATTACCACCGGAAGCGAAAGAAGTAACCTGTTTCAGAAACTACCCGATGGTTCGAGAGTTTATTTGGGCTCAAATTCGACCCTTACTTACCCCAAAAAATTTGATAAAAGCCACCGAATTGTGCAACTCAACGGCAACGGGTTTTTCGACATTCAGCACAACCCCCAAGCCCCTTTCCGTATTGAGTGCAACGGCAAAATGGTAGAAGTTCTTGGAACTTCTTTCAACCTATCATCCAGTTCAGATAATTTTGAACTGAAGGTTGAGAGTGGCGCAGTGAGGGTTTTCAATGTCGATAATCCTGCAAATCATTTTTTGGTTATTTCAGGCGAATTGCTGGTAGCCAACAACGGAAACTTTACAAAATCCGAGTTCAGCAAGGGAAGCGCAATAACCAGTGCATTAAAACGTATTCAGTTCAAAGATGAACCCTTGGGCGATATTGTGAATGTATTAAATCAGAAATTTGCTGAGCAAATAGTATTTTCGAGTCCCGATATGGCCAATCGAAAATTAACGGCTACATTTGAAGGTAGTTCCCTCGACACTATTGTTGAGGTAATTTGCCGCAGTTTGAATATTGAATCAATGGCCTACGAAAAATCGATTGTGCTTTACGAAAAGGGAAAATGACCCAAGATGGAAAATATTTGAAACTCCTCTGCT
Source organism: uncultured Rikenellaceae bacterium (assembly GCA_964479665.1). Lineage (GTDB taxonomy): Bacteria > Bacteroidota > Bacteroidia > Bacteroidales > Tenuifilaceae > UBA2287. The sequence goes on along the minus strand of CAYZNN010000030.1, from coordinate 20,599 downwards.
GGTGGTTACTCATTCCACTTCAAATACTCTTTCAATCATCCCTTTTCTCACAAGAAACCCGAATCGATTCGGTTTTTCTTCAGAAGGTAACCCTGGGCAGGGTTAGGCTTACAACTTACGAAGCGCTTAGTCGGATTACCGATAGCACGGGCCTCTTTTTTGTTTACGATAGTAAAATAATTCCGAGCGACAGGCTTTTAAGGCTCAACCTGAAAAATGTTACGCTTCGCGATGCGCTCACCAGCATTATTCCCGATACCTTCATCCGTTTTGAGCCCATTGGAAGGCATATTGTAATTTTTAAACCCAATGCTGCCCCAACTGATCTTCCCAAAATATCGACCGACACAACCACCACATTACTGGTTCGCGGACGTGTAATCGATGCCCAATCCCTTAAACCTATACCATACGCCACCGTTGGGGTTCCTGAACTGGGAATGGGAAATATTACCAACAACGAGGGGCACTTTGCCCTGAAACTTCCGAAAACATCTGTCCAGAGTACGCTCCTGATTTCACATATTGGCTACCGTACCCAGAAATTTCCGGTTGGTGTAATTGCATTCAACCCTATCAATATTCGGCTCGAAGTTGAGTACGTTTCGCTGCAGGAGGTTATAATTCGCAATTTCGACCCCAACCGCATTGTACGCGGCTTTATTGAAAGTATTCCGCAGAACTACAGCTCCTCCCCGCAATTCATTACCGCATTTTACCGCGAGGGTATAATGAAAGGCGATAAGCTGCTCAACTATTCCGAAGGTGTTTTCAGAGTTTATAAGGCCCCTTACAGCGTTGCTACCGAAACCGATCAGGCCAAACTGTTGAAGGCCCGCAAATTTATTAATTCAAGCACTGCCGACACCATAAACATTAAACTCAAGGGCGGTATTGCTAGCGCATTGCTGCTCGATATGGCCAAGAATATTAACTCCTACTTTAGTCCCGACCTTATCGATTTATACCAATTCAGCCGATCCGATATTGTTGTTTACCAGAATCGAAACGCGTTTGCCATTGGTTTTGAGCAGAAACCCAATATTATTGAACCCCTGCTGAAGGGAACTCTTTACATTGATATTGAAACTTTGGCATTGGTGGGGGCTGAATTTCAAATAAATCCGCTTTACGTGGCCCGTGTGGCCGATCAATTGGTTGTAAAACGCAACCGAAGGTTACAAATTAAGCCCGAAAGGGTAGCCTACTCGGTAACCTACAAATGGCTCAATAATAAATGCTACATGGCTCATGCCCGAGGCGATTTGCAATTCCGCTACCGAAGGCGCAACCAGCTATTCTATGGTAGGTTCAACGCCTTTCTCGAAATGGCTACCAGCCAGGTCGATACCATTGAAGCCAAACGGTTCGACCGCAGGGAGGTAGAACGAATTTCGGGAATTTTTGCCGATTCTCCGGTTGAAATCGATGAGCACTTCTGGCGCCACTTCAACATAGTACCTCCCGAAGCGAACCTCTATGAGGCCCTCAGAGGCGTAAACTGGAGCATTGAACTACCAAATAAGTAATACTAAAGGTTCTTGTATATTACTGCCCCGGGGGCAGTCTCAAAAGTCAATAAATAACAATCCCCTTTCTCTGAGCATCTCTGTAACACCTCAGGGAGTCTCTGTGTAACAATTTTTTAAAATTAAGCTGCGTTCCAATGAGATTTCACATAGAAACACCGAGGACTTTAGAGTCAACCTCATCAATATTTAGCAAAATTCCACCAACTGCGTCCCCAACATTTACTACCTTTATATCCTAATAACATGAATGCTATGGCTAAGAAGAAAAGGAAGGACGACGAGCATATTTACAGTAAGAAATCGCTGGCAAAAGCTATTCTGGGCATTTTCTCGGCCCACCCTACACATGCACAAAACTATAAGCAAATAGCCAAAACATTGGGTATTAAGGATGGACAGGGCAAACGCCTTATAACCGAAGTGCTCTACGAACTAACCTATCAGGAAATTTTAAAGGAACAGTACCGCGGAAAGTTCGTAATAAAAGCCAAGTCATTACAGCAGGAAGGGATTGTGGAAATCGATCGCGATGGGAATGCCCATGTTATTACCGACAATAATCAGGAGATTTTCGTTGCCGAATACAACCTGAACCATGCGCTGCATGGCGACCGGGTTCGCATAGCCACAGCCCCCAGCCGCCGCCGAAATAGAATTGAAGCCGAGGTGGTTGAAATTGTTGAGCGTGCCAAGCGCCAGTTTGTTGGTTCGGTGCAACTCGAAAAAAGTTACGCCTTTGTTGTGCCCGACAATAAGCTGATGCCCTACGACATTTTTATTCCCAAGGATGGCCTGACGGGTTTGAAACACGGCCAGAAGGTAATTGTTCGTATTACCGATTGGCCCCTAAACATGAAGAACCCCCTGGGTGAAGTGGTTGAAATACTCGGAAAGCCCGGAGTACATGAGGTTGAAATGCACGCCATTCTGGCCGAATTCGAACTTCCCTACCGATTCCCTGAGGAGCTCGACAGGCTTGCTGAAAAAATAAGCGACCGCATTACAACCGACGACTACTCTACTCGTCGCGATTTCAGAGAAATTCCCACCTTTACAATCGACCCTGCCGATGCCAAGGACTTCGACGATGCCCTCTCCATTCGCAAAACAGGCGATAATACCTGGGAGGTGGGCGTTCATATTGCCGACGTTACTCACTACGTAAAACCCGGTACTCCCATCGATAACGAAGCCATTGAGCGTGGCACATCGGTTTATTTGGTCGACCGTTGCGTACCCATGCTTCCCGAAAGGCTTTCGAACTTTATTTGTTCGCTCCGACCCAACGAAGAGAAGCTCTGCTTCTCAGCCGTTTTCGAAATGGATGGCCATGCCAATATTCTGAATCAGTGGTTTGGCCGAACGGTAATCCTCTCGCAACGAAGGTTTGCCTACGAAGAGGCGCAGGTGGTTATTGAAACCGGCCAGGGCGATATGAAAGATGAAATTCTAACGCTCCATAATTTGGCACAGCAACTTCGGCAGCAGCGTTACAAGGCTGGGGCCATTGCTTTCGACAGGGTTGAGGTAAAATTTAAACTCGATGATGCCGGAAAACCGCTAGGTGTCTTCTTTAAAGAGCAAAAGGAGGCTAATCAACTTATTGAAGAGTTCATGCTGCTTGCCAATAAGCGAGTAGCCGAACTCATTGGCCGGCCAGCCCCCAAAGAAAAATCGAAACCATTTGTGTACCGTATTCACGATAAACCCAACCCCGACAAGTTCGATTCGTTCCGAAACTTCGTTACGCGCTTTGGGTATGTTGTTGAAGGCGGTACCGATAAGCAAATTAGCAAATCGCTCAATAAATTGCTGCAGAAAGCCAGGGGAACCAAAGAGCAAAATCTGATTGAAACCCTTGCCCTTCGATCCATGGCCAAAGCCCGATACTCTTCTAATAACATTGGCCATTACGGCTTGGCATTTCCTCATTACACCCACTTCACTTCGCCTATTAGGCGATTCCCCGATATGATGGTGCACCGCTTACTTGCCCATTACCTCGATGGCGGTTCGCCAAAAAATTCCGAGGCCCTTGAGCAGCTTTGCAAGCATTCGTCCGACATGGAGCTCCGAGCCACCGAAGCCGAACGCATGTCCATAAAATACAAGCAGGTTGAGTACATGAGCGAGCGGATTGGGCAGGAGTTTCCGGGAGTTATTTCGGGGGTTACCAACTTCGGATTTTTTGTAGAACTGGTCGATTCGAAATGCGAAGGATTGGTTGCTCTGCGCGACCTCGACGACGACTACTACCAATTCGACGAGGATAACCACTGCCTTGTGGGTAACCAAACCAAGAGGCGCTTTCAACTGGGCGACCAAGTAACCGTTACGGTTTGGCGCACCAATTTGGAGAAAAAGCAACTCGACTTTAAACTAGCTGGGAATGAGGCTGGAGACGATTTCGATAAGCTCCATCCGGGTTGCTCCAAGTCGCAGGCTGCCAGAGGCAGTGCACGAAAAAAACCGGAACGCAGTTCCTCCCGTAAGCGGAGGCGATAGCCCTAAAACGTATGCAGCCATTATTACATATTTAGGAGCCGGTTCAGTTCGAAACTAGTTAGGGTGTAATTATATTTGTAAATGTCAATAAAAACCAATTCGCTATGATACAGATAAGTTCATACAATTTTGCCGGAAAAAGGGCCATTGTAAGGGTCGACTTTAACGTGCCCCTCAACAAGCAAACCTTCGAAGTTACCGATGATACCCGCATCCGCGGAGCTGCACCAACCATTAAAAAAATACTCGCCGATGGCGGAGCCGCCATTCTTATGTCGCACTTGGGCCGCCCCGATGGTAAACCACAGGACAAATACTCGCTTCGCCATGTTGTACCTGCCATTGAGAAGGTACTGGGTGTGAAGGTTCAGTTTGCCCCCGACTGCATGGGCGACGATGCTAAAAAATTAGCCGCCAATTTAAAGGCTGGCGAAGTGCTCCTGCTCGAAAACCTTCGTTTTTACGAGGAAGAGGAAGGAAAACCTTACAATTTACCTGAGGATGCAACCGACGAGCAAAAGAAGGCTGCCAAAGCCAAAGTGAAGGAAAGCCAAAAGAATTTTATAAAGCAACTGGCCAGTTACGCAACCTGCTTCGTTAACGATGCCTTTGGAACAGCTCACCGTGCTCATGCATCAACAGCGCTTATTGCCGAACAATTCCCCGGCAAAAGCATGTTTGGCTACCTCATTGAGAGCGAACTAAAAGCAATGGACAGGGTGCTAAAGCAAGCCGATAAGCCTTTTACTGCCATTATGGGAGGCGCAAAGGTGTCGGACAAAATTCTGCTCATCGAAAATCTGCTTAACCGAGTCGACAATTTGATTATTGGTGGCGGAATGACCTACACGTTTATTAAAGCGCAGGGTGGCGAGATAGGAAAGTCGCTCTGCGAAAACGATAAGTTGGAACTGGCCCTCGAAATACTTAAAAAAGCAAAAGAAAAAGGGGTTAACGTTTACCTTCCGGTCGATGCTATTAACGCCGATGCATTCGACGCCAACGCCAACACATTGCCTTCAGCAATCGATAAAACCCCCGACGGATGGATGGGTCTCGACATTGGAAACGAGTCGATTAAAACTTTAAGCAAAGTTATTGAGAACTCTAAAACCATTCTTTGGAACGGCCCAATGGGCGTTTTCGAAATGGAAAAGTTTGCTGCCGGAACCTCGGCCATTGCCACATCCGTTGCTAAAGCAACCGAAAAAGGAGCATACAGTCTAGTAGGTGGTGGCGACTCGGTAGCTGCCGTTAACAAAATGAAACTTGCCGATAAAATCAGTTACGTTTCCACTGGTGGTGGTGCAATGCTCGAGTATATGGAGGGCAAAGAGCTACCCGGCATAAAAGCCATAAGGGGTTAACTTTCTATTTTATATCTTTGCAGGCCTGAGACCATTCAAATCTCAGGTCTTTTTTATATGGAATTGGCTTATAAAATATTTCAGGTTTCTTCCTGTAATTTCGAGGAGTTAGCCCTCGACGCTTTTCGTTTTCAGGCGCAGAAAAACTTGGTTTACAAAAGGTATTTAGAAATTCTGAACGTCAACCCTGACAACGTAGTTGAATTAGAACAAATTCCCTTTCTGCCCATTTCCCTTTTTAAGAGCCAGCAGGTAATAGTTGAGGGCTTTGAACCCCAAAAAGTTTTTACAAGCAGCGGAACCACTGGCGCCGAAACAAGTAGGCATCCGGTTGCATTGCTATCGCTTTACGAACAGAGCTTTGTAAAGGCATTCGAACTTTTTTACGGGAACATTAACCAGTACTGTGTTTTAGCGCTATTGCCCTCGTACCTCGAGCGCGAGGGCTCATCGTTGGTGTATATGGCATCGAAGCTTATTGAACTTTCGAACGATACGGATAGCGGTTTTTACCTGTACAACACCAACGAACTTATTGAGAAACTTATAGCCAACGAAAAAAATGGGAAGCGAACCCTGCTTTTGGGCGTTACCTTTGCCCTGCTCAACTTGGCCCAAAGCAATTCCATTCCTCTGAAAAACACCATTATTATGGAAACCGGAGGTATGAAGGGGCGTGGCAATGAATTGATTCGCAACGAGGTACATGCCATTCTGATGGAGGCATTTGGGGTGAGCGCCATACACTCGGAGTACGGAATGACCGAGCTGCTTTCGCAGGCCTACTCGTATGGCAATGGTATTTTCCGCTGCCCCCCATGGATGTCGGTTCGCATACGCGACCCTTACGACCCCTTTACACTAATTGCAACTGACAAAACGGGAGCAATAAATATTATCGACCTGGCTAATTTGTATTCGTGCTCCTTTATCCAAACCAACGATTTGGGTAGAAGCGCTTCCGACGGTTCGTTCGAAGTGCTTGGCCGAATGGATGGTAGCCAAATTAGGGGGTGTAACCTGCTAGTTCCCTAGGTCGATCTCTTTAATTGTAACTTTCCCAAGGTCCATTTGCCCCAAACCAAGATCGTACCCCTTTTTCAGGGTTAAAACCCGCTCGGAGTCAAAGCCTAGCAGTTTGGTACAAAATGCATCTATTGCCACCAAATCGTTGCTAGCCACAATGATCATTGGGGTAAGAATTGTTCCCGGGCCTCCGGGCCCGTTGGTTACTATTACTTCGGTAGCATCGGCAATTATAAGGTCGGTTTTTCGAATCAAATTGATTTCGGCTATACAGGTGGCCAGGAAATCGGGGTCGTTGCGCGATGGTCCATTGAGGTGAAAGGTAACATTGAAGGCGCGTGTTCCAATTCCCATGAGGTTTTTCATAGCCCCAGTAAGAATGGTGGATGCATGGTGCTTGGCTATTGGAACGCTTATAAACACATCCACTTCGGTTATAGCCTTAACAATCTCAATGCCCTTTAGGTGTCGGGCTCCGGGTATGGAGTCGAGTTTCACAAAGAACTCCTCGTCGAAAACTGCCGGAAAAGTATTCTTTTCAATGGTGCGGGTTTTGGCAATCATTGATGAGTGTTCGGGATATAGAGGGCTACGCTCCCAGTACTCGGGCTTAATATGCTGAATAAATGTAATTTGGCTGGCACCAGCTTCAAATACCTTTTTAACTACAGCTAGAGTAACGTCGGGGTTTACGTAGGCTCCCTTTACTTTAAAATCGGAGTTTACTAGAATACCTACATGGGATCCGGGTTTAACTACGCCGTTCAACCCAATTTCGTCGCAGGCCAGCAGCGTACTCTGGTATGCTTTGGTGCCTTTAACGGCTACAACCCTGCTTGCGTTTTGCTGGGCACTGGTTTGACTGGCAATAAAAAGTGCTATAGCGCATAGCAGAGGGAATTGGTATAGTTTCATATTGGAAGAGTACTTAAAATGGCCTTGAGGGCCATTGTTGTATAATAATAGGTAAAAATATTTTTAAAAAACCTGTGGGTTTGGCTAGTTCTTTAAAAGACTTGAAGATTATAGTTCAACCAAGTTGAAATCGATTTTAGTAATGAGGGCCTTGTAGTCGTTACCTGCAAAGAAAATATCCTCATCATCCTCCTCGTAGTACCAGTTTATTACAACCGCTTTCCCTGTGTTAATATGAATGCCCTCCACCTTTTTCATAATATCGAATATGCGCTTTGATGAGCTGGTATTGAAGTATTCGAACTTGAAATTTACGGTGGTAAGCGCCTGTGGATTTTGCCCGTACTCATCAATCCATTTCAGTATGGGGTGAAAGAAATCGATTACATTCTCGGGAATGGAGCGCCCTTCGAAGCTGATTTTTCCATTTTCGGCATCGAGCAGAACGTATGGGGTTGTTTGGGTTTCCCTGAGTTCAAGTCTGTTCATGACTTCTGGTATTATGCAATGGGCTAAAACTCCTCCTGCACTTCGTACTCTTCGCCATGTCCATTGCGTACAATGGCTTCCCAGTATTTCACAGTGATTGTTGCTTCGTTACCTGTTTTTTTACTCTTTATCTTTACCTTTTGGGTTTTGCTCCTCTCAAACTCAACCGCTTCAAATTTCATGGGTATGGCAGTAAGGGTTTCGAGATCCTTGCCCAGGGTGTAAATCGACTCATCGTCCTCCTCGTATCGCCAAACTATCGAAACCGGTTTCCCCTTTTTATGAACCTCTTCCAGTTTGCGGAACAATTCATTCAGGTACTTATTGGTGCTGCTGTTGGAGTACTCGAGATAAATGGTAAGATTGGTCTTGGGTGCTGGCGACTTGGCGTAAACAGCCATCCAGTCTACCAGCGGCTGCCAAAATGAGAATACGTCCTCGGTAATCGATCTGCCTTCAATTTCTAGAGTTCCATTCTCTGAAAAATTGACGTACGGACAATCGGCGGTTTTATCAATTAAAATACCCATAGTAATACTATTCTATAACAACGCCCTTGGGGGCACCTTTAAACCAACCCTTTAAATTGGGGTTTTTTAGCTGTGGCATAAAGTTATGTTTTTGTTTTTAAAAAACAAGCAGCCCAGTAAAAGTTTTCAATTAGGCTCTTCGTCCATTTGGCTTTGTACACTGGTTCTATTCAGAAATAGGGTTATAAGCTCCTTAAAACTTACTAAACCAACTGAAAACGCAAACAGTACGCACCCTCCCAGGCCAATAACGAACCCAATCACCCAGCTCGATATGTAATGTTTGGCTAACAAAACCAATGCAACAGAACCTAGCATGAATAGCAGAAGTGAGAGTGCGGGTTTGAGCTTTACCTCCAACTTAAAGTATCTTATAGCAATGATAACCTGCAACCCCGACATGAGTATTTGTGTTGCCATGCCGGTTATAGCGGCTCCTACCACCTGGTAACGGGGTATGAGTATCAGGTTCAAACCAAGATTCACAATTACTCCAAGCGCCGAAATAAGGTTCAAATGCCTCATGTTGCCGTTGGCGGTTAATAGAGTGCCAAAAATATAGGTTATGGATATAAATACGAACGACACCATGAGCAAACTGAAAACCAACGACGATTCGTTGGGGTGGTGAACGTAAAGCATATCCATTATACGATTGCTGAAAGCAATGCCTGCTAATGCTGCCGAAAACGAGGTAACCATCAGCAGGCTAAAGGCAAAGCCAAGCAATGGCTGAATGGGCTCGTTGAAACGGAGCATTTTCGAGAACATGGGTAGCAGCAAAGTTGCAAACAGAAATGGAAGCATATTGGCTGCATCGAGCAGGCGAAATGCTTGCGCGTAAATGCCCGATTGCACATCGCCGTTAGGTAGCATACGCTCCAGCATAACACTATCGATTCGGGTATAAACCGACATGAGTAGCACTAGCAGAGCGTATGGGTAACTCTGCTTCACAAGCGACAGGGTAAAGGCTCGTTCGAATTTAATTTTAAAACTACCTGCCTTCAGGTATACCATTATAAAGGCTATGAATGCAGTAACCGCATACGAAACCGTTTGGGCATATACAAACCATTCTATATGGAACGATTCCCTTGTGGGGCCCCAAAGCAGCAGCGCACATAGTACAATCATTATGGCCCGGTCGGTTACCGACAGCAAACTGTCGGTTTTAAACATTTGCAGCCCGCTAATGTTGCTTCGCAAGTAAAGAATGAAGCTCGATAGGAATTGGTTGCCAACCAAAAAACCCAGCAGGTAAAGCTGGCGTCCTCCGTAGCCAAGGGCTATGGCAAGTGTGTAACTTACCAACCCGTAAAGTATGGCCATGAGAAACTTAATGGTTACCAAATGCGAAAAGTAGCGGGGTAGCAGCTGGGCATGCCGACTAATATCGCGGTTATTGAAGTTGGTGAGCCCAAAATCGAGCAGAATATTGAGCAGCATTGACAGGTTGAAGAGGGCAAAGAATAGCCCGTACTCGCTGGCTCCAACGGTGTTTTGCACCGTTCGGTCTATGCCAAAAATCCAAAAGGGTTTAACCAACAGGTTCAGTACCAGCATTAATACCAAGCTGGTGGCAAACTTCCGCTTCATTCGCTCAAAAAAATTGTACCAATTATATAGAAAAATTCCCGAATATTGGCCAATTGCTCCAATTTTTTAATAGGGTAACTGCTAAAAATCGACTTTGGGGCTCGCCTTTTAAACTATTGTTGAACGAAAGGGTTGCCTGCAATGGTTCAATAACGTATATTAGCAATTCTTTCACTAACGCATTTGAAGTCGATGATATTTGCCGTAAACACCCGATTTCTAATTAAAAACCGCCTCGAGGGGATTGGCTGGTTTACCTTCGAAACGCTAAGGCGAATTGTTCAGCAGCACCCCGAGCATCGGTTCTTTTTCCTTTTCGACCGCCAACCCGACCCGGAGTTCATTTTTGCTCCCAACGTTACACCCGTTGTGCTCCATCCTCAGGCACGCCACCCGATACTTTGGCATATTTGGTTTCAGTTCTCGGTTAAACGCTTTCTGAAGCGAAACCGGGTAGATGCATTCATTTCAACCGATGGTTTTATTCCGCTTCACTGCAGTATCCCTACCCTATCGGTAATTCACGACATTAATTTTGAGCACTACCCCGAGGGCATTCCTGCCCTTACCCGTTGGTACTATAGAAGGTACTTCCCTAAATTTGCGCGACTTGCCACTAGGGTTGCTACCGTGAGCCTTTACTCAAAAACCGATTTGGTAGAAACTTACGGCATTGATTCTGAAAAGATTGACGTGGTTCACAATGGTGCCAACGAAAACTATAAGCCCCTCAACGCCAACGAAGTAGAAACGGCCCGCCAGCAGTTTGCCCAAAAAAACCCCTACTTTGTATTTGTTGGAGCGCTCAATCCCCGAAAAAATGTGGCACGGCTCATAAGGGCCTTCGATCGGTTTGTGATCGAAACCCAATTACCCCACCAGTTGGTAATTGTAGGCGAACGGATGTTCCGTACAGCCGATATTAACGTGGCGCTGGCACAAATTACACATGCCAGCAGAGTTCATTTTACCGGCCGGCTGCAGGTACAGGAACTGCAGCTGGCACTTGGTGGTGCAACGGCAATGGCATTTGTTTCGTACTTCGAGGGGTTTGGCATTCCGGCCCTTGAATCGATGTACTGCCATGTTCCCGTGGTTGCGTCGAACCGCACCTCCATTCCGGAGGTTACGGGTGAAGCCGCATACTATGTCGATCCCTTTTCGGAGGAGTCCATTGCCAAAGGATTGCGAATGGTAGCAACCGACCAAAGGCTTCACGATGCTTTAGTGGCCGCATCGGCCAAACAGAAGGAGCTGTTCTCGTGGAACAGGGCAGCCGAAAAATTGTACCATTCCATTCTGAAAACCGTTGGACAAGCGTAAGGCTCTATGCTCAAGTCGTTTTATTCCAAAACAGGCATTGAGGCTGGCTGCGACGAAGCCGGAAGGGGCTGCCTTGCAGGGCCCGTTTTTGCAGCAGCAGTCATTCTACCCAAAAGTTTCTTCCATCCGCTACTAAACGACTCCAAGCAGCTTTCGGCTGCCAACAGGGATCTGCTCCGAAAGGTTATTGAGCACGAAGCCATTGCTCATTGCGTGGCCAGCGTGTCGGCTCAGGAAATTGATAGTATAAACATTCTGAATGCTTCCATTTTGGCAATGCACCGTGCCATTGAGGGGCTTCCATGCTCCCCGTCGTTGCTGCTTATCGATGGCAATCGTTTCAAAAGGTACAATAACATACCCCACCACTGCGTGGTTAAGGGCGATGCAATATACGCATCCATTGCTGCCGCCTCGGTGCTTGCCAAAACCCACCGCGACGAATTCATGGTGCATGCGCACCAACAATTCCCCCATTACGGGTGGAACCGGAACATGGGCTACCCCACTTCCCAGCACCGAAGCGCTATTGCGAAATGGGGAATTACCCCCTTGCACAGGCTCTCGTTTAAACTCTACAACAAACAACAGGAAATTCCGCTTGGGGGTTAATAATATCTTTCATTTAAAATGCTTTATATTAAATATCTGGTACTTTCTTTATAGTAAAACATTCGTATTCATATAGGTTTAACCAAGTTGAACCTATTAGGAACTTAACATGCAAATATTGCCTTGTAGCATTTTTCTTCATTTTTGTAATATATTTTATTAATAAGTATGTGGTTTTTTAATATTAGAAACGTATATTTCGCTATGAAACCAACCTGTTTTTTAAAAAATTCCCAAAATGCGAAACCTTCACGGTTCTACTTATGAATTTGCTCCCCCCTGTTGTAACAATAACCTGAGTGGCATCCTCTCAGGTCAAAACTTCTGTTGCTGTAATCATTTTCATTAAAAACTATCAACCTAACACCTACTCCAATGAAACGAATTATTTCAATTGCTATTTACATTGCCTTCTTGTTGAATGTTAAGTTCGCTTTTTCTCAGGATACCCCTTTATCCTTTTGCAACGATACTCAAATTATTAATCAGCAAATGGCCGCTAAACTCAGTTTTTTTAAGGGGTACAAAGAAGTTCTACAAGCAACCCTTATTCAATCGTCCGATGGCAGCAATTACATTGAGATTCTTTATAAAACCAAAGGAGTGATTGAAAAAGACAAGAAACTTGTGTCTCAATCGGATATCCAAACCATTTGCAGGGAACTATCAGATATAACCGCTGCCCATATTAACGATGACGATATTTATGATAAAGGGGGTAGACGTGGTATGATCATTTCATCAATGATATATGCTTATGGTTACTATGGATGGGCAATCCCTATTGCCCTGAATTCAACCGAGGGAAGAACCTATGCTTCTTCGTACTTGTTGGCAACGGGAGCAGGGTTTTTTATCCCATTCTTTGCGACTCGGGGAAAAAATGTTTCCGCAGCTATGGCAAACGCTTACAGTTATGGTAATTTTCTTGGTATAGCCCACTGTTGGAATGGAGTTGGACTTATAGCCGGTGAAAATTTGGAGGACCAAGATTTGATCCGCTTTTCACTTGGGTTGTCTTCAATTACAGGTATTGCGGGGGGTATAGCGGGTTATCATATAGCAAAAAGGAATAACTTAACCAATGCGCATGTAACAGCCACCTCCCTGGGTGGGTCCTGGGGGATGGTATATGGATATTTCTCTCCAATGGTGTTTTCTTCCGACAACCCTAGGGTTTACTTTGGCACATCTCTGGCATTGTCGGGCCTTGGTGCCTGGGCTGGTCATTCGCTTTATAAAACTATTCCGTTAACAACAGGCGACGTACACTATACCAACACCGCAGGTGTTTTGGCTACCTTCGTAAATTTGTCGATACTTTCGAACCTCGATGTGGCCGATGAAAACACGTGGATTGCTTCCTCTATTCTAAGTTCAATGGGCGGATTGACTTACGGCATTTTTCGCGCTAAGGGTTACAATTACTCTATTCAACAAACCGGTTTAATTGGTTTGGGTACAACCGGAGGAGCCTTATTGGGCTTGGGAGTATCAATACTAACAATCGATAATCCCGAAAGCGCATTCCTTGTTTCCAGCCTATCGGCCACGGCAGGTTTTGCGTTAACCGACTGGTTTGTTAGAAAAGATGAACCTCATAGAAAGCAGAACGCCAAAATGAAGTTTAAACTTGAACTTAACCCCTATGCGATTGGTCAATTCGCCACGGGCAAGAATGAAATGGCTAAAAATTATTCTCTTTCCCCTGAAGTTAATCTGAATCTCAATCAATTTGCCACCTTTAGATTAACTTTCTAATCGCATTGAATTAATATTAAAATGGCTGCAATTAACAGGCAGCCATTTTTTTTAATATCGAAAATTGATACCATATTATATCAATATTATGCTTTATTTTTTCAACGATTTAATATTCAAAGTATCTTTGGCATGAGCCTTGATAATTGAAGTGCTCGTTAACCTAAAAATCAAAAAAAAAAATTATTACTCTTTTACTGGTTGGAATTCTTGTAGTGCCTGCATTTGCTCAATAACCTGAAACTTCTGATGAGAAAAATGTAATTAAACTTAACACCCTGAGTTTAATAGTTGGAACTGGTTCTATTTTTTACGAAAGGCACTTAACCGACAATCTATCGGGACAACTTGGCGATGCTTACCTGAACTACTCTTTTGGCGAAGGTGATGCTAAATCTAAATTTACAGGTCTGATTCTTACCCCTGAGGTTCGTTTCTACCCTAAAGCCAATGCTATTGACGGTTTTTACATTGGCCCATACGTTCGCTACCAAAACTTTAGCCTATCGGGCGATACCGACGAGGCTACCTACACCAATATTGGTGGTGGTGCAACCCTTGGTTGCCAGTGGATTTTCAACTCGGGTTTTACCATCGACCTATTTGTTGGGGGTCATTATGGTAAAGGCAGCCTGAAATACGAAAGTGATATAACTACTGATACATTCGAAACCGACCTTTTTGAGGGATTCCGAACCCGTTCTGGTTTTGCGCTGGGTTTTGCCTTCTAATTGAATACGAATAATTATTTAAGGGCTGCTCTGTATGGACAGCCCTTTTCGTTTAAATATTATCGAATTGTGCGGTTACGCAAACGGTAACTGATCCATTTCGGTTGTAGGGTCCCAAAAAAGTTCATAAAACCTTACCACAGCATCATTTTCAACCTCCACTCCTTCGCTCTCGAGCAGCTGGCGCATGGTTTCGCTACCCGGAAAATGCCGTTTGCCGGTAAGAAACCCATTCCTATTCAAAACCCTGTGCGCCGGAACCCAGTTGGGAACTCCCCCCGATGCGTTTAGAGCCCACCCTACCATGCGCGACGATTGCGGCGAGCCTATGCAGCGAGCAATGGCACCATAGGTGGTTACCCTTCCATGGGGCACAAGGCGCGCCACCTCGTAAACCCTTTCGAAAAAGTTAAGATTACTCCAATTCGGGCTCTCTGAGGGGTTCATGGCTCAGTTCGAATTTCAAATAGGTAATGGGCTTACCCATGGCCAAAAATTGGTTCTCGTAAAAGGTTTTTATCCCCAGTATTGGGTCGGCAATTCCGCTACCATACAAATTATTAGTGCAAACGTGAACCCTAAGCTGGTTCTGGTCAACCAATGCTCGGGTGTACTCAAAGAGGCCCTGGCTGTCGGTTTTCAGGTGCACCAGCCCGTTGGGCTGCAAGAAGTGCTGGTAGTAACCCAAAAACCGGCTCGACGACAGGCGCTTGAGCGCCTTGCTGGGGCGTGGTTGCGGGTCGGGAAAGGTTATCCAAATTTCGCTCACCTCGCCGGGTGCAAAGAACGATTTTATGAATTCGATACGGGCACGAATGAAAGCCACATTGGGCATCGATGCTTCGAATGCGGTTTTTGCTCCGGTCCACAAACGGGCACCCTTTATATCGATTCCAATAAAATTCTTGTTGGGAAATTGCCGGGCCAGATTAATGGTGTACTCTCCTTTCCCGCACCCAACCTCGAGAATAATGGGGTTGGTATTTCCAAAGTATTGGGCTTGCCAATTGCCCTTTAACTGGAAGTTGGCATTCCATATTTCCGAAATAGCTGGTTGAAAAAGGTTGGTAAACGTTTCATTTTCTGAAAATTTACTCAGCTTATTCTTGCTCACCTCTATGCTTTTTGAATTTTACCTTTGAACTTACCGGGAACTTTTTTCTATTCGAACTCCCACCGAGTGAATTCCGGGGAGGCTAACCATGCGCATGCCCTGCTGCAGCACGAATGTATAAGTACCAACCTCGGGTAGCCGAACGTACATTTTGTAGGGTACCTGGCTGTCGCGGAAGCGGCCAACGCCCCGCCCGAGCCATTTGCCCTTTTCGTTGGCCAGAATGCATTCCACCGTGTCGCAAAGCACGGCTCCGCCCGGCGAGTGGGTAGTTACAAAGAGGTACAGGTTGCTATTGGGGTACGATGTGGTATTACGTATGTTGAGTTTCACATTGAAAACTGTGAGCGTGTCGGCCATGTGAACGCTGAATGTGGCCACGGAATCCATATGCCAGCTGCTTTCGGGAATTGGAACATTCTCCTCGTAAACCCCCTGCGGGTCGCAGGCTACAAGCAATAGTGCCAACGATAATATGATTAGAAGATTACTGCGCATTGCCTTTTCTCCGTTTGTTTTTGTTGCGTTTCTTTTTGCTTCGCTTCTCGTCGAAACGGGTTATGCTATCCTCGCTCATGGCATTGCCCAGGGCAGCCTCCATGCGGGGTGAAGGGGCAACCTTGGTCTCATCGATTTTGAAGGGCTTCTCCCCTTTTCGGTTCATTTCAACAATATCCTTCACCCTATCCACCGGAATGGCAACCAAATTAACAGCCGCATTGGGGTCGGTGCTGTACCACATGAGCCGCTTGAATATATCGGTTTTCATGTAGAAATAGGTGGCTTCCTTGGTTTCGAGATTTACGTTGGACTTGGGAAAGTCCTTCCTGGCATCGATATACGAATCGACCTCGTAGTTTAGGCAGCACTTGAGTTTTCCGCATTGCCCTGCCAACTTTTGGGGGTTGAGCGAAATTTCCTGTATACGTGCCGAATTGGTTGATACGGAAATGAAATTGCTGATCCACGAGGAGCAGCAGAGCTCGCGGCCACACGAACCAATTCCACCTATACGACCGGCTTCCTGGCGGGCACCTATCTGTCGCATTTCGATGCGAACCTTGAATTCGTCGGCAAAAAGCTTTATGAGCTCGCGAAAATCGACGCGTTCATCGGCAATGTAGTAGAAAATTGCTTTGGTTTTGTCGCCCTGAAACTCTACGTCGCCAATTTTCATGTTCAGGTTCAAATCGGCGGCAATTTGGCGCGAGCGAATCATGGTATTGTTTTCCAAATCAATGGCTTCGAGCCATTTCTCAACATCGGCGGGTTTGGCCTTGCGGTAAACCTTCTTCATTTCGGCCGAGTCGGTTGGTATGCCAAATTTGCGCATTTGCCTATCGACTAGCCAGCCCGTAAGGGTAACAACGCCAATATCGTGTCCGGGCGAAGCCTCAACGGCAACCACGTCGCCACGGCGCAGGTTAATTCCGTTCACGTTACGGAAAAAGCCTTTGCGGGTGTTTTTAAACTGCACCTCAATTATATCGTACTCGCGGGGAGGCTGGGGTAAATCGTTTACCCAATCGTGAACGCTATGCTTGCAGCACCCGTTGCTTAGGCAAACGGTACAGTCCGATGATTCGGCGGGTTTCACCTTTACACCCCGGGAGCATATGATGGTTTCTTTATTCATGGCAGAACTTGAGTTTCTGATGCAAAGATAGCATTTACATGCTACTTTTTAACTATAAGTTTCATGAGGGTTAGGGCAAGGTGCGTAAACACTATGCTGCCATTGCCATTGCGCGATATATGCTCGATGGCGGTGCCCAACTCGTTGTAAAACTGCACCACGTTATGCCCATTGATGAAGGGCGAAAATTTTTTGCCAAAATCGGCCTCATCGCCGGCCAGGTATACTATTTCGTCGATACCCAGGTTGAGCATGAGCGATTCGCGGATCATGCGAACCATGTAGGCCAGCAGCTCCTTCTGCCTTTCGCGACCCAGCGAGGCGGCATCCTCGGCCCAGTCGAGAGCATCGGGCACATTGCGTAGGTAGCAAATGCGCATGATACGCTGAAACTTTTCGAAGTAGGGCGACTGTTTATCGGTTCCCATGAGCTTCTGAACCTCGTTGAAGTTACCGTTGGCCACGCGGGCAATGTCGTGCGCTTTTTCGGGCGGAAGTTCGAACTTCTCAACCAAATGGGTGGCAATATCGTGGCGGGCTATGGGGGGCACCATTACAAGCTGGGTTCGCGAAGCGATGGTTTTGAGGAGCCTTTCGGGATCTTCGGAGACCATAAGGAAGAGGGTTTTTTCGGGAGGTTCCTCAACCAGTTTCAGCAGCTTATTGGCTGCAAAATGGTTCATGCGCTCGGGGAGCCAAATTACCATGAACTTGTACTCCGACTCGAAGCTCTTAAGGCTGAGCTTGCGAATGATTTCCGACCCTTCAGCGGTACTAATAATGCCCTGCTTGTTTTCAATGGCAATTGCAGAGTACCATTGGGGCTCGGATAAGTACGGATTTTCGAGAAGGCTTTCGCGCCACTGCTCAATATAGGTGTCGCTCACTTTGGCTGCCTTTTCGTCGTCGGCACCACCGGTATTTACGGGGTAAACGAAATGGAGGTCGGGGTGTACGAGTTTCTGAATTTTCCGGCATGATGGGCACTCGCTGCACGAATCGGTTTGGGTTCGGTTTTGGCAGGCAATGTACTGAGCAAAGGCAATGGCCAGAGCCAATTTTCCGTTGCCTTCGGGCCCGGTAATGAGCAGGGCGTGGGGTACGCGCTGCTCGGTAACGCTTTTAATGAGGCGGGCCTTCGCTTCGTGCTGGCCTACTATGCTTTCAAACTTCATGGGTTCAATTCAATGCTCGTTATGCCATCGGCATAACGGGTTTCAAAAGTAGCAAAATACTATAAATGTTCGCTCTTTTGAAGCTGCTATTTAAGGTAAAAATGTTTAACCCCTATACTGCCTACTGCGGCACAAACAGGTAGGTTATACTTCCCCTTTGCCGGTTCGACGATGCGCTGGAGGCGCTGAAGCGGCTATCGTTGGCGGCTCGGAGGGCGGCCTGGGTTATGCAATCGTCGGCAACGGAGCGCGACTGATCGATTGTGGCTCGGCCCACTGTGCCATTGGGGTTCACTTCAATATCGACAACCACCTGCCCTCCAGCCTCGCATTTGTAGGCAGGTACAGGCAGGTAAAGCGCCTTTCGGCCTAGCAAATAGTAACTAATTACAGCGGGGCCTTGGTATTTGCCCGTTTCGGCGGGTGCAGTATTTTTTTCGGGGGTATTGGGCACGTTGGGTTCGAGGGTTTGCTGGGCTTCGTCCCACTTCTGGCGGTTGGCCTGCATTTGTTCGCGTACACGGGCCGCTTCGCGGTATATTTCTTCGGCATCGAGCGCCTTTTCATCGGTAAGGCCCGGGTTCAGTTCGGTGCTCGTTGCATCTACTGCAACGTTTCGTACTGCTTCGTACTGCTCGGGGTCGGGATGCTTTTCGGGGGCTTCGTTGGGCTCCTTCTCAATTTTTTCGGGAGGATTCAGGGTAAATTCCCTCTCGAAGTCGATTTGCATGTAGCTTTCGTACAGGTGGGCATGGCTTTGCATTTCGGTAAGCATAAATACGACGGCCAGCAGCATGTTTACAGCAATGGTTCCCAGAATGCCCACGCGGTGCGCATACCAAAAGCCAAAAAAGGAGCTGGCTAAATTTTCAATTATTTGTTCGTAACGTGTCATGCTTACTTTTAACTGCAGCAAAAATAGCACATTATTGCCAGTTGGCCTCACTTGTTGAAGCGGGAAAATTGACGAATACAGAAACCCTTAGCTTTTCTACATATTGCATTAGAACCCTGCTGCGTTAATTTTTTCACATTTTTAATGCCGGCTATTTGCACAGTTCGAAAAAAAAAGTATTTTTATTCTCGTTTTTAGTAAATTCACGTATGGCCTCATGGGACTTACGTGGCGAAGCCTTAAAGGCCACTGATAATGAACGCTCCCACTGTTACGTTAGAAAAAGGGTTTCATCGCGAGAAGGAGGTTGTTTTTGCTACCTTTCAGAAGGATGACGTTCTGATTGAAGCCATAAAGCAGGTGGAAGGGCGCCGCTGGAGTAAAACCCACAACAAGTGGTACTTCTTTATTGAAGACTTCGATTTACCAGCTCTTTTCGATGTTTTTAAGGGGTTGGCCTGGCTCGACTACTCGCAGGTACGAAAAGCTGAAGCGCCAGTTGTTCCGCCTCCCACCCGGGGCGCTTCAACCCTTGTTGCCTACAAGCCTAGCAGCATTTCGGATTACAATAACGGGTTAATTAAGAAATTTGAAAAATGGCTACAGCATAAGCGTTACAGCAGCAATACCATTAATACCTATACGGAGCTGCTGATCCTGTTCACCTCGCACATGGAGCCCCGGCAGCTTGACAGCGTTACTAACTACGACATAGTGAATTTTGTGCATAGTTTTTTGGTAGAGCAGGGATACAGCTTCTCGTACCAGAATCAGCTCGCCAGCTCGCTCAGGCTTTTCTTTCGCGAAATTGTTCAGTCGCAGGTTGACATTTTGCGCATTGAGCGCCCCCGGCGCGAGCACAAGCTGCCCAGCGTTCTGAGTCGAAACGAGGTGAAGCAGCTGCTGGAAGCGCACGTAAACCTGAAGCACCGAACCATGCTGAGCCTGATATATGCCTGCGGCCTAAGGCGCAGCGAGCTGATAAACATAAGGATTGGCGATGTTGACAGCCAGCGCAATTTGCTCATTGTACGGCGGGCCAAGGGTTATAAGGATCGGGTAGTTCCCCTATCGGACAAGACCATTGAGCTGCTACGCGAGTACTTCAAGCGTTACACCCCGAGGGTATGGATGTTTGAGGGGCAGCAGGCAGGTACGCAGTACGATGAGCAGAGCTTGCAGAGCGTGCTGAAGCAGGCAGTACGCAAGGCGGGCATTCGGCGTCCGGTAACTTTGCACTGGCTGAGGCACAGCTACGCAACGCATTTGCTTGAGGCGGGCACCGACTTGCGTTACATTCAGGAGTTGCTGGGGCATAAGAGCAGTCGCACCACAGAAATTTACACGCATGTTTCGCAGCATTCGTTACAAAAAATTCGATCGCCGTTT
>CAYZNN010000029.1:0-44456 GCA_964479665.1 uncultured Rikenellaceae bacterium | reverse complement strand
AAATACGAAAGGGTCGTTGGCAAAATATCGATATGCTGTGCGGGCGTATTGCTTTGGCCAATTAAATTTCCAGAGGGATGGTGGAAAAATATTGGAACCGAAAAACCGCCCAGAACATTTTTGTACTCTTCGAGCCAAGGTTCATTGGGATGATCGGCTGTAAAAACAAAAAGGGTATTATCGAACCAAGGTTCGTTCTTTATGGCATTGTAGAACCTTCGCAATGCATAATCGGTATACCCAATGCACTGGTGTATTGGCAAATGCCCCTTGGGGAATACCCCTTCGTACCTTGGAGGAATTTTAAAGGGATGGTGAGAAGTAACCGAAAAAATTCCAGCGCAGAACGGCTGTGGTAGCTCCTTTAGTTTCTGTGCAAAGAACTGAAAGAATTCCTCGTCCCAAATTCCCCACATTCCATCGAAATCCTTGCTGTTACCGTACTCATTCATGCCAAAATATTTATCGAACCCGTGCATGGTTGTAAAAGCCTGATGACCCATTGAGCCATTGGGTGCCCCATGAAAGAAAGCGGATGTGTACCCGTGGGGCTTCAGAAGCGTTGCAATGCTATTGAGGTTATTTGCAGAATATGGAGTAAGCACGAATGGTTCAACCATCATGGGTATTGAAGTTAAAACCGATGGAAGAACATCGATGGACTTTCGCCCATTCGAAAAGGAATGTTGAAACTTGAAACTTTGGTCAATAAGCGAATCGAGAAACGGTGTAAAACCCCTGTAGCCCTGTTCGGACAAATGCCGATTGTATGCTCCAATGTATTCACGCCCAACGCTCTCCATTATAATAATTACAATATTCATGTGTCTAAAGGGTTCCTTCGGTTCGAATTGGTGCACTGGCGAATAGAGGGCGCTGAGCTGCTCTTCGCTGGGGTAATACGATACCCTCTCGAGCCCTTTTACACCAATGGTGCGATAAATGGAAAAGGGGGTATTTAGCACTATGGCCGTTTCGAGGGGCTCCTTAACAAACTCACCGGCATTACTCAGCGTTATAGGCCTTGTGCTATGCCGGAAACCACCACGAAGGCCTGACACTACAAGCCCCATACAAAGGGCCATCACTACCAAACCACTTGCCGAGTAGGTTGCATGTTGTACCAATCCTCTAGTTTCGAAAAAAGCCTTTGGCTTTCGATAAAGCACAACCAAAAGCGCAGTTAGCGCTAACCAAATTAGAATAACATACCAGTAGTCGACAGAAAATTTCAGAAGCAGGGGAACAATATTGGTTTCATTCTCGAACTCTGCAAAAAGCGATGCAGTGGTGCGACGAAGAGTAAAACGGAAATATACAATATCGGCAGAGTTGGCCAGAATGGCCACCGAGTTGAAAATCCAGAAAATCCATTTTGCAATATTCTGATAAACATTGCCATATCGAAAAGTAACGGGAAGCAGCATGAAAACTACGTAAAGCAAATTGGTGTAAAGTACAGCCGAAAGGTCGAATTTTAACCCTCCCAACAGAAAGGTTAAAAGTCGATCTGTTCCCACTTCGCCAAAGTACCCCCTGTTGAGCCAGAAAAAAAGCAGGCGCCCAAGCGTGAACACCAGCATAACCAGCACAAGGTTAAATGCTAAAGCAGTATAAATATTATTTCTAAACCGAATGGTTCGAAAGTAATGAGCAATATTATTATACATGGGCTAATATTATTACGAAGGCAAAAGTAATGAATTTAACCTCTCGCAATGCCAAACTATTAAAACCTGAAGTATATAAATGGCTGCATTTGGGCCGATTGGGTTTGAAAAACCAATACAACAATGGCCAAAATTATCAGTATTTTTACTACAACCGGTGTTCGAATGAAAGCCCCTCTGTATCTTTCCTTAATCCTAACTGGCAGGCAATGAATAACCATGGCAACTAAAATAAGTGACAGCGACAGATAGTAGCCCCAAATAACCCCGAAGAATGAAGCCCAACCAAACCTATGGTACATTTGCAAAAGCATATCGTGGGCGTGCGAAAAACTGGGAGCACGAAAGAATACCCACGAAAGACATACCACGTGAAAGGTAACAAGGGCCGACATCAACCTTTTCCAAGGTGGAACAGGCAAACTGCGCCTTGGAAATAGGCTTGTCCATGCTTTATGCAAGGCCAGAGCAACACCATGTATGGCGCCCCAAACTAAAAACCGTAGGTTAGCACCATGCCAAAGCCCACCCAATAGCATGGTTACAATCAAGTTGGCATATGTTCGTAGTTGACCTTTTCGATTTCCACCCAAAGGAATATAAAGGTAGTCGCGCAACCACGAGGAAAGAGAAATATGCCATCGCCGCCAGAAGTCGGTAATATTTACCGCTTTATAAGGCGAATTGAAATTGAGTGGCAGCTTGAATCCCAGCAGTATGGCAAGCCCCATAGCCATGTCGGTGTATCCCGAAAAATCGCAGTAGATTTGAACGGCATAGCCGTAAACGGCTAAAAGGTTTTCGAGCCCCGAAAAACTCAATGGGTTATCGAATACCCTATCGACCAAATTGAGCGATATGTAATCGGAAATAACCATTTTCTTTATTAATCCGTTAAGAATAAGAAAGGTTGCATAGGCCAGCTCGCGCTTTGAAAGGGAGTAGCGCTGGTATATTTGCGGAATAAACTCTGCAGCCCTAACAATGGGACCGGCTACCAATTGAGGGAAAAACGATACATAAAATCCAAAGTCAATGATATTTTTTACAGGATCAACCTTTCGACGGTAAACATCAACGCTGTAACTAATGGTTTGAAAAGTAAAAAATGAAATTCCAACGGGCAGCACTATGGAACCCGTTTCGAATGTGGAACCAACAATAACGTTGGACCAATGAGCCAAAAAATTGAAGGGCAGAATGTTACTGCCGAACAGTTGGTTTGCTGTATCGGCAAAAAAGTAACTATACTTAAAAAACGAAAGCAACGATAGGTTAACAACCACGCTTAATGCCACAAGCAGCTTTCGTTTCCATTTTATTTGGCTCGAACTAATAAGTAACCCTAAAAGGTAGTCGACAAGAGTTGAAAACACCAGAAGGAAGAAAAAGTACCCGCTCGATTTGTAGTAAAAGAATAGGCTAAAAATCAATAGGTAAGCGCTTCGTAGTTTACGGGTTTTATAAACCAGCGAGTAACCCAAAAGGAGCAATGTAAAGAAAACCCAAAAAATACCTTCGGTAAAAGTTAGGGGGTGGTTTTCGGTGTAGGTAAAGAACCAACGGGCTATTTGCTCAATTCGCTCCATTTGTTTTTGTGTATTTGCTGAACAAAGGGCTCGTTGGCTGAAAATTGGCCAAACTCTATCAGCGCCTTAAATAAAAGTTGTCCTTTAAGGGCATAGCCCTTTTCGCTCAGGTGCAACATATCGGGAGCCGCCAATCCATTTTGCTTCCATATAGCCATGCTTCCTTCACCACCCATTAGCGAATAGAAATCCCAAACTATACATTCGTGGTTATCCGCAATTTGCATAATGCTATTCCTAACCATTACTATTCGTTGATTTGGCTTAGCTCCCATTAAAAAATGGTCGTTGGGGGTGGTAAGAATCACTAAGGCATCGGGTAATTCCCTTTTTATGCCGCCAATTAGTTGGTTTAAATTATTCTCAAAAGTTTCGGTTTTAAACGCATCGTTAAAAGCATCATTTGTTCCCAATGAAACAAGAACAATGTTTGGACTAGCCAAAGGGAGCTGCTCAAAGAAGTTAACCGACTGGAGGAATGATGCCGAACTAGCACCATTTACACCCACAGCATGGTAAATAAGTTTCGACTGAGAGTGAAATAGTTCTGCACCATATAGTTTGAACCCAGAGGAGTTGCTTGAATCGGTATAGAAAACTTCAAACTCTGTCGAGTTTTCGGGTAATTGATAGAGGGCATAGCCGGCACCTTGTTTCAACACATTGGCTTGACGTATAGCAACCCCTCTTCCCTCGAAGTACAGTCCAACCCTATTGAAAGGTTGAACCGAGTTTCCGTTTCCATTCATTTTAAAGTGCAGGTTGCTCCCAGACCAATAGGTTCGCAGATAAATTCCCGTTATTCCGAATGTGTCGATAGCAATACTTTTAGTTACCCTAAGCGACTTCCAATCGCCCTGGGCCACTACGCTATAATCCTTCGGATTGGTTGTTCCTGCAACGCTATAGGGAAACACCATACCTCTCCCCGCAAGGGAATCGGAAAGCCACCAGGCAAGTAGCCTTCGGGTTTCGCCCGTAAACAGGTCGGCCTGAACATGTGAGTCGCCAATATGCAATACTCTAAGGGGCTTTTTACCCTCAGCAGCCATCCATAACATTTTACGAAACCGAATTCCGTCATCCATTTCGGGCGCTTGCAGCAATTGGTTCTTTTCACTATCGAAAAGACGAATTGGCAAATCAAGCCTATTGCCCCCTAAAAAAGCATGCGTAGGTAATGGCCGGTATGCTGAAATGCTAACAAGCACAATTAATATTAAAACGGAAGTTAGTCGCATATTTTATGGGGCTTCTGTTTCAGTAACGGTTTTGTTTTGCCCTGCTCTGGTTCTAATAAACTTATCGAATTCGGCATTTAGTGCCGTATAGAACATTTCAGCAATTAGGTTTGCCCCACGTGGCGAAAAGTGAATATAATCTTTCGATGCCAAAGGTGGTTTTGCATTTACCCAGGCTACCATTGAGTTTTGTCCCCCCATGGCTGCGTAGCAGTCCCAAAACGCTGCTCCGCCCTTTTGGGCTGCATTGCGTTGAGCATTACGAATGGGTTCAATGTTTGGGTACGAAACAAAACTGTTCCCCTCTTTTCGGGCCACATCTGAAACTCCAATTACAATAATCGATGCAAGAGGATTAGCTGCTTTGAGTGCTTGAATTTGACGGTACAGCTGATTCTCGTAGTAATCGTAACTGTTCACCACGTGTGGAACCAAATTTACACCGAACTGGAGAATAATAAGTTTTACATTTAACAATTGGAAAAAGCTTTTCAGAACTGCTGGGTCGGCCCGAGTAAAATCGGTTCCCGAGCTGCCCCGTATGGCAATGTTATCAACCTGCATGCCTACTTTTCCTTCCAACGACATAGCATAAAACATTGGGCTCGCATCCCCTTTAAAATCGACACTGAACGAATTAATATCGGGGTTAACACCCAAGAAAAGTTGACGTAAATGCTTGCCCGATTCAATCATATCTGCTTCTATTGCTTTACCCTGCGAAGCTAATGAAACCATGAATGGTTCCGAAACATCTGCAAATAGCAATCGAAGCCTGTTAAAGGGCCTAGCATTACTAACTGTTCGTTTTAGCTGAATGCTGGCTTCCCAAAAGCCGCCCTTCGAAAAAATTCCTCTATTGCTGGTAAAAATACTGTAGCCTCCTAATATACCAAATCGATTGCCCAATGCTGTTCCCTTGCCCATATCGGCTAAGGTTACTTTTTGCCAATTGCTCGAATTGGAATGGATTATCCCTGCAGGCTGGTAGCTGTGAGGTACCAAATGAAGAAGTCCTACTCCCGAACCCCCAAATTGTTGCTGAAGTCGTTGCCTCAAGTACGATGTAATCCGATCGCCCTCAATTTGGGAGTCGCCATAGTGGAGAACCCTAACAATATTTTTTTGGGGTTGGCCCTCAGCAAGGGCGCTAAAAAACTCCGACAATGCTTGCTGCGTCGTGTCGGGGTACTCAAATTTAACAATGGTCTCTTTCAATGCTTCCGCCTTAAAACTTTTGGTTCCAATTTTTGCTATGGTGTCCAATGAAGCAATCGGAATCGAATCGGTTATGAGCGAATCTAACTCCATTGCTACTGTATCGGGGGAGGAAATCTGGTCGAGGCTATCAATCAAGAAACCATAACGTTGAACGTGCGGGTGCAACTCTCCCTTTTGCGAGTCGGTTTGGGATTGATAACTAAGAAGGTTATTAATATCCGGATATTTAATAGAAACACCAAGAACGGAAAAGCCTTCACCCGAAACAAAGAACGAGGGAGTGCTAATAACCAGTAGGAATAGCAAAAAGTAAACAAATACCCTGAAAGGCTTAACCATGCAAAAAGTATTGACAAAATCTTCAAGTCATCAAAAATACAATTTTTATCTTCATATTGACTTTTGACGATTTTAGCATCGAAATCAATGCAAAAGAAAAACGCCCAGATTTGGGCGTTTTTCTGTCGTCTCATATATTGTTTTATTTGTTGTACCAGAGCGCACCAAGATTTATACTTACAAAAAACGGCATATCGTTAACGGGAGGTAAGATGAAAATTGAAAATTTAACCTGTGCCTTGGGTGCAATTTTATTCATCGTAAAAGTAAAGTTGCTTCCGTTGAAATCTATTGAAAACCCAGAAAAGTTAAAATTCGATTGCGCTTCTCCGTCCTCAGGAATATATGTGCTATAAACGGGTTTATAATTCAATTCTATAGCGGCTCCTCTCCAGTTCGCTCGGTCGATAAACCTACCTAGCCCAATGGTTGGCCCTGCATTCATGCTTACATCTAACTGATACGATGTAGAAGTAACGGCATCAAATCCGGTTCCAGGGAACTCAATTTCGACTGAATTTGCTGATCCAGCCAGACCATATCCAAAATGGAAACTAGTCCATGAGGTGGGTCCTGCTTTGTATTCAGGAATTTTTAAGTTGAAGATGGTTTGATTGAATGCCATATTCAATCCTGCTCCAGTAATCCAAATGTCGTCAGTTTCCTTGTATAGCACCGACAGTCCTCCAACAAATGAAGTACCGGTTAGCAACCCTCCCTTTTGCAGCCATTGCTGGCGAATGGCTTCCGAGTCGAGTTCCTTCTCGCTCTGTAAAGTAACACTTTTATTTGTCCTGTCAATAAGTACCTGCGAAGCAGGTTCACGTTGCGGCGTGCCAACATTTGTTTGCTGTTGAGCAGGTTCCGAGGATTGAACAGCCCGTGCCTGTTTCTGCTTTTCGAATGCAGGATTGTCTATGGCCAGAAGGTAAAGGCCCATTTCGGCATAACCCGTTTCGAAACTGTAAACACTACCCTGTCGCGCCTCAAAACTTAGCGTGTTGCCATAAATTGAAGAATTTACGAGCAATTCAATGGTTCCTTTACCCGAAAATACCAATCGGTAGGTAAAAGTCGATCCATTTTCAATTTCGCCGATGTGCTGATTATTAATTAGTATTTTTACAGTTGAAAAGGCACCAGCACTGCTTTTGGGGCGAACAAACTGTAATGTCACCGGACTGCTCTGCGCTATTGCAATGCCAGCCCAGGCAAATAGAATCAGAAAAATAGATGCTTTTTCATGGGAAATTATTTTGCTTGTTTAGAATTGATTTAAACAGCATGCATTCCCATGTTTTGTTTTCAATACTCAAAAAAAATTGAACAATCGATTAACAAAAATAAAAAGCGCAATTGGCTGCGCTTTTTAAAATAAAATGAATATTCGTTATTACGAATTGGTTTTAATTTTCAGCATCTGACCAGGGGTTAACCTATCGGAAGTTAAATTATTTATCCGTTTTATTTCTGTAGTTGTTATGCCAGGGTACATTTGCGATATTTTCCAGAGCGTATCGCCCGATTGAACTGTATAATATATATATCCGTCTGTTACGGTTTTTTGTTCGGTTATCCCCATTTTCTTGGCTGTACTCTCTTTAACATAAATATCGAGTTTTTGACCAATGCGAATGCGGCTTCCACGTATATTGTTCCAATCTCTGAGTTGGGCAACACTTACACCATATCGCATGGCGATTGCTCCCAAGTTATCGCCCTCTTTAACTTTGTAAACAACTCGCTTCGAGCCCTTGGGCACTTCGTGGCGGTACGATGAAGCATACCGAGATGGATTAATTTCGTTATTAGGATTGAAAAACTCGTTGCGACGATGCGCAAAAATTTGCTCCTGCTTGTCGATAAAAGGTCCTACATGCTCAAGAGGTAACTTTAGGGAATGCTGTTTATTTTTTGCGGGAATAATATCGAGTTTGTAGTGAGGGTTCAAATCGCGTAAAACCGAAAGAGGAACTCCAAGCACCTCTGAAATTTGCTGAAAGTGTAGCATGCCACTTATCATAAGCGTATCAGTAGTTGGAGGGAGGGTCATTGGTACGGGTTTCAAATTATGCTCTGCATGGTATGTTAATGCATAAGTTGCTGCTATGAATGCTGGAACATAACCCCGTGTTTCGCGAGGAAGGAAGTAGTATATATCCCAATAGTTCCTTTTGCCCCCAGCCCTTCGTATAGCCTTATTCACATTGCCAGGTCCACAGTTGTAAGCAGCAATAACCAGAGTCCAGTCGCCGTAAATGGCGTAAAGATCCTTTAAGAATCGAGCTGCAGCGTGCGATGAAAGAATGGGGTCGCGGCGCTCATCGACAAAGGAGTTGATGGTGAGGTTATACATTCGCCCTGTTCCGTACATGAACTGCCAAATACCCGTTGCTCCGGCACGCGATACTGCGCGTGGGTTAAGGGCCGACTCTATAACGGGCAGTACACGAAGTTCCTGAGGGAGCTGGTACAGATCGAGAATCTCCTCGAAAATGGGGAAATAGTAGTCGGTAAGGCCTAGCATTACCTCAACCTTCGAACGCTGTCGTTGGGTATATACGTTAATGTAACTTCGAACAATATTATTGTAGCTCAGGTCGAAGGCCGACGTTATAGCGGCTAATCGTTTTTGGTAAATCGAATCGGGAAATTCAGGTAAAATGCCTATGCTATCAACATCAACTCCAATAACCATACTATTTGTGTCAATTGCTTGCTGAACATACCATAGATTCAGTAGGCTATCGAGATTCTTCCCAAATCCATTCATTAGTTCGAGCGGCTCAAATGTGCTATCGGGGTATATTCGAATGGTATCCCTACGGGTCGATTCTACTGACTGAATAGTGGTTACCAAAAGCATTAATGCTGCAACAAGTAAAAATTCCTTTCTCATCGATTATTGTTTTGATTTAAACAATTTTATTATGATAACTAAGCAAATTCCGAAACAAAAATAGTTAAACCTAGCAATTTCGGTGCTTTTAATTGAATTTTTAACAAAATAAGGGGTATGCGATGCGCCTTTTCAGAAACGTAACCCAATATTAAAACCTAGCATTGGCTTTGGCATACTGCTGCCAAAGGAATTAATTGGGCTTATTTGGGGACTAACCCTAAGAGCTAACTTTTCATCTACATTCCAATTGAATAGGTGAGCATCCACATTGGCATCGATAATGTTGAGGGCATAAAAAGCTACCATACCCAGTATAGCCAAATCGCGATTACGCTTATAGGCTGTTACGTAATACTTCAGCCCCTCCTCACTTAAAAGCCCATCGAACTCATCAACAGTTTCTGTATTACCATCGGTTCGAATAAAGTATGCTGAACGGAATCGGTTATAGCCTCTATTATTGAAATCGACTACATAGTAAATGCTGGCCATACCTCCTACAACTACGGGCACTTTCCAATAATTACCATTATAAATTTGGCCCAGTCCCGGAAAAATTGTCGATAAAACAGTAGCTGTAGTGGGGGAATGCTTGTCCTTAGCATGAACAAAAACGGCATCGGCCACGCTTGCGAGGTAAAAGGCTGCTGCGCCGGCGTACAGCAGGTTCCTCTCAACTCGCTTGGTTTCCATCTCAATTTTCAGCGGCTCGTTGAACTCCGTTCCAGTTAATGAATTATATTGCCCCCTAAGGCAATGGTAATCTAAGTTAGCTTTATATCCCAAGTAACCTAAACCACCCATGCCCCCATAAAAGATGGGTAGTTTCCAGTATTGCTTGTTTACTACCTGCCCCGAACCCGGAACAATATGGGCTAACTGCCATACCCTTACTGTTTTCAAGGAGTCGAGCCGAATCTTTGGCGAATTGGCATGCAATGAGAATAGCGAAAATAAAAGGAGCGCAACTGCTAACAGTTGCGCTTTAATGATTCTTTTTAATGTGCCAGAGCCTAACACCCTTGGTATTATATTGTTTGAATTGCTTAACGCAGATTTTCAATTGTTATTACTCGCCAATTCGGTTTAATTTCGAAACTATTTCGTCCAGTTCGCCCTGCGAGCGGTACGATATAACTATTTTACCCGAACCGTTGCTCCCTGCTTTTACCTGAGCACCCCAACCAAATATTTTACTTAATGTTAATTTTAACTCATCAATTTCAGAAAGTTGGTCGGATTCTTCATGTTGTTCGTGTTCTCTTTCTTTTTCAGCCCTTTCGGATATGTTTCGAACCAAATCTTCAGTTTTGCGAACAGAAAGGTCCTGCTCCAGTACCTTTCTATAAAGTTTGAGCAACGAAATGGGATCGCTTTCAAGCGAAACCAATGCACGGGCATGGCCCATAGAAAGCTTTCGTTCGCGAATACCTAACTGCACCTCTGCAGGTAACTTAAGCAACCTCAGGTAGTTGGTTATAGTAGTCCTCTTCTTCCCTACCCTCTCTGAAAGGGTGTCGTGGGTTAAATTGCACTCATCAATTAAACGCTGGTAAGTAACGGCTACCTCAATTGCATCGAGGTCTTCGCGTTGAATATTTTCAACCAGAGCCAATTCCAACATCCCCTGGTCGTTGGCTGTACGTACGTATGCAGGAATGGTTTTAAGTCCCGCTATTTTTGAGGCTCGTAACCTACGTTCCCCCGAAATGAGTTGGTATGCACCATCCTTTTCCCTAACGGTAATGGGTTGTATAATGCCTAGTTTACTAATCGATTCGGCCAGTTCATTCAGCTGCTCTTCATCGAATGTGCTTCGAGGCTGGTATGGATTTGCCTCAATTTTATCGATTGCAATTTCAGCAACAGGGCTATGTGTTGCCTGAACTTCTTTTCTTTCTTCGCGCGATTGGGTAACACTTGCATCCTCAATTAAAGCTCCCAATCCTCTACCCAAAGCCATTTTTTTTGTCATGCCCTAAAAATTATTTGTTAAACTACTATGCGTGCGCTGGAACCATTCCGTTCTTCTGAAGCAACTCCTTGGCCAAATTAATATAATTGGTCGATCCGCTCGAAGCGGCATCGTAGAGTATAACGGGTTTCCCGTAGCTAGGCGCTTCACTCAACTTTATATTACGCTGAATAATTGTTTCGAAAACCATTTGCTGGAAGTGCTTTTTTACCTCATCAACTACCTGGTTCGACAATCGCAAACGAGCATCGTACATGGTAAGAAGGAATCCTTCAATTTGCAACTGTGTATTCAATCGGGTTTGAATTATTTTAATGGTGTTTAGGAGCTTGCCTAACCCTTCGAGCGCAAAATATTCGCATTGTACGGGAATAATTACCGAATCGGCAGCCGTTAAGGCATTAACGGTTATAAGGCCCAAAGATGGAGAGCAATCGATAAGAATGAAATCGTAATCATCCTTAATTTTATCGATTACCCGTTTAAGCCTTTTCTCCCTTTCGGGCAAATTGAGCATTTCAATTTCCGATCCAACCAAATCGATGTGGGAAGGAATAAGATCGAGTCCATCGATTTCGCTCTTCAGAATGGTTTTGCGGGGATCGATATCCTCAACAAGGCACTCGTAAATGCTGTTCTCAATGTTACGTAAATCGAAACCTATACCCGAAGTAGCGTTGGCTTGGGGATCGGCGTCCACAAGAAGAATTTTCTTTTCTAATACCGCCAAACTGGCTGCTAAATTAATGGCAGTTGTGGTTTTACCAACTCCGCCCTTCTGGTTGGCTAATGCAATTACTTTTCCCATATTAATTGGTCTTTATAATTCTGTCAAAAGGCACAAAGATATTGTTAATGCACCATGCTACCTTGCCCCTGGTTTCTGGAATATGAACAATCAATTTCAACTTATCAACACGTTATTAACAGGCAACGGCTGGCCAGCAAAACTAGCAATTATATCTTTTTTTTTCAAATAATGGTCAACCATAATATCTGTTATGTGTAAATACAAGTCCATC
Source organism: uncultured Rikenellaceae bacterium (assembly GCA_964479665.1). Taxonomy (GTDB): domain Bacteria; phylum Bacteroidota; class Bacteroidia; order Bacteroidales; family Tenuifilaceae; genus UBA2287. The sequence goes on along the minus strand of CAYZNN010000029.1, from coordinate 32,497 downwards.
AATTTCGTCTCTGTTTACCAAAAGGTTGACTAGTGTTGCATTTATGAAAAGAGAAGAAATTACCCTTAACACTCTGGTAACATTCTATGTTCTTTAACTATATTTGCACCCTTCAAATTATGAATAAATTGGAAACAAATAGTAAGTGGTTTGCCGTTGTAAATCCCGAAGCGGGTAGCGGAAAAGGCCGCACCGATTGGCCAATAATTATGAAACACCTGAGCGATAAGGGTGTTAATTTCGACTATGCACTCACTCAGAAAAAATATCATGCTGTTGAACTGACCGTAAGCGCAGTAAATAATGGGTATAGAAGAATAATTGCTGTAGGAGGCGATGGTACGCTGAACGAAGTTGTGAATGGTCTGTTCATTCAGCAAATGGTTTCTCCCAGCGAAGTTATTTTAGGCGTAATTGGCGTGGGTACGGGTAACGACTGGCAACGTATGTATGCCCTACCCGATTCGTACGAGGGAAAGGTGGATACGCTTATTCACACCCGCTGCTTTTTACAGGATGTAGGAAAAGTGGAATATTTCGAATCGCGCTATCCTCAGTCGCGCTTCTTTGCCAATGCTGCGGGCGTTGGTTTCGATGCCCAGGTGGCTCAAAATACCAACAGGCTAAAGGAAAGTGGACGTCGCGGGAAGCTGCTCTATATTTTTAGCCTGGTTAAAACCCTATTCAGCTACAAATCCACCATTGTTAGCGTTGATGTTGACAACGAAAAAATTGGTGGTAAAATATTCAGTATAACTTTGGGTATTGGCCGATACAATGGTGGAGGCATGATGCAGGTTCCCAATGCATTGGCCGACGACGGCCTATTCGATGTTACCGTAATTCGCCATGTAAATCGTCGGGAGGTGCTACGAAATGCTTATAGGCTTTACAACGGAACCATTCTAAGGCACCCTAAAATATCGGGGCATCAGGGCAAGAAGGTGGTTATTTCGTCGAAACCGCCAGTAAACCTCGAAGTGGATGGTGAATCGCTTGGAACCTCCCCTTTCGCCTTTTCTATAATTCCCAAGGCCATAAAGGTAGTTGTAGGTGCTGGATTTAAGGAAATGGATATTTCTTCGAACTAGCTAGTAAGGATCCACATCGATTGAAACTATAACCGCTGCGAAGGGCTTGTAATCGAGCATTTTCTCAATATGCTTGGAAATATGCTCCTTAGCAGCTGATAGATTTACATCGCGGCCCAGCTTTACAATAATATCGCGGATAAAAAATTCCTGAATTTTCCCTATTATTGGCTCTTCGGGCCCTAAAACCCGATGCTGTAGGAACGACCGGAGACTATTTCCCAAACTTACCGATGCCGTTTCGAGCAACTGGGCATTTCGGTGCTTCAACGTAAGGCGGATGAGCCTGCAATAGGGCGGATACAAATACTGCTGCCTTTCAACCAGCTGGTTTCGAAATAAGTTTTCAAAATCGGTTGAAACAACCTGCATAACCACAGGGTGATTGGGGTTGGCAGTTTGAACGAGCACTCTCCCTTCTTGGTTTCGTCGACCAGCCCGACCCGCAACCTGAGTCATTAACTGAAAACTACGCTCGTATGCCCTAAAATCGGGGAAATTAAGCATGCTATCGGCATTCAGTATCCCAACGAGACCGACCCTATCGAAGTCGAGCCCCTTTGTAACCATTTGGGTTCCCACCAGAATGTCGAGCGCCCCATCCTCGAACTCGCCAATAATTCTTTCGTACGATGAACGCGAGCGGGTTGTATCCAAATCCATGCGCCCTACCCGTACTGTTGGGAAAAGTAAACCCAACTCATCCTCAACCTTTTCGGTACCAAAACCTCGAAAAGCCAAACGTGGGCTCCCGCAAGCTAAGCAGGTTGAAGGCTGAGCTGCCGTGTAGCCACAGTAATGACAAACCAGCTGATTGGCCCTTTTGTGATAGGTAAGAGTAACCGCACAATGCTTGCACTGGGGAATCCAGGCACATTCGTCGCACTCAACATAAGGCGAATACCCCCTACGATTCTGAAAAAGAATGGTTTGCTCTCCGCGCTGCAGCGAATGGTCGATAGCCGCTATGAGTTGCGGGGCAAATATTGATTTCATGAGCTTCTTCTTACGGGCAGTGAGCGTATCAACAACTTCAATCGTTGGAAGGTTCACTTTTCCAAATCGCTCTGTCAGCGTAACCAATCCATACTTTCCGGTTTGGGCGTTGTAGTAGGTTTCGACCGATGGTGTTGCGGTTCCCAGCAGCACTTTAGCACTATGCATAGATGCCAGTACAATGGCAGCGTCGCGGGCATGGTAACGGGGAGCGGGATTGAATTGTTTGAGAGTGTTTTCATGCTCCTCATCAACTATAACCAACCCTAGCCGCTGGAAAGGCAAAAATATGGCCGACCGAACGCCCAGCACCACATCATACGATGCCAATTGGCTGCTGGATCCATTAGAAAGCAATCCATTATAAATTTCAACCCGTTGGCCATCGCTGAATTTACTGTGGTATACTCCTACCCTGTTCCCAAAGAAACTCTTGAGTCGGGTAATAATTTGGGTTGTTAAAGCAATCTCGGGCAGGATGTAAAGAACTTGCCTGCCCTGTTCCAGCTGCTCAGCAATTAGTTTAATATAAATTTCGGTCTTACCGCTCGAGGTAACCCCGTGCAGTAGCACAACTCCACGCTCTCCAAGCTGGCTTTGAATACTATTATAGGCAACGAGCTGGGCTGGAGAAAGCTCAACGCTACCAAACTCATTCACGTTACTATGCTTAAGCCTCGATACCTCTTGTATTTCAACTTCAAATACGTATTTTTCTATCAAACTATTCAACGATGATGGCGAAACCTGTGCCTTCTCGAGCAAATCCTTTCGCTTTACCCAACCCGAAAAGGTATTGCCATTCGGAACAGTAAGCGCAAGGAACGCCATAACGACACGCTGCTGGGTTTCGGCCCTTTTGAGCAATTCGAAAAGCGCATTCACATCGGCATCGGTTTTTATATTCCGATGAAATCGCACGTAGGCTTCGGTGCGGGGCTTATAGGCCAATTGCAACTCTTCCTGAACCGAGATAATACCCTTATCAAGCATCGACTTAATAACCGCAATAGGGTTTTTCACATTCAGGGTAGCCGAAAGCTGCTCAACTGTTTGGCTCCCTTTGGTACGAATGGTGTCAAAAACCAACGCTTCGGATGCAGTAAGTTCAACATCGTCGATCTCTAGCTCGTTATTGGCAGTAACTAACGTTTCGCTTTCCATTTTTAACCCAGAAGGAAGGGCTGCTTTCATTACGTCGCCCAATGAGCACATGTAATATTGGGCCATCCATTCCCAAAACCGAAACTGAACGGGGCTAACGAGTGCCTTATTATCAATTACTTGAAGTATGTTTTTGGTTTCATAGTTCTCGGGGGGCACATTATGAACAGTGTGTACAATGGCTGCATACACCTTTTTTTTGCCAAATTGCACAGCAACGCGCTTGCCCACAGCCATTTCTTCCCAAAACTCGGCAGGAACAGAATAGGTATAAAGCCTGGGTAGGGCAAGTGGCAGAACTACATTGACAAACATTTGCTGGCCCATATGAAAAGCTATTTCACTTTTTTTCCATTTCAACCCCAATGTTTCTAATGTGCTCGGCAACCTGCTCCATGAGCCATTGAGGTGTTGAGGTGGCACCGCTAATGCCTACGTTGAAATGGGGTTCAAACCAGTTGACTTCAACTTCGCTTGCCGATGAAACGAAATATGTGTTGGGGTTAATGTTCTTACACACTTGATATAGCATTTTACCGTTGGAGCTATTCTTTCCGCTTACAAAAACAACTACGTTGAATTTGGGTGCGAACTCGGCTAATTCCTTCTTTCTATTACCAACTTGGCCACATATGCTTTTATGCAAAGTAAAAGGTACGGAACTCCCAGGTTTTACCTGTTCCATCCGTTTTACAATTTCATGTGCAATTTGAATGTATTTATCGGGGCTTTGTGTAGTTTGTGAGAAAAGTTCGATGGGCCGTGAAAAATCGATTCGGTCAATTTCTTCAATGCTGCTAATTAAAATGCTTTGCCCTTCAACCTGCCCCATAAGTCCAACAACCTCGGCATGATCCTTTTTGCCGTAAATAACTACCTGCCCATTAATTTTCTGCATTCTTTCCCACCCCTCTTTCACTTTTGCCTGTAGCTTGAGCACTACCGGGCACGAAGCGTCGATGAGTTTAATTCCTAACTCTTTGGCTTTACGGTAGGTTTCGGGTGGTTCGCCGTGGGCACGAAGCAACAGGGTTTGCCCTGCGACTTTATCCATTTGGGTGTGCGATATGGTTTTAAGCCCACTTTCGGTGAGCCTACGTACCTCCTCGTCGTTATGAACAATCTCGCCCAAGCAGAATAGCGAGCCCTCTGCTTTCAGTTCCTCTTCGGCTCTACCAATGGCTTTAACCACGCCGAAGCAAAATCCTGACCGATTGTCGATTTCTACCTGCATGAAGCTACACCCTCCTGTTTTCTTTCAGTTTCGTTTCTATTAGCTCAATTACCCACTCCATTTGCTGAGAAACGGTTAGGTTTGAATTGTCGAGAATTATGGCATCGGAAGCCTGCTTCAGAGGAGAAACCTCGCGCGACTGATCAATACGGTCGCGCTCCAGTATGTTAGCCAGCACCTCGTGGAAACTAACCTTTTGCCCCTTGTCTTCCATCTCTTTGAGGCGCCGTTGGGCGCGAATTTCGGGTTGGGCTGTCATGAAAATTTTCAGTTCAGCATTGGGAAATACCACTGTTCCAATATCGCGACCATCCATTACTATTCCCTTGTTTTTACCCATTTGTTGCTGCTGTTCAACCATTTTTTTGCGAACCATGGGTAGGGCTGCAACCAAACTAACATTCTCCGAAACCTTTAATGTTCGAATTTCCTCCTCCACATCAGTTCCATTAAGCAATGTTATCCATCCTGTGGAGTCGGTTTTTGAAATAAACGAAACTTCGGTATGCTGCAACAAATTGGGAAGTTGCTCCAAATTAACCTTGCCATTGGCAATTAGGTTTTGCTGTATGCAAGCTAGGGTAATGGCCCTGTACATGGCTCCGCTATCAATATAAATGTAACCAAGTTTCAATGCAATTTGCTTGGCAAATGTGCTTTTCCCACAGGAAGAGTGCCCGTCGATGGCAATTACTATGTTATTATTATACAAGTTAGTTATGTTTTGTGTATGTAAAAATGAATACACAAATGTACTACTAAAAAAAATTTCTACTGGGTATTGTTAAAAACTCGAACTAAAATCGATTTTGGAAATTAAGCGACAAATAGAATGCTCTTTTGTGTGTACGCTACTTAATTTACCCAGAGTACACTAACTAAAGTTTACTTCGGGTGAAAAAATCGTCGAGATTAGTACCCAACGAAAAGTGGCTGGAGGCTCCTGCCAAATGGTAGGTTGCGCGACTGAATGAAATGTGGAACCGATTAATTTTAATACCAATACCCCAACTAAAACCAACCGTCGATGCTTTTTCCTCAATTTTCAACTCGTTTCTGCGCTGAAAATTATAACCGCCCCTGAGGTAAAAATTTTTTACTGGTACAAATTCTACTCCTAGTATTAGGTGACTTAAAAACTCGTTACCCAGCTCTTCAAACCTCGAGGGCTTGTCGGCATTGGTATCTCCAAAAAATGAGGAACTCTCCTTTTTGCGCTTATAATAAAGATTGAATTCTTGTATTTGCTGAAAAGTAATAACAAAGCGGAAAGGTGCATGCTTGAGTTTTTGACTTATTCCCGCTACCAGTTCGAAGGGTAAGGGCTCATAGGTGTCTGCTGTGTAGGGTGTAACCATGGTTCCCAAATTGCGAACTACAACCGATGCGTTAAACAACCGATGTGGTCCTTGGTAACTTGCTCCAAGGTCGGCTGCTACCCCAAACGACCGGTACTGCTCAAGGTGCGAGTATATGGGTTTAAGGGTTAGTCCGAAAGTAAAAGCACTGTCGAAGGTGTAAGAGTATTGTAAATGAAGAGCCATGTCGTAGCCCGAAAAAGAACCTGTAATTATTCCTGTCTCATCGGCTTGAATAAAGTTTCCGTGCGACACATGCTGTAGGCCAATGGCAACATTGCCATACTTGTTCAGTGTTCGGGCATACGATACAATTCCATAGCGAATATCGTCGAAGTAGCTAACGTACGATAAACTCAACTGGTTATGTAGGTCGCTTCGTAAAAGCGAAGGGTTTACAAACGAAGCCCCAAGGTCGCTCTCATCGAGCGCTGCAATTTTACCTCCTAATGCAGCAACGCGGGTGTGGGTAGCCAAGTCGAGAAACCGATAAGTGCTGCCTCCTCCAATTTGGGAACTAGCTACTTGCCACGTTATAAAAAGGAATACGAATGGGAATAAACGTAACACTTCGTTTTTTTTGTGAAAATTGTTTTGATGCAATAACAAAACTAAATTGTTAAAAGTTTATTGTAAGCCGAATAAAAACCTTTGCAAATGAAGAATACTTTTTAGTTCCTAGTGCCGTTTTAAAAATTATTTGCGTTGCAATAATTTATTTCCATTAAATTTGCGCACCGTTTTTATAACTATTTCTCGTGCTAAAAAAAAGAGAACCAGTAGGTTTCATAATAAATCCCATTTCGGGCACCCAGAGCAAAAAGAGGCTTCCCGACATCATTGTCAAGAGCCTCGACTCTAAACGATTCGAGCCTGAAATTGTGTACAGTAGCTGTCCGGGTAACGCCCATAAGTTAGCCAGCGATTTTCTTACCAGCGGCCTGAGTAAAGTAGTGGCGGTTGGAGGCGATGGAACAGTAAATGAAGTAGCCAGCGCGCTTATCGACACAAAGGCCACCCTTGGCATTGTACCCTTGGGTTCGGGAAATGGTTTAGCACGCCATTTGCGCATACCCCTTACCCCAGAGCAAGCAATACGCAACATTAATAATGGCCGGATTTCCATGACCGATTACGGAACCATAAATAGCATCCCTTTCTTCTGCACTTCGGGTGTTGGTTTCGATGCGCACATAGGAAATAAATTTGCCCAAATGGAACGCAGAGGGTTCTTTTCATATGTGAAAACCATATTCAACGAATTCTTTTCGTACCATCCCCAGCAATACAAGTTAAACCTAAACGGTTATGTAACCCAACGGGAAGCCTTTTTAATTACTTTTGCTAATGCATCGCAATGGGGTAACAATGCCTACATTGCCCCCACAGCCGACATTACCGATGGTCTTCTCGATGTAACCATTGTGTCTCCCTTCCCCAAATTCGTTTCTGTTGACCTTGGACTCCGACTTTTTCGAAAGAAAATAGGCAATAGCCGCTACGTTGAAACCTTCAGGGTAAAAACGTTAGGTGTTGAAAGGGCAAACGAAGGTTACGTGCATTTCGATGGAGAACCATGCACGATGGGTAAAGAAATTGAAATTTCGATAAAACCTTTGGGTATCAATATTTTTATTCCCTAATAACCTACCCTTTCTCTTTCCTTATTGCTTCGAGTACATTGAAGACCACCGGACAAACGGATGCATTCTTTAAAGTTAACGTAAGAATTTGTTTCATTTTCTTTCGGTCGGTGTGAGGGTACTCGCGGCAAGCTCGTGGGCGCGAATGGTAAAGGGAGCAAAGGTTGTCTGTCTGAAGAAAAGGACAAGGGGAGGTACGGAATACATAATCGCCATCGGTATCAACCTCGAGATATTGGTCAACTAGCACCGAGGGTTTAATTCGAAGTGCCTTAGCCATTCGCTCCGCATCATTGTATGTTACAATGGGGCTAATGGTTTTGCAGCAATTGGCACAGTTTAAGCAATCGAACTGGCTGAATGCATTGGCATGAGCATCCCTAAAAAGTTTATCCACCACGTCATCGGAGCAGCGCTTCAACCCTTTGACTAGTATTGCGTGTTCCTCACTCCGTGCAGACGCTAAACGAACCAGCTGCAATGCATCGAATTCCATTTGCTACTGAACAGAATTTTTTCGGCCCATTTGGGCTATTAGTACCCCAAAAATTACGACCCCAATTCCTATTAGTTTTACGGTTGTAAGCGGTTCGCCCATCAGAAAATAGGCAAATACAGCCGTGAGCACGGGAATGGCATTGGTAAAAACATTGGCTTTCGATATGCTCAATTTTTTCACAACGTAAGTGAAAAGCAAAAACGCCAGGGTCGATGAGAAAATTCCCAAATTAACCAGTGGTATAATTACACTTCGGTCGGGTACTACCGAAATGAAGTGGCTAAAATCGACAGTAACGAAAAGGGGTAAGAAAAAAAGGATTCCTAAAGAATTCTGATAGGTAACTATTGAAAAAACATTATACCTGTTTCCTAACCTCCTAAGCACAATAGCATAGCCTATAGCGGCGACTACCGCAACAAAAAGAAGTAGCACTCCTATTAAATTCAAATCAATGTTGCCAAAACCGGTATGAAATACTACCAATCCAACTCCCAGAATGGAAATAACAATTCCCAAAAAATTGACAATTGTTATCCTTTCTCCTAATAAAAAGTAAGCACCAATTGGACTGAATAAAGGGATTGTACTAATAATTACAGCCGCTAATGTTGGCGATACCATACTAACTCCGTAACTTTCGGTTAAGAAATACAAAAAAGGCTGAAAAAAAGTGAGTAGAATGAAATGACGCAAATCTGAAAGCCTCATTATTTGTAATTTTCCCATCATTAGGGTAACCGACACAAGTATGATGCTCGAAATAATAAGCCTTAAAAAAACTAATGTAATGGGTTTATAAAGTTCGAAAACCTCCTTATACCATATAAATGATAACGCCCAAAAGCACATGGAGAGCATGGCTGCCATGTATATAGCCCATTTCGAATTTCTCACTGGAAGAGTATGAATATGATTAAAAAATTGCGCAAATATAATTTAAGTAAGGAGCAATTGAAACCCCCAATTGATTAATGGATTTTATTTACTCATTTTTGCAATTAGCATTGGGTCCTAACCCTTTAACAAATGCACTTTTTTAAACCAATTTGTGCATATTTTGAATTATTCATTACCTTTACATGGTTTTGAAAAAATACTGATTTCAACTCAATACAATATTTTCAACGCCATTGCGTATTTGCTTAAATATTGAAATTTACTTACCAATGAGGCTTACACTTAGAATTGCTACTGCTCTGATTGCCACCTGCGTTACAATAGGCGCAGTTGCTCAGACTGCCCGTTTGAAGCGAGCCAACGACCTTTACGATGCCGGGGGCTACTTCGAAGCCATTGAACTGTTTAAAAAGGATTTGGACAAGGTTGCCAAGGAGGAAATGGGAATTTACCTATACAAAATTGCCAATAGTTATCGCTTCATTGGCAACGCCAAACAGGCAGAAATATGGTATGCAAAGGCCATTCTTCGTAATGCTCCCGATCCCAAAGCATACTTTTACCACGCTGAAATGCTCAAAATGAGCGAGAAATACAACGAGGCTCTTGAGCAATACCAAAAATACCAAGAACTGGTTCCCAACGACCCGCTTGTGAAAATTGGAATTGAATCGTGCCAGTTGGCCATTAAATGGAAGGAGAGCCCTTCGGGCTACCAAATTACCAACATGCGCCCTATCAATAGCCGCCAAAGTGACTTTTCACCCGCATTCGGATCCGACGATTATACCATGCTATACTTCACCAGCACCCGCGACGATGCAACCGGCTCAAAAAAACATGCAGGTACGGGTGAAAAATTTACCGACGTTTTTGTTACCGAACGCGATCGTGCTGGCAAATGGAGTAAACCCCGACCTCTTGAAGAAGCTATTAATACCGATGCCGACGAAGGAACACCCTCGCTTAGCCCCGACTTTACAAAAATGTACTTTACCCGTTGTCGCACAAGCAAGCGCAACAAGTTGGGCTGTGAAATTCTCCTTACCCAAAAACGCGAACAGGGTTGGCTTACTCCAGAGACCCTACCTCTGGCCCCCGATAGCATGGTGGTGGCTCACCCATCCATCTCGGCCGATGAACTCACCCTCTATTTCGTAAGCAACATTAAGGGAGGATTGGGCGGAAACGATATTTGGAAGGTGACTCGAGTTAGTGCAAGCGATAACTGGGGCGAACCCGTTAACTTGGGACCCCAAATCAATACCAAGGGCAACGAAATGTTCCCTTTCATTCATCCCGATGGTACTCTCTACTTCTCATCCGATGGTCATCCGGGCATGGGAGGACTCGATATTTTCAGGGCCCGACCCACCGACGGAAGTGGCTGGGCCATTGAGAACATGCGATATCCCATCAATTCATCAGCCGACGATTTCGGTATCATTTTCGAAAGGAGCCGCGAAGCTGGTTACTATTCTTCCCGCCGGGGGGATATGGGTGCACGCGGTGGCGACAACATTTACATGTTCTTCCTGCCACCCCTCAACTTTAACATGATTGGTGGTGTAAACGACGAAAAAACAGGTCGTCCAATTGCCCGTGCCGCAATTAAAATTGTTGGTAGCGATGGAAATATTCAGAACTCCGAAACCGCTGACGACGGTTCATTCCGCTTCATTCTTAACCCAAATACCGACTACATTGTTATAGCCTCTAAAGAAGGGTACTTGAACAATAAAGCCAAAGAAACCACCAAGGGTGTTTCAGAAAGTAAAGATTTCAAAAAGGTCATTGCTCTTACTTCAACCGCACGCCCCATTGAACTTCCCAATATTTTTTACGATTTCAACCGCTGGGAATTGCGGCCCGAATCGATGGCTTCGCTCGACAGGCTAGTTGAAGTGCTGAACGATAATCCAACAATTATAATAGAACTAGGTGCGCATACCGATAGCCGCGGTAGCCTTGAATACAACTACGAACTATCGCAAAAGCGTGCGCAATCGGTAGTGAATTACCTAATTGAAAAAGGAATTCCTGCAGCCCGCCTAAGAGCCCGAGGATTTGCCCAGTCGCAACCCAAGGTGGTCGATGAGCAAATGGCAGCCCAGTTCACATTCCTGAAAGCAGGCGATGTGCTGAACCAAAAAATTATCGACGAGTTAAAATTGGAGGAGCAAAAGGAAACCGTTCATCAGGTTAATCGTAGAACCGAATTCAGAGTGCTTAGCACTGAATACAAACCTTAACTCCATTAAAAAAACGGTACGAATTGTGTAAGCAACAACTTTCGTAAACATGAAGCTGCTAGCCTACATATTACCCCTCGTATTGCTGTGCCAGCTTCCGGCATCAGCCCAGAAATTCTTCGAAACCGAAAGGGTTGAAGATGCTCAAGTAAAAATTTATGCTGTTGACGATCCCAAGGACGCCGACTTGCTCGTTTACTTCGTTTACGAAGATAAGGATGTAACAAGAACTGGTATTTGGATGGAGGTTGACGACCCCAAATTGGCCGATGTACTTATCATTTTTGTAGACGATGAGATGGATTCAGACCTAAAAATATGGTTAGTTGACACCTTTGAGGAATCGAAATGGATAAACGAAAAAAAGAGGCATCTACTGAAAATAACACCCCCAAAGAAATAGTCAAAAGTAAATCATGACGAATAATTCTCGCTACAACCAAAGGGGCGTATCCGCATCGAAAAAAGATGTTCACGCCGCAATATCCCATTTAGATAAAGGTTTGTTCCCACTCGCTTTCTGTAAAGTAGTACCCGATTTACTTTCGGGCGACCCCGACTATTGTACGGTAATGCACGCCGATGGCGCAGGCACCAAGTCGTCGCTTGCCTACATGTACTGGCGCGAAACTGGCGATATGAGCGTTTGGAAAGGAATTGCTCAGGATGCTATTGTTATGAACCTCGACGATTTACTTTGCGTAGGAGTTACAAACAATATCCTTCTCTCTTCAACAATAGGGAGGAACAAGCGCCTTGTTCCCGGTGAGGTTATTGCTGCCCTAGTTTCGGGAACTGAGGAATTCTGCGAAGATATGCGCAAACAGGGTATAGGCATCCATTTAACAGGAGGCGAAACCGCCGATGTTGGCGATCTGGTTCGTACTATTATTGTCGATTCAACCGTGACCGCTCGCATTAAGCGATCCGATATAATAAACAACGCCAATATTCGAGAGGGCGATGTTATAGTGGGACTTAGTTCCTTTGGCCAAGCCAATTACGAAAAGGAATACAATGGCGGAATGGGCAGCAATGGACTCACATCGGCTCGCCACGATGTGTTTGCAAAGTACTTGGCTCAGAAGTACCCAGAAAGTTACGATATGGGAATCGATTCCGATCTTGTATACTCTGGCAACTACAAACTAACCGATATTATTGAACCACTGGGGATATCCGCTGGGAAGTTAGTGCTCAGTCCAACCCGCACGTATGCTCCCATAATAAATGAAGTACTTACCAACTATCGTCAGGTAGTTCATGGTTTGGTTCATTGCTCGGGTGGCGCCCAGACCAAAGTGCTGAATTTTGTGGAAAACCTAATGATTGTTAAGGACAACCTATTCCCCGTTCCTCCCCTTTTCGAAATTATTCAAAAACAATCGCAAACCCCTTGGAACGAAATGTATAAAGTTTTCAATATGGGCCATAGAATGGAAATTTATGTTTCACCGGAATACGCTGCTGAAATTATTGCTATTTCAAAAAAATTTGGGGTTGATGCACAGGTAATTGGCTACTGCAAAACGAGCAACAAGGGGAACCAATTAATTATTAAATCCGTCAAGGGAGAGTTTGTATTCTAAAACGCATTCAAAAACCTTTATGACCGTATATAAAGGCAAACAGCCTTTTAACGCATTGTTTTTGCAATTTTAACAAAAAGATTGCAGCTAACGTGCTGCCAATTAAATTATTATCATATCTTTATGGTTGCCATACCAACAACCTATAATATAAACCCTAATTCAATTCGTTATGGCCAAAAATAATGATAGGAAGGGCGACAAGAGGAAAGGCACCAATAAAGTTGAAAAAGAAAGCAGCAAAAGGAGCAATTCTTTTAATTACGAGGCCATTGAGGATAAAAAAGCCAAACTCCCCCGCGAATTCTACGAGGCCGAACTTGGCAAACTGCAAATTGAACTCATTAAATTGCAGGAGTGGATAAAGCATAAAAAATTAAAGGTAGTTATTATTTTCGAGGGTCGCGATGCAGCGGGGAAGGGAGGCCTCATATCGTGCATAACCGAATGTTTAAATCCTCGTTTTTGCCGGGTTGTTGCATTGGGTGTCCCCACTGAAAAGGAAAAAACTCAGTGGTACTTTCAACGCTACGTTGCTCATTTGCCTGCTGCAGGTGAAATGGTGCTGTTCGACAGAAGTTGGTACAACCGTGCGGGGGTTGAAAAGGTAATGGGTTTCTGCTCTCCCGAGGAACACACAGAATTCCTTCGTTCTTGCCCCGAATTCGAACGAATGCTCGTTCGTTCAGGTACTCATATTATAAAGTACTGGATGTCGGTTAGCGACAAGGAGCAGGAAGCTCGTTTCCAGGCACGAATCGACAATCCGGTGAAACGCTGGAAACTGAGCCCAATGGATTTGGAGTCGCGGAGCAAATGGGTGGAATACTCCAAGGCCAAAGACGAAATGTTTGCATACACTGACATAAAACAGGTTCCATGGTATGTGGTTCACGCCGACGATAAGCGGAGGGCAAGGTTAAACACAATAAAGCATCTGCTTTCTCTTATACCATTCGAAGACCTTACCCCTCCTCCAATTACACTCCCCCCAAGGGTCGAGGATCATTCATACATACGGCCTCCCATAACCGACCAAACTTTTGTTCCCGATTTCTACTAAACTAATGCATTAAACTATGAGATCATTTTTGTTTGTTTTAGTTATTACCGCCTTAACAGCAATTGGGGGTTGCAAAAATACCACTCACAAAGCTGAGCAATCGCAAATCGATTGCCCACAAAAGGCCTTTTTCAAAAAGTTCAAACAATTCGAAGGCCAAAAGTTTTAAGGGAAACAGGTGTTTATTGCCGAAGGCATGAACAGTTGGGCCAACGATGAGTTGGAAATGCATATACGGGAAAGCCTCGATACTATAGTCTACATGCCCTTTACGGGTGGGTGTAAATACCCTGCGAACCTGGATGTTTACTCTGGAGAACGGAGAAAAACTTCGTTTCCGTCACGATCTTAGGCATACCGATGGTACACCCGAAGACCTGAATTTGTATGGCGGTTACGCCACCAACAATGGTACGGCCTTTCAGCAGGTTTTTCCTGCCGACGAGTATCCCTGTCAGATGCTACAACGCGTTTGCGATAATGAATGGACCGCTGAGTTCTCCGGCAATCCTTCCCTCTTTTCGTATAGCCTCCGTAAAAAAGGGAATTGATTTTTAAAGCAGAATTCGACCTTACCGTTCCCCATTTACGATGATTTTGAACAATCGTTTACCATTTTGGTTTAAACCCAACAAATTTTTATTATTTTTGCCCGCAATTAGCCCCCTGTATGGGGGCTAATTGCCGTCTATTCCTTGGTTATTAAACCTTTGGGTAGCGAAACTGTTTCTTAATAAATAAAAACAGAAAATGATTAGTAAAACAAATCTCCAGAAAAGTGCCATCATTACTCGAAACGAGTCAATTTCGTACGCAGAACTTTTCGAAAAAGTAAATGAACTTTCAAAGCAAATTCAGGGTAAGGGTTATACAAAAATTGCCATACAGAGCGAAAACCGTCCTGAGTGGATTTATGCCTTCTATGCAGCGTGGCAAAACAACTGCACTGTAGTAACCATCGACTTCATGGCATCGGCCGAAGATGTTGCTTACATTCTGAACGACTCAAGGCCCGAGGCCCTATTTATAAGCACCACTACCGAAAAGAATTTGCCAAAAATATCGGAAAAGTTGCTGTATACCCCCCAAGTAGTCAATTTTGATCTTTTAATGAGCGCTGTAAATTCTTCCCAAACCTACTGGGAGGGACCAGCTGATATTGACCGAACCGCTGTTATTATTTACACATCGGGCACCACCGGAAACCCCAAGGGGGTTATGCTTTCGTATCGCAATTTGTTAGCTAACGTAAAGGCGGTTTCGGAAGAAGTTAAAGTTTATACTCCCGAACGCCAAGTTCTCATGCTTTTGCCACTTCATCATATTTTTCCATTAGTCGGATCGATGATGGCTCCCCTGAAAGTTGGTGGAACAATAGTAATGGCCCCTTCCATGCAATCGAGCGATATTTTGGAAACCCTCCGAAACAACAGGGTAAACATAATGATTGGTGTACCCCGCCTTTACGAGCTCATGTACAAGGGTATTAAAGCAAAAATTGATGTAAGCATTGCCGCTCGTGTACTTTTTAAAGTTGTTAAAACTTTAAAGGCACGTTCATTAGCAAAGAAAATATTCAAAAAGGTTCACGTGAACTTTGGTGGCGCATTGGAGTTCATGGTATCAGGTGGTGCTGCGCTTAATAAGGAGGTGGGTGAGTTTTTTCAAACCATTGGGTTTGAAGTACTGGAGGGCTACGGAATGACTGAAGCAGCCCCTATGATAACATTCACTCGCCCGGGTAGTGTGAAGATTGGTTCGCCAGGTCAGGTTTTACCCGGATTATCGATGGAAATTCGCGAGGGTGAAATTGTAGCAAAAGGCCCAAACATTATGCAGGGTTACTTCAATCGTCCCGAAGAAACAGCCGATGTATTAATTGATGGTTGGCTACATACTGGCGATTTGGGCGAAATTGACAAGGAAGGCTATCTGTATATTACTGGCCGAAAAAAGGAAATTATTGTGCTTTCGAACGGTAAGAATGTGAACCCTGTTGAGATTGAAAGCAAACTCGAAATGGCTTCCCCGGCTGTAAAAGAGGCGGCCGTTTTTCTTCACGCCGAAATGCTACATGCCATTATTCATGCCAACTGGGGTCACCTCTCCGAAATTGGAGTAGCAAATCCCGAACAGCACTTCCGCGAAAAAGTAATTCCCCAGTTCAATAGCGAACTTACCTCGTACAAGCGCATAATGCAGTTCACTTTAACCAAAGAGGACATTCCGCGTACCCGGTTGGGTAAAATTCAACGCTTCAAACTAGCCGAATTTGTTGAAAAACCCAAAAAGAATAGCCAAACCATTGAGCATCCTGATTACGAAGAGTACCACGTGGTGAAAAGTTTTATTGAAAGCCAGGTCGACATGGACGTACATCCGCACCACCATTTGGAATTCGATATTGCCATGGACTCATTGGCAAAACTAAGCCTAATTGACTACATTGACAGAACCTTTGGTGTAAAAATTGAAGAGCATCACCTTCCCGGCTTCCCCTCGGTTAAGCACCTAACCGACCATGTAAAGGCCAATATGAAATGGTTCAAGGAAGAAGCCCAAAACTGGGCAGAGGCATTGAAAGAGCGCATTGAGGTTAAGCTTCCCAAGTCGTGGCCTACCCAAAATATTTTTAAAAATATCGCCAAATGGTTCTTTAAGGTTTATTTCCGCTTCCGCGGCGAGGGAGCCAACCACATTCCCGAAGGGCCCTGCATTATTGCACCCAATCACCAAAGCTTTTTCGATGGGCTGTTTGTTGCTTCGTTCATTAGGTGGCGAACCATGAGCAGAACCTACTTCTACGCCAAAAAGAAGCACGTTAACAGCTGGTTTCTCCGCTTCTTGGCAAGCCGAAACAATGTAATAGTTATGGATGTTAACAAAGACCTGAAGGATTCAATTCTGAAGCTGGCCGAGGTGTTGCGCAGTGGAAAGAAAGTAATTATTTTCCCAGAGGGTACCCGATCCAAAACCGGTGAACTGGGAGAATTTAAGAAAACCTTTGCCATTCTGAGCAAGGAATTGAACGTGCCGGTTGTGCCAGTTGCCATTTGTGGTGCCAATAGAGCACTTCCCAGCGGACGCTGGTTTCCCCGTCCATTTACTCGCATCCGCGTAAACTTTTTCCAGCCCGTTTACCCCGACAACCATACTCCCGAGACGCTAACTCAGCATGTTCAAAACCTCATTGGTAGCCGAGTAAAGTGCTAAATTATTAAGGAAAAATGCCAAACCCTGAACGACCTTCAGGGTTTTTTAATTTATGAATTGGAAGCCATAACTATTTTTTGCAAATAAAAATAAAACCATACTGCCATGAAACCATTTCTTACGTTAATGCTTCTAGTTTTGGGGCAAAATTTATTGGGGCAAGATAAAATTATTAAGAAAAATGGCGACGTTTTAAGTTGCGTTGTTACTGAACTTTAAGCCAACCAAATTAAATACTACTATACCGATAAGCCAAGCATTACATTTGGAATTGATAAGGCTTTGGTTGAACGTATTGAGTTTGCAACCGGCGGGGTGATTTAACCTTCATCTCAATGGAGTACTATGCAAATCAGAATCAAAGGGCTCTAAAACTGGGCTTTTTTTCCCATGTACGGAAATGCGGAGTTTACTTACGGGCAGGTTATAAAGCCCGGTAGAAGCTGGGAGACTGCATTGGCTATTTTAGGTATTGGGTTCGATCCGTACGAAAGGGATCCATCAGGAATTTACGGAAAGTTTGCCTACAAGGTTACCCGTACCCCCGACTACTACATGCACCGCATGCACTATTTCCACATTTTAAAGGTTGCGTACGTAGCCCCTGAAATAGCGTTCAGGTTGTTTGAGTATAATAGCTTTGAATACAATTGGTTTTCATAAAACAGCAGAAAAAGGGTGAACGACTTCGGTTTAGCAGTCCATCTAAAGTTTGGGAAGCAGTGGGCTTACGATAATAGGTTTATTTTTGATGCTTGTACGGGAATTGGTTATGGAACACCCCCCCAGGATTACGACATGGTGAATTACGGCCTAGCTGTAATGGGAAACGACTCTCCAACATCCATTACATCGGGCATCCGCATTGGATTTGCATTCTATTGAAAATAGTCAATTCCTCAAAAGTTCGAAAAAACCCCTGAGTAATCTTCACGAAGTATTTATTACCTAACAAACAGAAGTTCCCTGTACTTGGGCAGTGGCCATAGCTCGTCGTCGACTATTAGTTCCAATTTATCGATGTGGTATCGGATTTCCTCAAGAAATGGACGAATTGTTTTACTATACACCTCCGCCTTCTCTGGGTAATCGGAAATGGCATTCACATCCTTGCGCCGCTCCACCATATCCTTAACCAAGTGGCGAATTTCTTTAACATGCTCAGCAATCTTTTTAATCGATTGCAGCTGGGTTTCCGCAAGTGCTTCGTACTCGTTGGGGAAAAGTTCCTTCATTCCTCTAACATTGGATATTAGCATATTTTGGTACGATAGGGCCGTAGGAACTATGTGGTTTATTGCCAAATCGCCCAGTATGCGCGACTCTATTTGAACTTTCTTTACATAAATTTCATTTCTAATCTCGTAACGTGCATGCAGCTCCCTTTCGGTAAGTACCTGATTCGAACTAAGTAGGTTTTTCGATGAGGGTAAAAGAAAGGTTTTAAAAGCTTCGGGCGCATCGGGAATGTTGGGCAACCCCCTTTGGGCTGCCTCCTTAATCCACTCCTCGCTGTACCCATTCCCTTCGAAACGAATCTTTTTCGAAGCAATAATCTGGCTACGTAGGCACTGAAGTATTGCCTCGTCTTTCTTAATCCCCTTGTCGATGAGTTTGTCTACTTCCACCTTAAAATTGGCTAACTGTTCAGCCACTGCAGTATTCAGAACAATCATGGGCGAAGCGCAGCTGGCCGATGAACCAACTGCCCTAAACTCGAACCGATTGCCTGTAAAGGCAAAGGGTGATGTGCGGTTTCGATCGGTATTGTCGAGCAAAATTTCAGGAATTTTCCCAATGATTTCGAGTTTAAGTTCGGTTTTCTCATCGGGGGTCATTTTACGGGTTACAACGCGCTCCTCCAGTTCGTTGAGCACGCTGCTGAGGGTTTTCCCAATAAACACCGACATGATGGCTGGAGGCGCTTCGTGTGCACCCAGGCGGTGCGAATTGGCTTCGCTTGCAATGCTACCCAAAAGCAGAGCAGAATGCTCGTGAACGGCCATTATGGTATTTATCAAAAAGGTAAGGAACTGAAGGTTGTTTTTAGGTGTTCCTCCGGGCGAAAGCAAATTCACTCCAGTATCAGTAAGCATGGACCAGTTGCAGTGTTTCCCCGAACCATTAATGCCCTTAAAGGGTTTTTCGTGAAGCAGAACACGAAACCGATGCTTGCGGGCCACTCGCTCCATGAGCGACATGATGAGCTGGTTGTGGTCCACCGCCAAATTGGCCTCCTCGAAAACCGGAGCGCATTCGAACTGGTTTGGGGCCACCTCGTTGTGACGGGTCTTAATGGGTATTCCCAGTCGATAGGCTTCGTATTCGAAGTGCTTCATGAAGTTGCTCACGCGTTCGGGAATTGACCCGAAGTAGTGATCCTCCAATTGCTGGTCGCGTGCAGCTGCATGCCCCATGAGGGTCCTTCCACTCATAGCTAAATCGGGGCGTGCATTAAAAAGCAACTCATCCACCAAAAAGTATTCCTGCTCCCAGCCTAGAGTTGAGTATACCTTTTTCACATCCCTGTCGAAATAATTGCAAACAGCCGAGGCTGCTTTATCGAGAGCAGTTAACGATTTCAGATGGGGGGTTTTAAAGTCGAGCGCTTCGCCCGTATACGATACGAATATTGTGGGGATACATAGGGTTTTATCGAGAATAAATGCAGGTGAAGATGGGTCCCAAGCACTGTAACCTCTTGCTTCGAAGGTATTTCGAATACCTCCACTTGGGAAGCTACTTGCATCGGGCTCCTGTTGCACTAGCAAGTCGCCACTGAAGCTCTCGAGTGAAACCCCATCGCGATCGCGACCAAAAAAACTGTCGTGCTTCTCGGCCGTAGCTCCGTTAAGTGGGTGAAACCAGTGGGTATAGTGCGTTGCGCCCCTTTCCATAGCCCAAGCCTTCATGCCTGCAGCAACTTGCCCTGCTACCTTGCGGTCAATTTTTCGGCCCTCGTCAATGGCACTTACAATGCTCTCGTAGGCATCGGGCGAAAGGTAACGACGCATTTTGGGGCGGTCGAATACGTTCTCACCAAAATATTCGGAAATTTTGCCCTGAGGGGCAACAAAATCGACCTGTGGGCGATTCATCGCCTCGGCCATAGCCTTAAAACGTATCTTTGCCATCTGTTTTTTGATTTATTTTGCAATATTAATATTTATACCCATATTTTTTTACTTATTTTATCATTTTATTATTTTTTTTTATTCACAACCCCTATTTATTATGTGGGTATATTTTATTTTTTTATATTTCATGACATAGTTAAGTGTTTTCTATGCAATGAGAATAGTAAATACAAAAAAGCTATATTTGCAACTTCATTTTGAATCGATTAACTCAAATGCGACTGCTCATTTTCGCAATTCTAATATTAATACTCCCATCGGAAAAGGTCTTTTGCCAATCCGACACAACTGCATCGAATGGAACCCATGGGCAAACAAAGCCATTGATCGACTTTTCCAAAACTTCCAAATTCGACATGATAAAGTATCACGATGGAAGGGTAATTGAGGTTGAAGTCCAAAAAATTTCGGAAAAATTCATAACCTTTAATTTGCCCAACGACAAGGATGCCATCGATTACGTTGACCGTCGCAAAGTGCATGCGGTACATTTCCGTTCGGGACGAATTGAAGTCATGTCCGACAAAGCAACTGAGGTGCGAAAGGTTAAGGAATGGGATGAGGTTAAAGTAACATATAGTTCAGAAGAAGTAAAGGGTATGCTGGAAATAAAGAAAGTAGATATAAGGTTAAATGCTCAATCGCGCGAGCACTACTACAAACAATCCACACTTGAGGCTAGCGCCGAAATTATTCTGAAAAAGAAAGCGGCACTCGAAAATGCCGACTTCATTCTGATTATTAAAAAGCAACACTACAGAGCCTATGGCGACCCACCTTCTATATATATGCAGGGAATTGCCTATAGAAAATACGGTAATCAGTAATACTTATAACATCGACAGCCTAGCCATTAGTTTAGCATGCAATTCTTTTGCTCTGCTATAAACTCCCCTCTTACTATATTTTGCCAAAATTACTTTGCCAACCTGAACAGTTGCACAATAGCTACGCTTCCACCAGAAAAATAGGAAAACAGATACAGGAAGAAGCACTGCATAAGCTAAACTACAATACCCACAGGGCAACAGAATGGCAAACGTGACCAATTGAAGTGCGTGGAATACGGGGAAAAGCAGAACAGCCAATCCAAAACGAAAGCTACTTAAAAACTGCATATCCTTTACCTTACGAGTATTAAAGGCAACTGCTGCCAACGGCAAAAGGTTATTTATGAAAGTAAACAGAAAGACAGGCAGCAGAATAAATAATCCGAGTGCTTTAGGGCCAAACATAAATTTCTCAACAGGTTGCATTGGAAAACCGGTTGAGGTGGCGCCAAGTTGCTTTATATCGCGCTCATACTCCATAAACAGAGCCATGAGCACAAGGTACTCGTCGGGAGAATTAATTCGAAGTTTCTCGATATTAATCGCCGCTCGTTGCTGAACCACAACCGAATTTTCGTGCGTAAAGGGCATGCCTTTTCTTTTCAACTCCCATTTTGCTAAGGCTTCAATGGCATTCCTAATACTATTGTGATACTTTTCATCGGCAATATGAACCATTTCCTGCTTTATGCCATTTTCGAGGAGCCCAATCAATTTGTTGTAACCTTTAGCAGGATTCATTCTGTACTGGGCAAGAATGGGTGCCACCCGAATTGGAACACCAAAGCGTATATGAAGCTGACTCCCTACATTAATGTAGTGAGTATAGTCCAACCCAACGGGGATAATTCGCAGGTCGAGTTTTCCATTGGCCTCGTCTTCAGCCTGAAATGCAATACGGGCAATGCCCTTTTTAAGCGGCCGAAGGCGCTTCTGATCGCCATGATTTCCTTCGGGGAGAATAACCAATCCGTTCCGGTTTCTCAATACATCCATGGTTTTTCGGAAAGTACTATCGTTTTGGGCCAACGTACTATACCCATCGCGAATGCGAAAAACGGGCATGATTTTAAGAAAGGTAAGGATTTTTCGAATGGTAACATTCTTAAAAATATCGGCCCTTGCCAGAAAAACGGGTTGCCACTGCTTAACACTTAAAACGGCTAGGGCATCCATTAGGGCATTCTGGTGGTTTGGAGCAATAATAAGAGTTCCCTCGCTTTCGAGCCGCTCCACTCCCTTTACGCTAACCCTAAAGTAAAGCCTAAAACAGAAATCGACATAGAACTTCAGATATTTATATAGGTTCGAATGCTCCTCAACCCTTTCCATTTGCGTTGGCATACTCTGTATGGTTTTTAAGTGGATTTATAGGGTCTTTTCGACCAAAAAGAGGCTATGGCCAATCCTGAGATAATATGCCAAATGCCCCACCAAGCTGCAACAAAGGCCATCCCACCCAACCCATCGAAAAGGTTGGGATTGAAAATAAGTACCAAACCTAAACCAGAATTCTGAATACCCGTCTCAATGGTCAGGGTTCTTATATCGGGTTTGGGTAGTTTAAAAAGTGTACCTATAGAGAACCCCGTTAGCAATGCCAGCAGGTTGTGAAGGAATACAATAAGCAGGATAAGATGAATGTAACTTAAAAAGAATTTGAAGTTGGACGAAAGAGCTGCAACAATAAACCCTGTAAAAATTACAATTGAAAATATTTTAATGGGTTTAATAATTTTTTGAGTTAGTACAGGAAATCTGTTTGAGAACCAAATGCCAATAACAATGGGTATCCCCAATAGGATGAACACAGTTTTTACCATCTCCCAGGCATCGATTGTAATGGGGATTACCATATCGGCGGTTTCGGAATAGAGGCTTCCCCAAAGGGTAAAATTGAAGGGCGTAAGTACAATGGCCGAAAGGGTTGCAATGGCAGTTAAACTAACTGAGAGAGCCACATTGGCTTTGGCCAAGGAGGAAATGAAGTTAGAAATATTGCCACCGGGGCATGCAGCCACCAGAATCATCCCCATAGCTACGCTGGGAGAAGGTTTTATAATTGCTATTAACCCAAAAGTAAGTGCTGGGAGGAAAAGAAACTGGGACAGAAAACCCAGAACGGCCGACCTGGGGTTGCGGGCTACCTGTTTGAAGTGATCGAGTTTTATTTCGAGTGCCACCCCAAACATAATGAAGGCTAGGGTTATATTCATGAACAGCAAGCCCCCCTTGCTAAAATTTAAGCGTATCCAGTCGAGAATGTCAAGGTTCTTCTTGATGTGCATATCCACCTGCCGCACCTTCGCCTCGTGCAATTCTACCCTATGGCGGTTGCTGTAATACAGGTCGGTTCCGGTTTGGATTTCGGTTGGGGTACCCCCTTGGGCTAGCACTTCGCCAACCGACATGCCAATTCGAAGTAGCGATACAGCGCGGTAATTCGAATCCTTAGCCTTATCCTTCAATTTTTTAAACCGGACTTTCGTATCGTGCCCAGCTAACCGAATGTCAACTACCTCGCCCTTGGCAACAACCACCTGATCGGCACCAAAAAAGTAACGCGTAACACTTTCGATGCGGGTAGGCTCTCCAGCAATGGCAACAACCTCTGACGAATCCATTCCTGTGCGAATGGATTTCATTATATTATGGTATATTTTTGCCTCAACCCTACCCGAACCCAAAAGAAGAATTAGCAAAGCGAAGGTTGTTTTAATAAAAATGGAGGTTGTTTTCATGGTAATTAATTTGACTAATTAGCCTATCCGTTTGCGTAGCAATTCCCCTTGCGTTTCAAATCCTGCTTTGCCTAAAAGTGCAAACATGTTTATTTTATATGCCTCAACCCCGGGCTGATCGAATGGATTAACACCCAAAGCGTAACCGCTAACAGCGCAGGCCTTCTCGAAAAAGTACATAATATATCCTAACCAGTACTCATTAATTTCGGGGAAATTGAATACAATGTTTGGCACCCCACCATCCACATGGGCCAGGGTTGTTGCCTGTTGGGCAACATGATTAACCTCGAAGAGCCTTTTGCTAGAAATGTAGTTTAACTGGTCTAGATTTCCAGCATCGGCAGGAATGGTAACATGCCTGCGGGGCCGTCCTACGCTCAGAACCGTTTCAAAGAGTGTACGTTCGCCTTCCTGAATATATTGCCCAAGAGAATGGAGATCGGTTGTAAAGTCGACCCCGGCAGTAAAGATTCCCTTATGTTCCTTGCCATCGCTTTCGCCATAAAGCTGCTTCCACCATTCGGTTAAAAAGTGCAATTTGGGAGTATAATTGACCATGATTTCGGTTTTGAAACCCATCTGGTAAAGTTGGTTTCGGGCAGCAGCGTAGATGCAAGCAAGGTTCTGTGGGGCTTTTTTATTTATACCTGTATCGGTCTCGGCTTGCTTCGCTCCTTTTATCAGGGCTTCAATGTCGAATCCGGCAATGGCGATGGGCAAAAGCCCAACGGGAGTTAATACGGAGTAGCGTCCGCCTACATCGTCGGGAATTACGAAGGTTTTGTATCCCTCCTGATCAGCTAATTTCCGAAGGGCCCCTTTCTTTTCGTCGGTAATGGCAACAATTCGTTTTGCTGCATGCGTTTTGCCAACCTTGGCTTCGAGGTGCTGCCTGAGCAAGCGGAAAGCAATTGCTGGCTCTGTGGTGGTTCCCGATTTGGAAATAACCACTACAGAATAGCGGTGCCTATCGAGTATGTCCAGTAAATCGGAATGGTAGTCCTCGCATATGTTCTGTCCAGCAAAAATTACTTCGGGAGTTCCTGTGTGCAAACACGACTTGAACGAGTGGTTAAGGGCATCGATTACAGCCTTGGCTCCCAGATACGACCCACCAATGCCTACCACAACAATTATCTCGCTGCTGTTTCGAAGTTCGTTGGCTGTTCTCTGAATATCGGCTATTTCCTCGGGAGCTATTCCCGATGGCAAATCGATCCAACCAAGGAAATCGTTCCCAGCGCCGGTTTTGGCATGCAACTTTTCGAGATGTTGCTGCATAGCCGCAATGGAAGAATTTAGTTCGCCCTCGCTCACAAAGGGGGCAATGTTCTTAAGGTCAATGGTAAATTGATTCATGGCTTACGATATAATGTTGTTCCAACAACTTGATTTTAAAGGCAATATTCTGGTTAATCAGCACTTCGAAATGGAAATGCATATTACAAAAGAAAAGCGAGCCGAGCAACTACCTCAGCCTCTCCGACAGCAGTTTCATTTCAATAGCCGGAGAAATTCGGTCGTATAGAATATTGAACATGGCATCGGTAATGGGCATTTTTACACCGAAACGTTGATTAATCTGTTTTATGCATTGGGTTGCATAGTACCCCTCGGCAATCATGTTCATTTCGAGCATGGCATTTTTTACGGAGTAGCCCTTTCCAATCATGGTTCCAAAGGTTCGGTTCCTACTAAACTGCGAGTAGCAGGTTACCAAAAGGTCGCCTAGATATGCTGAAGTTTCGGTTTTCCGCTTGCTGGGGTATGTTTTATCGAGAAACCGATGTAATTCGAGCTGAGCATTGCTTACCAGAACGGCCAAAAAGTTATCGCCATAGCCCAATCCGTGTGCGACACCGGCTGCAATAGCAAAAATATTCTTCAGTACTGCAGCGTACTCGGTCCCATAAATATCGGTTCCTGTAATGGTTTTTATATAGTTCGATTCGAAGAAGGAGGCTACCTCCTTAGCTACGCTGCGCTTTTTGCATGAGAAGGTTAAGTATGATAACCTGCTAAGTGCAACTTCCTCTGCATGGCAGGGTCCGCTTATTACCCCAATATCATCGAACGGAATGCTATAGTGGGTATTAAAAAACTCAGCAATAGTAAAGTTGACGTTGGGGATAATTCCTTTAATGGCTGTCACTATCAGTTTACCCAGAAGTGGTTCGGTAAGGGGTTCGAGCCATACTTTCAGAAAAGCCGATGGAACAACGAATATAACCATATCGGAGTTGGCAACAACCTGATTAATGTTGCTGCTCGGCTTAATTCTGTCAATCTGAAATTTTACTGAACTAATATACATGGGATTATGCCCATGCTCAATGATATGATTACAAATACTTTCTTCGCGAATGTACCAATTTACTACATGACCGTTCTCGTGTAAAATTTTTGTTATGGCCGTTGCCCAACTACCACTGCCAATAACTCCTACCGTTTTTGGGGTACCCTTCATTTTTGCTCGTTTTATTATTTCAGAATAAACATTAACGTTGGCTCTGCCCAGAACATTTGCATGGAATTGACTTGACTCTTTTTGTTGCTTGCTGCATTTTGGGTGCGCAGGATGCTACTAAAAACAATGCAGTTAACGAGAGTAATACAAATTTCTTTACTTCAGAAACTGATTTAAAGGGCAGTTTAAAATCAAAAGGCATTCGAATCATTTTATAATTATATGCAAAAGTAGTCATTTTATTAGGGACTAGACTCGGCTATAAAAAAACTGAGGCCTAAAAATTTCTCACTCAGCAATACCAGCAATATTTTACAAAGCACATAATTATCTTTGCCCTATGCGCAGCAATAGCATTATCGGAAAAAACCTGGCTGAACTGGAGCAACTTATTGCTTCGATAGGACTCGATACTGCTTATGCCAAAACGTTAGCCACCAATATTTATAGGCGACGAATGGTTTGCTTCTACAATATGGATAACCTACCCAAACTATTGCGAACCGAACTCAATAATCAATACACAATCAGCAGATTACATAACGAAAAGGCTCAAGTTTCTTCTGATGGTACAGTGAAGTACCTTTTCAAAACAGCGCAAGGAAATCCGTTCGAAATGGCCTACATGCCCGGATTGAAGCGGAATACGCTGTGCATTTCAACGCAAAGTGGTTGCCGTATGGGCTGTTCCTTTTGCCATACAGGAAAATTGGGTTTGTTCGAGAATCTTTCGGCATCAGATATTGTAATGCAAGTAATGTTTGCTGCCCAAAGCAATCCTGTAAATCGCATTGTGCTCATGGGCATGGGCGAACCGCTCGACAATTCAATGGAAGTTTTTAAAGCCCTGGAGATTTTAAATGCCCCATGGGGCTTGGCTTTTGGCGCATCGAAAATTACACTTTCTACCATAGGCATTATGGATAAACTACCTGCACTGATTGAATTAGAGCAATGCAATTTGGCCATAAGCATGCACTCGCCATTTGCCAAGGAGAGAGCAGAGATAGTGCCTGCCGAACTAACCAACCCTATCGACCAAACAATTGTGCTACTGGCAAAAAAGAAGTTAGGCCGAAAAATCAGGCTATCGTTCGAATATGTTGTAATTCCCGGAGAAAACGATTCCCCAATACATGCAGTAGAAACAGCCCGGAAGCTGCTCCCTTTAAAATGCCATGTGAATGTAATCCCTCTGAACGCAGTATTGAGCGGCAAGAAGGATGAATTGGCTGCCAAAAAATTTCGAAGTGCATTAGTTAATCTAGGGCTGCCTGCTACCCTTAGAGAGTCGCGTGGCTACGATATTAATGCTGCTTGCGGTATGATGGCAGGGAGGCGAATTGATATGGAATTATAATATGGCAATACTAGCAATTGCAAAAAATGGCACTTTAAAGAATCAATAAAAAAGCATGAAACCATTTGCAGCTTTTCTAATTATTCTTTTACCAGTATTCGGCTGGTCGCAATTTCAACAGGAAATAAAGAATATTCGAGCTGAGTTAAGTTTGATGGGTATATTGGTTGTAACCCTTTGTAACTGAAATATAACTGGAATTTACAACAGTGGACTTAGAAACCATGCTCGTAATTTACCGATTGACGATAACACTCAATACCGAATAGCCTCCATTTCGAAACTGTTTACTGCCACAGGATGAATGAAACTGTACGATGAAGGCAAATTTAATCTCGACGACGACGTAAGCAACCATTTGGGTTTTTCTTTCAGAAATCCAACCTGCCCCAGGTTCCCATTACTTTTCGTATGCTGCTTTCGCATACCAGCAGCCTTCAGGATGGCAACGGCTACAGCAGTTTTTTGGGAACTACCGTAGGAAATCCAAATCCGTCCCATATTCAATCGCTACTAGTTGCCGGAGGTAGCTACTACACTTCAAACCTGTGGCGAAGCGAGAAGCCAGGAACCTACTTTGCATACAGCAACGCCAATTTTGGAATATTAGCTTCGCTTATTGAGGCATTAAGCGGCCAACGTTTCGATATTTACATGCGTCAACAGATATTTGAACCCATAGAAATTTCGGGTTCGTTCAACATTGCCGACCTGGTAGATATTAACAACGTAGCGGTACTATATCGTAAAAACGGAGGCGTGTGGATGCCACAAGTCGATAACTATCAAGGCAGTCCCACTGCGCCCATGGATTATTCAAACTACACCTTGGGTACCAATGGCTTCCTTTTTTCACCACAGTGAGGGTTGCGGTGCTCGACTACCGATTTGGCAAAATTGATGCAGCTGCACCTATTTGGTGGTACAATCAATGGTCAACAAATTCTTTCGGAGGAACGCATTAGCCAAATGCACACTCCGCAGTGGACATACAATGGTAGCAATGGCGATAACTACTACGGCCTTTTTCCAAGCTGGAGATTGGGTGTTCAAATAACCACCAATACCCCCATGAGCGATATTGTTTACCCAATGTTCAAATGATTGGGCATGCCCGTGAAGCCTATGGTTTGGTTTCGGATTTATGCTTCGACCCGGTGAAGAAGGCAGGAGTCATTTTTCTTACCAATGGTGCATTTAATGGTTATGCCTACGGCACGAACTCCGCTTTTTACAGGGCAGAGGAAGAAGTATTTAATGCAACCTATCAAGGTGACTATATTGGTTGTAGTCAGTCCAATGGTTTAGAAAACGCTAATTCGGATACTTCCATTTTCCCCAACCCAACAAATGGAATTATATACATTCGGCTGCCGGTTGGAGCAGCTGCAAATTCACAATATTCAACATAATGGGCAATGCAGATTGCACAGGTAATTTGCACGAAGAGCTAACCGAAATTAATGTAACCCACCTTATAAGTGAACCTCACATTTTGCATGTTAAAAGAGCCAATTTTAATAAATCATTTTTCTTAAATGAGTGTGCCATAAGCAAAGCCTACCAACCGAATATACGGATCGAATTTACAACCTAATAACCTTCGCATGATACGACTTAACACCCAATGAACCAAATGATTGAGGAAGCCTATTTCGAAAGCGAAGCAAATGCCAACATTTCAGTCGATGGGCGCATTCAGCTTGTGGCACGCATTGGATACACCGAAAAGAATATCAACGCAGTAAGCGTAAGACGTGCGGTAATCGAATTTGAAACCTTCGAGTAGCGTCGGAATTGCTCATACTAAAAGTATTCACTACTTTCGCCCTATTCAATCCAATTGTATGAGCCAACCACACGAACTCGAACTAACCGTTCGCGACTACGAGTGCGACCTGCAGGGCATAGTGAACAATGCCGTTTATCTCAATTACCTCGAGCACGCTCGCCATACCTTTTTGTTGGAACGCAAAATCGATTTTGCCAAGCTGCACAATGAGAGAATCGATCTGGTTGTGAGCCGCATTGAAATAGACTATAAACTATCGCTTACCAGTGGCGATAGGTTCGTTATTCGTTCGAGTATGAAGCGTGAGGGGCACCTGCGCATAATATTCCATCAGGAAATCCTTCGCCTTCCCGACCCAAAAACCGCTGTGAAGGCCAAGGTGATTGGTGTGGGTTTAAAGAATGGCAGACCCATTAAGGTAACCGACATAGCAGGTTTTGAGGCGATAGATTAGACTTTCCCAACCGCCCCCTAATTTATTTCAATTATTCGCTCCTCTTTTCGGGCAACTCCCGGTGCCTTATTCTCTTTATTTTCAATGGTGTAAGGCGGCCATCCTGATCCCCCATGCATACGAACCGAAACCCATGTATTGCTTTCGAGGTTCTGTACGACGGAGCGTAAGGGTGGTTCCACTCCCATGGTTTTTGAAACTTTAGCGAGGCGCTGAAAGGTAGCCTCAGTAATTTGCTCCGAATCGATTCCCTGCCACAATCGGAATACAGCGTTATCGTACTCGGGATCAATTTCGTTGAGGTAGGCTGTAACCTGGGCGTTGAAGGGCTCTATACCTAGCATATTAGGCACCTGTGCTTGGTACTCGAAGTATTCACCCAATTTGTATTGTACTCCATGAAATAGGTAGAACTGCCTTATTTCGTTAATGGCCGCTACCTCGAGCGACTCCTTTGAGGAGTATGGTGCCTTCACCTGGTCTATTAAACCATTCCGTTTATCATCGTTACTATAGAACTTCTTGAGCTCCTCCATCGCTTTATCGATAAAATTGTGGAGCTCCTGCCAATTTACTACCTCCTGAAACGATCCCAATTCATCGGTTCGAATCAGAACTTTTGTATTCTGCATGGTGGCCGGCACCTTGTTGTACACCTCGTTTTCGGGACAAAATTTGTAGTCCCTGTAATTCCACTCAATAGTGTAGCTGTTGGCTGTTGAATTGAAAATGGCAATGTCAACCTGATAGCTCGAAGTTTCAATTACTGAAGTATCTGTACCCGAAATGCTATATATTTCTAGAAACCGTGTAGTTTTGGGTTTCCCCATGGTCCCAATATTCTTTTACCCGCACAGTTGAGTCCTGCCGGTTAATTTGAGCCGAAAGTGAATGGCAAAAGAAAATTTGTGCCATCACAAATATGAATGCAAAGCGATTTGCCATTATTTGCAGTTTTATTTAAAAATTATGGGTTTTTTCTACCTCGGTGTAATGTTGTAAATAGTTGGTAATATGAAAGTATTGTCGGCATCAGCAACAAACTTAACCTCTAGCACCGAGTCGGTAATGTTCATCACTTACCAGTCGGTTGGTTGCGCCTTAATATCGTTTACTCCTGGGGCTTAAAAACAATGCAATTCCCCTGAAGGTCCCAACGGGCAATGAGCGAATCTCTAAAAATTTCAATTTGCTGGGTTATAAGATTGTAACTAGAAATGTCCCTCGCCTTCAGGAAGTTCTTGTCGCGGGTAAATGTATACGATTCGAACCCCTCTCCCTGACGAACTCAATGCTTGTTTACAAGATTATCGAAAATCAGATGCTCCTGCTCATCTACCCTATCGCAGGCAACAAACAATACCATAATAGTTAAAAGGGGGAATAACTTTTTCATAATGTTTAAAGACTTTAAAGTAAGGGGAAATTTAATAGTTGTTTTTTAATAGTTAAGATTTAAAAACTAATAGAGAAGGTAACATCTTCAATTTAACTATCCAAATAGCGGTAAATGTCTCCATTTTTAAACACATATAATTATTATTCGATTTTTTAGCAACTATTTGCCAGACTACATGTTTCTGTATTACTGTTTCTTATCCGTTTTTATCCGTTTACAAACGAATATTAATCGAAAGCACTTATTTAAATACCGAAAAACGTTTTGGGGTCGTTTTTATTTGCATCATCGAATTCAATGTTCAACCACTTAAAAACTAAAAACTATGGAAACAACTGTTAACAAAGTAGAACTTCAGGGTTATCTGGGTTGCGATGCAGAAGTAAAACAATTCGAAACCGGACGTGCGCTTGTAACCTTCAGGATGGCCACTAACGAAAACTACAAGAACAACAAGGGCGAATGGGTTACCAACACATCGTGGCATAACATTACGCTGTGGCTCAATGGTAAAAAGTCGGAAACCGATTTTTTGAAAAAGGGTGCACTTGTGCGTGTTGATGGCAAGCTGAGTACCCGTAAGTACACCGACAAGGCAGGTACCGACCGATTCATTACCGAGGTATTGGCTCAAAAGGTGGAACCGATTAAAACCGATGCCTAGCCTTTAAAACGAATGAAATGCGAGAGGGTGCTCATAGTGGGCACCCTCTCGCATTTTAAAAAAATCTCGCAACTTTGTTCTACTCCATTTCGCCAATTACCACCACGTAGTTTTTGCCATACTTCTTGGCGCACTTGGGGCAAGTGGTGTACCACATGTACCATTTCCTAATCTTCATTCCTCTTTCTGCAGCTTCCTTTTCAAAATCCTTACACCACTTGCCGGTATTGCTGAAGGGGCCCTCGTATACACGACTGAAGAATTTCCCCGACAATTCTACGTTTTGTGCATTAGGTACATCCTTGCCAACAGCATGGTAAACATTTCTGTTCCAACTCGATGTATGGTCGGAAAAGCACAGATAGTCGGGCATTGTGGCTCCTATAAAATAATGAAATAGCATAAAAACAAAATGAAACAAGCAAAATCAAATAGATGACCTTGCTTTTAGTTGAGTGTTTTTTTACAAGAGTTACGGATGAGTTACTCGATGTTTCGGAAGGGAGAATAAATTGCATTCTTTAAAAAAATGTTAATAAATAACAAACAGCAACCCTAAGTTGAAATTTCAACTTAGGGTAACAGTTTATTAAGATTAGATTCAAGTAGTAATTGCAACTTTTAGACGAGAGAAAACTAGTTTAAATT
>CAYZNN010000028.1:0-47312 GCA_964479665.1 uncultured Rikenellaceae bacterium | reverse complement strand
TTTTTTAGTCATCTGTTTGTTGTTGTCGTGCCGTTCTCTACGCTTGCTGGCAACGGTTGGGGGTGGGTTGTCGGACGGCGATTGGAACGGTTGGCTGTCCGGCCCGAACCCGAACCGAAGGTACGAACAAGTTTCAACTCCCGAGGTCGAGTCCGACTGAAACCCACCCTTTGTTAGCAAAAGTACTTTTAAATCGATGCGTCGTTGGGTCTGTGCGGTCGGGGAAATATTTTTTCTGTCGGGCAAGAAAAAATGCACTTTCCTCAAGCAACGCAAAAAAAATCCACCGCATGAAAGTCCTGAAGCAACGTTTAGCTCCGTTTTTTCTTTAATCTAAGCGTTTTTCAGCTCGCTTTCTGCCCGAGAGCTGTTTTTCAAGCCATGCATCTAAAAATCCACCCGATTTTTCGGAACGTTGCTTTTGTTTTTTAAAACCCCAATTGCTTTTCAACCAGGCGTTGCAAAAATCTTCACGAGCGTCGGGGAAAAAATATTTTTATAGCTAATCGAAGGTCTGTCCGCCAGTTGAATTTCCGTTTGAAACGGTTTCGCAATCCGAACGAAAGCCGACAAATTTGTCTAAACATCAACGCCAGCGGAACATTCCGCCGATGAGCTAAAGTCTTCTCGGATATTCGTCAAGTATTTTTGCCAACTTACTTATAAATATTTAAAAATAGTTCAAAAACCTTAGGAATGGTAAATAAAAATGAGATAACAAAAGTTTCAACTTTAGCTTATTTTCATATTTCAACAGCAAAAACGGCTACACCCTAAACACCGAAACAACCTCGTTCATGCGGTCGGCCTGCTCGCGTACCTCATTGGCGCTCGATGTGAGTTCCTCACTGGCGGCCGCGTTCTGTTGCACCACCTGGTTCAGCTGCTGCAGGGCATTGTTTACCTCGTTGGCTCCCGAGGTTTGCTCCATACTGGCTGCCGAAATTTCCTGTATTAAGCGCAGGTTGTTTTTTACCAGGGGTATCACATCCGAAAGCTTGCGGTTGGCTCCATCCGAGGCATTCTTCAGCTGGGTTGCCATATGCTCAATTTCCTGTGCCGAAATCCCCGAGCGTTCGGCCAGCTTGCGTACTTCGGCTGCTACCACCGCAAAGCCCTTACCATGCTCTCCCGCACGCGCCGCCTCAACGGCTGCATTCAGGGCCAGTATGTTGGTTTGGAAGGCAATGTCGCGAATAATGGCAATCTTATCGCCTATTTGGTGGGTATATTTCAGGGCATCCTCGGCAGCGGTTACCCCATCAACCACTCCCTTTTCGGTTTCCAGCGCAACCCTTTCGGCTTCGCGGGCATTGAGGGTGGTTTCGTTTATGTTCGACATTATTTCCTCCATGCTCGACGATATTTCCTCGGTAGATGAGGCTTGCTGGTTGGCCCCAACCGACAGCTGCTGGCTGGTATGTGCAAACTGCTGGCTGGCCTGGGTTACGCTTAGGGTTCCCTGCACAATTTCGGTTGTGAGGTTTTTCAGCTGGCTGCCCATTTTGTTAAGGCTACGGGCCAGTTCGCCAATCTCATCGCCCTTACGGGTCAGGTCGTCGTCGAGGTTTTGGGTTAAATCGCCGTTGGCAATGTAGTTGGCAAATGTAACGCTGCGAACGATACCATTGCTAATATTTCTGCTGAATAGCACCGATACCACTGCAGCACCCACAATAAGAACCAAAAGAACGGCTATAATGAATGATATGTTGCGGCTCCGTTGCTTATTGAAAGCATTCTGGCTCTGGTTTAAAAGTTGCTGGAACGACTCTCCCAGCTGGTTCTCGTTGCTAGTAAGCTTCTGTCCCATGCTTCGGGTTTGCTCTATGCCTGCCCAAAATTCTTCGCCCTTTTGCTTGTAGCTAATGAGTTCCTGCTGAAGACCACCATTGTTGTCCGTGCGCGATATTTCTGAGTTAATAAAGTTTAACCACTGGTTGTACTCCTCGCTGCCCGAAGTTACAATGAACTTTTGCCCAAGGTAACGGGCCCGGTACATGCTGCCCTCGTAGTTGGGAAACCGTGAAATAATGGATTGGGTTTGGTCGCTTACAGCCGATAGAACCTGAACTTTTTGGGTTTCAATCTTCGAAAGTTTTTCAATGGCTTCCTTGTTGTCGGTCATAATGGTAAGCATGCTGTTGAGTACCCCTTCGTCGGTTGCGCTGAGCAGGGGTCCTTTCAGCTTTTCAATGCACTCCGTTAGGGTTTCGTTAGCTTTCTTTAAATCGTCAAGCGATTTGGTATCGGAATTTTCTACATAAAGTAAATAGAAGTTGTTCGCTTCAATGCGCTTTTTGTCGGCCATGTGCAGCTCCAGAATGTGCGATCGTACCTTGTTCATCAAATTGAAACTTACAAAAGTTAAACCAGCAGCAAAAATGGAAACAAAGGCCAGCGAACCGAATACCAGGGTAAGTTTGGTGCGAATTTTAAGAGAGTTCCAAATCATAATATTTCTTTTTAAATGGTTTATAATCGATATTCAAACGTCTTCTAATGTGAAGCATTTTGTATTTTTCGTCACGTTTTCAAGGGTAGTAAATTTATATTTATTTTCGGAAATACCAAATGATTTTTGAACCCTGTTTAAACATTTATTTTTTCACCTTTTAAACCAGAACCCGCTATGCAAGAAAATACAATTCGGTTTTTAAATCCCCTTATTTTTACCGAAATTTGCACTCAAACTTTCGAGTATGTTGCAATTTGAAAATGCACTGGCACGGGTTCTTGAGCATTCGCTTCCCCTTCAACGGGTTGAGGAGGTTGCCCTTTGGCACTCGCTGGGTAGGGTTTTAGCCGCGAATGTGTTTTCCGATATGGACATGCCTCCCTTTAATAAGGCTGCGGTAGATGGTTACGCCTGCCGGCGTTCCGATATTGCTCAGAACCTTACGGTTACCGAGGTTATTGCTGCCGGCGAATCGGCCCAATTGCCCATTCTTGCGGGTGCCTGCTCAAAAATTATGACCGGCGCACCGGTTCCGCACGGAGCCGATTGTATACTCATGGTTGAGGAGGTTGTCGAAAACTCCGATGGAACCATCCGGTTTACTGGATCCGATACCAAGAGCAATATTGCACCTCAAGGTGAAGATATTCGCAAGGGTGCGCTGGTGCTAAGCGCCGGAATTTGTATTGCCCCCTCGCACATGGCCATGCTGGCAGCAACGGGTGTTACGCGGGTTGTTGTGGCCCAAAAACCCATTGTTGCGGTGCTGGTTACCGGAAACGAGCTGGTGGAGCCCCGGCAATTACCAGTGGGCAGCCAAATTCGAAACAGCAACGGGCACCAGCTGGTTGGGCAAATTGTTAGGTGCGGAGGCTTACCCAACTACGTTGGAATTATCGACGATTCGAAGGAGGCCACTCGCAGGGCCGTTGAGAACGCTTTTGCTGCTAGCGATATGGTAATTCTTACGGGAGGGGTATCCATGGGCGATTTCGATTATGTTCCTGAGGTTCTCAAAAACCTTGGGGTTGAAATTGTTTTCAAATCCATTGCCGTGCAACCCGGAAAACCAACCCTTTTTGGTAGGTTGAAAAGTAAGCTGGTGTTTGGGCTCCCCGGAAATCCCGTTTCGAGCCTTTTTCAGTTCGAAATGCTGGTTAAACCTGCTATACGAAAATTAATGGGCGCTTCTAAGCCCCTGGATTTCTCCATAAAATTACCCTTAGCTACCGAATACACGCGCCGTAGGAACGATAGGTTGGTTTTAGTACCCGCTTTTATAAACGAAAATGGAGAGATTGAGCCAGTTAATTATCATGGCTCTGCCCATATATTTGCGCTTTCGCAGGTTAATGCAGTTTTTTTTGCACCCATTGGTGCTACGCATTTAAAAAAGGGAGAATTGGTAGATGTTCGACAGCTTTAATAGGGAAATTAGCTACCTGCGCATATCCATAACCGATAAGTGCAACCTTCGGTGCCGCTATTGCATGCCCGAGGAGGGCATTAAAATGCTCAACCATAGCGATATTCTTACCTTCGACGAGATAGTGGAGTTTGTTCGGGTGGGTGTAAGCATGGGCACTCGTAAGGTTCGGCTTACCGGTGGAGAACCGCTGGTTCGCAGGGGCGTGGTCGACCTGGTAGGGATGATTGCAGCCGTTGAGGGCATTACCGATTTGTCGATGACCACCAATGGAATTCTCCTTGAGCAGTTTGCTTTGCCTTTGCGGCAGGCAGGATTAAAAAGAATAAACGTTAGCCTCGACACAATTAATTCCGAAGAGTATAGTACCATAACCCGCGGCGGCAACCTGAGCAGCGTGCTCAATGGGCTTCGAAAAGCAAAGGAAGTAGGGTTATATCCTATAAAGTTAAACTGCGTAATAGCTGCTAGTTCCAACGAACCCAATGCTATTGCTGTAAAAGAGTATGCCCAATTGCATGGGTTTGAGGTGCGGTTTATACCTCGCATGGAACTCGATAAGGGAACTTTTGGAGTTGTTGAAGGGGGCGATGGTGGCAACTGTGCCATTTGCAATCGTATACGCCTAACTGCCAACGGATTGGTTATGCCCTGCTTGTTCAGCGATATGGGTTTTAGCGTTCGCCAACTGGGGGCCCGTGAGGCCATTCGGAGAACCATTGAATCGAAACCAAAATGTGGAACACATAACGCCCTTGGCAATTTTTATAATATTGGAGGGTAGAGGAGTTGGTTATTGAGTTGTTGAGTTATTGAGTTATTGCCTGCCTGCCGGCAGGGTTAGGCAGGGGCAAATTAGGGCACAAATGGTTTGCTTTACAATTAGCGACTTTGCGTCCCCGCCTGCGGCTGGCAGGTTTGCGTGAAATTTGGTCCGTAGCGAACTGCTGATAGAGGACTGCCGACTGTAGAAGGAAGAGATGCGCATTCAACAATCAACAACCAACAACCAACAATCAGCAATCAACAAACAACTGAACAGATAACAAAAAACAAAAAATATGACACTATCGCACATAGGAACCGACGGGAAAGCTAATATGGTTGATGTAGGCGGAAAACCCCAGCAGCACCGTGAAGCTAGAGCCGAAGGATTAATAAGTTTGAATCCAGAAACCATTCGGTTGGTTACCGAAAATGCCTTGAAAAAGGGCGATGTGCTCACGGTTGCTGAAATTGCTGGAATTCAAGCGGCTAAAAAAACATGGGAGTTAATACCGCTTTGTCATAATATAAATTTAACAAAAGTCGACTGCAAAGCAACCCTAACCGAAAATGGCGTACAAGTTCAAAGTTTGGCCCGTTGTGTAGGGCAAACTGGAGTTGAAATGGAGGCTTTAACGGCAGTATCGGTAGCGCTTCTTACCATTTACGATATGTGCAAGGCGGTCGATAAGGATATGGTAATTAGTAATATACATTTAGTTGAAAAAACGAAGGGTGAAATAGTTAAGTAAGGAAAAGCTCTGTGCCCCTCAGCGCAAACCTCGTTGGAACTCTGTGTAATATTTTTTCACAAAGAGTCACAAAGAAGCCACAGAGTTGCCCATAGAATTGAAACAATAACAAACACAACCATGCAAAGAGTAAAAGTACTTTCGGTAAATATTTCTCAAGAGAAAGGAACAGTAAAGGTTCCTGTTGAGTCGATTGAGTTGAACGAACTGGGCGTAGCCACCGATGCCCATGCAGGCGAGTGGCATAGGCAGGTTAGCATGCTGGGAAAGGAGAGTTTCGAAAGGTTCGAACTGCAAGCCAATCGAAAGTTACGCTTTGGAGAATTTGCCGAAAATATTACCACCGAAGGGTTAGAGTTGGTTACAACCAAGCCGGGCGACAGGTTTGTGGGTAGAAGCGTTGAACTGGAGGTTACTCAAATTGGTAAAGCTTGCCATGGCGATGGATGCGCCATATACCGCGAGGTTGGGAATTGCGTAATGCCCAAGGAGGGAATTTTTCTTAGAGTATTAAAACCGGGCACGCTCACCCCTGGCGACGAGTTGCAGTTTATACCCAAACTGTACCGGGTTATGGTTATTACCCTAAGCGACAGGGCATATCGGGGTGCTTACGACGACAGGAGCGGTCCGGCCCTGGCAGGAAAAATCGATGAGTTTTTCAACTCATTGGGTTGGCAGCATATGGTAGATGTTCAGGTTCTCCCCGACGATGAACGCTTACTCCGTGCGCACTTACTCCGTGCGCAGCAACAGGCATACGATGTTGTTTTTACTACCGGCGGAACTGGCATTGGTCCTCGCGACATAACCCCCGACGTGGTTTCGCAAATGCTCGATAAGCAAATACCCGGAATAATGGAAATGATTCGGTTAAAATTTGGAGCCGAAAAACCCAATGCATTGCTAAGCAGAGGGGTTGCTGGTATTATGGGTAGTACCTTTGTGTATACTTTGCCCGGGAGCGTAAAAGCGGTAAATGAGTACATGGGCGAAATAACCAAAACCCTGAAGCACCTGTTTTTAATGCGTATGGGAATCGATAGTCACTAGCGGCTGGGTAGGTATTTAGCCATCACTTCAAAAAGGGTTGACAGCTGAATGGGTTTAGCAATATAGTCGTCGCAGCCAGCTAGCAGAGCCTTTTCCCGGTCGTCGCTCATGGCATTGGCAGTTTGGGCAATGATGGGTAGCGTAGGCTGGTATTTTTTTATTATTCCGGCTGCTTGGTAACCATCCAGTCCCGGCAGCTGCAAATCGAGCAGTACAAGGTCTATTTGGCTATTGGTTCTGCATATATTAATTGCCTCTTCACCGCTGGTTACTATTGAAGTGCTGGCTTTGGTTACCAATAAAAATTCGTTGAGAAGCAATGCCGAAGAATCGTTATCCTCAACAATCAGAATATTTTTTCCTTTCTAGTTGGGCAAATTGTTTTGTTCCATTTGCTCGCCTTGTATAACAGGCTCTATTACAGGTTTAAACGGAATTTTAAACCAGAAGCTGCTTCCGGTATTCAATTGCGATTCAACCCCAATGCTCCCCCCCATTTTTTCGAGAATACCTTTGCAAATAGCCAACCCTAACCCTGAGCCCCCGTAGCGGCGCGACATGGAATTATCTACCTGATGGAAGCGGTCGAATACTGCCCGGGTTTTTTCGGGGGCTATCCCAATTCCGGTGTCCTTTACAAAGAACGATAACCATTCATTATCAATTGTATATCCGAATTCAATGCTGCCTTCGTCGGTAAACTTAATGGCATTGTTTAATAAATTGATGAAAACCTGCTGGAGCCGATCGGGGTCCGATTTTACAATCAGCTTATCGATGAACGGAGGTTTGTTGAGAATCAACTTCAGGTGCTCCTTTTTCTGTCGGCTTGCCTCCATTTGGGCAAATTGTTCCATGTTTCGGAGTAACTTAGCAATATCAACGCTTTCGCTATTAATGCTTAGCTGGTTAGCTTCAATTTTCGAAATATCAATTATGTCGTTTATTAAACTAAGTAAAACCTGAGAATTGCTGCATATTATATCGACATACTGAACCAATTTTTCGTACGATATATCGGGGCGTTGCTTAATTAATTTCGAAAAACCTACAATACCATTCATTGGGGTTCGAATTTCGTGGCTCATGTTTGCCAGAAAGGCACTTTTGAGCATGTTGGCCTCCTGGGCCAAATGGATAGCTTCGGCTAGCTGAATGTTTTTAGATTCAAGGTCAATGTTATAGGTTCGCTGAATGCGGAGCAATTTATTGCGTTGCCTGTTTATTATTTGAAGCGAAACTATAAGTAGGATTAAAATAAACACAATAACAGCAAAGTAAATTAGAATAACCCTGTTTTCCTTAAAAAACTCGTATGGGCCAAACAGGATGATGGAGCCATCGGGAATTTGGGATAGGCTCACCAAATGGTTCTTCATTTCGTGGTAATTGAACGCGTACTTGGTGGGGCCTGGGGTAGGGCTCATATCGTAAACGCTTTCGCCATTCAGAATTTGAAGGGCTATTTGACCGGCAAGCTTGCCATGCTCGAACCCCGAAATGATTTTTCCGCCAACAATTCCATTCTCCAGGTAGAACGACCATGTTCCATAAATGGGTACGCTAGTTCGGTTTCGAATCTGCTTCAGCGCCTCCTCATAGCTGAAGTATAAACCGTTTTTATCGCGGTTAAAAAGTAGGAAAAGAATAACGCTGCTGCCTTCAAAACTTTCAGCAGTATGCGATAGGGAGTCGATGGTGTAATCGGCAAGGATTTCAATTTCGAAAGGGTAGGGGTTGTCGTTCTGATACTCTTTCACTTTTTGGCCTATGGCCAATCCGGTAGTTGTTTGGTCAATAATGCAATGAACCTTTTTTGTACCAGGATGGAGTCGGCCAATAAGTTCAAAATTTTGGGGAATTTCAACCTCCTCAATAACCCCCGTAAAGTTGGGTGGGAACGAGTACCTATTGTTAATTCCACAGAAAACGACAGGGATATTAGGGAATAAACTTTGGTGAACCGATTCAATAAGTTCGAGTGCATCGTTATCGGTAACCATAATAATTTCAATGCCAACGTATTGGTACTTCTGGGCTAAATAGCCAATAAACGAATCTTTGAATTTGGAAATGTTATTCCTTTTGGCATCAATATTTTCAATAAAGATTTCATAATCAACATTTCCCGAATTCAATGCCTTCTCAATCCCGTGGTTCAGGCTGTCGGTCCAGCTAAGAAATTTATGGTAGGAGTTAATGATTAGAATTTTTCTGTATTTACCAGCATTGCCCATAACCATGCTAGCTGAAAGCAACAAAATTGAA
This sequence comes from uncultured Rikenellaceae bacterium, assembly GCA_964479665.1. Taxonomy (GTDB): domain Bacteria; phylum Bacteroidota; class Bacteroidia; order Bacteroidales; family Tenuifilaceae; genus UBA2287. The sequence goes on along the minus strand of CAYZNN010000028.1, from coordinate 38,590 downwards.
AGCACAAAACCCAGCTTTATAATTTTATTGAAATACTTGCCCGAATATTCTGCCATGTGATTATTTTTGTTGCCTTTGTTTCGAATACTAAGTTATAATAGTTTTTGCAGGTTAATAGCGTTAAGCTTCTTTTTTTATACTATGAATAGTTTCCAAAAACATTGCGAAATTGTTTCGCGCGAACTCAACCTCACGTTCAATCAGGTTTCAAATACAGTAAAATTACTGGTCGATGGTGCCACAATTCCTTTTATCAGCAGGTATCGTAAAGAGCAAACGGGTAGCCTCGACGAGGTTTCCGTTGCTGCCATTCAGGAGCGTTACAATAAATTGGAGGAGCTCGAAAAACGTAAGGAAACCATTCTGAATTCAATTGAAGAGCAAGGAAAACTCGCTCCCGAACTGAAAGCTCGCATTGTCGACTGCTATATTGCAACCGAATTGGAGGATATTTATCTTCCTTTCAAACCAAAACGAAGAACCCGCGCTACCATTGCCAAGGAGAAAGGGCTCGAGCCTTTAGCTGCCATTATTATGAAGCAGGAATTACGCGATATCGAGGGAGCAGCCCAACGTTTAGTCAATACCGAAGTGCCTTCGGTTGAGGATGCCCTAGAGGGGGCTCGCGACATTATAGCCGAGTGGGTTAGCGAGAGCGAAAAAGCAAGAAATGCTGCCCGAAGGCATTTTGCCAGGGCTGCCATTGTAAAGTCAAAGGTTGTTAAGGGTAAAAACGAGGAGGGCGTTAAATACGCCGATTATTTCGAATGGGAAGAGAGTGCCAAACGTTGCCCTTCGCACCGCTTTTTAGCTATGCAACGAGGTCAGGAGGAGGGTTTTCTGCGCGTTTCTATAGTTCCCCCTGCCGATGAAGTTATTGAGGAAATTGCCAAAATATTTGTTCGAGGCCAAGGCGAAGCATCGGAGCAAGTAGAAATGGCCGTAACCGATAGTTACAAGCGCCTTATTGAACCCAGCATTGAGAACGAATACACCGCAAGCTTAAAAGAAAAAGCCGACGAAGAGGCCATTCGCGTATTTGCCGAAAATCTGAGGCAGCTGCTGCTTTCGGCACCCTTGGGGCAACTTTCGGTACTGGCAATCGATCCGGGGTACCGAACCGGGTGTAAGGTAGTTTGCCTCGACCCGCAGGGTAATTTGATTCATAACGAAACCATTTATCCGCACCCGCCCCAGAGCGAACAGGGCAAGGCCATGAGTAAAATATCGGCCCTGGTTGATACTTATAAAATCGATGCCATTGCCATTGGCAACGGAACAGCAAGCCGTGAAACCGAAAGTTTGGTGAAGCGAATCCGCTTTAATCGCGAATTAAGAGTTTTTGTTGTTAGCGAAGATGGCGCCTCTGTTTATTCGGCTTCCTCAGTAGCCCGCGAAGAATTTCCAGAGTACGATGTTACTGTGCGGGGTGCGGTTTCCATAGGGCGAAGGCTCATGGACCCCTTGGCCGAACTGGTGAAAATCGACCCTAAATCCATTGGTGTAGGGCAGTACCAGCACGATGTGGACCAAACCCGATTGAAGGCTGGCTTGGACTCGGTTGTAGAAAGTTGCGTGAACCACGTTGGGGTGAACCTTAATACTGCCAGCAAGCATTTGCTAACATACATTTCGGGTTTAGGACCCCAACTGGCCAAAAATATTGTTGAGTACCGCAGGGAAAACGGAGAGTTTAAAAGCCGAACAGAGCTGAAAAAGGTACCGCGCTTGGGCGAAAAAGCATTCGAACAGAGCGCAGGCTTCCTTCGCATTGCCAATGCAAAAAACCCGCTCGACAATAGTGCCGTTCACCCCGAAAGCTACTATATAGTTGAGAAAATGGCCAACGATAACCAATGCCAGGTTGCTGACCTGCTCAGCGACGATACTTTACGATCAAAAATCGATTTGAAAAGGTATGTTAATGGCAAGGTAGGTCTTCCCACGCTCAACGATATTATGAGCGAACTTTCCAAACCCGGCCGCGACCCGCGAAAGGGAATTAAAGTTTTCGAATTTGCCGAGGGCATCTTCTCAATCGACGATGTGAAGCCAGGAATGGTGGTACCGGGAATTGTTACCAATATTACCAATTTTGGGGCTTTTGTTGATATTGGTGTAAAGCAGGATGGATTGGTTCACATTTCGCAATTGGCCAACCGTTTCATATCCAACCCCAACGAAGTTGTGAAGCTGCATCAGCATGTTAAGGTTCGCATTCTCGAAGTGGATGTGCAGCGTAAACGCATTCAGCTTTCGCTGAAGGATGCAGAGTAGACGGTAAAGGAATTGTTCCAATGTCAGTTCAATTGCACCTAATTTTTTTTTGGTTGTGCGAACAATTATACCATAGGCACACTGCCTTTGCTGCATGAATAGTATTAGTAAATACTTCATTTCCACAGTGCTTATTGCAGTATACTGCATAGCAATTAACATTTCGGTGGGTTCGCAGCAAATATTAATTGCTCAAGAATCCAACGAATTGAGCAATGAACTATTCTTTACATCAATTCCCACCAATTTTAATTACCATACCCCGCTAACCCAACTCTATATACCCGAGCAATGCAATATACCAAGCCTATCGCTCAATAAATATTTTTTCAGTTTTTTTACACCCCCCAAATATATTGAGCAAGTATTTCATTTTCTGTTTTATCAGTATGAATTTGGATCAATAGGTTTTATTTTAAAGCATCAGAAAACCGACATTATTTTTCCCTTCCACAATTTTTGGTGATTTGTACATTTTTCAATTGTAAATCAATTGAAATTCAACCCGTTTTACTAATAGGTAGTACGAAATTCTAATATAGCATTTCAATCGAACTACCATGCTAATATGCTATGAAGTGGTGTGAATTTGAGATTGCTAGGAAAAACATATTATGCACATAAAAATCAAAAGAAATGAACTTTGGAATCACAATAATTGGGATAATAATTATTGCCCTAATTTTTATACCTTTTATACTTATAAGTCGAAGTAGAAACATTAAAACGAAGCAGATTCAACGAACTCTATCCGATTTTGCGCTGCAACATGGCTGTCAGGTGAGCCAGCAGGAACTTTGTAGCGATTTCATAATTAGGGTCGATGAGGTTAAAAATTACGTTTTCTTTATTAAAAGAGACGATTACAGATACCACTCAAACTTTGTAAATCTTGCTGATTTCAATAATTGTAAACTAATTAATATTGGAAGGTCTCTTGGTAGAGATAGCGGCTATAAGGTAATTGAGCAACTCGAGTTGTTCTTTGTTCCTAAGGAAAAGGCTGGGAAAGAGGTTCGTTTCGAATTTTACAATACCGAAAAGCGAAGCCAAATAAACGACGAGCTACAATGCATAGAGAAGTGGTCGAAATTGATTAATAGCAGCATGAAGAGGTAGCTGAACTAAAGTTGCCTGGTTCCCTTTTGGTTTTTGTATTTGAAAACCAAAAGGGAACTCTATTTTTAATTTAGGGTAAGAGCTGCTATTCCGGTCGTTATATATTGAACCATTACTACATTGCAGGGTTTATAAAATAGTATTAACTTGACATGATAAATAATATGAATAATATGAGAAAATTTGTAGTGTTTTTAAGCCTTGTGGCTCTGATGGTGCCTAGTATATATGCTCAAACCTCAACCGCACCCCAAAAGTTAACAGAAAACCTATATGTGGTTTCAGGCATGGGTGGCAATATTGCCTTTTTAATAACCCCCGAAGGGGTTCTGGTGGTCGATTCGGGAAACTTGCCCCGCAACGGTGAAACTCTGGTAGGTTATATTAGCCAGCTAACCAGCAAGCCCATTCGCTATTTGGTATATACGCACTGCCATGGCGACCATGTGGGAGGGGCTGCTGGATTACCCGAAAATATTACCATTTTTGCCCATTCAAAGATTATCGATAACCTAAAGAATTTCAACGAGGCAAACATTAAAAACAATATCGAAAAAGCCTACCCAGAGCGAATTGCTAAGTTGAAACAGGATTTAGAAAATACTCCAACCACCGATACGGCAGCTACTAAAAGGTTGAGCGAGCAGTATCAACGCATGCTTTCCAATTTCGAGGAATACAAGAGAATACGTATCCATTACCCCAATATTACCTTTACCGATGCATACACCATTCAGCTGGCGAATGAGAAAATCGATTTGCTGTTTCGCGGTGCGGGCCATACCAACGACAACATAGTAGTTGCCTTTCGCAATCATAATGTTCTGCATGCAGGCGATTTGGTATTCAATGGCATGGTTCCATTCCTTTTTACAGCACATGGAGGAACACCAAGTGGTTGGTTAAGCGCTGTTAGGCAATTGGCTTCCGAAGGTTACGAAAAGGTAATACCGGGTCACGGAGCGGTTGGTGGCAACGAAGTACTGCTGGCGCAAGTCAGGTTTTTCGAGAGCCTAATAGCTGATGTTGGACAGCTGAAAAAGGAGGGCAAAACCCTTGACGAAATCAAGGCAATGTTAAATCCTACCAAGTACGGGCTTAAAGGAAACGAGCAACAGTTCCCAAATAGCGTGGAGGCAGCTTTTAACGAACTGTAATGATTTAATGCTTCAGGTGAGATTCAAAAAAATCTAGAGGATTTAAAAAATACCTATTCAGGTCGGTCTGGGTGTAACATACTAGCGAGTACGACCCAAAACGCCGTTTGGGATGCTTAGGGTCGGATTTTAAGGCTATGGGTCTTACTTTAAGTACCTCTAGGTTCAAATGGTCGAACTGCCAACCATACCGGCTCAGTTCCTGTTGGCTCATGAAACGAGCCATTGGCTCGTGGGGCGAAACCCAATCGTTAAGCCCAACCCTAATCCCTGCAACATGCTCGTATAACGACCATATGCTTTGGGAACCCAAGTGGTGCTCCACAATTAATTGGGCATAGGGGCCATCGGTACGTTTGCTAATTACCCTGCCTTCGGCAATGGGGAATATTGGTTCGTTTTGGCAGTTAGCAGTTGGACGTTTTATGTCAGTTCCTGTATGATAATGCGCCGGAACCCCCGGACGTTCCTTTCGGAGCATTCCGAAGCTGCCAATTTCAGTAAGCTTAATATCATGAATATAGTGCCTGCCAGTGCTCTGTATAGGGATTAAAATGAGCCAACTTAATGTTGTAATTAAAATCATTAATAAGTAAATTTTCAAATACGAAAATATTATTTTTACTGATAAAGACAATTTTTTGCAGGTGTATACATATTTTTGGGGAGTCCAAAATATTTAATAGAACGCTATAAATAATAATGTATGGGTTATAAATGGGTTGCCAAAGCTGTTGATCAGAAAACAATATCGGTTCTTCCTTTCAAAAGCAGAATTAATTTCTTCTTTCAGAAGCATATAACCAAGGGTGTAAGATTAACCGATGATTTCTTCTTCGATAGGCTTACCCATGCTCGAAATCACATAAAATTTTTTCGAAACTCAACTGGACTTTCTTTTCCAAATAGAGCTATGGAACTAGGTACAGGCTGGTATCCTGTAATTCCTGTTTACATTTTTCTGATTGGTGGCAACGAAATTTGGAGCATCGATATTGATATGCATTTAAAAGAAGAAAGAATAATTCAAACTGCAAGAATGTTTTATGAAAAGATTCAGAAGGGGGAACTTAGCATTGGCGAAGAAGGGTTTATACCTGACAGAATTGAAATAATTAAAGACATTTCAACTACGAGCAAATATGCTAAAAACGTCCTGCTTAAAAAGTTGAATTTGCATTACTGGATTGGCGATGCCAGAAAAACCAATTTTAGTTCGGGATATTTTAACTTGGTTCATTCAAACAACACATTTGAACACATTAACCCATTTGTATTAAAAGAAATAGTAGGTGAAATGAATAGATTGCTAGCGAAGGATGGAATAATGTCGCATTTCATCGATATGTCTGATCATTTTGCCCACTTCGATTCTACAATTACTATATACAACTTTCTCCGTTTCTCCGAATTTCAGTGGAAAATGATCGATAACTCAATACAACCACAGAATCGATTGAGAATTAGCGACTACATGAACCTATTCAATGGCTTAAATTTAAAATATATAATTGAGGAGAAGAGAGATGGAGATCCAGTTCAGTTACAGCGCATAAAACTTAACAGTAAATTTGCTAACTACCCTATTCAAAGCATATTAGTTAGCCATTGCCATTTTGTTGTTAAAAATTAGAGCTTAACTGTAGTTGCGAACTCAATGCAATTCCAATAAAAATAGGGCTAAATTTCTTCCCATTCAATGGTATTTCCGATGAAATTTGGAATGGTGGGTACTTTCAAGAAAGGGTACTCAACTCCCGTTAGGTGTAGCCCCTGGGGGTATGCAGCCCTTTGTTTTTGAGGAGTAGCGGTACCCTCGAGGTAGGCTTCAAAATGGGATAATGCCAGTTCGCCCGACCCCACATCGATAAGCCTTTGTACAATTAGGCGCACCATACCCTGAAGGAACCGTTTCGATGAGATTTGAAAGCGGAGCATATTCCTGTTTGAACTTATTTGAAGCTGGGCATGAGTTATATTACAACAGCAGCTACCCAGCTTTTGGGGACTACGGCAAAAGTTAGTGAAATTGTTGTGTTGCTTCAGAAGCACCACGGCGCTTTTCATGCTTTCGAAGTTCCAGTTTTCGAATGGATACAGAGAACTAAGCTGAGCTAGGTACGGATCCTTTAAATTATGTAAAAAGTAGCTGTAGGTTCGCATACTAACTGCAAACTGGGCGTGGGGATAGTTCTCGGTGGGAGTTACCTCGAAAATGGCAACATCGTCGGGGAGAACCTTGTTAAGCACAAATACCAAGTTTTCGGGAAGTGGATTATACCAATCGAAATGGAAAAAGTATTGAGCAGCATGCACCATTGCATCGGTTCTTCCGCAGCCAATACAAGTTATGGGTTTCCCTAAAACTGTGGCAAGTGCCTGTTCAAAAACCTCCTGTACTGTGGCTACACCGGGCTGTCGTTGCCAACCCTTATAGTTAAAGCCGTTGTATGCGCAGTGAACAAAATATCGCAAGACGTTATATTTTATAGGCAAATCTACAAAATGTTTGCTTGGTTGAGGTGTCTCATTCAATTATACCTAGATTTGTGACCAGAAATTTGAAAATGAAAATAAGACCCCAATCCGTTAGTGTTGCTTCGTACCTTTCGTTGGCATTTGGAATACTGTGTATTGGCTTTTCGGCCATATTCGTAAAAATTGCCAATGTACCCGGTTCGGTTTCAACTTCTTATCGAGTTTTCATTGCGTTGGTGCTTCTGCTCCCAATTTGGGTCATTAACGGAATGAAGGTTCCTTCCGTTCGCGATCTGTGGCTCATTTTTTTGGGCGCTACCTTTTTTGCTATCGACCTTTTCATGTGGAATACCAGCTTGCTGCTTACTTCTGCTGCAACGGCAACACTTTTAGCCAATAATGCACCCATTTGGGTTGGGCTTATATCGCTAGTTGTTTTTCGCCAGAGGCTTCCCATACAATTTTGGTACGGCCTTATTATAGCCCTAACTGGGCTTAATATTCTAATCGGAATTAATTCATGGCTAACTATGGATTTCAATAGGGGCGACCTGATGGCCCTTTCGGCAAGCTTTTTCTATGCGCTCTATTTGCTTTTCACGCTCGATTCGCGCAAACGTGTCGACACTATAACTTTCATGACTTTTTCGGTGCTGTTTATGGCCATAATGCTTTTTTTGGCCAATGCCATTACTGGCAATTCACTGGTGGGTTTCTCCAATAAAACATGGATGGGGTTAATTGGCTTGGGTGTTATAACCCATTTTGGCGGATGGATAACCATTAACTATGCTTTGGGGCACCTGAAGGCCGAGAATGTTTCGGTTACTCTGCTTTCCCAATCGGTTATAACAGCATTACTGGCTATACCTATACTTGGCGAAAGCCTAAGTTGGAAACAAATTCTTGGTGGGGCCCTCATTCTGTCGGGGATTTTTGTAGTTAACCGAAGAAGAAAGTAACCCTGAATTTTTTGGCACTTTTTGTGTTGGCCATTGCATGGCACTTTGCAAACCTTTTTATATTTTTAGTGCCAATAAAACGTTACATTAGCCAAGCAATTCATGCAGCAAAAGCCAGAATATTCAGATTATTCCAGTTTCATAAAACTGTTGCTTTTTTCAGCCGCTTTGCTGCTTATGGCATCGTGCAACTTAACGCGTAATGTACCTGAGAATAAGTACCTTCTCGATAAAACCAAGGTTAAACTCGACGATACCAAGCAGAAAACGGTTCGTTCTGGCGAGGTTGAAGGCTTCATTCGACAGAAACCGAACAAAAAGATTGTAGGAACTCGTTTCCACCTGAGGGTATACAATTCGGCCCGGAATGTAATACCAGGTTTTAGCCGTTGGCTTCGAAAAATTGGTGAGGAACCGGTAATTCTCGATACCATGCTTACTCAGCAATCGGTTACCAACATTAAGCGTTTCCTCGAGAACAAGGGGTATTTCGGTTCGAGCGTGCACGAAGTAACCAAACTCGATTCGAAAAAGAGAAAGGCAATCGTAACTTACGACATACAGTTAAGCGACCCGCATAGAATCAGAACCATATCCTATTTGGTTGAAGATACTACCATTCGAAGTTTAGTGCTTACCGATACGCTGAATCGCCTTTTCTCTAGAAACTCCCGTTTCGACATGGATTTGTTACAAAACGAACGTAAGCGAATTGAAAATTTACTGAAGGAGCAAGGATATTTCTTCTTTTCTCACGATTTCATCAACTTCGATGCCGACACATCTAGAGGAAGCAAAAAGGTTGACCTTACGCTCAATATACGGAACCGTTTTACCCGCAACGTTTTTGGCGAGCGAATAGTACATGAGTACCGGAAGTACAAAATAAACAAGGTGTTCATTGTGCCCAGTTACGACCCTATTTCACATTTTAACCTGAAAACTGCCAATCTGCTCGATACGGTGTATTTCGAAAATGAAATTTTCGTATTCTCCAACGATCCGGGCGTACGGCTCAGAATGATAAGTGATGCAAACCTCCTAAAGCCAGGGCAAACTTATAGTGAGAGTATGGTGTTTAAGTCGTTTAGTAACCTATCGTCGCTAAGGCTTTTCCGTTTGGTAAACATATACTTCGAGCCCGACGAGTCGGAGCAGAATGCCAAATCGTCCGATGAAACCTTCCTGCTTTTTACCGACGAGGGCATGGAACAAACCGAGAACTATGGCAAGCTGAACTGCTACATACAGCTTACTCCCCATACGCTTCAGAGTTTTCAAACCGAGCTGGTGGGCACAAACTCCTCGTCCGACTATGGTTTCGAAAGCAATGCGAATTATCAGCATAAGAACCTATTCAGGGGCGCCGAAGTTTTCGACCTGAAACTGAGGGGTTCCTTGGGCTTCGAAAAGAAAACCAACCAAATCAATTTCAAGCAGCAAACCGAACTGGGGGTAAGTTCGAGCGTTACGATACCTCGATTCTTAAGCCCGTTTGCGGGCAATGAGTACCTACGAACCTATAGCCCCCAAACACAAGTTTCGGTTTCGTATAACTTTAGCGATAGGCCCAACTATACCCGAACGGTCGTTGGTTCGTCGTTTGGTTACCATTGGAGGGATGCTAAGTACTTAACCCATAGCATATCACTGGCAGAAGTTAGCATGATTAACATTTTTGCCATCGACAGCGCCTTTCTAAGCCGTATTTCGAATACCTATTTGGCCAATAGTTACAAGAACCAGCTCGTAACTACAAGCGGTTACAGCCTAATTTACAATAATCAGCCAACCAATAAGAATGTTAGTTTTACAGCCATTAGGTTTAATATCGAGTCGTCGGGTATTTTACTCAATGCATTCAGTAGCTTACGAAAAATTGAACCGATTAATGGCAGCTATCAAATTCTGGAAATCAGTTTTTCGCAGTTTGTGAAAAGCGATATTAATGCGGTTTATACGCAGATTGTCGATAGGAACAATACCTTTGTTTACAGAGCATTTGCCGGTATTGGCCTGCCTTACGGGAACTCAAGGGCTCTCCCCTTCGAAAAGAAGTACTTTTCAGGAGGTTCGTCAGGTGTTCGGGCTTGGCATGCTCGAAATCTGGGCCCTGGTTCTTTTGTGGAAGAAAATGTTGACTTTCCCGACCAAACAGCCGATGTGAAGTTAGAGGCCAATTTAGAGTACCGCTTCAAGGTTATTGAAATGCTCGAAGGAGCCCTTTTTGTCGATGCCGGTAATATTTGGGCAATTAGCAAAAACGATGAGCGCCCGGGGGCACTTTTCAAGTTGAACAGTTTCTATAAGCAAATTGCCCTTGGAACAGGAATGGGCGTTCGGGTAAATCTGGGTTTCTTTGTTATGCGGGTCGATGTGGGTGTTAAGGTTTTCGACCCCGGAATTCGCATCACGCAATCGCCAATTATTGGCGAGCCACCTACAATTACTGGCAGCCAATGGATTCCCTTTAGTAGAAGATATAAGCGAAGCGATTTTGCCTACCACATTGGAATTGGCTATCCTTTCTAACCAGTTTCTTCATACCATTTTCTATTCCTGCCATACAACATAACAGTTGCAATGGGTATAACCCTTTAATACGGGTTTGAATAAATATAAGCCCCCTCCATTGCGAAAGCCAACATTTTTTCGGAAATTGGCTTCCGTTTTCTGGTTTTTATAATTGAATAAAGTTATGAGTGAATTTGAATCGCAACGCGATAGCTTCGGAAGCAAATTTGGAATAATTGCTGCAGCAGCCGGTTCGGCTGTAGGTTTGGGAAATATTTGGAAATTCCCGTATGTAGCTGGCGAGAACGGTGGAGGTGCTTTTCTGCTGATTTACCTATTTTTTGTGCTGCTCATTGGCGTACCCGTAATGATGTCGGAGTTTGCAATAGGTCGCCGAGGGCAGAAGAATGCCTACGGTTCGTTTAAAAAAATTGCTCCTGGCAAGCGTTGGTACCTCATTGGCTTCATGGGCATTGTTGCCGCTTTTTTTATTTTGGCCTTTTACAGTGCCGTAGCCGGATGGACTCTCGAGTATATAGTTCAGTCGGTTTCGCATAAGTTCTCGGGCCAGACCACTGAACAACTTGCCGGTAAGTTTGGTAATTTTATTGCACACCCCTATCGCCCCATAATTTGGCAAATGGTATTTATGGTGCTAACGGCAGCCGTTGTGGTTGCCGGAATTAAAAAGGGTATTGAAAAGTACACCAAACTGCTTATGCCGCTTTTGCTGCTACTAATCATTGTGCTCTGTATTCGCTCAATAACCCTTCCCGGTGCTAGCGATGGGCTTGCCTTTCTATTCAAACCCAATTTCGACAAGGTAACCGCCAAAACCTTCCTGTTTGCCCTGGGGCAATCATTCTTTTCTCTCAGTTTGGGAATGGGGGCACTTATAACCTACGCTTCATACTTTGGCAAAAAGGAAAACCTTACTACAACAGCATTCGAGGTTTCAATGGCCGATACTTTAATTGCAATTTTAGCGGGTGTAATGATTTTTCCAGCAGTTTTTTCTTTTGGCATTGAACCCACCATGGGACCCAAATTGGTTTTTATAACGCTACCCAAAATATTTCAACAAATGCCCGGGGGCGATGCGTTTGCAGCCATTTTCTTTGTATTGTTAGCTGTTGCAGCGCTTACATCTACCATTTCGCTATTAGAGGTGGTAGTTGCTTACTTTTCGGAAGAACTGAAAATGAATCGCTCAAAGGCTACTGTAATAGCAACCATTGCCATCTCGGTATTGGGGGTATTGGCATCCATGTCGTTCGGAGCGCTAAAGGGTGTTACCCTTTTTGATAAAAGCATTTTCGATTTGCTCGACTATTCAGCATCCAACGTTCTATTGCCTTTGGGTGGGTTACTTATTGTAGTATTTGTTGGCTGGTTTGCTGGAGACAAGTTCATACGAGCCGAACTTTCTAACGAAGGAAGCTTAAGGGCTAAACTTTTTCCAACGTTCCTATTCATTGTTAAGTTTATTGCTCCAATAGCTATTGCTGCCATTTTTATTTACAGCTTGTTTTTTGGCTCGCTAGGTTAGCATGATTGAAATTGACGATAGAATAAATCAGATCTTCGAGCCGCTTGTTAAGGCCCTATCGCAGGTTCTTTTCTGGGACCCAATTCAGTTTTTAGGTTTCGATATTGGTGCGCCAGCACCCATTGTGGTTATTTGGCTCATGTTGGGAGGATTGTTTTTTACTATTCGTATGCGTTTTGTAAACTTTAGGGCATTAGGGCGAGGAATTCGGGGAGTAATAGGAAAGAGCAAGGCCAACTCGTTGCAGGGTGAAGTAACCCCTTTTCAGGCACTTACAACTGCTCTTTCGGCAACAATAGGCTTGGGAAATATTGCAGGGGTTGCTGTTGCGATTGGTTGGGGTGGGCCCGGGGCCACCTTTTGGATGATAATGGCTGGCTTACTGGGAATGTCGCTGAAATTTACCGAATGCACCCTTGGTGTTAAGTATCGGCATGTGGATGCGAACGGAAAGGTTTCAGGAGGACCAATGTACTACCTGCACAAGGGTCTTGCTATTAAAGGCTATGGCCGATTGGGTAGGGTATTGGCAATTCTTTTCGCATTTCTAGTTATGGGTGGCTCAATTGGTGGTGGTAATATGTTTCAGGCAAATCAAGCTTTTTCGCAGTTTACATACATATTTCCCGATTTTATAGGTAAAGGTTACTTGTTTGGAACTGCCATGGCATTGCTAGTAGGCCTGGTAATTATTGGCGGAATTAAGGGAATTGCGCGAGTTACTTCACGTTTGGTTCCCCTAATGGCCCTGCTTTATGTTGTAACGGCTCTGGTTATTATCGGAATTAACTTCAACCATGTTGGCGATGCTTTTTTGCAAATATTCGAAGGCGCTTTTGGAATAGATGCTATGAGCGGTGGGTTTTTTGGTGCCCTGTTTATAGGCTTTCAGCGGGGAGCATTCTCAAACGAGGCCGGCATAGGTTCGTCGCCTATTGCGCATGCAGCAGCCCGAAACAACGAGCCCATAAGCGAAGGTATGGTGGCCCTTCTCGAACCCTTTATCGATACGGTTGTGGTTTGTACCATGACCGCATTAGTACTCATTTTTACCGGCTTCCATAGTAACCCAGAGGGTTTACAGGGGGCGCAACTCACTTCGGCAGCTTTTGGCAGCGTTTTGCCCTGGTTCCCCTACATACTGGTGATATGCATTCTGCTTTTTGCTTATTCTACCATGATTTCGTGGTCGTACTACGGGCTTAAGGGCTTTAACTACCTCTTTGGCCCTTACATTGCCCGATTAACTGGAAATTCTAAAGTTTCCGATATTGCTTTTTATGTTGTATTTTTAGGTTGCACTGTTATTGGAGCATCGAGTAGTTTGAATGCTGTTATCGGTTTTTCTGATATGATGATTCTGGGAATGGCTTTCCCTAACATAGTAGGCTTGCTTTTCTTTTCTAACGAAATTGCAGCCGACTTAAGAATTTACCTCAATAAATCGAAGGAGAAAAAGCACCATGATTAAGGCCTGGTTCACCTTTACCAAGGGCGAAAAGTACGGTGTAGCTATACTTGCATTAGTTCTTTTTGCAGTAATAGTATACCCATTCTTCTACCAATTGTTTTTTTTTAACAAGAGCCCTCAATTCGATTTGGCAAAGCAGGAAAGGGTAGATAGTTTCTTCAATGCCCTTATACCAGCTAGTGTAAATCCAGCCCAGCAATTTTCAATAGCAGAAGAGGAAGCTCCCGCCAAAAAGGACCCCGAGTACTTTTCTTTCGATCCAAATACTGCGTCTGTTGCCGATTTTATTCGAATGGGCTTCTCGCAAAAGCAGGCGCAGGCTATTGAGCGTTTACGAATTAGGGGCGCAAAATTTCGAACTGCCAATGATTTTGCTAGGGTTTATGTGGTGGATTCGGTAATGTTCAATAAGTTAAAACCCTACATAAGCATTCCACCTGCCAACAACCCCCTGCAAAGGCAGGCTGCAATTTACGATTCCATTCGAATAGCGCGTGAGCGCTTGGTGGTGGAGCTCAATTCTGCCGACACGCTCGAACTGGTTAAGTTGCGGGGCATTGGACGTGGATTTGCCAGACGTATTGCTAATCACCGAACCCTTTTAGGGGGCTATTTCACTGTCGAACAGTTAACCGATATATACGGTATAACTCCGGAACTTATAGAGAGCATTCGCCCCAATGTTAAAATTGATACGTTTCGAACCCGCAGATTCAATTTGAATCTGGTTTCGTACTCCGATCTGCGTGTGCACCCCTATCTGAACGACCATCAGGCCAGAGCAATAATTTACTATCGCGAAAGAAAGGGGAACTTCGTTCGTGTAGATGAACTGCTCGAGCATAAACTGCTCGATACCAAAACCTACGAGAAAGTCAGGCGCTACTTCGTATTAAATTAGCAAAACTATACCTTTGCAAAAAACCTTTAATGTGAAATTTTCTGTTATTGTTCCTGTATACAATCGACCCGACGAGGTGGACGAACTCTTGCAGAGTTTATCCTTCCAGTTGTACAAGCAATTTGAAGTTGTCATTGTTGAGGATGGCTCGTCTGTGCCCTGCGGGCATGTGGTTGAAAAGTATTTAAACCAGTTGAGTATTACATACCATTCAAAACCCAATTCTGGCCCTGGAACCACTCGTAATTATGGTGCTCAGAGAGCCAAAGGAGAGTACTTTATTTTTTTCGATTCCGATTGCATTATTCCCCCCAGCTATTTTACTGAGGTTGAAATGGAATTGGCTGCCAATCCGACCGATGCTTTTGGTGGGCCCGATAGGGCTCATGATTCGTTTACCAACATTCAGAAAGCCATAAATTACTCCATGACCTCTTTTTTTACCACAGGGGGAATAAGGGGAGGAAAAAGGAAACTCGACAGGTTTCATCCGCGTAGCTTCAATATGGGCATTTCAAAAAGGGCCTTCGAGGCTACGGGAGGATTTGGGGCTATGCGTTTTGGCGAGGATGTCGATTATAGCCTTCGGCTACTAGAGCAAGGTTTTTCCACACGGCTTTTTCCTAAAGCCTTTGTATACCATAAGCGCCGAACCGATTTTAAAAAGTTCTTCCGTCAGGTATTCAACTCGGGGAAAGCCCGAATTAACTTGCATTTACTCCATCCCGGATCCCTAAAACTTGTACATATACTACCATCGGCTTTTGTAGTGGGTATGCTGCTTTTGGTGCTTCTCTCGCCAATTTTTAGCTGGTTTTTACTTGGGCCAATTGGCTACTCAGTTCTGGTTTGGATTCATTCCCTTTTGTTGGGAAACTCATTTTTGGTAACGATTTTAAGCATTGCTGCTGCATGGGTGCAGCTGGTTGGCTATGGATTAGGTTTTATAATTGCCTTCTGGAAGCGCTTGGTTCTTAAAAAGGATGATTTTAAAGTTTTTGAGAGGAATTTTTACAAGTAGTATATAAATGAAAGCCCGAATTATTCGGGCTTTTCAATGCTAGAAAGAATTTGTTCTACTACTTTAAAATCTTCTTAAGAACAGCGTTCTTATCCAATTTTTTAGTACAGAAGAACCAGTCGTGGCACTTCACGCTTTCGTCCTTGCTCTCCATACGCTCCTTGGCAACACCGCACGAACCGGCAGTTGGAACAATAACATCGTCGCCCGGACGCCAGTCGGCGGGGGTGGCAATTTTAAACTCGTCGGCAGTTTGAAGCGCCAAAATTACCCTATATAGCTCATCGAAATTGCGGCCAAGGCTTAAGGGGTAGTAAATAATGGTACGAATAACTCCTTGCGGATCGATTACAAACACTGCGCGAACGGCTTTGGTGTTGCTTTCACCGGGCATCATCATTCCGTACTTTTTGGCAACCTCCATGGTAATGTCCTCAATTAGAGGGAACGTTACCTCAACATTCTTCATTCCTTTGTACTCAATTTTTTCCTTAATGGTGCGAAGCCACGCAATGTGGCTGTATAGCCCATCGACCGAAAGGCCTACCAGTTTACAGTTGGCCTCGTTAAACTGCTTTTCCATACTGGCAAAGGTCATAAACTCCGAGGTGCAAACAGGGGTAAAGTCGGCCGGATGGCTAAAAAGAATTACCCAACTACCCTTGTAATCCGATGGGAAATTGATTTCGCCCTGAGTGGTTACAGCTTTAAACTCGGGAGCCTTGTCGCCAATTCGTGGCATTGCATAAACTTGATTGTTTTCCATTTTACTTAATTTTTAGTTGATTAAACATTTATTTCTACATTCCTATTTTTTTAAACTCTTCCTTCATCCTTCCTAAGTCGGTAATCCAGTCCTCGATATCGTTTTCGTGCTCAATTTCTTCGGCTAAAATTTGGGTGGCCATTTGGTGGGTCATATGGTCTTTGCCAGCGGTAAAGGTTGCTATGTCGTTGTAGCGCTTTATAGCGCACCGTTCGCCTTTAAGGTTTTGTTCAAGAATTACCTCAATGTAAGGATCAACGGGTGCATCGTAGTCGCAGCCAGCGTGCTTAAACCAGTCCTGCGGATGCAGAATAGGAGTTCCACCAAGCTGAATAATGCGATTTGTAACCATAACGGCGTGGTTTAGTTCCTGTGTTGCGTGTAGCAACAGTTCAGGTTCAACTTCGCTGCGCATTGGGCCTTCCATAACCCTAGCGCCAATCCAGTACTGGTAATAGGCAAGCCATTCTTCGGCGAGGGCCGAATTGAGCATCCCCAGTAACTTGTCAACGTCAACCGTTGAAATTTTCTTTGCTTCACGTCCCATATCTATTCGTTTTTTGGAGGTTTATGATCCTTATAGTTTCCGTCAATTTGCAGCTTAATATTTTTTATATCCCAGCCAGGAATTGGTTTCTTCGAGAAGTAGTTGAGCAGGATTTCGTCGAGTTCCTCATCAAAAAAATCCTCAATTCGGTCGTACTGTTCACAGTACAAGTGGTGGTGATTTTGGGTTATAATATCGTACCGCATAAAATCCTTGACGGTTTTTACCTTCCGAACTATTCCCTTTTCACAAAATGTTTCGAGGGTGTTGTACACAGTGCCAAGTGCAAGGTTTGGGTGGTTTCTTTGTACATATTCCTTTACAGCATCGGCCGTGGGATGATCCTTTAGCGCATAAAGCGCCTCAATAACAGCCACCCTTTGGGGTGTAACTTTAAGTTCGCTTTCGGAAAGCATTTTGGCTATATCGGCGTAATTCATATTAAATAGGAATTATACTTATGTAGTAAAAACATCAAATTACGAAAATTGTTTAGGGTATACAGGAAAAAATGAACTGTTTGTTATGGATACTTGTTATATAAAAAAAAATATGGCATTCACACTTCAAATAAATGAAAAGGCACCCGATTTTAAGCTGCCTGCTACCAACGGACAAACTTACGCATTGGCCGATTTTACCGAAGATTACTTGGTTGTTTTTTTTACATGCAACCACTGCCCCTACGTTATTGGCTCCGACGAGGTTACCCGAAAAACAGTTGAAAAGTACGCCCCTATGGGCGTAAGGTTTGTTGGTATTAACTCCAACAGCAAAAATACTTACGAGGAGGATAGTTTCCCCAATATGGTAAAGCGTATGCAGGAGCATAAGTTCCCGTGGATTTACCTTTACGACGAATCCCAAGAGGTGGCTCTAAAGTACGGAGCGCTTCGTACACCGCACTTTTACGTATTTAATAGCAAAAGGGAACTTGTTTACACCGGAAGGGCAGTCGATAGCCCCCGCGACGCATCGCGAATATCCGTAAACGATTTGGAAAATGCGCTCGACCAGCTGATAACCGGCAAGGAAATCGTCCTTAAGTATACTAATCCCATTGGTTGCAATGTAAAATGGGATGGCAAAGAGAAGCATTGGATGCCCACCGATGCCTGCGATTTGGTGTGAAGTTGAATAGATTGAATTGCAAAAGGTGATTCTCGCTAAAAGGAATCACCTTTTTTACATGCCCAAACTTTTAAGTGCACCATAAACCAGAAATGCGGGCCACACCAAAGCTTTAAGGAATCCTAGTACTCCCATCCAAAACGTTGTGGCAATTGATATGTAATAAACGGCTGCCCCAATAAGGCCTAAGCCGTAAACGGCTCCTGCAGTGCCGTTGTGGTAACTCTTTTTCGACATAGTGCAAGCGTTGAGATGGAACAATTAAAGAAAACTCATTTTGAATGCAATAGTATAACTATTCAAACAAATATGATTTATTGCACCGAATATCGGTTTTTATTGTTACCCGAGTGTTAAAAAACGAAGAAATATTATACCATTCTCAGCCTTTCCATCTGCTCCACCATATCCTTTACTGTTTCATCGAACGAACGGTATTGTAGCCCAAGTTTTACGCGGCTTCGCTGGGTGTTCAATTTTATAGTGTGCCCAATATTTCTTTTAACAAATTTGGGGGTAACCCCAAATAGTGCTCCAATTAAGTAGAGCAAAAACTTGGGTGCAATTGTTAATGGCATTGCATATTTCTTACCGTAAAGTTTTTTCACCACCTGGGCCAACTGCATCACACTCAAGGTACTGTGCGCCAGAATATGTCGGCCCTCAGCATTTTCGTTCTCTAGCGCGAGAACATGAGCCTGTGCCACATCGCGCACATCAACAAACCCAAACATGAGGTTGGGGGCACCCATTAAAAATTTCCCTTTCAGAAGGTCCTTCATGAAATTCAGGCTTTCGGAATCGCTACTGTTGGCTAAGGAAGGACCCATTACGAACGAAGGATTGATTACAACCAACTTCCATTGGTTTTGGCTTTCGGCAATTCGCCATGCTTCCTTTTCGGCAAGTACCTTGGAATAGGAGTAGGGCTGGTGCTTCGGACTACTCGAAGTATTGAAATGCTCCTCGGTGAATTCGGTCAGCCCCTTGTCGGCCATATCGGCATTATCGCCATGCACGGCTGCCACGCTCGAGGTTAGCACAACCCGTTTAACCGTGCCCGATTGGGTAGCTGCATTCAGCACATTCTGAGTGCCCTTTAGTGCTGGCTCAATAAGGTCGCGCTGGGCATCCTTAAAGCGTAAGGTGAATGGCGAGGCTACATGTATTATTGCGTCGGCTCCTTTGGCAGCCTCATCGAACGAACCTTCCTGTGTCAAATTGGCGCTCCATAACTCGAGGCTACCCGAGGTATTTTGGGCAAGGGTTACCAGATGTTCGTAACGTGAACTTTTCGATTTGTCTCTTACAGTAACCCGAACCGAGTATCCCTTTTCGAGAAGATATTTCACTATCCACGAGCCAATATAGCCCGTTCCGCCTGTAACAAGTATGGTTTTCATTTAATTAATATTTAATTGGAGAAACGAATGGGTTTGAACTTTATTTGAATTTTGTTTACCCTATGCGTATGAACAATAAACAGAATTCTACGTAAATTGTATCGGAATTAGGCACCTAGTGCTTGCCAAAACCAAATAAACCTTTGGCCTTAATGGTTTTCGATACGTACCGGGGCACCATATTTTCCCAAATGGGGTTTCGAGATTCAATGAATTTCAGTACATCGTGCGAACTGATATTGAGCCATTGGGGTTTGGCTCTACGTAGGTTACGAATCTTTTTGTTTTCAACTAAATAGTTGAATATATGGCGCACGTCGGGCTCCATTTCAACATCGTCAACCAGTATGAGTTCTCCGCTTTCCTTATTTAGCGAAGGGTGCACGTAGAAACGTGTGTGATTTGGGAACATGCGGCCCATGGCCTCGAGAATTCCACCACGTAAATGGCTATAGTACTGCTTTTCCAATATTTTTTTGAAAGTAGGAACGCCAACTACAATTCGGAGATTGTTCAGTTTAAACTGGGCAAGGTAATCGACCAATCGGTAAAACTCTCGAAAATTCGAAACCAGAACATTCTGGCCCATGCCATTGAGCAAATCGACCCGATCGAGAAAGTCGCGCTCGTTAATTTGGCCCTCCTCAAGTAAATTATTGAGGGTAAGCTCGCAAATTTGCAGCGTATTATCGCGGTTATAGCCCTGTTCGGTTTTGAAAAGGGCGTAGGAAGTCTTCAGAATATCGAAACCTACGTAGGTTATGGGCCTGAACCGACCCCGAAGTACTATTGCATTCTTCTTATAAAGAAAATCGGCGGGCTGGGTTACCTTTCCAAACCTATCGAAAACCACTGCGCTGGTCATGTTGTTTTTAACAAGCTGAAGACAGAGCAACCGATTATCCACATAAGCAAGGTCGGGGCCTTTCATCCGTGCCATGGTTATTTCAACCCGGTCGGTATCGAGATTGTCGAGCAGGGATTGCAGAAAGGTATTGGGAGTGCTGTGGTAAAGGAAGCAGGCAAAAATTAGGTTTACGCCAATATTCCCAAGGGTATACTGTTGAAGAATACCATCGTTCTCTTTCAACTTAACATGAATTACAACCTCGTTGGGTTCGCCGGGTTTGGTTAGCTCGAATTTAACACCAAGCCATCCTCCACCCTCATTATCCTTTTTGTAGTTAAGGGTTTCAACTGTGTTGGCAAATGCAAAGAAACGGGTATTCGCCTTTCGGCTTGCCCCCAGCACAGTTGTAAGTTCCTTGTATTCAGCTTCGAGCATTTTTTCGAGACGTGGGAGGCAAACGTATCGTCCGCTTTTACCCTCGTTATATAGGTGGTCGCTAAAAGTTTTGTCGTAAGCCGAAATGGTTTTTGCAATGGTGCCCGATGCGCCTCCAGCCTGAAAAAAATTTCGAGCCACTTCCTGTCCACCCCCAATTTCGGCAATGGTACCGTACATGGTTATGTCGAGGTTAAGCATAAGCGCTTTGCGCTTAATGGAGTATACTTCGCGTTCCACTTGTCTTTTTAAGTTTTGCTATAGTAAACAATTAAGAGCCCAATAGGTTTTATTCCACAAGTTATTACTTTTTCCAGAAAAGTTTCACAATTTCCTTTCCAACATCGTCGAGGCGTTCAATATTACCCTTTAGGGTTTCGAGGTCGAGAAGACTGCTGAGCCCCTTGGCCATTTCGGTTTCCTTGTCCGATTGCAATGGGTAAACTAGGGTAAAACTGTTTTTGGCAAAGTAGTAGTTTAACACCTCTGGAACACGAGACATACCCGAATGGTAGGATATATGTCCCTTGCGACTCATTATAATAAAAACCATGTCGTTGGGTTTAACATGTGGAATAAGTTGTGCAAATCGGCCCCAATTCGAAAATTCGTTGAATGTTGCTTTAACAGGGTGTTTTGCATGTATTCGTTCAATGGCGCTAAGGGTTCCTTCGCTGCTGAAAAAGGCAAGTTCGGTACCCATGTTGCGACTTAAATTCCAAACCCGTATGAGCCAAAAGGCAAATCCAATTTCCAATTCGGCTTTGTCGGGCACAATTACAATAGTGCGCTTTATGGTTTCAATGGGCTGAGTTTGCTTGTACACGGCTATATTGGCATTGCAACGAACCAGAATGCTATCGGTAATGTTGCCTAGGAACGAATTAGAAAGGCTAGTTCCATGGTGTAGGCCTAGTAGAATATCAGAAATTTTTTGCTCTCTCACTATGTTAACTATGCCATCCTCAGAGCTGTTATCGTATCGAAGTAACGTATGGATATGATTGTCGCTTGCAGCAGCAGCTTGCGATGCCTTTTCGAGTATTTTTTTGCCTTGGGCCTCCGAGCTGGCAATATTGCCATTATGGGCCACAACGTGCAGGGCAAAAAGCCCTTCTTTATTCCTTTTCGATTTAATAATGGTGCTAAAATTGACTAAACTATCAGCATTTTCAATATTATTAATAGGAATTAGTATTCGTTCGCTCAGCGAGAAACCTGAATCTTCTACAACCTCGTCGGTGTTTTTCAGAGTTAAATTGCGGCCCCCCGATTGTGTTGCGAACGAAGCTATTATACAGGTTACTAATATCATCATAACTGTTCCGTTAAGGATGGCATCGTCGAGTAGGCGAATAGGTTCGCCGTTTGGGTCTTGGCCTAACACAATATTGTAGCCAATGGTAATAGCTGCAAGTGTGGCTGCGGCCTGCGAATTGCTTAAACCAAATATTAAGCTGCGTTCATCGGTGCTGAAGTTGAAAGTTTTTTGGGTTAACCATGCCGAAATGTACTTGCCCAATGTTGCCACAATGCTCATGGCTAGCCCTACCTCAATGGTTCGTATGTCGCTAAAGAATGCTTTAAAATTCACCAGCATTCCCACTCCAAAAAGAAAGAACGGAATGAAAAGCGCATTACCAACAAAATTGATTCGGTTCATGAGAGCCGAAGTTTTTGGTATTAACCTGTTTAGAACAATACCCGATAGGAATGCACCAATAATGGGTTCTACCCCAGCTACCAAGGCCATGAAGCTGGCCAAGAATACCATTGCCAGGATGAAAAGATATTGGGCAATATCATCGGTATTCTTTTTAAAAAACCATCGGCCTATAAGGGGATAAAGGGCCCAAATGAGAACTAAAAAAATTATGGTTGAAATGACCAGTCGAATTACGAATAGCCAGGTGAGTTCTCCCTTTACCATTCCAACAATAACGGCAAGCACAAGAAGTGCAAGGGTGTTGGTAATCATGGTGCCTCCTACTGCGGCTCTTACTGCAAAATTGCGAGCAATACCCATTTTGCTAACCATTGGGTAGGTAATAAGGGTATGCGAAGCAAAAAGACTTGCCATGAGTACCGATGTTGGAACTGAGTAGCCCAACACGTACATACCTAAGGGAATACCTAATGCCATTGGGACAATAAAGGTGTATAAACCGAATGTCCCAATCATAAAACGGCTCCTTCTGAAATCGGTAATATCAATTTCCAAGCCCGACAAGAACATTATGTAAAGCATCCCCACGGTGCCAAATAGCACAATGCTACTGTCGCGTTCAAGAACATTGAACAGATATGGGCCAAACAAAGCCCCAGCAATAATAAGTCCGATGAGTGGAGGAATTCTTAATCGTTCGAAAAGAATTGGGGCAAAAAGAATGATTAGCAGTATTACCGCAAAAATGAGCACCGGATTCGAAAGCGGCAATTGAAAGTAGTCGGCTATGTTCGACAACATTAGTGCAATTTTTTGTTAAATGATTGTCCGTTATGATACCTAAAGCCATTGCGTCATTGCAAAACCCTCGTGCTTTGAGGGTAGAGGCAATCTATAAAATTTTGTTAATTAATAGATTGCCTCACAAAGGACGTTCGCAATGACATATTATTTTAATTAACTCATTTGTCCTAGGCATTAAAGCGGATAATCATATTTTGTTATTATCCTTTTTTTCCTTTAAACAAAAAAGCAAATACTCCTTTTCGGTGAATATAGCCATATAGGCCCGCCACCCATCCAACTTTCTCAACCAAATAAACCAGAATGCTGGTAATTGTTATGCTTAATAAAACAACCGAATAGGTTATATCGCGAATCATTTCCCCGCTTTCAATTCCCATTTGAAAGGGTATGCTTGCTAGCACTGCAGCAGCCAATCCCTTGGGTACCATAATGCTCACGATGGTTCTATCGTAGGTTTGGGTATTCTTATTGGTCGAGATTTTGGTAATGGGTATTCGAAGTAAATAAATAGCAATTGTTAGCAGAAACCCTAACGAAATGGTAACAAAACTATTGAAACTTATAGATAGCCCAATGTAAATGAAAAAGAATGTTTTAAGCAGAAATACAATTTCTGAAAAGAATACTTTTTCCGTTTCGTTAAGCGAAATGGGTTCCGATACCACATACTTTTTCAGAAATGCTAGATTAAATAGCGATATGTTGGCCAAGGTGAATCCGAATACAAGTGCCGAAATGGCTCCGCTATATCCAAGCAACTCGGAAATGCCAAATATAATAAATACAAAAGCAGGGGTAGTAAAAATGGAGTTTTTAAGGGTTCTTATTCGAAGTAGCACAAACGACCACACAATGGCGCCAGCCCATCCCAAGGCACCTGCCAGCGCAAACGAAGAAATCACTTTCCCAACTATAATCCCAACATTCAGATTGCCTATACGGTATATTTCAAGAAAGGCCAAGGTAAATACTATGCAGAGTACGTCGCTAAAAGCCGACTCGAGAATAAGCACAGTGCGGGAGCCATCGGTAATTTTTAGCTTGCGTACAAGAGGAATAACCACTGCCGAGGACGTTCCACCCAAAATAGCACCCAGCATGAGGCTATCGAGCAGGGCCAGCTGAAAAACAGCCCATCCAATAATGCCAACCAGCAACATGGTGGCTAAAAAACTGATAATTGTTAATGAGAGAGTTCCTTTAATAGCCAACTTCAAACTTTCGATTTTCAGTTCGAGCCCTCCCTCAAAAAGTATGATTACCAGCGTAATGGTAGTGAACATGGGGCCAGCAATTCCGAATTCTTGGGGTGTTATTAAACCCAAAATGGGACCCACCAAGAGCCCAAGTAGCATGAGTAGCAGCACGTCGGGAATCATTTTACGCTCGAAAATGCCTGTAAACAAATGCGAAACGAACACAATTAATCCAACCGAAACAATAATTCCTGCAGTTTCCATAGGCTTAGGGTGTTGGGTTAGGGTATAGGTCCATGTATATGGGGTAGTGGTCGGAAAACCCTCCGTGGTACTTAAACCCAATGTATGTTCGGAAAGGGCGAATGCCAACAAAATTAGTATCCTCTTCGCTCAGGAAATCGGCCTGAAAAATTCTTCCGCTTTCGGGGGTTGCATAAATGGGGTGGTTCCGGTTGAGGAGTGCTCCCGAAACAATCATCATATCTATCACCTCCCAAGCTCCTTGAAATTTAATTGTGCCAGTACCACTCCCTTCGAAACGGTGGTGAAGGTTGTACAGCCCGTTAGGGCTGATGGGTGCTTGTGCGGGTTTTGCACCCAAAACTTTGGCTAATGGAGGGCTGTTGGGGCCATCGTTCAAATCGCCCATAATAATTATGCGTGCCTCGGGTGAGAAAATGAGAATGGAATCAATTTTTTCCCGAACCAACTGGGCGGCAGCCAATCGGCCCGGTTCCGAAATCAGTTCGCCTCCGAACTTCGAGGGCCAGTGGTTAACAAAAACATGCAGCGTATCGAGATTCCCCAGTATGCCACGGGCATACAGCACATCGCGGGTTGTACGCTTAGCATCATCGGGGTTTACAACCCTGAAAAAACGTTCCTCCTGTAAAACAAACCGATCGGGTCGGTATATAAGCGCTACATCAATTCCACGGCCGTCGGGCGATTCCTTATGTACAAAACGGTAGTTGTACTTGGCCAAGGGCGTTTTATTTAATAGTTGATACAAAACAAAACTGTTCTCAATCTCACAGAATCCTACTATGGCAGGCAAATCCCATTCACCTACAGCAGTAACAACCCTATAAATATTATTCAGCTTTTCGGTCATACGTTTCCAGGTCCAGTAACGGGCACCCCGTGGTGTAAACTCCTCATCGCGGGTCAGGCTATCCTTAAACGGGTCGAATAGGTTCTCAACGTTATAAAACATAACCCTGTACCGTTCCTGAGCTTCTCCAGATATCCAAAAGCATATTAGCAGAAATAGTAAAATAGAAAGTTTTCTTACTCGCATGGTATCAAATAAAAATGTTCGCCTAAAGATAATAAGAATTTGGGGACGTTTGTCAGTTATCGGCTATCAGTTCTCTGTTCTCTGTTGCTTGCCCTGAGGCTCATTTGCCCTGGGTTTATCGAAGGGCCAGTTCTCGGTTCAGTTGTTTGTTGATTGTTTATCTCTTCCGTCTTCAATAACCCCTGCCTAGCCCTGCCTGCCGGCAGGGCTAGGCAGGCAATAACTCAATAATCCAATAAATCAAGTAAAGCAAGGCACTCAATATGTTTTGTTTGGGGAAAGAAGTCGAATGGGATAATTCGTGTAACTCTATATTCGTGTTTACAAAGGAATGTGAGATTTTTTGAGAGGGTGCCGGGACTGCACGAGAGGTATGCGATTCGAAGAGGTTTTTCTTCATGCACAATCCATTCGAGTACTTCTGATTCAATGCCTGTTCGGGGCGGATTCACGTATAGTAAAACTTCCTTCCCTTCATCCCTTTTTGCCTTTGCCCATTGTGCAAATTGAGGTATACGATGGCGACAAGCACCCCGAAGTATATTTGCATCAGGAGCGTTTAATTTTGCGCACTCAATGGCTTCGCCACCCAGTTCTACGCCCAGTGTGGTTGAACCGCTGCCTATCCATTCGCGAAGTGTAGCACCAACCCCGCAGTATAGATCGACTACTGCTGAATGCTTAGTAGGTTTCAAAAACGCTTTGGCTTCGTTAACCGACTCGTTATACAATTTGGGAATAAGTTGCTGAAAGGCCCCAGGGCCATACCAAAGTCCACTTTCGCTTTGCGAGCGCTTTTCACCAAAAAGGTTAATCCACTGGGTTTTTTCGAACATGCGTCGTCCGGCCGAAGGGTTCAGGTGAATCCAAAGCCCCTCAATACCAATGCAACGAAGTTCATTTTCGGTAGTTTGAGTGAACCATTTTGTGTCGGGTATTTCCTTTTGTTTGAGCACCATAACGCATTGGGCTTGGGTTTGTTGCAGAAAAGCCAGTTCGAAGTTGTTTGGAAATGGCAAAAAGCGCTGAAGCGTTTCTATGGTTTTAACAACAATGGGGGCGTGAATTGGACATTGGGGTATGGGAATGAATTCATCGCGGTTTAAAGTGCCAAACGTCCATTGGTTATTGAGCCGTTGTGCCTTGAGGCTTACTTTTGCACGGTAGTACCAACGCTCGCTATGCGAAACTGAACGAACCGATTCAATGGTATGTTCCCATGCTTTCAGCATTTTACATACAAACCCTAACTTATGCTCGAGGCTCTGCTCCTGGGTAAACTCCCTATGGGCGCAAGCCCTACACAACCAATTGCAGCCGGCAGGAACCATAACCAAGGAATTATCGGGGTTCAACCCGTTCAAATGCACCCAAATCGGGCCCTGCATCGTTCAAACGGCTCACATTATTTAAGTCGAAAGGGAAAAGCAGGCTTGTTGATAGCCGCCCATAGTCCTTGGCAGGGCTAAGGGTATCGAGCTGAAAATTGTAGGTTCGGGTATCAATAAACTTAGGGTTTTCGCGTAAAACGTTGTTAAAATAGGTGGAGTTGGATAGATCGAAATTATGCGGAACCCTAACAATTGAGTGGTCCAAATAATAGTTCATCAATGCGCTTACAGGATTGCCATTGTATAAATTGTCTATTACAAATTCATTATCGAGCGAACCATAAATAATGCAATTCGAAAAATGAGCCTCATGCAGATCACGTGGTTCAACCATTTCTATCCCAGTTGTTGGATGCTTATAGGTGTAGAAATTATTGAGCAATAGGGCGGGTCCCTTTCTTTGTACATACTGTGCCCAATAGTTGGCTATAGTGCAATGGTAAAACCTGTAACGACCTCCAATTGTAAGTGCAACAGCATAATTGGCTGCATTAAAAAAGAGCGAATTGGAAACCTCAATGGTTGCACCACGACCTAACAAGCAGGTGTAGCTCATATTTTCAA
Organism: uncultured Rikenellaceae bacterium; assembly: GCA_964479665.1. GTDB lineage: Bacteria > Bacteroidota > Bacteroidia > Bacteroidales > Tenuifilaceae > UBA2287. The sequence goes on along the minus strand of CAYZNN010000028.1, from coordinate 11,082 downwards.
CTCTACTATTGTTTAGGGTAAGGGTTGGCAAACCGGGGGTCATAACTGTATCGACAATAATACCATAAATGCCATTTTTTATTCGAGCCCAATTGACAGAATTATTTCTGCTTCCGGCCATTAGCCAAATGCCAGCCCATTGGCCAGCTTTGTCGCTATAAAAAGATTCTAGCCTGTCTCCTTCAAAAGTTACAGGGTTTTCGAAGGTGCCATTAATGCTGAGCGATCCGGCAACAGCCAAAAAGGCGTTATTATGCATATGAAATCTGGTGCCTTGTTGAATTGTAAGTTGGGCATTAGGTTCCACATACAGGTAATTATAAACCAAATGGGGTTTGTCGTTGGGCAATGTATAATTCCCTGAAATTTCGATTGCATTGTGAAGGTAAACATCTTGCCCCCATGCAATTAATTTCACATCCTGAATATTGCCATTGGTTTCGAAAACAATGGAGTCGGCAATAAGAAGCGGCGAACTTTGATTGGTAGGGTCTACTGTAACCTCTACAAAAACAAATAAACTATCGCCCCCACGAATAGTCACACTGCGGGCATGGTTGGTGGCTTCGCCATCAACATTCATACGGAAGAACGATGATGCACCCCTTGCCAGTTTCACGTGTGATATTTGAAGGTCGCTCCGGTTCCTATTGTACACTTTAAAATGGCGGGTGGCTGAACCAATGCTGGTAAAAACTGTATCGAAATGCATGGTGTCGCAGCTAAACGACAATTTAAACTTGGGATCGGTTGAAAAGTTATCCCTTTCGCACGAACTGAAAATTGTGGAGGCGATAACTACCGAAAGAGTTAACAATTTATACATGGACTACTTTGGGCTTTGCTTTAATACGTGCAAAAGTATGAAATATTGTTAACTGAGCCTAAGCAAAGTGGAAAAGCCGACCTGAGAGTCACTTCAGGTTTCAAAAAAAACTTTTAATTTTGACCACAAAACCTTTAATGAAATTGATTGCCATGAAATTGTGTACATTTGGTATCATCACCCTAACCTTGCTTATTATGTCGTGCAGTTCCAAACAGGAGGTCGATTTAGTAGTGACCAATGCCAAAATTTATACCGTCGACTCAGCATTTACAATACATACCAGCATGGCCATTGCCAATGGTAGAATTGTAGCCCTAGGAACCGAAACCGAAATAGTATCCCAATTCAAATCAGTTAATTCACTTAACCTCAAGGGCGCTAGTGTTTATCCCGGTTTTTTCGATCCGCATTGCCATTTCCTTAACTACGGCCTTTCATTGGCCAATGCCCAATTGGCTGGTGCCAAGTCGTGGGCCGAAACGGTTCAAATTCTAGTGAATCATCATTCCACTTTCCCTAATGCTTGGGTTTTAGGACGAGGGTGGAATCAGAACGAATGGGATATAAAAGAGTTTCCAACCCGCAAGGAACTCGACGAGGCTTTCCCCCATACACCCGTTCTCATTACACGAATCGATGGTCATGCCGCCCTGGCCAATACAGTTGCATTAAAGGTAGCGGGAGTTACAGAAGGTACAACAGTTAGCGGAGGCGAAGTTAAGGTTGATAATGGCAAGCCAACCGGGTTACTTATCGACAATGCCCTCGACTTGGTACGGAAGCATATTCCCGATTATACTAGAGCTGAAAAGGAAAATGCCCTAAACCGTGCCCAGCAAAACTGCTTTGCAGTTGGGCTAACTTCAGTAGGCGATGCAGGTTTAGAGTTAGCAGATGTTCAACTTATCGATTCAATGCAGCAATCGGGCGCACTTGCCATGAAGGTTAATGCTATGCTCAATCCCTCAAAAGAGAATTTTGCCCATTTTGTCGATAGGGGAATCTACTCAACGCCTCGCTTAACGGTTCGTACCATTAAACTTTTCGCCGATGGAGCCCTGGGCTCTCGGGGTGCCCTACTGCTCGAGCCCTACAGCGACGACCCCAAAAACCGCGGACTTCAGCTCGAAACGGAGGAGCGACTAACTGAGGTTTGCCAAAGAGCATATGATTCTGGTTATCAGGTGGCAATCCACTGCATTGGCGATGCGGCAGTTCGCCTCACGCTGAATGTGTACGCCAAATTTCTTAAACCCCAAAACGATTTGCGCTGGCGAATTGAGCATGCTCAAACGGTTCATCCTCACGATTTGAATCGATTCGGCCAGCTGGCTGTTGTTCCTTCAATTCAAACTACTCATGCAACTTCCGATATGTTTTGGGCGGTTAATCGATTGGGGAAACGAATAGAAACAGCCTACATTTACAAAAAGTTGTTAGAACAAAATGGATGGCTTCCCAATGGCAGCGACTTCCCCATTGAGCATATTAACCCCATTTACGGGTTTTATGCTGGCGTGGCTCGCAAGAACCTCGATGGGAAACCCGAAGAGGGTTTTCAAATGGAGGATGCGCTTACCCGCGAGCAGGCGCTCAGGGCCATGACCATTTGGGCAGCCCGAGTGGCCTTTGAAGAGGAGCATAAGGGAAGCCTCGAGGTTGGCAAATGTGCCGATTTTGTAGTTCTCGATACCGATATTATGACTGTGCATGAAAGCCTTCTGCCAAAAGCAAGAGTTTTAAAAACATTTATCGATGGCAAAATGGTTTATTCTAAAAATTAAATTATTTTAGGGGTTTAGTATCTTTTCCAATTTTATGATAGAAATCAAGCAGGCAAAGGATTCGCAACTACTCGAAGTGCTTTACATTGTTCGCGAATGCTTCCAGCAACTTCTCGATAAGGGGGTTAAGTATTGGCACAACAGCCATGCCGACTATGCCAACATTTCGTACGATATAGCCAACCAGCATGTTTACATCATTTTTTATAAAAAAATTGCTGCTGGCACTATTACCCTCAAACCCGATAGAGATATCGAAACTGCAGTTTTTATGGATAGGCTAGCAATTTTCCCACATTACCAGCGTAGGGGATTAGCCAAAACCCTGATCGATTTTGCTATTAGCGAAGCTATAATGCAAGGCTATAAGTATATTCGGGGTACTATTCCTGTCGATGACAAGTCGATCTGCCAGCTTCTCGAAGACAAAGGCTTTATTAACAAGGGAATAGTTACCCATGTTCCCAACGAAATGGTTCGTATCCTTTTCGAAAAAGCCCTTTAAATTTTTCCCTGTTTAATAGCATTCATTTTATCTGTTTGCAATTCGCATAATTGCGTAATCTCCTGATTATGCGATACCAATAGATAACTGTAATCAAACTTTAAAGATTTAACCGTTATGCATTGATTTACATATTGATAATAATCATTTACTGCAACCCTTAATTTAGTAACTTAGCTCCCATAAAAATTGAATAATAAACCAAAACTCAGCAAGTATGAAAGTTAAGGAATTGAAAACCAAGCAAAAGGTGCTTAACTCAGTAAACTACGAGTGGAAAGCCCTTTACCGTGGTTACACCGACAAAATTCTATACATCAACGTTTCGAACAACGAGGTGAAGGAGAAAGCGGTACCAGCCCAAATGAAAGAGAAATTTGTTGGCGGGAAAGGCTACGGTTTACGTTTGCTTTGGGATGCCACAACTCCAACAACCAAATGGAACGATCCCGAAAACGAAATTATCATCAGCTCAGGTCCCGTTGGTGGCATTACACAGTACTCGGGTACAGGTAAGTCGCTACTGGTGAGCCTTTCGCCACAAACCGATTCGGTTATGGACTCGAATGTGGGCGGTTTCTTTGGGCCTTTCCTAAAGTTTTCGGGCTACGATGCCCTCGAATTGCAAGGCAAAGCCGATAAGGATGTTATTATTTTTATTGATGGGGTTAACCATAAAATCGAAATTTACGAAGACCCAGGTTACGCAAAGGATAGCCATATTTTAGCCGAGGAGCTGACCGAGGTTTTTGCCGACGACGAGAAGGACTATAAAAACATTGGTATTGTTTCTACCGGTGCCGGAGCCGAGCATTCGCTAATCGGTATGGTTAACTTCACATTTTACGATCCTAAACGTAAAAAAATTAGGCTAAAACAAGCCGGCCGTGGCGGTATTGGTACCGTAATGCGCGACAAAAAAATAAAGGCTATTGTAGCAAAAATCCCTGGCGTAAAGGGTAACCTCAACAACGTGGCCAACCTTGAGGCTATTACCGAAAGGGGACGCCGTTACCAGGCCGAAATTCGCGAACTCGACGACCACCAATGCCAAATGCGCAAGAAGGGAACCGCAAACATTGCCAACGTAATGAACGATTACGACCTTCTTCCAACTCATAACTTTAAGTTTGGCAGCAGTGTCGATGGTCAAAAAATTCACAGTAACATCTTCCGCGACAAGTACTTTACCCAAAATATTCCCGATGGTTGCTGGATTGGCTGCGCCATGAGCTGCTCCAAGGGAGTTGACAACTATGTATTGAAAACGGGCCCTTACAAAGGCCAATCGGTTATTGTCGATGGTCCCGAGTACGAAACCGTTGCCGGTTTAGGTTCTAACCTTGGTATTTTCGATCCCGAAGCCATTATTGAAGCCAATTTCTACTGCGACACCTACGGAATTTGCACCATTACTTGGGGTACCGTTGTGGCTTTTGTTATGGAGTGCTACGAGAACGGCATTCTGAACAAGGAGCGCACAGGCGGACTCGAACTTAACTTTGGCAACTTTGAGCACATGATGGAACTTATGCACCAGCTGGCTCGTGGCGAAGGTTTTGGAGTGGTTGCCGGAATGGGCGTTCGCAAAATGAAAGAGAAATTTGCGAAAGAGTACGGGGCCGATGCCAATTTTTTACAAGACATTGGAATGGAGAACAAAGGCCTTGAGTACTCGCAGTACGTTTCGAAGGAGTCGTTGGCTCAGCAGGGCGGTTACGCTATGACCAACAAAGGCCCTCAGCACGACGAGGCTTGGCTTATATTTATGGATATGGTTAACAATCAGCTGCCAACTTTCGAAAGCAAAGCCGAGGCGCTTCACTACTTCCCCATGTTCCGCACATGGTTTGGCCTGCAAGGATTCTGCAAATTACCTTGGAACGACGTTGTTCCCAAAGGCAATGCCGATACCGACGAGCCACACAAAATTCCTGAGCATGTCGATAATTACGTAACGGTTTACAATGCTGTTACCGGAAACAATATCGATAAGCACGAGCTGATTCGCCAGAGCGAGCGCGTTTACAACTTCCAGCGTATTTTCAATATTCGCCGTGGCTATGGCCTGCGTAAGCACGATGCGCAACCCTACCGCGCATGCGGTCCTGTTACCAAGGAGGAGTACCTGAGCCGCGAGGAGCGTTACGACAAGCAGCTTAAGGAGAATGTAGGAATTGACCCAACCAACATGAGCGTTGAGGAAAAAATGGCTGCAACCCGAAAGTACCGCGAAGATCGTTACGAACAGCTGCTCGATGCAGTTTACAAGCGCAGGGGATGGACCCCCAATGGCGTTCCAACCATTGAGCACCTTAAAAACATTAAAATGGATTTGCCCGAACTAATAGAGGTTGTTAAACCACTTCAGTAGGGTTTATAAGTAATATTTAAAAGGGGCAACCAATTTGGTTGTCCCTTTTTTTTGTTAGTTCACTTAAATAAAAAGATGGTTAATATGTCAATGCGTTGATGTTTTATATGCAAAACCATTTCAATACATTGACGTTTTTGGATTAAACATAATAATAAACGGTTTTTCGAGTTCAATTCCCCTCCAAATTCTAATTGAAAAAGGCGCTTTGAAATGCATTAAGTTGAAAATTTAAGTTACTAAAACCGTTTTGGAAAAAATAAAATGCGACACTAATTGTCGCAACATGGCTTTTTATTTGTAAAATCAAAAATATTAAGTCATGGAAAAGAAAGCTAAAAGGGAGCACCTTTACCAGTTCCACATTGCAGGGTTTACCTATTACGAAGGGGCATTTGTATTCGATAGGCTCAAAATTGGAACCCAACTCAAGCTGGTTGTCGAGCCCACCAATCCGTTCGACAAGCATGCAATTCTTATTCACCTCGGCGAGCATAAGCTGGGCTATGTTCCCAGGGATTTGAACTACCAAATGTTTAAGTTTATGAAACTGGGCTACGATTTATTTACCGTTGTGGTGCAAATGGTTAACCCCAATGCCAGGCCCGAGCAACAGGTGCTGGTATCGGTATTTCTCGAACCCCCGAAAAGTAAAAGTTGATGCGCTAGTGGCAGTTTTGTTTTGTCTTTTTTCGATATATTTACCTAAAAATAGTTGGCATTGTCAGAGCAAAAGAAGATTTTTAGGGTGCTACAGCTAATTGCCCGGCTGCGATCACCCTTAGGCTGCACCAAGGCCGATGTTGCCCAAAGTTTCGAGGTTTCAGAGCGAACCGTGGAGCGGTACTTCGATCTGCTTCGCGATATTGGTTTTGACATTACCAAAAGCCATAACCGCTTTCGTATCGAGAGCACCAGTAAGGGTTGCATAAATCCCGGGGAGCTAATCGTATTCAGCCTCGAAGAGGCAGCACTAATAAAACAGGCCATTGAGGCTGCGCCCATTCTGAGCCCTTTGCAAAAAAATATTTTGTCGAAGTTGTACGCCCTTACCGATATGGATAATTTGGCCGAGAGTATATACAACCAGAATATTTCGCGCAATATTAGCATTGCCCGAAGGGCAATAGCCAGTAAGCAGCAGCTAATACTTAAGAGTTACCAGTCGATAAGCAGTAGCACCGTTGGCAATAGGTTAGTTGAACCCATTAGCTTTCACAGCTACTTTCAGTACCTTTTGGCTTACGAAGTAGCCAGCGGCGAAGTTAAGCAGTATAAAGTGGAGCGAATTGGCGAAGCGATACAAACCGATAAACCCTTCCGGTTTGAGGATAGGCACAGGCAAAAGTCGATAGATACGTTTGGAATGAGTGGTAGCCAACCAATTGAAGTAACATTGAAACTGAGCAATAGGGCCAAGCACCTTTTGGTCGAAGAGCATCCCGAAGCCGCCACCAGCATTGAGAAACACCATGGCGCTTTTATATACAAAACGCAGGTATACTCGTTCGAGGGCATTGCCCGTTTTGTGCTAGGCCTACTGGGCGAGGTAGAAGTTGTTGAACCGCAAGGGTTAAAGGAGTATGTGGAGGGGAAAATAAGAAATGCAGTATGAAAGGTAAAGAAAATAGTTTTCTACATTGTATCGAAAACAATTAAGCAAAAAATACCCCCGTATTGAAAGACGAGGGTGGCTTAAATGTTTTCACAACGGAATAATCCTTTTTGTGAATTGCTTCAGATTGTGAAACAAATATAGTGTATGAATTAAAAAAATGCAAGTATCATGAAAAAAATTTTAGGACTCGATTTGGGCTCCGCTTCAATTGGTTGGGCATTAATTGCCGAAAATGAAATAAGTGGAGTTATTAATAGAGAAATTTTAGGCTTAGGGAGTAGAATTATTCCTTATGAAGGCAAGGAAGGGAAAGATTTTGAAAAAGGAACTGGAGAGAGCAGGAACTCTGTCCGAACCCAAAAGCGTACAATTAGAAAAGGATACGATAGATATCAACTTCGCCGAAAATATCTAGTACAAGAGTTGCTTAAACACAATATGTTACCTTCCGAAGAATTAAAGAAACTTCCCAAAATGCAACTTTGGGAATTGCGAAATAAGGCTGCAGCAGAGAAAGTTGATCTTCATGAGTTAGGAAGACTTTTATTGTGGTTAAACCAAAAGCGAGGATATAAAAGTAGTAGAAGCGATTCTAATCTTGATAAAAAGGATACCGAATATGTGGCAAAGGTTAAAAACCGACATCAACAAATCAAGGAGCAAAACCTTACCATTGGTCAACACTTTTATCAGCAATTAAAAAATGATGAATTCTATAGAGTTAAAGAGAATATTTTTCCTCGTGAAGCATATATCGAAGAGTTCGATTGTATTTGCAATGAGCAGAAAAAGCATTATCCCAACATACTTAATGATGATATAATCGCAAAAATCAGAAATGAAATAATTTATTATCAAAGACCTTTAAAATCACAAAAAGGCCTGGTTTCGGTATGCGAATTTGAAGGGTTCTGGCGAAAAGGCTTAGATGGCAGAGAGTACTTTGTTGGGCCAAAGGTTGCACCAAAAAGCTCGCCAATATTTCAGTATGCAAAACTTTGGGAGGGCATTAACAGCATAAGAGTAGAGAATAAGCAAGGAAATGAAATTGATATAACACTTGAGCAAAAACAGGCATTGTTCGCGCATTTAGATAACAATGAGAAACTTACACCCACAGATATTCAAAGAATCTTAGGATTGAAGAAAAATGAATGTTTTTTCAATAAACAATTAACTAAAGGAATAAAAGGTAATACAACAAAGTATGCAATATTGAAATGTTTTGACGATGTAAGCAAGTATGCCCATTTAATAAAATTCGATATCGACATTATTGAAAAAAACAAACAGGCATACTTATACAACAAATCCACAGGAGAAGTAATTGGAGAGAAAAACCTAAAATTTGTTCATCCAAAAGTTGAAAATGAACCATTGTATCAGCTATGGCATACTATATACTCAATTCCCGACCAGGTTGAATGCAGTAGAGTTCTACTGGAAAAGTTTAAAATAGAAAGGGATATAGCCGATAAATTGGCGAATGTTGATTTCACAAAACAGGGTTTTGGCAACAAGTCGGCCAAAACTATAAGAAAGATATTGCCCTACCTAATTGAGGGCGATGGGTATAGCGAAGCAATGTGCTATGCCGGTTATAATCACTCAAACTCGCTTACAAAAGATGAAAATCTAAGAAGGGAACTACTGGATAGACTAAAACCAATCGCAAAAAATTCGCTTCGACAGCCCATTGTGGAAAAGATTTTGAACCAAATGGTGAACGTTGTTAATGCAATTATCGATAAATATGGAAAACCAGATGAGATTAGAGTTGAACTAGCCAGAGAATTAAAGCAAAGTAAGGATGAACGCAACGAAACATTTTTGAATATCACTAAGAGAGAAAGAGAAAATGAGCAAATCGCTAAAAAATTACAAGAATTTGGATTGAGGGCAACTCGAAATAATATTTTAAAGTGGCGATTATATGAGGAGATGGACAACGAGGATAAGAAACTGAATGCGATTTGCATATACTGCGGACAGCCAATCTCCTTGGTTGATGCAATTAAAGGCACCGATGTTGACATTGAGCATATTATTCCAAAATCGAAACTTTTTGACGACTCTCAAAGCAATAAAACTCTTGCACACCGCCATTGCAATTCCGGTAAAGGCGATATGACTGCTTACGATTTTATGAAAACAAAGTCCACCGAAACTTTTAATGCTTACGTTGAAAGAGTTTCAATGCTATATTCTAATAGAGTTATTAAAAAAGCAAAGCGTGATAAATTGCTTATGACGGAAAGCAAAATCCCTGACAACTTTATTGACCGTCAACTGCGAGAAAGCCAGTATATTGCTAAAAAAGCAAGGGAAGTATTACAAACAATATCCCATAATGTTTGGGCAACCTCGGGGAATGTTACAGCAGAGCTACGGAACCTATGGGGTTGGGATGATGTGACTATGAATTTGCAATTCAACAAATACAAGGAGCTCGGTTTGACATCTTTTGTAGAATGGGAAAGCGAACATGGTAAAAACAAGCATAGGAAAGAGGTTATTACAGGATGGAGTAAGCGTGATGACTATAGACATCACGCAGTAGATGCACTTGTTATTGCTTGTACAAAACAGGGTTACATTCAGCGTTTTAACACTCTTAATTCTAGTAAAACCAAAGAGGACCTAAAAGCAGATATAGAAAGTAGATCTATTAATTTCAAAGAAAAACTCTCACTTCTTGAAAAATACATAATAAGCGAACAGCCTTTTACTGTTAAGGAGGTGGAGGAAAAGGTCGCAGGTATACTCATATCGTTTAAAGCCGGTAAAAAAGTTGCTGTAACTGGCAAAAGAAAGATTGGGAAAAAAGGAAATAAAAAAGTTGTTCAAACTGGAATTGTTATTCCAAGAGGGGCATTGAGTGAAGAAAAAGTTTATGGAAAGGTTAAAACAACAGAACGAAAACCTCTCAAATATGCTTTTGAAAATCCCGAATTAATTGTACTACCAAAAATCAAACAAATAGTTGAGGAAAGAATTGCAAAATACGGGGATGCAAAAAAAGCAATTGCATCATTAAAAAAAGAACCTCTGTACATTGACAAAAATAAACTGGTTTTACTTGAATATGCTTCGTGCTTTAGCAGCGATTATGTGATAAAATATTCAGTAGATATTGATTTTAACAAAGTAGACAAAGTTGTTGATGGGAGAATAAAGCAAATACTACAAAATAGGCTCAATAAGTTTGATGGAAAGTCTAAGGAGGCTTTCAAGGATATTCAGCGTGGCGATAAGGTAATTAAGTGGTATGAAGATGAAGGTATATCAAAGCCAATAAAATCTGTTCGTTGTTATACTGGACTTTCGGCGGTAGTACCAGTTAGAAAGGATGATAACGACAACAATATTGGCTACGTAAAACCCGGAAACAATCATCATATTGCAATCTACACCGATTCCGAAGGTAATAAGCAGGAACATATCTGCACATTTTGGCACGCAGTTGAACGAAAGAAATTTGGATTGCCTGTAGTAATAAAAAGTACAAATGAAGTTTGGGATATAATACAACAGAAACCAGAGGGTGCTTTCCCCGAAGGGTTTCTTGAAAAACTCCCAAGCCCTAACTTGAATTTGGAGTTAAGTTTGCAACAGAATGAAATGTTTATTTTGGGTATGACCCCGGAAGAAGTCTCGAATTCCATAGGCAATAGAGACTTTAAAGCGATAAGTGATAAATTATATAGGGTACAGAAACTTGGTAGTTCTGATTATAACTTTAGGCATCATTTAGAAACAGAAATTGCAAATGATAAAAATGCAAAGTTGTCAAGGCGTTTTCTAAGGATTGCAAGTATAAGTGGATTGAGTTCATTGAATCCCATTAAAATAAAGATAGATTGCATAGGAAACTTAACTGTTTAGTGCAACACTGACAGGGTTTTAACGAAAGTTATATTTAACTCTTATGCCAAATTCAAGGAATATACCATTGGAGCACGGCTGCTACTA